>JAVVTR010000059.1:0-516 GCA_036653535.1 Bacteroidales bacterium | reverse complement strand
GTTTCAGCATATTTAGCAAATTCCATAGAGTAGGTCGCACGACCTTGAGACATAGAACGCATAGAAGTTGCGTAACCAAACATCTCAGCCAATGGAACTTCAGCTTTAATTGCTTTAGTACCACCAGGTAAGTCTTCCATACCCTGAACCATACCACGACGACGGTTTAAGTCACCCATGATATCGCCCATGTAGTCTTCTGGAGTTTCTACTTCAACTTTCATGATTGGTTCAAGAAGGATAGGATCCGCTTTCATGAAACCATCACGGAATGCGTAAGAACCTGCCATTTTGAACGATAATTCGTCAGAGTCGACATCGTGGTAAGAACCATCGAATAATGTCGCTTTGATACCCACAACAGGGTAACCAGCCAATACACCATTCTTCATACGTTCTTGAATACCTTTGTCAACTGCACCAAAGAATTCTTTAGGTACAGTACCGCCGACAACTTCTTCAGCGAATTGGTATTCTTTACCAGCTTCTTCAACATCCATAGGCTCTAAACGAACA
>JAVVTR010000057.1:0-533 GCA_036653535.1 Bacteroidales bacterium | reverse complement strand
CGATTTCATAATTGTGTTGGGTTATACAGCTGTTGGCTGATTTTTCTAGTGCTATACGGGCACAAGAAGATAATTTTGTAATCAAAACTTTTAAATTATTCATATGGCACTCGGTCTTCTAAAAGAACAATTAATTTTTATTGTATTTTCATCACTTAATTAGTTTTAATTTAATTATTAGCAAAAACAATGATTTATATTTTTATGTGTGAAATCATTTGGCGTATTCTACACATTTTTCCGGAAAAACAAAAAATATATATGATCTATTTTGTCGTTTTACATACAAAAACTATAAAACATGTCGAATAATGACAATTATTGTTAATTTTTTTGTTGACTTAGTAGGACTATTTTTTGTTAAATTCGCAGCGTTGATTTGAAATTATAAAAAATTGAAATAAAACTGAGTAAATCACCCATGTGATTTAACTCATATTAATAATTAAATTTAAACTTAAAATAATTAAAGTAGAGGCTGACTTTGAATCAAAGTATATTTTTTATCTCCGTAATTGTAATGATCATGGTCA
>JAVVTR010000056.1:0-548 GCA_036653535.1 Bacteroidales bacterium | reverse complement strand
CCCCCTAAAAAGTGCAAGGGCCCCTATCTTGAAGATAAGAGCCCTTGTGCTTTTTATAGCCATTCTTAATTTAAGTTTGCCTCTATGAAACTATAATTTTTTGAACCCATTTTTCTGTTGCATTTCTTACTCTAAGAATATAAGTTCCTTTACTGTTTATAGGGAAATTTATGGTATGCATGGCATTCTTTTGGAAATGAATCCTCCTACCTTGGAGATCATAAATTTCCACTAAATAGCTTTCTTCTCCCGGCAACTCTATATAAATAATTTGGTTATTCGTATAAGTTCGGATATTTAATTTGCCTTGCTCTTCTTCTACGGCAAGTCCTTTTTTAAACAATGCACTAATGGATACCGAACTCTTGAGTATATATTCTTTGGTAGCGAGGGTATCTTTATCCCACCATTGATCAAATACATATCCTTTCTCTGGAATTGCCACTAACTGAAGGCGGGTATTACTATCTACAAGATCGCCATTGTGAATAGTTTTGCTTCCGTTTTTGACGGTGAAGCTTCCATTTTGAGCAGGGGTAATATGAACC
>JAVVTR010000055.1:0-556 GCA_036653535.1 Bacteroidales bacterium | reverse complement strand
AAAATCACGATAAATACCAGCGTTAAGGAAAACTCCCTAAACAGCCGCTCAATTACGCCACCCATAAACAGCACGGAAATAAAAATCACCGCCAAGGCCAGATTCATAGCAATCAAGGTCATGCCGACTTCTTGAATACCCTTAAGGGCAGCCTGCACAGGCGGCTCCCCCTGTTCAATGTGGCGCTCGATATTTTCCAACACCACAATCGCATCATCCACCACCAAACCGATTGCTACAATCACCGCCATAATGGAGAGATTATTCAGCGAAAAACCGGCCAAATAGATCAGGCTGCTTGCGCCAATCAAGGTAACCAGCATGGCAATGCTTGGAACCAGCGCGCTTTGCAAGCGCCCCAGCATCAACGCCACCACAATAATCACCAGCAGCATCGAAAACAGTAAAGTATCACGCGCTTCATTCAGTCCAGCGCGGATAATTTCCGAACCATCCATCACAATGCTGAGCTGCGCATCGGCGGGAATCTGCGAACGCAGCTGCGGCAGTTTCTGTTTAATTTTTTCAATCACAGCCACAGTATTGGCATTTGGCT
>JAVVTR010000054.1:0-557 GCA_036653535.1 Bacteroidales bacterium | reverse complement strand
AAACGGGTACGGGCTTTGGTCGCATCGCCTATCAGCAACTCTACTTCCGTTGGACGAAAATACTGAGGATCAACCCCCGCTACCTCTTCCCCTATTCGCTTTGTAATAGCTTCGAGGTGCTCTTCTCCTACTTTAGCAGTAAACACATCCTCGCGAATGTTATTAATAACGGCCACTTCGGTCAGACCGGTACCCTGAAACTCAACATCAATTCCAACCTCCGCAAACGAAAGTTTGACAAAATCGCGAATCGTCGTTGTAATACCGGTAGCAATCACGTAATCGGACGGCTCGTCTTGTTGCAGAATTGCGTGCATTGCCCGTACATAATCCTTGGCATGCCCCCAGTCGCGCTTAGAAGAAAGGTTTCCAAGATAGGTCTTTTTCTGCATATTTAGGGCGATACGGGAAACTGCGCGCGTCACTTTGCGGGTAACAAACGTTTCTCCACGCAAGGGGGATTCGTGGTTGAACAAGATTCCATTCGATGCGTGCATGTGGTATGCCTCGCGGTAGTTCACAATAATCCAATAACCATATAATTTAGCAACGGCATA
>JAVVTR010000053.1:0-590 GCA_036653535.1 Bacteroidales bacterium | reverse complement strand
GAACGCCATTATCAATTGGTGTTCTACCTCATAGCCAAACTGATGGGTCAGTTCACCGAAGCCGAAGTACACAGCGCCCGCGGTCGTTCGGATATGGTGATAAAGACCGACCGATACATATATGTTTTCGAGTTCAAACTTACCGGTTCCGCTAAGAAAGCACTAGTGCAGATTGACGATCAGGGCTACCTCATTCCCTACACAGTGGACGGACGTGAGCTGATCAAGGTCGGTGCCAACTTCTCGAAGAAGAAACGGAATGTAGATAAGTGGTTGGTGGGTTGATTATGCAATAGTTTACTACTATAGGACCACGAGTTCTATTACTTTTCTTTTCTCAATCTCGTTTATTTATATTATCTTTGTAATATTTACTTTGTATTGTTAACTATACAAATATTAATGCTGATTGCGGCTTATGTCCCACAAAAACTGACGAGTTGAAATAAAATGAGAATATTAATTGCAATTCAAAATCGGGTGTATTCTGAATATTTAACTTGTCGGTTGAGTCGATATAATCATGAAATTACGTTAGTACATAATGGATTAGACGCAATTAATGCGCTTAAAGAAAATGTTATAGATGT
>JAVVTR010000052.1:0-600 GCA_036653535.1 Bacteroidales bacterium | reverse complement strand
ATGATCATCTTGTCATTCTCTTCCGACTCCGATAATTTTTCTCTGCCCAATATTGTGGCATCGCCGGTTTGGAAAAACTGCATCAACTTTTCGATAAACTCCGCTTGCTGGGGTGTGGGTGGGATATTGTGCAGTATCTCGTTTTTTTCAGGACGATCCACACCCACATCTTCCGCTGTGCGGTAATCGGGAATCTCATTGTAGGAAAGAGATAAACGGGACACAAATATTGATTCCCAATTCGCCAAGAGCTAAAGATACATACTACCAACGAAAAAAGAAACATAAGCTATTTTGCAAGCGGGCAGGAATAGAACCAACTATTGGACCTCTCAAGACAGATTACCGTTTAGGACGAAACTTTTATAAAGGATTATTGGGCGATGCTATCAATGTTATGTTAGCTGCAGCTGCATATAATTCCAAAAGAGCCATGAGGGGGCTTTTGTGGCTATTGAAAAAAATTCAGCGAAACACTCATGGAAGAAAATGTTTCGCTGAATTATACTTTTTAAGGGGCGACTATTTATTTTTTTCAAAAATTAAGTATAGGCAATTCAAACCATTCATATATTTGTAGTTTATATTTTCGCATAGCCA
>JAVVTR010000051.1:0-612 GCA_036653535.1 Bacteroidales bacterium | reverse complement strand
ATGAGCATGTTAGAATTTTGGCACACAAAAGAATTTAAGACGCAACAGCAATTAAAAGATTGGGAATATAAAAACAAAAATACATATCAATACAATGAAGTTTTTATCAATAACGGTTATTGTATTGAGTGTAGAAAGTTGAGAAGAGTTTACTAAATAATAATAATAATAATAATAATAATAATAAAGGAAGGTAAAGAATTATGAAAACATTTGAAGAGATTAAAAGAGAACATAAATTTATTGAGCATTTAAGTGAACCTATAAAGGAGGTTATTTTAGAATATTTTGGAGAAGACAATTGGAATATCACAAATGGAGTAGCAATAATAAATACATTTGGACTACAAAAAGAAACTGAGATTACAAAACTTTTGAATTGTTTTGATGAACATAATTTTAATTATTATAACGGTTATGCTTGCAATGATAAAGAAAGGTTAGTTTTTAGTTATGAAGAGGGAGATGTTTTTTTAGCAATTTGTGACAATGAGGAAAGTTATCAACGCGAAAAAGACGAAACAATAGAAGAACTTAAAACAAGCTTAGAATAAAAACAAGATATTAAACAAGTCAACTAAATAATAAATTGAATTATTAACAATAATAGAA
>JAVVTR010000050.1:0-627 GCA_036653535.1 Bacteroidales bacterium | reverse complement strand
AGACAGACAGACAGACAGACAGACAGACAGACAGACAGACAGACAGACAGACAGACAGACAGACAGACAGACAGACAGACAGACAGACAGACAGACAATTGTAATTCGTTAATTAAACTTTGTCAATATGTTTTTGGTTACGCAAATTTAAAACTTTCTGATATTGCTACTATTACTCGTGGCGGTAATTTTCAAAAAAAAGATTTTTGTAAAAATGGAATACCATGCATTCATTATGGTCAAATATATACTCGTTATGGAATAAGTGCCGAAGAAACAATCACAACCATAACAGAGAAATCAGCCAATAAGTCGAAGAAAGCTGAAAAGAACGATGTAATTATGGCAGTCACCAGTGAAAATGTTGAAGATGTTTGTAAATGTGTGGCATGGGTTGGTGATGAAGATATTGCGGTTAGTGGTCATACTGCAATTATTCATCACAATCAAAACGCAAAATATTTATCATATTATTTTCATACGAGTATGTTTTTTACTCAAAAAAATAAATTGGCACATGGAACTAAAGTTATAGAAGTTACTCCGTCAAAGCTAAGTGACATAATTCTTCCATTGCCAGCAATTGAAGAACAAGATCGAATAGTCGCGTTACTCGACCGCTTTGAC
>JAVVTR010000049.1:384-632 GCA_036653535.1 Bacteroidales bacterium | reverse complement strand
CATGTGGTGTGATCCTCCAAGCTTAAATTTATCGTTCCATAAGCAGGAGCGTGTGGAACGTAGCAAAGTATAACATAAGCTCTTTGAGATGTATATCCCCGCGTGGGATGAAAATACGGAAAATGCAGAAATGAAAAAGCGGAAAATGCGGAAAAACGCAAATTACCCCTTGCCAAAACGGCGATCATTGTGTATAATATCAATGTTGCCGTTTTCTGGTGACATGCGTGCTGATGTAGCTCAGGCGG
>JAVVTR010000049.1:0-373 GCA_036653535.1 Bacteroidales bacterium | reverse complement strand
TAGAGCACTTCCTTGGTAAGGAAGAGGTCATGGGTTCGAGTCCCATCATCAGCTCCATTTTTTTGCAAAGAAGTGCAAGCCCTTGCCCCGTATGGGGTTGAGGGCTTGTGTTTTGATAAAAGCAGTTTTACAGAGGACGAGCCATTGGTTTGGATACCCAAAACGGGGAAGAAGTATCACAGCAGCAGCACCAAAGACAAATTGTCAAGGACTTTTTATTAAAAATATTGCTCAAAAATGTCGCTCCCCAAAACATCACATACCACGTGCGAGTTTTAACCTGTTCCATGCAATTATGCTTACAGTCATGATTAAATACAATATATTTCGTGCAAAGTATTGTATTATTCGTGCAAATAGCATATAATATGAA
>JAVVTR010000048.1:0-690 GCA_036653535.1 Bacteroidales bacterium | reverse complement strand
CTTCGCAACGCCATTGAGCATAAACAATAGCTGTCCATCACCGCTGGCAGGCAAGCCCGGCTCGAATCTTCCAGCCGCACCAAGCAGGCTCTCATCTCGCACCACCTTTTCCGACCCTTCCCAAGGAATACCAAATGGCGGGTTAGAAATAATGTAGTCAAACGCATAGTCTTTGAATTGGTCATCGCCAAGCGTGTCTCCTTGTCGCATATTATCGGCATTACCACCCTTGATGAGCATATCAGCCTTAGCAATAGCAAAGGTCTGATTGTTCAACTCTTGTCCATAACAAGTAATCTCCGCTTTGGGGTCTATTTGCAAAAAACGTTCATCCAAACAAGCCAACATTTGACTTGTCCCCATCGCCATATCATAGATTGAAGCAATAATGCCATCATCTTTTAACTCCTGTTCACGGTAGCCAACCAATAGCTCTGACATCAGATAGATAATATCACGAGCCGTAAAATGCGCTCCGGCTTGGTCGTTATATGATTCCGAAAACTTGCGTACAAGCTCCTCGAATATATATCCCATATCTACCGAAGAGACTATATCGGCTCCCATATACGCTTTTGCGGTACAAAACTCTTTGATAACAATATATAGGCGATTATTGTCTGCCAGATTTTTAATCTCGTTATAAAAGCCCATACGATTGATAATGTCGATCACATTCTCCGAAAAGTG
>JAVVTR010000047.1:0-747 GCA_036653535.1 Bacteroidales bacterium | reverse complement strand
ACTTAGATCTAAGGCGGATAATTGATTGTTGGAAAGAGATAAATACGTAAGGTTAGTGTCTTTACTTAGATCCAAAGTGGATAATTGATTGTTGTAAAGACCTAAATACAGAAGTTTTGTGTTTTTACTTAAATCTAAGGTAGATAGTAAATTGTCGTGACATTCTAACTGACTTATTTTATCCCATAAATGAATGTCTAAAGACATAATACCATTATTAGAAAAATTACCTTTTGCGGCAGAATAGGCATAAACCAAAATTGTATCCCCTTTTTTCTGTCCGGAAATTTTGATAGCTGTAGAAGAAGAACTAAGCAGATATTTGTCTATAACTCCATTTCCCCAGTCAACCGATATAGTATCCATATCCCCTCTTACACGCAATTCAAACTCTATTTTCTCGCCTATAGACTTACTACTGGTGAATTTTGCAATCATGGTAGGAACAATGAGGTCAGAGGCTATACTTATGCCCGTTGTTTTTAGTATATTCCCGTTTCTAAAGTCGGGATATAACGGATGGCTTATTTGAGCAAAAGCAATTTGTGTTTGATTTTTTAGAAAAGTAAAAACACCTAAGGAGTCTACGCTATAATCTTGCTTCTCTATTAATGGCGAACCGTCCATTAAAGCCCATGTAATATTGGGAATAATGGAGGGGCTTGCATTTCTGTACGCATACAAAAACCCGAGATCTAATTTCATATCCGATGGAATTAGAGCAGGAATCGTAAGGGCTTTTTGAGG
>JAVVTR010000046.1:0-807 GCA_036653535.1 Bacteroidales bacterium | reverse complement strand
CTTTGGACTGCGCTTGATATACAAGCTCTTAATCTCGCCTTTCATACCTTTACTCTTTTTTGTGTAACGCTATTTCAACACAGGACATTTTAGTGATTTTCAATCTTTTGATACAAATTCACAATTGCTACTTGAACCTGCCGAATATAAATTTAGATATAGTTGTGGAAATAAAAAATCTTTTCTAATTTTGTTGTGGAATTTTAAAAATTGTTCGTTAAAGTTATCTTAAATTTATACTCTCCACTTTGTTAAACCAATAAGAATATATCGATAAAAAAATTAGTTTTTCTAAAATAAAAGAATCATGAAAAAATTTATGTTTTTTAGCATGCTCATGGCTTTATGTTTTAGCCTGCACGCACAGCAAGATTCGCGAAACGGTTCAGAAATGCCAACTAAAGGCTCTTTGTCTCCCGCTGCTGCTCCAAAAGAAAAAGATAGTTTAGACACACCTAAAATATACCGATCTATTTTTGAAGACACCACGGCCCAATGGAGTTTTGTTCCAAGAGAGAGATCAGGGGATGTTTTTACAAAGCCTGCAATTCCAACAAAATTTACAAAAGAGGTAGTAATAGGAGAATATGCCTATAAGGAATCGGAAAACACCTATTTGAAGCATAATCCTTTCTTTCTACGCGAAAGCAAGGACCATGCTCAGATTTACGCTTTGCAAAACGGAATAGAAGAACGAAAGGTTTTCGATTTATCGTTAAAGGTAGGCGATACTTTTTATTTATATAGTTGGTCTAGCGTTGATAAATTTAAGTCTATGTTAATAGTAGATAGCGTATATTATCAAAT
>JAVVTR010000045.1:0-818 GCA_036653535.1 Bacteroidales bacterium | reverse complement strand
AATCTGCAAAACTTCGTAAGTACTCCGATCAAGTTGCATATCCTTTTGAACGATTGCCACAAGGCAATAAGCACATATGGCGGCATAGATTTGAATTCGAACGACGTTCTCGGTTGTACCCCAAAACTTCTTGATTTTGAGGTGCTGTTTGAGCCACTTGAAGAATAACTCTACCTACCAACGGTTCTTGTAAAGTTCGGCTACTTGGAGGGCGGAAATATGGGTCGCATTTGTCAAAAACATAAATTTGCGGCACTGTTCTTCGTCCCAAAAACGGACTAATCGAAGCCTTTCAGGGTAGTATTGCTTGGGGTAAAAACCTGTCAATTCTATGGTAGCATCCGACAGTACATTTTTGGGTAATCGCCGCCTCCATTTTACCATTTTATATTGTAGATTTCTCTTGGCTCTGACAACAAAACAGGCATCTATTTGGTGAATTTTATGCAACGCTTTGAAGTTGTTATAAGCACGGTCAAAGATATAATAAGATCCTGTTTCATAAGGTATTTCGTTCATAGCTTTCGAGTCGTGAACCGAGGCATTTGTGATGTGAAAGAACGCAGGTATCTGTGTTTCGACATCGTACAAAGTATGCACCTTGATGCCTCCTTTTTTCTTGCGAAACTTTGCCCACCAAAAGACCGATAAACATAGGTCGATAGTGGTCGAATCGAAGGCATAAACATTACCACCAAGATTAAAAATGTCGGTTTTCCGTTTCTGTCGGGCTTCGTTTACAGCTGGTAGGCAAACTCTTCAAAAATGCGATAATCACGATCTTGGTTGGCTCTAGCCAACGAGGATTTCGACACATT
>JAVVTR010000044.1:0-822 GCA_036653535.1 Bacteroidales bacterium | reverse complement strand
TACACTTTCTAATTTAAGCCAAATAGATATTAGCAATAATAAATTGATTCCAGGAAGTTTTCCAACCTCTTTTCCGTATGCAAGTTATACTTATGCTCCTCAAAAAGCCATTACGATTCCTGCGCTAATTCCATCGGATATGAAATTAGACCTTGGGGCTCTATATGCGTACAGAAACGAAAATCCCTCCATTATTCCCAATATTACATGGGTTTTAATGGATGGTTCGCCATTAATAGAGAAGCAAGATTATAGCGTAGATTCCTTAGGTGTTTTTACTTTTCTAAAAAGTCAAACACAAATCGCTTCTGCTCAAATAAGCTATGCTTTATACCCCGACTTTATAAACGAAGATATATTAAGAACAACGAGCATAAGTATAGCCTCTGCCCCCATTGCTCCTACCATGATTGCAAAATTCACCAGTAGTAAGTCTATAGGGGAGAGAATAGAGTTTGGATTGTATGTAAGAGGGGATATGGATACTATATCAGTTGACTGGGGCAATGGAATCATAGACAAACATCTGCTTAGTTCTTCTGCTACGGGTAGCAACATTTCCGGACAGAAGAGAGGGGATACAATTTTGGTTTATTCCTATTCTGCCGAAGCAGGTAATTTTTCTAACAATGATATTACGTCTTTAGACATTAGTTTGTGGGATAAAATAGAGGATTTAGAATGTTACGAAAATTTACTATCTACCATAGATCTAAGTAAAAACACAAAGCTTACGGATTTAGATCTTGATGATAATCAATTATCCACCTTGGATCTAAGTAAGAACACTAACCTTAGGACTTTATATCTTAGCAGCAATCA
>JAVVTR010000043.1:0-828 GCA_036653535.1 Bacteroidales bacterium | reverse complement strand
CCTTCATAAATATAGGTATAGATGACAATTCGCTCAATGCGATCCCATTGATTGCCATTAATATGTAAATTTTCACCATTTATAGATGCACCTGTACGATCATCTGCATCTAATTTGATATAAGGCACTTGGTCAAAATGACCAAATCGGTTTCCAAGCGGTTGGACTAAATCAATACTGCCATCTTTAAGCTGTACCATCGCCCCTAAATCTAGATCGATTGAATTAGAACGGGTTAATTTTTGGAAAAAGGATTCTGATTTAGCTCCAGATTTATTCCAGTTTAAATTCACCGAAATTTTGCCAAAGCCTGCGCCCTTTTTAGTTAAGTTAATTCTAGAATTATTTTTGTCTAACTTAATTTTTGACAAGTTAAGGTTCGACTTCGATGGTGTTGGTGTTGGTGTTGGTGTTGGTGTTGGTGTTGGTGTTGGTGTTGGTGTTGGTGTTGGTGTTGGTGTTGGTGGAATGTTACTTTGAGTCTCCTCAATCACCACACCAAAGTTTTCAGCCAAAGGTTTTAAGCCCCCATTAAAACCTTGATCGATAAATCTAAATTTCCACTTATCATTATGCTTATACACTTCAGCCAAAATTAGGGCTTTTTCAGTTTTAGCCTGAGTCTGAATCAATGCATTGGCGATGGTTTGATTACCGGATAAAAGTTCCATCTGAATAGGAGATATTCGACTAAAATTATTCGGTTCATTGAGCGTTGCACATAAGGTGACTTTTTGAATTTCTGGATCAAGTAATGCTGTATTAATTTTAAGTTGAGTTAAATAGGGATCATTTGAGCTAGACTGAACTAACACCACACTGTGATTC
>JAVVTR010000042.1:0-891 GCA_036653535.1 Bacteroidales bacterium | reverse complement strand
ACCAACTATCTAACCCTTGCTAATCTCAGCGTAGACGACATCAAAACTCTACCTATTCAAATCAGCTTCCTCCCACTTAATGATTCAAAAGCCTATCGTCACGGACTCTTCAAGATAAAAGCTCTCAATGTCCGCGCCTTCCGATGCCCCGTTAAAGTTAAAGCCCCTGAGGTCATTCACCAGATCATCTGGAATTGCGGACTCGGAGGACAAAATACCCAAGGCTTTGGTCTTGTAACATTAGGAGAAAAAAACGATGTTTCTAAAACGCATTGATGAAACCATCCAAGCTGGTAATTTCGACTTAGTTAAAGAAGATATTCAACAGGTCTATCTCGTCGAACCCTTTTGGGATACTGAGTCGCCCACAACAGGCGAGCAACCAACAAGTGAACTAATCCAAGAAGCCGAAGAAGAAGAAGAAGAAGAAGAAGAAGAAGAACTCACTGCGCCGCCCACAACAAGCAAGAAACCAAACATAGTCCTTCATTGGAAAGTCATTGGGAATAACATTCCCGTTGCTACTCATCTACTTTTCTACGATGACACCCCCGATGGATCAAATACCTATTTCACGAGTTGGCAAAAATTCTATGCTAAAAGCCTCAAATGGGATAAAGCTCCTTATGCTGGTTGTTCTGCCCTCTTTTCTGAGGGCTCTCCCAATTTTGGAGGCATCGCCAAAGCGACCATTTATCTCCGATATTCACAAGGGTTCATCGACTGGCTTCAAGAATTTGATAAGCCTGCCGCTCAAAAAATTACAGAAGAGATTTCGACTTTTGAGTCTCTTTTTACTCAAAAAGATAATACTGACACAAAAAGGCTTTTGAAGGGGAGAGAGAATGTTGCGGAAGATAATACTCAAAAAGATAATACTCAAAAAGATAA
>JAVVTR010000041.1:245-895 GCA_036653535.1 Bacteroidales bacterium | reverse complement strand
GTCCGCACAGACAGGAGAAAACTTCTGGATGATCATCGGTATGGCTGCCTTGATTCTGTGCATTGTGCAATGCATACAAGATCTGTACCTCACACCTCGTATTATGGGGAAAGCTATGGGGCTCAATCCGGCCATTATTCTGCTCTCGCTTTCTATTTGGGGCACACTGCTGGGTTTTATCGGCCTAATTGTTGCTTTGCCACTCACAACGCTCTGCCTATCTTATTATAAACGCTTTGTTTTGCAAGATGCCAGTGGCTTAACAGACAATCCTAAGCCTGATATATCGACTCCAGAGGTAATCCAATCGGAAGAAAAAGAGAAAAAGAGCACAAAATAGTCAAAATAAAGCGTCAAATGTTGCATATTTAAAATAAAGCACTACCTTTGCACCCGCATTACAGAAGTAAAGCACTAGGATGAATTGCTAGCTCAGCAGGTAGAGCACATCCCTTTTAAGGATGGGGTCCTGGGTTCGAGCCCCAGGCAGTTCACTCACAATAAAAAGAGCTTTAATAACAATTGTTATTAAAGCTCTTTTTATTTCTATCTATTCCGTCTGAACCCATTGCACATATTAGGGGTCAGCCGATTTTCCCGGTGGATGAGCATCGGTATTGTCAGTTTATTTATTGCGGATTTTAGAATTA
>JAVVTR010000041.1:0-235 GCA_036653535.1 Bacteroidales bacterium | reverse complement strand
AAAAGTGAATGGGTATTCGAACGTTTCACCAAAAATAATGATTTCCCCCCGGCTATCCTTTGCTTTGATATCTACCCGGTTGAATTTGTCGCTCTCATTCTCCTGATTGCTTTCGCTCTCCAATATCTCTACGATCTTAATATCGTCGGACAGCAGAGTCTTTAAGAACCCTTCCAGCACACCGAAGTTGGCCTTGTTGCGAAGAAGCCTCTTTACTGCCCAATCGAACCGAATA
>JAVVTR010000040.1:0-1714 GCA_036653535.1 Bacteroidales bacterium | reverse complement strand
CTTTATGCCGTGGGAAAATCAAAGCTCTCTGCCTTTCGTTATTATCAGCAAAAAGACAGTGTAAGTATACAAGATAGTTCAGGTGTGGATTCAGAGGCTTATATTGCTCGCTTTGATATCGAAGGCAAATTATTATGGATGGTTTATTATGGATCAACTCAATATGATGAGGCAACCACCGTAGCCATTAATGCCAAAAACGAAATTTATGTGGGGGAGGTATAAATTTATCATGGAATAGAGCAATTGCCGATGCAGAACAAATTCCCTTCCACCCTAAATCATGGAACAACGATTTTCCTTTGCCCGACCGCAATAAAGCCTCCTATTTTATCGATACAGGTTTTTGTTTTTTTCTAAAATTCAACACCTCGGGGAAACGTCTTTGGGCTTCTCTTTTTGGTGTGGAACCCACGATTATAAATAAATCCCATGTGATTGATGTAACTACTTATCCAAGAAAAATGTGCTTTGCACCTGATGGAGAACTTTATGTTTATGGCACTCATTCCAGTACTTCGTTCAAAAATATTGGAAACAATAGGGAGTCTCAATGGGGTACCGATATTCCTATTTTTGGACCTAAAGGTGCCAATATTTGGCCTTACGACAGCCTCCTATTTTATGTCAATTATGGCGACCTCCAAGATCTTTCTTTCATACTAAAGATAGATGAGGTCGACAATATTATATGGAGCACCTATTGTAAAGCCGAGAATATTAAAGATATGCAAGTGGATAAAAATGGGAATTTGTATATTTACGGCGGTGCCGTAACGCCAGACTATCCGCCAATCGTAAAGAAAAAATCAAAATTGCAAAAAGAAATCTATGTACGAGATATTATGTCTTCATGGGCCTATATTGCAGAGTTCAACCCTCAAGGAAAACAAATATGGTGTACACATATAGGATCAGAGCAAGCTCAGGATAGTGCATTTCTTCTTCCTATGGCTATGGATATTTCACCACAAGGACATCTTTTTTTGACAGGGAGTACCACAAGTAAAAAATTTCCCATCGTAAAAAAAGAAGGGCGTTTCTCTATGCAAGCTACTAAAAATTCACCGGAGGAAAATACTTTTTTAATGGAATTTGACACCAATCATACTTTGATTTGGAGTACGTTATATATAGACGATAGTAATTCTGGCGGGTGGGATATTGTATGTAACCCACAAAAAGAAGGAAACTTCTTTTTGGTAGAAAACAGAATACTATCTCCCTTTGGGGGCACTTGGGATAATGTACCGTGCTTTTTGTCTACGTTCGACAATAGCAAGCACCCTCCTAAAAGAAAAAAATTGCCTCTTGAAATGCTACCTTATGGCATGTTTTACTTAGGAGAATCTGTACCTAAAAATCCATGGCAGAGATCAATGCCTGCCTATCAGCAAAGCTTTATTTCGCCCTCTCTACACCTCTCCCTTTCTCCCTACGGCAAACTATTTCTTACGGGCAATGCTACCAATTTTTCTCCCTCTGCCTTTACACAAGCTAACACAGAAGCCTATCTACAACGTTCTGCTCTCTGGGACACCATGCCCATCACCGGCTTTATCCTCCGTCAAGACTTATGCGACACTACGGTGTATGCCCCTATTTCACTTGGCTTTACAGATAGCCTCTACTGCACGGATGAAAAAATAAATATTTTTTTGCAACTTTCTAGTGCGGACTATTCCCAACATCAAATCGTTTGGAATACGGGAAC
>JAVVTR010000039.1:0-1818 GCA_036653535.1 Bacteroidales bacterium | reverse complement strand
TGTTGATTAACAAGCATTTTTACCGTATGTGGCGGCACAATCAATTACAAAACCTAAATGGTTTTGCAATTGCGGCGGCTGTGCCGCCGGCGGTCTTTGACCGCATTGTGCCGCCCCATGGCAACTTGGGTTACATCTAAACAAAAGACACATCGTATGTACCGACCCCCAAAAGTTAGACCTAAAAAACTAACTAATGGAGGTCGGTATTTTAATGGCAAAATACAGCTATGAAATAAAAAAAGAAGCAGTAAAGGCATATTTAAGAGGAGAAGGCGGGAGAAAGTATATAGCGCAAAAATATGGCATAAATGATGATAGTAATATTAGGAAGTGGGTAAAGGCATATGAAGAATTTGGAGATGAAGGGTTAAAGAGGTCAAGAAAAAATAAAAGCTATACTTTTGAATTCAAGCTTTCTGTGGTAGAATTATATCTAACAACAGAAATATCGTATCAGGAGTCGGCTTTAAAAGTTGGAATGAATAATCCATCTTTAATAACCAAGTGGGTAAACGACTTTCGTATAGCCGGTCCTGATGCACTTAGAGAAAAGTGTAAAGGAAGGAAACCGACTATGCCAAAGCCTAAAAAGATAGATAATACAGATGAAAATACTAAATATTTAAAACAACTTGAAGATGAAAATTTAAAACTAAGAATAGAGAATGCCTATTTAAAAGAATTGAGGAGGTTGCGTTTGGAAGAAGAAGCACAGAGAGAAAAGCAAGAATTATCTGCGACCTCCGAGGATTATTTAGATTAAAAGATATTCTTGCAGTTTTAAATTTTCCCAAAGCAACATATATGTATTGGCAAAAACAATTTGACAGAGAAAATCCGGATAAAGAAATAGAAGAAAAAATCCTCGAAATTCGCAAGAAACACAAGGATTTCGGTTATAGAAGAATATATGGAGAGCTGATTAAACAAGGAATCAAAATTAACAAAAAGAAAGTTCAACGCTTAGTTAAAAAGCTCTGTTTGCAAGTTAAATCCTACACTCGAAAAAGCAGAAAATATTCTTCATACAAAGGTGTTGTTGGCAGAATTGCAAAGAATAGAGTAAATAGAAGATTTAACACTAATATCATGTATCAAAAAATAACAACCGATACAACGGAATTTAAGTATTATGAGTTCGATGATAAAGGCAGAATGCTAACGAAAAAGCTATACCTAGACCCTTTTTTGGATATGTTTAATGGCGAAATTTTAAGTTACAGTATAACGCCAACACCGTCAGCTGTTGGTATTATGACAGCCTTAAATCAAGCAATAGAAGTGACCAATGACTGTAAATACAGAAGAACTTTTCACTCGGACAGAGGTTGGGCATATCAAATGAAATCTTATTCAAAAGCCCTAAAAGATAACAAAATATATCAAAGCATGTCACGCAAAGGCAATTGTCTCGATAATTCTGTAATGGAGAACTTCTTTGGAATTCTCAAGCAAGAAATCTATTATGGAAACACCTTTTATAGCTTTGATGAGTTAAAAACTGAAATTGAAAAGTTTATCAATTATTACAACAACAGAAGAACAAAGCAAAAACTTGGCTACTTTAGCCCTGTGGAATACAGGATAAAATACCAAGCTGCATAAAAATAGAGTAGCAGATTTCTCTACTACTCTATCAAGTCTAACTTATTGGGGTCACTACAAAGACAGCGGTTTTTTTTAGTTATATACTGATTATTTTCTTTGCTTTGAACGAAGTGTATTTGAAAGAATTTTCTTTCTGATTCTAATGTTGTTAGGTGTAACTTCAATAAGTTCATCATCTCCGATAAACTCAATCGCTTGTTCCAATCC
>JAVVTR010000038.1:0-1944 GCA_036653535.1 Bacteroidales bacterium | reverse complement strand
AGTGTTTTTAGCAATTTAACCACTTTTTAACCACTTAGTTTTTCGTATTACTGCTTCGGGGGTCAGCAGTGAGTGAAAGGTCGGGAGCAAAGCGGTGAGACCTTAAGGGAGCGCCAGTAGGGGGCAGAGCCCCCTGTGGAAGTCCAGCGACCAGTGAAGTTAGAGAAGGGAGATGGACTTGGTCCAAGTCCTGACCCCGCAACCATGAATTAAACAGTCGTCCTTTTAGGGCGACTTTTTTAATTCAGTGATTTGAGAAAAGTCAGGACTTGAACCAAAAGGGGAATGGGGAAAGCCTGGTTCATGGATTGTTTTGAATAAACAAAAATTTCTGCAAAATAGCAGAAAAATGATGAAATTTATCTTATTTTAGTATATACTAATCTTAAAATAGATATTGAAAGTCTAGCATAAATCATATTCTATTTTATGGAATTTCTTTCCTAAATAAGCTTGTAAGAGTAGACGAACCGGAGGAAAAGAGAAAGAGAAAGAGAAAGAGAAAGAGTGTAAGAGTACAAGGAGGAATTATTGATGAAAAAGAGAGGAATCGTTTCAGTTGTCATGGCCAGTATAATGGTGATAACAACTACTACTATGGCATTTGCTTGCCCACCACCAAGTCACTTTGGATGTAGAGCATATAAGATTAATGGAAGCAAAATTTACATTAGCCCTAGAAATTCTGCAACCATAGAGGGTGCATCACAAAAGGTTAAGGCTATACCGTCTAAGGTCAATGGAGTGACAATAAAAAAACTGGGCAATCCAGCATTTGCTGGAACAACAGGAACTAAGCGATTGACTTTACCCAAAAGTATTGTTTCGATTAGTGGAGGCTGCTTTGCCGGAGGGAATCTTGAAGAAATAAGAGTTGCTCCAGGAAGCAAGAGCTTTAAGTCTGTTGATGGTGTTTTATATACAAAGAATATGAAAACAATGATAGCCTATCCATCAAAGAAGAAAGATACTAGTTTTGTAATGCCAAACGATGTAAAATGGGCAGGATTACCAACAGTTTTAGGAGGAAAATACCTTAAGTCGGTTACTATTTCTAAAAACTGTAGTTTAATCTCTAAAAATACCTTTATTGGTGCGAATAATTTAGAGGAAATTAAAGTTGCAGAGGGAAACAAGACATATAGTGCTGAAAACGGACTATTGATGTCAGGAAATAGGTTGATTTTTATACCTAATAAGCTATCACAAGCCGCGGTAATTCCTAATGGAGTAGAATATTCGTATTTAGACCCTAGCTCTTCAGGGCTAGTTTATGGAATTCCTAAATCCTTTGATTCGGTAACATTCATGTCTACTGCGGGTGGGAACTTCTACCTATTTGATGGTGAAAAGGCTTTTGCTAAGCATGCTATGGCTTTTGTAATGCCAGGCGCACTATGGGCAACTATTACAGGCGGATACATTAAGTCCAGTATGCTAAATGCAGACGGAACTATCTCTTTAAATATGAAGAGTATTTATTATGATAAGTCCAGTGGGGAATACGACGGATTTTGGGTTAGAAGAGCAAATAAAGATCCATGGTTCATGGATAAGCAATTTGACGTATATAGAAATGGTGAAAACATTGCAACGGTAGATTATCGCTACAATGAAGAAGAGGTAACGTTTATAGACAAAGCACCTGTTTCTGGCAAAAATACTTATCATATTGTTCCTAAATTCAAAATGAACGACGCACATGGGAAGGTTGTACCAGTAACTTGGTATAAATCATCGGCAGTCACTGTAAATAAATAAACGATTAAACAAACTCCTTGTTTTCCAAGGAGTTTTTTATCTTGCTTAAGGTATTTGTTTTAAATATCTATGTCTAAGTTGAGCGACAGTGGAGATAGCAATTGCAAGTGTTTTTAGCAATTTAACCACTTTTTAACCACTTAGTTTTTCGTATTACTGCTTCGGAGGTCAGCAGTGAGTGAA
>JAVVTR010000037.1:0-2397 GCA_036653535.1 Bacteroidales bacterium | reverse complement strand
CTGACCGACAAAACGCACTTGCAAGAGCTATTCGACAAGACTAAATTTCAAGATTTCAAAGAACTTTTCGACCGTAATGAGCCAAATTTATTTAACTTTTAATCGTCCCTAATTTTAATGGGACACTAATGGACCTCTTTAGTTTCTTATTTATCCCTGTTTTTGGATTCTTTGCGTGTTTTTGCTAATAGACCACAGGCAGCTAAAATATCTTCCCCCTTAGATTGTCGAATGGTGCAAAACAAACCGTGAGAACTCAGGAAATCTCTAAAAGCCATGCTTGTTTCCTCGTCACTTTTAACAAAAGATTTATTGGGAATGTGGTGGTAAGAGATTAGGTTAATGCGGCATTGTAGGCCTCTTAGTTTTTTAGTTATCATGCGTGCATGAGAAAGGCTGTCATTTACGCCTTGTATAAGAATATATTCAAAAGAAAGCCGACGTTGTCCGCTCCAGTTATAATTTTTTAGGCATGCGATAATTTCGTCTATAGGATATACTTTTTGGATAGGCATTAGATCCTCTCTTTCTTGGTCGAATGGACTATGTAAGCTGATAGCTAAATGACATTCGCTTTCTTCTAAAAAGCGTTTTAGCCCTGGTAGTATTCCAACGGAAGATACGGTAATTCTTCGTGGGCTCAAGGCAAATCCCCATTCAGAGGTTAGTATCTTTAATGCATTTAGTACCTCATCTATATTATCGAAAGGTTCCCCCATACCCATAAATACTAAATTGGAGAGTTCTTTACTTTGTGGAATACTGTAGTATTGATTTAATATTTCATGAACCAATAAATGGTGATTGAATCCTTGATTTCCGGTGGCGCAGAATTGGCAATTCATACGACAACCCGATTGAGAAGATAAACATAAGGTCGCTCGTTCTTTAGCGGGAATATATACGGATTCTATGTAGTTTTCTATATGCTTAGAAGAAGAAGTTTCAAATAAAAATTTTTGCGTTCCGTCTGTTGAAGTTTGTGTTTGAATAGGTTTTTGGCATCCTAATTCATAAAATTCCTCTAATATATTTCTGTTTTGAGCAGAAATATTGCTCATCTCTTCTATGGAAAATATACGCTTAGAATACATCCACTGTGCTATTTGTTTGGCTGTATAGCTTGGAAGATGTAAAGAATCTGTTATTTGTTTTAGTTCTTCTATGTTTTTTCCGAATAAAATTCCTTTTTGCATATATAAATGTGTTTATAAGAAAACGAACAAAGGTAACTACATTTTTTAAATTTTGGTTAACTTTGTATAAATGACGAATTGGAAAGATATACAATGGGTATTGGCTCCCATGGATGGTTTTACGGATTATAGATATCGTAATACCTTATCGGAAGTATTTGGTCCATTATCGGGGATACGTTATGCCGTGGCTCCTTTCGTGTCTTTAGTTGCAGGGAAAAAAGTGAAACGTTCCCATTTAAAAGATCTGCTTCCGGAAAATAATCTTATGATAGTGGAACCTCAATTTTTGGGTAACGAGGAAGATTATTTCCCTGCTATGGCCAATGCTTTGAATGATTTGGGCTATTCTTGTATGAATTGGAATTTAGGTTGTCCAATGAAAGCCGTGGCCTCTAAGCAAAGAGGAAGTGGACTTTTGATGGTTCCCGATAGAATAGAGCGTTTTTTAGACAAGGTTTTGCCAACTTCGCCTATTAAACTTTCTGTTAAAATACGACTCGGGTATTTAAAGGTGGAGGAGTCTTTGAGAGTTGTTGAGGTTTTGAATCAGTATCCTTTAGAGTATGTGGCTGTTCATCCTCGTTTAGGTATTCAACTTTATAATGGAAAGGTGGATTTAGATAAATTTGCTTGTTTACAATCTTTGATAAAGACTCATTGTGTCTATAATGGAGATATATTTACAGTAGAGGATGCACAAAAGATACATCAACGTTTCCCGGAAATAAAAACCATGATGCTTGGACGTGGGGTTATTGCCAATCCTTTTTTGCCATCCATATTACAAGGGAGAATATTCTCTCAGGGAGAGTGCTTAAAAATATTTTCATTGTTTTTGGACGTATTATTGGAAAATCATTTAAAAGATGGTTCACCAGAAAGATTAATTTTACATAGGCAGAAACAGTTTTGGTCTAATTTTGCTATTCCATACATTCCGCCAAACCTATTGGATAGGATAAAAAAAGTGTCCAATATCCAAGAATATCGTAGTCTTTGTAATGAAATTGAATAAAAAAAACATGTCAACATTTGCATTAAAATTAGGTAAGCCTCTGTGCTTTTTCGATTTAGAAACAACAGGAATTAATGTTGCTACAGATCGTATTATAGAAATTTGTATTCTAAAAGTTTTTCCAAATGAAAATACGGAAATTCGCACTTATAGGGTGAATCCGGAAATGCATATTCCAGAATC
>JAVVTR010000036.1:0-2840 GCA_036653535.1 Bacteroidales bacterium | reverse complement strand
GTTTTAAACTATTTAGAATAAGCCAATTAAACTAAAAGGGAGGCATTCTTTAAAAGAGTGCCCCCCTTTTGTAAATATGCCACTTCCTTTAAACAGAACTCTTATAGAAAAATAAAAACAATCTCCTTATAAAAACAATCTCCTTATAAAAACATTTACTTATGAAAATATCTATTTTATCCCACCTTGTTTTCACATCCTTGGCGATCATAGGTTTTACTTCCAATCTTTTGGGACAAGATGCTACGATTATTCAAGGGAAGAATGCGAAAGCAGTGATTCTAAGTCATATACCAGCAGGTATTCCGCGCGGTATTTCCTCCGATCAACAGTATCTGTATGGATCTATTGGAACATCTAATGGATTCTTTTACAATTTTAATACTGGAATAACGCAGAGAACCGACAAGAGTACCATTCAAACCTTCGTAAGCCCCACTCATTATAGTGGTATGCAAGAGCTTGCCTCCACTATGGGAGACAATAGCGGGGTTATATTCTATAATGGGGAATATATTCCATTAGCACTAACTTACGATACCGCTATTAAAAGTTTTTTAGGTGTTTCCATTTGGAGTTCTTCTACCGATGGGAAAAATATAGCCGCTATGGGATGGAAACGGATAATAAACCCTTTGAACAATCGATTATCTACCGTTAATCTTCCTTTTATATACGATGGTACTACTGGAAAAATTATAGACTCCATAAAACCTCATTGGCCTATGGTTAGTCAGTCGTCCGACAAAGATGCCAATACCGGATATGGAGCAAGAATAGACGCTCTATCGGCCAACGGCAAAATTGCAGTAGGCTACAGCACTTGGCCAGCCACCTTTTCTAATATGAGCCCTGTATTTTGGGACAGAAGTGCCGACACCTCTTTCTTTGTAGGCACAGAAAAAGAAAATGCTGGAAATCTTTGGGGGTGTAACAGCAGTGGAAGTATTTTAGTAGGAGCCTTAGAACAACGCGGCCTTATTGTTTATTATGATACAGCCAAAAAAAGTTTCACCACCAAAATGTTAGACCCTTCTCCTGGATATGGAACCATTGATTTGATATTAGCCATGGATAACGGTAATATAATAGGTCAAGAACAAATTTCGGGACCCGACGTATATAGTCGTGTTCCCTTTGTATATACCAAAAATGGAGATTTTGTTTTTCTCTCCGAATATCTCAAAGAACTCTATGGCTTGGATATGGGAAATGTTCCTCTCTTTACAATTATGTCCACTTCTTCCGATGGCAGAACTATCACTGGTTATACTTACGAAGCGCAACAATGGATACCCTATGCCATTAAATTGGATGAAAAACAAATGTATGCTCTTCCACGTTTTGCCCAAGCTCGTTCCTACGCCAATGCTCTAAAAGTTCAAGTCAGTTGGACCGCACCTTTAAAAGGACAATATACCCTAAGCGGATATAATATATATAGAGATTCTGTAAAACTAAATACTACCCCATTGGCGGCAAACGCCATTAAATTTGAAGATGTTAGTGTAACCGCAGGCACCCATAAATACCAAGTACAGGCTATTTATACCGATGGAGTTTCCGACTATACCGCCCCTATTTCTGTTATAGTTATTCCTGTTGGAGGTTGCTATCCAATTCAAACTATTGATAATACGGTAATCTATAACCGCACGGCAAATATCTATTGGGGACGCCCTTCTTCTAAAATAGAAACTACCCCCTCTGCACTGACTCCTCGTCCTGCAACAACACAAGAACCTATAGAAAGAGGACCTCAAAGTAATGGCTTGCTCTCTACCAAAATGGAGAACATGCTTCATTCCAAAGGTTATTCCAACCATTCTTTCAATTTCGTAAAAATGAATGATTTCGGAAGTTTCACCGCTATTAGTTCTCTTTTAATGGGGGATACCGTTTATTCTGGGGATTGGCAAGCCACTGGCTTGAAAATATTTGATGCTAATACCTTTCGACTTTTGAATGAAATTGAACCACTTAATCTACCTGCTGTTTCTAATATGGTTCAACTAAATGGAAGTATTTACTGTGCGTGTAATAATAAAAACATTTATGTTTTCGATCCCGAAACACAATCCGTATCTATGGTTTTACCTCTCGACATTAACGCCCGTCACATAGCCTATATTCCTGAATTGGATAATGGCAAAGGAGGCTTTGAAATAGGAGATTGGCAAAGCAGCGCTTTCTATTCTTTAGAGGGGGTAAAACTCACCAACGAACCTACTTTCGATTTTAGTCAATTAAGTGTAAATGGAACCGCCTATTATAAAGGCAATTTCTACGCTTTTAGTCAAAGCGGAAAAGGATTAACAGAACTTTATTACTATAATTTCGCCAATAGAAAATTAGAGGGAGTATTTGATGTAAGCTCTATTGATGAGGTTCAAGCGCTTTTAAATGGAGGCGGATGTGCTGCCGGAGGTCTTTCCTTAGCCGTATTAGAAGATAGTACTATGGTTTTAGGAGCTACGGTTCAATATGATTATACTTTTAACCATTTAGTATATCTCGAAATAGCCAGTGCTCCTAATTTAGCCGGATTTAATTTACTACGTAATGGTACTAAAATTAATACCGAACTACTGAAAAGCCGTAATTATACCGATATAATTACTACTGCTGGAACTTATTCCTATACCGTAGAAGCCGTGCAAGAAAATGGATGCAAAGCCACTTCTGTCGTATCTACTAAATTGGAAATTTATCCCATTGAACCCTGCCTTGCGCCTAAACAAACAAAGGTTTTTGAAAGCAATAATTGTGCGGTATTAAACTGGGATTACACTCCGGATCCAAATGCCAAATTAGTTGGATTCAATATCTATCAAAACGAA
>JAVVTR010000035.1:0-6424 GCA_036653535.1 Bacteroidales bacterium | reverse complement strand
ATTGGCTAGACGATTCCCACTATTAGGGTTCGTTAGGGACTTGCACCCATGAGATTACGTACATGCTGAGCGTACAACAAAGAGGGTCTATCCAACTTTATGGATAGACCCTCTTCTATAAAATATCGTTTAAAAGTTCCTCTTTAAGAAAGCTCTTCTTTGGGAAGGCTCTCCTTTCGGAAAACTCTTCTTTCGGAAAGCTCTCTCCAAGGTCTTTTATTTAACCACTTTGGCGGTGGCTACCATGGTGGAATCGGAAGATACCACTGGAAGATTTGCATTAAATACAATGAATTGATCTGAAGCGGTTTGGCAAAGTTCGCAAACTTCAGATGGGGTATTGGCATAAGTATTTCCACATTTTGGGCATACATAATAAACAGCGGCCAACATTTCTGGAGTAGATAGTTTAGCTAAGACATCGGCATAAATTTTCGCATGTCCTTTTTCTGCATCTTGTGCATAATTAAAAGAAACTAAAGCACCTTGAACTTTTTCTGCTTCTGCATCTTTAATAAAACCAGGATACATGGTGGAAAATTCGTAAGTTTCCCCATCTATGGCAGCTTGTAAGTTTTCAGCCGTTGTCTTTACTTCATAAGTTTGAACATTAGGTTGATAATCTTTTACCCCAAGAGTAGCTAAAACTTCTTGATGATTTTTGATGTGAATAGCTTCTGCCTGTGAGGTAGCTTTAAAAAGAGCTTCTACTGCAAAAAGGCTGTCTTTCGCTGCTTGTTCTGCAAAAGCAGCATATTTGGCACTGGCTGTTGCTTCTCCGTCAATAGCGGCTTTTAAATTAGCAATCGTTTTGTCTTGTTTAGGAGTGCAAGAAATCATACCAACCATGGCAATAGCCATAGAAAGATAACAAAGAATTTTTTTCATAAATAAAATAATTTTAAATTAATTAATATTAAAATAGAGGATATAAAATCTGTGATTAGGAAAACCATTGGGAAAACATGGTTTAAAAGAGCCATACGTCATAAACTATAGAGCCACCTTTCATGCCAGCAAGCGAAATAGCAATGGAGGCCAAAATTAGTAGGACCGTAAAAAAATATTTCCATGGAATACCATTTTTTTTCCAAAGGCTTATTAGCCCAACAATAGAGGCTAAAACCAAGAAAACGGTAGATATGGATGCAAACATAATATGCACTTCTTTGATACTCGCCGCCAAACCTGCCACTGGTTTGGTAAAGAAAAATCCAGAGCACAAAGAAGCAAATGCTCCCAATGTGGCTAAAACAACCAATGCAACGGCCCCTTTATTAAGCCATTCTTGTTTGAACCAATAGTCGGCCAAATGGAAACATAATGCCACTAATGTTAGAGCTACAGGAAAATGCACCAACATAGGGTGTAAATGTATTAAATTCATGATTTATTGATAGTTTAATATATATTCGTCTTTTTTAATTTTGCAAAATTACGTCAGTTGTAGCATTATGGATGATAATAATTATTGAAACAGACAAATTTAATAATGAAATAGGAAAAACAAGATTTAAACTAATTCTTATTAGGAATAAAACAAAATAAACGAATCTTTCTTCCAAATCCTATATTTCCGCTCGTTTGCAACGGAATTTAAGGGAAAATCATCCAATAAAACATCTACCCTTCCCATGATTTTAAACGTTAACCATATTGTAGCAGTGGGGGTGGTGGCTATTGTTTGTGGGGATCCCCCGAAAGTTCAAATAAAAGTGGCAACTAACAATAGCAATACAAAAAAAGAAAGCGAAGTTTCTAAAAATTAAGTTCTTGGTATGGTGAATATACAAGCAACTAAGCATAGAGCAAAATACGTGATTTTGGGCTTGCTCCTTGAAACTACCTCTAGAAGTAGCTATACTGCTTGGAAGTGGCCCATTTGGAAACAACTACCATAGAAGTGGCTACCATAGAAACGGCTGCCATAGAAGTGGCCCCTTGGAAAGCAGCTACCTTGGAAGTGGCCCATTTGGAAACAACTACCATAGAAGTAGCCCCTTGGAAAGCAGCCCCTTGGAAAGCAGCTACCTTGGCGGCTACCATAGAAACGGCTACCATAGAAGCAGCCCCTCCTTATTAGTTCCTTTCATTTTCATTTTCATTTTCATTTTCATTTTCTCCCCCAATTTTTCTACCTTTGTTCTTTACTAAACTATTCCCTTATGCAAAAGATTATCTTTCTCGGTCCTGCACACCCCTATCGCGGTGGTATTGCTTCTTTCAATGAAATATTAGCACGAACTTTTCAAAATAGAAAACGAGAAGTAAAAATATTTAATTTTTCCCTTCAATATCCCTCTTTTCTTTTTCCGGGAAAAACGCAATATACAGACTCTCCTGCCCCAAGCGACTTAAATATTAGCCGTTGTGTAAACTCTGTCAATCCCTTTAATTGGTTCAAAATAGGCTATAAAATATATAAAGAACAAGCCGATGTATTAATAGTTCGATACTGGACTACTTATTTAGCGCCTTGTCTTGGCACTATTGCATTTTTGGCTCGTTTAAACAAACATACCAAAGTGTTGGTTCTTGCCGATAATATCATTCCTCATGAAAAGCATTTTTTTGATTCTTTTTTAACCCGCTATTTTATTGCCTCTACCGATGGATTTCTTTATATGTCGGAACAGGTAAAACACGATTTAAATTTCTTTACCAAAACAAAGCCTGCATTATTTTCGCCTCACCCTATTTACGACAATTACGGCTTTGGTGTGGATAAAAATACAGCTTGTCAATCTTTGGGCATAGACCCCAACAAAGATTACCTCCTTTTCTTTGGCTTTGTACGTGATTACAAAGGATTAGATCTTTTTATAGATGCATTTGCCCTTTTAAAAGCCAAGAAGTGTAGCCTAAATAAAAAAATTATCGTTGCCGGAGAATATTACAACGACAAAAACAAATACCTTGCACAAATCCAAAAATTAGGCATGGAAGAAGACGTAATTTTATTAGATTATTTTATTCCTGACTCCGAGGTAAAGATAGTGTTTTCTGCTTCCGATATGGTGGTTCAACCCTACAAAAACGCTACCCAAAGTGGAGTAACCCAAATTGCCTACAATTTTAATACTCCAATGTTGGTTACTAATGTTGGTGGTCTATCCGAAATCGTACCCAACCATAAAGTGGGCTACGTTACCGATATCAATCCACAAGCTATTGCCGATGCCATAGAAGATTTTTATACCCATAACCGCAAAGCCGAATTTATAAGCAATATTCAAGAAGAGAAAAAACGTTTTAGTTGGGATAGCTTGGCAGAACAGTTTGATCATTTATATAACGAAACAATTTCTACAGCTCGGAACGTATAGTAAAAATTTAGGTTCAAGATAACTTTGAGTACTCAGATTTTCTCGCACTTTATGAGAAGTCTGGGGTTCATCATATGGCATCGTTTATCAAAACCTCAAAGGTGTGTTTACCCAATCCAATCCACCCCACAACAACAGAGCCTGTCCACTGCGCAATACCCCCTTCATCGCACGGAACAATACATTGAAAGCAGTAGCATTGGCGGCTCTATCGGTTCGTTCTTCGATATACCGATATTGCCTAATGTGACAACCCGAAAGAAGAGATGTTCCGCCGGAGAATGCAACGTAAGAAGAAGAAAGGGAGGAGGTTATAACACACTCCATTACTTGAATCGATACTTCATTTTAGACAGATTGTTAAATATTTGTGTTGAAAGTTGATACAAGTAATCGAAAAAATCAATAACTTTGAATTATATTCAAATGATAATTGAAATGAAGAGCATACAAATCAATCGACTAAAAGTGGTACTTGTAGAACAAGGACGAACAGGAAAGTGGTTAGCAATGCAATTAGGCAAAGACCCATCCACCATATCTCTGTGGTGTTCTAATAAAATTCAACCGTCTCTTGAGACGCTTGATAAAATAGCGACTTTGTTGAGAGTTGATAGACGAGATTTGATTAATAAGAGCAAATAGAAATATGAGTATAGAACAAAATAGCTTTATCACCAACCAAGATACGTTTCTTTTCGATATAATCAATGGAATATTGCCAAAGTGTAGTTCCGTTGATATTTTGGTTGGCTACTTCTATTATTCTGGTTTTGACCAGATTTGTGAAAGTATTAAGGACAAGAATATTCGCATTCTTGTTGGATTGGAAGTTGATGTTCAAGTGGCTAATGGAATAAAGGAGGTCGATCGATTTTTGAAAATAAACCAATCAAGAGGTCAGATTAAAGAGGATAATTACTAAGATAGAGAATGATGGACAATAGCATATTACTATATACGACTCCTGACGGACAATATAAATTAGAGGTAAACTTTCAAGGAGATACCTTGTGGTTGTCGTTAGATCAAATTGCGGAATTATTCCAACGCAATAAGTCAACTATATCAAGGCATATAAAAAACATCTTTGATGAAGAAGAATTGTTGCAGGATTCAGTTGTTGCAAAATTTGCAACAACTGCTTCTGACGGAAAAACATATCAAGTAGATTATTTCAATCTAGATATGATTATCTCTATCGGCTATCGTGTAAACTCTTTGCGAGGCACTCATTTCAGAATATGGGCTACTCAAGTGCTACGGGAGTATATGGTGAAAGGCTTTGCAATGGATGACGAGCGATTGAAACGAGGCGGCGGTGGAAACTATTTTGATGAGTTATTGGCACGAATTCGGGATATTCGTTCTTCCGAAAAACTATTCTATCGCAAAGTATTGGAGATATATGCACTCAGTATCGACTACGACCCACGCAGCGAAACAAGCAAACAGTTTTTCGCCTCCGTGCAGAATAAGATACACTTTGCCGTTCACGGGGAAACCGCTGCCGAAGTGATTTACAGTCGAGTAGATGCAGAAAAAGATTTTATGGGACTTACCTCGTGGACTGGTTCTCTGCCACGCAAATCAGATGCGGAAGTTGCGAAAAACTATCTTTCGCAACAGGAGATTGACGTACTTAACCGTATCGTAACCCTCTATCTTGATTTTGCCGAACTACAAGCAATAGACAAACGTCCAATGTATATGAAAGATTGGCTCGGTAAGTTAGATGATTTTCTAAAACTGTCCGGCAAAGAATTACTTAATCACGCTGGAGCGATCTCTGCCGAAATGGCAAAACAAAAAGCTCATACCGAATATGATAGATTTCGAGAACGTACACAGTATGAGTTATCGCCCGTAGAGATTCATTTTATTGAATCGTTTGAACAAGCGCAAAAGAAATTAAAGAAATAAACGATATGGAAAATTACGTCACATTTTTGGCTATTCTCCTATTTGCAGCTTGCTCAAAAAACGATAAAGCCCCTCAAAACACGGATAAAGAAGTTGCAGCAGTAACCCAAGTGCTAAACGGAAAATTTGTTGGCTCTCTTTATAGTTCCGCCACTAATACCACAGAAACAGAGGAAATGACGTTTTCCCCATATTCCTCGGCAAAAGAAATGACATCAGTACTTGACGTTGACGGGAAAAAATTAAGGTTTATGGAACTGCCGTTGTAACCAAGTACACGAACGACCACCTACTTGAAGTTACACGTAATTGCTACTATTCTGTAAATGTAGCTTATACAGGCGCACAACCTACTGTATCATTTTATGCTTACGCTGAAAATGGGGAGATAAATAACAAGGAGGATAAGCGTATTATAACCATATTATCCAATAGTTCTTTCAAAATGCGGGATTACGGGCTGTCGGAGGACAACAATAAAACATTTGCGAAGCAGTAATAATACTAAATCGTAGTATCAGGGGGCGGCGATGACCGCCCTTTTTTGTGCCTGCATCTATCACCTGGTATAGAAAAAAAACAGGGACTAGACCGGGTTTAGTCCCTGTTTTAGTCCCTTGTTGTTGTAAATCATTGATTATCAGCGTTACTTGCGGATAGAGAGGCTCTTTCTCCTGAACCCTCTTAAAATATCAATTAGTATCAAAATGCTTATATATAACTATTTGTAATGCTTTATAGTTTTATATTAAATCATAATACATCTAGAACAATCATATTCTTTGGTGTAGTTTTTGGTGTAATTTTTGGGAATTTGTTATAACTTTGCAGCGAGATTAAAAATCAAAGAACGATGAATATAAAACGAAGCATAAGAGTAGCCATTGAGAATCGAAAGAAAGATGGCGTGCCTGTGGTAGAGAATGTACCCATACGCTTGCAGGTGTTTTTCGGTGGCAAGAGAATTGATTTTACTACGGGGTATCGTATTGATGCTGCAAAGTGGGACTCGGCAAAGCAGCGAGTGAAGAACAATGTTACAAACAAACAAAAGCAGTCAGCCTTGCAAATTAATACAGATATTGCGAGGTATGAAGCCTTTATAAATGAGATTTTCCAAGATTTTGAAGGTAAAGGGACGGAGCCGACACCGGAACAGGTAAAGGAGGCTTTTG
>JAVVTR010000034.1:0-9162 GCA_036653535.1 Bacteroidales bacterium | reverse complement strand
AGCAGTTAAAGTCCTCGGTGATCCCTATTTTGAGAGGAAATAACGGAGGAACGCACTCGTCCTTGTGTCGTTAAAGTACTGGTTCTATTGGCATTGGAAGCTGAATTATTGAAAGAAGTCCGATAAAGAGACTTTTGGGGTGACTTCGCCTCTGGGGCCTTGGAGGACGAAGATTAGGAATTAATGGTTTATTATCAAAATAAAAATGGTTTATTAGCAAAAATGAAAAGAACTTATTTACAAGCTAAATGGTTTATTCTCAAAATGAAAATTTCTTTAAAAGAATTTCTAAATTAGGAATTCAGCGCAAAGGAAATTCTATTAAACAAACTCTAAATATAATAAGAGCAGTTAAAGTCCTCGGTGATCCCTATTTTGAGAGGAAATAACGGAGGAACGCACTCGTCCTTGTGTCGTTAAAGTACTGGTTCTATTGGCATTGGAAGCTGAATTATTGAAAGAAGTCCGATAAAGAGACTTTTGGGGTGACTTCGCCTCTGGGGCCTTGGAGGACGAAGATTAGGAATTAATGGTTTATTATCAAAATAAAAATGGTTTATTAGCAAAAATGAAAAGAACTTATTTACAAGCTAAATGGTTTATTCTCAAAATGAAAATTTCTTTAAAAGAATTTCTAAATTAGGAATTCAGCGCAAAGGAAATTCTATTAAACAAACTCTAAATATAATAAGAGCAGTTAAAGTCCTCGGTGATCCCTGTTTTGAGAGGAAATAACGGAGGAACGCACTCGTCCTTGTGTCGTTAAAGTGCTGGTTCTATTGGTATTGGAAGTTGAATTTTGGGAGGAATTCCGATAGAGAGACTTTTGGGGTGACTTCGCCTCTGGGGCCTTGGAGGACGAAGGTTTCTGCGATTTTGGGAGATTAGAACCGGAAGTCGAATTGGAATGGGATTTTCTATAACCCGACATACTGCTTACCCTATTAATTTTAGAGGAAATATTGTGCCCCCCTGTAGTTTCAAAATCATTAAAAGTTATAATCACGGAAGCCGATTTTAAATATTTGGCAGCACTGTACGATAAATTTTTAATATATTCTTGCTTTACTTTAGAAAGATCCATCCCAAAATAAACATAGTTTTGTTTACCCAATATTTGAGCAAAATCTAAGATAGCTCTTCCTTGCATCATGAGATTATAGGAAGCCTCCTCTTTAATTTTTAATCCACGAGGATAGGCCAAATAGCGAACCAATTTTTTAAAATTCTCCTCAGATAAAGAGGCAATTTGCTCTTGAGCCTGAAACATAGCACTACGAATACGGTTTAACTGTTCTAATTTTACTTGTCTCAGAATTTTATCTCTATCCCCACTACTATAATTAAAACCTTTTTCTTTTTCGTAGTTGTTTATTTGGGTAATGATTTTACTTTTTTGATAATTTTCAAAATAATCTTCAGCTACCCTCTCCGCAATTTGCTCCATTTTTAGAGAAGAGGTATTTTTAATTGTACTCAAAAAAAGTTCGGTTGCTTTTTCCAATAAATGAGGTTTTTTGGATGGAAAAGCAGCGTAAGTGGGACCAGAATAATGAATGTTATTATCTATAAATATCTGATAAAGAGATGTGTATTGAACTACTCTTACCAAATCGGGACAATTTAAGCCTGCAAAATAATTATAGGCCTTATTTTCATAAGAAGAACCTATGCTGGAATAATTTTGCTGAGAGTTAAAATAAGAAACTGGCAAGGCACCTGTACGATTAAGAGCATAGATTGTTTTTCCTCTTTGCTCAATGGCATACATAGTTTCTGCGGTATTCCAATTATATACCAATTCGTTTAAGCCTAATTTTCTAAAAAGAGGCTGATCGAAAGGATAATAGCCCGGTTTGGGGTAACGATAATACGACTCTTGAATACTACCCTTTTCCGACCAATCTTTTAGCAGAATATCGGTAATAGTTAATAGGTGTCCTAATTCTGTGTTTTCTAATTCTCGGCTTAAATAAGTAGGACACCAATCTTGACCATTCGGCATTTTTCCAGCCATAAGATCATTAATATCTAAACTTTGTGAAAGTTCCTTTTGTGTGATAGAGGCTAAAAGAAGAATGGTTTCCACCCTTAATGGAGGTAATTCATTTAAACTTGCCTCTCTTTCCCGACCTATAATCACTAAAGTGGCGGTGTCGGAAAAACCTCCTAATATAAGATCGGCATCTAAACTAAATTGTCGTATGATAGGAATTTCTTTTTTCAAATCGGTTTTACGAGGAAGTACCCAAGCCACAAATCCGGGTTGACTACTAAAGAAAAGCCCGGCTTTTTTTCGTAGCATTAAATCGGAAACCGTATAGCTTTTAGTAGTATCTAGTAGAGTTATGAACGTTTCTTTATCTTCTAAGAACCATCTATTTAAATCGGATAAGTTAATTTGATAGTCTAAGTTGTTTTTGGAAAAATAAATTTTACTATAGCCTGCAGAAATAGGTTGTAAAACGGCCTTATAATCGGTGCCATAAATATAAAAACTGATACGTTTTGCTATATTGGAAATATTTTCGGTAGTAGCATTGGCAAAAGTAAGGAGCAAATCTTTTCCATAACCATCCACCCCTATTTTATGGGTACGAAGTTCTATAGAAAAATTAAATTGCTTTCCTATTTTTTTTAGGCTATCTATCGTCGTTGCATTAGGTGGTTCACACCATATAAACAACCTGCTACTATCCGAAAAGGCAAGGGTAAAGAAACCCTGAGAATGAAATCGAAAATTCTTTTTACGCAAAAGTGCATAAACACTATCCTTTTTCAGAAAAGCTTCTGTTTTTTCTAAAGCAATATGCTGATTAGGAATATATTCTTTCGTTAATAGCTTAGCTGCTCCTTTTCGAATTTCTTCGCTTATAGTATGGCGAGGAATAAAATACAAAAAACCTGCTATTAATAATAAAAGTAAAAATAAAACACTTGTTTTAGAGCAACGAGAAAAGGATTTTTTCATTTTTTCATTTAAACCGAACAGTAAGAACTTTTCCAAAAGGAAAACTACCTAATATTCCCGTAATTATTACAAAATTAATATTATTTTTGCATATATAGGCCCCCCATTGCTCTCTACACACCTACCCTTGCCTACTTTTAAATTTTAAATTATTCATTTACACCATATAAACTCTATTTTGAAATAGAAAAGACCTCCTACTAACTAAGGAGAGAGTATGGTTTTAACAGATAAAAATCCATGGGATTGAATTTAGCAGAAAGTCTTACGCCTCCTATATTTTCGCTTCTTCGGGAAGTTGCCTCTTTGGAAAAGGTAGAAACCTACCTTATAGGTGGATATGTACGTGATTTACTTCTACATAGAAATTCTACCGATATAGATTGCGTAGTAATAGGAAACGGAATAGATTTTGCACATAAATTATGTGACTATATCCAAAAAACGGAAAATATCCCTACCCCTTTAAGTGAATTTAAGACTTTTGGAACCGCCATGTTCCGTTATCATGGAAAAGAAATTGAATTAGTGGGGGCTCGCAAAGAATCTTATGACCAAAATTCTCGAAAACCAGCGGTAGAAAATGGAAGTTTACAAGACGATCAAAACCGCAGAGATTTTACCATTAACGCTTTAGCTATATCGCTCAATAAAGATACTTATGGGGATGTATTAGATCCTTTTCAGGGTATGGAAGACTTAGAACATCAAATTATACGTACCCCCTTAGATCCAGATATTACTTTTTCCGACGATCCTTTACGAATGCTTAGGGCTATTCGCTTTGCTTCACAACTTTATTTTGATATTGAAGCGGATACCTTTGAGGCTATTTCGCGCAATGCCTACCGAGTAGAAATTCTCTCCCAAGAACGTATATCGGAAGAATTGAATAAAATATTACTCTCTCCCAAGCCTTCTTATGGTTTTAAATTGCTAAAGGTATCGGGCCTACTTCCTCTTATATTTCCGGAATTAGCCGCATTACAAGGCGTTGAAGTTCGTGAAAATAAAGCACATAAAGATAATTTTGAGCACACCTTAGAAGTAGTTGATAATATCGCTTACGATCATGGAGACCTATGGCTACGTTGGGCTGCTTTACTACACGATATAGCCAAACCTAAAACCAAACGGTTTGAATCTCGTCAAGGCTGGACTTTTCATGGACATGAAGTATTGGGAGCCAAGTGGGTTCCTGCACTATTTAAAAAATTCCGCCTTCCTCTGAACGAAAAAATGAAATACGTGCAAAAATTAGTTTCTCTGCATTTAAGGCCCATTATTTTATCGGAAGATATAGTTACCGACTCGGCCATACGACGCTTGCTTTTTGATGCCGGAGAAGATATAGAAGATCTAATGCGTTTGTGTAAAGCTGATATTACCTCCAAAAACAGAGAAAAGGTAGCCCGTTATAGAAATAATTTTGCGTTAGTGGAGCGGAAGTTGAAAGAAATAGAAGAAAAGGATAAAATACGTAATTTTCAACCTCCAGTTACAGGAAATGAAATAATGGAATATTATCACTTATCTCCTTGTGAAGAAATTGGCATTATTAAGACTCGAATTAAAGACGCTATTTTAGATGGAGATATAGAAAATAAAAGAGAAGATGCCTGGAATCTAATGCTTAAAATTGGTAAAGAATTGAACCTAAGCGAAACTCATTCCGAAGAAGTTCTATAAAATGCATATACTTAAAGTTTTAGAGGGTCCTACTGGGGTTGGAAAAACGGCCTTAGCCATACAATGGGCCTTGGAATCCGGCACGGAAATTCTATCGGCCGATTCTCGACAATTTTACCAAGAACTAAATATAGGGGTAGCTCGACCCAGTGTAGTGGAACTAAAAACGGTTCCCCATCATTTTATTGCATTTAAAAGCATTCATCATCCTTACAGCGTTTCTCAATTTGAAATGGATGCTTTGACCCTATTAGATACATTATTTCAACGTCACAACGAAGTTATTTTGGTAGGAGGATCCGGTTTATATATAAACGCATTGTGTTATGGTATAGACGATTTACCCGATCCAGATCCTAAATTAAGAGAAGAGTTAAAACTTCAACTCCAAGAAAAAGGTATTTCGTATCTACAACAACAATTAAAAATAGTAGATCCTGATTTCTACCAAGAGATAGATCTTTGCAATTCGGTACGACTTAGACGTGCTTTAGAGGTTTGTTTTACTACCGGGAAGCCCTATTCTTCTTTACGTACCCATTCCAAAAAACATAGGCCATTTGAAATACAGCGCTATGCTTTAAATCGGCCCAAAGATATTCTTCAGAAAAGAATTAATCAAAGAGTGGATATAATGATGCAAGATGGACTTTTAGAAGAAGCCCATAATTTATTGCCTTATGCCAATTTAAACGCCTTACAAACGGTGGGATATAGAGAATTGTTTTCTTTCTTTAAAGGAGAAATTTCTTATGAAAGAGCAGTGGAAGATATTAAAACCCATTCTCGTCGCTACGCTAAGCGCCAACTAACCTGGCTACGCAAGCAAGAAAATTTGCAGTGGATAGAAGCTTAAGTTATTTTAACTTGTTTTAAATAATTACTTTAAACGGGGATGTTTATTAGTTTGATAAACAAATTAATAAGTATCCCCGTTTATTGTAAAAAAAGTCTTTTTATTCTTGACTTTGTAAATTTGCTTGTGCTGCAGCTACCCGAGCAATGGGCACGCGATAGGGAGAACAAGATACATATTTCATTCCTACAGAATCGCAAAAAGTTACAGAACTGGGTTCCCCTCCGTGTTCTCCACAAATACCAATTTTAATGTTAGGACGAATTTTTCTACCTCTTTCAGCTCCCATTTTTATTAATAAACCTACCCCTTCTGTATCTAAAACCTGAAAAGGATCGTGTTGCAATATATTCTTTTGCAAATAGGTAGGCAGAAACTTACCGGCATCGTCTCTCGAAAAGCCAAAAGTCATTTGTGTTAAATCGTTGGTTCCGAAAGAAAAGAACTCTGCAACTTCGGCTATTTCATTAGCGATCAAGGCTGCACGTGGGGTTTCTACCATAGTTCCAACCAAATAATCTATAGTATCGCCATATTCTTCAAATACTTTTTCGGCCGTAGAACGAATAACTTCTATTTGCAATTCCAATTCCTTTTTTCCACTGGCCAAGGGCACCATAATTTCCGGACGTGCCCTAATACCCTTTTTCTTAAGATTCAGCGCAGCTTCTATAATAGCCCTGGTTTGCATTTCTGAAATTTCCGGATACGTATTTCCTAAACGGCAACCGCGATGACCAAGCATGGGATTTATTTCGTGTAAATCCTTTACTTTATGCTTTACAGATTCCAAGGAAATGTGCATAACAGCGGCCATTTCTTCTTGTCCTTTTTCATCATGGGGTACAAATTCGTGTAAAGGAGGATCCAATAAGCGTATAGTTACTGGTAAATCGTGCATAACCTCAAATATGCCTTCAAAATCGGCTCTTTGTAAAGGCAATAATTTTGCTAAGGCCGCACGACGTCCATTTTCGTCTTCAGCCAAAATCATTTCCCGCATTGGAATGATTTTATCGCCTTCAAAAAACATATGTTCTGTACGGCAAAGTCCTATTCCATGCGCTCCAAATTTGCGGGCCAACAAAGCATCATGAGGTGTATCGGCATTGGTTCTTACCCTCATACGAGAATATTTGTGCGTAATTTCCATTAATTTATCGAAATTCTCGCTTAATTCCGCTTCTGTGGTAGATATCTTCCCTTCATAAACCTGTCCTGTAGATCCATTCAAAGAGATAAAATCTCCCTCTTGATAGGTCTTGCCACTCATAGTAAGGGTGCGCTTCTTGTAATTGATTTCTATGCTTCCTGCCCCAGAAACGCAACATTTTCCCATGCCTCTAGCTACTACTGCTGCATGAGAGGTCATTCCTCCCCTTGCTGTAAGAATACCTTGAGCAATATACATTCCCTTTAAATCTTCGGGAGAGGTTTCTATACGTACTAAAATAACTTTTTCTTCCGGATTCTTTTCGGTTAATGCTTCTGCATCTTCCGCAAAAAACACAATTTTACCGGTGGCTCCACCAGGAGAAGCAGGCAAACCCTTGGCCATTACTTTTGCTTTAGCTACTGCATCTTTATCGAAAACAGGATGTAAAAGTTCATCTAATTTATTAGGTTCTATGCGCAAAAGAGCTTCTTTTTCCGTAATTAAGCCTTCTTTACATAATTCCATAGCAATACGCACCATAGCCGATCCTGTACGTTTGCCATTACGAGTTTGAAGCATCCACAAACGACCTTCTTGTATGGTAAATTCCATATCTTGCATATCACGGTAATGGTGCTCTAAAATATGTTGCAAGTCCCATAATTCTTGGTATAAATTGGGCATGGCTTCTTCTAAGGATGGATATTTAGAGGCTCTTTCTTTCTCACTTATTCCTTGCAGAAGCGCCCAACGTTCAGAACCCAATTTGGTAATTTCCTGTGGAGTACGAATTCCGGCCACAACGTCTTCCCCTTGAGCATTAATCAAATATTCTCCATTAAATTTATTCTCTCCCGTGGCTGCATTTCTCGAAAAACAAACGCCGGTAGCGGAAGTATTTCCCATATTTCCAAATACCATAGCCTGTACATTAACGGCGGTTCCCCACTCGGATGGAATATCATTTAAGCGACGATATAATATGGCTCTATCATTGCCCCAACTATCAAATACAGCAATAATAGCCCCCCAAAGTTGTTCCCAAGGATCTGTTGGAAATTCACGACCCGTTTTTTCTTTTACTGCAGCTTTAAAACGCTTTACTAATTCTTGTAAGTCTTCTACACTTAAGTCGGTATCTAATTCTATTTTCTTAGAGGATTTTATTTCTTCAATGATAGCTTCGAAAGGATCAATATCGTCTTTGGATATAGGCTTCAAACCCAAAACCACATCTCCATACATTTGTACGAAACGACGATACGAATCCCATGCAAAACGTTTATTTCCAGTTTTTTCTATTAAAGCAGAAACTACCCCATCGTTAATACCTAAATTTAAAATAGTATCCATCATACCGGGCATAGAAGCACGAGCACCGGAACGGACCGAAAATAAAAGTGGGTTTTTCGAATCTCCAAATTTAGCTTTCATTATATTTTCTACAAACGCTACTCCATGTTCCACTTCTGGTTTTATAAGGGTCAGCATCTTCTCTTTTCCCAATTTATTGTAAGCCGTACACATTTCGGTAGTGATAGTAAAACCTGGAGGAACCGGAAGACCTATTAAACACATTTCTGCGAGATTAGCACCTTTTCCCCCCAACAAATTTCTCATATTTGCTTTACCTTCGGCCTTTTTATTTCCAAAGCAGTACACTGTTTTTGATTCGTCTTTTGCCATTTTTTTTAAATTTGTTAATATAAACACCATTATCAGGGGTACATGCTAATGTATCCACTTAAATAATAATATAATAGATGTATGTTCTAGTTTTAAGAAAGGGTGCGAAGGTACAAAAAAAAGCCTAATAATACAAGCCTTGGGGGCGTTTATGAAATTTGCTGTATAGCAGGGAATGATTTCTGCTATATAGCAGTTGTAATTTTAGAGATAAAATAGCTAAAAGATAAACGCCAAGGGAGTACCCACTCTATTTGTTTTTTGATTGCTTATAACAGGATACGTTATATACTTTTGTAATTCAGATATTTACAATAGAGCTTAGAGTGAAGTGCTAACGGATTTGCAACGTGGTGTATTCTGCTTATTGCTTTTGGTTGCGTAGCATATTTGTTGCTAGTAGCGTTCCTTGCTCGTGCAGACAAAGGTATAAAAAATGGATGAATTTACAAGAAATCCACCCATATATTTGATTTACTCATTTTCGTTTTTATCTTCAATACTTTTTTGTATTGATTTGGCATTGAGTGAAGTGACCACTTTTTCACCGAGCACCTCTTCCATTTCAAGGCGTGCGTTACGAGCTACCGTTGCACCTTTTATCGCTACCTCAGCGTGCTGCTCTATTGTTTGAGGGTCGCTATTTTCTGAAAGACCTTTGGTTGTTAGCTCTGCCAGCATATTAAGCACCAACTCACGATTGGTCATATTATCTCTAAGGTTCTCCTTTTTGAGATTCTTCAATCGTTTATACTCCTTTGCCGTGTGGTCGCTCCAAGTTTTGTAAATTATATCCGTAAGCGT
>JAVVTR010000033.1:253-9650 GCA_036653535.1 Bacteroidales bacterium | reverse complement strand
GAGCTTCGCTTTTAAAGTGGAAAGATAAGATAGCTTCGGATACATTCCTAAGTTTGGAATATAGGACTATAGGAGATCAAGTAAAAATCCAGGTTGGTTTTTAAAAATCAGGCAAAAATTTCAGCAAGTCTAAAAACGAAAAAGGGGATATCTCTTACGCCCCGAAATTGTATACGAAAAGCTTTTACTTTCGCATTAAAAGATTCAGCGGCGGCATTGGTTGAGCGATTGACGAAGTAGTTTAAGATATGGCATCGTTGTTTTGCATGGTTTGGATTACGGAATTAAAGAACTTGCAATTTAACTTTTCTACACGGTCATACCACTGAGCAAGTTTGGTTAAAGCAATGTCCTTATCGGTGATTTTTTGGTTGTATATAGCGGTTCACTCCATGGATATTTGATAAGATTGTTCGATGTCTAGATAGTGTTCAAATAAGATTTTAGCTCTAGTTCTTTGAGATGAAGTCTATTTGGAATGATGTTTCATCACCATATGTCTACTTCTAGCTAAGTGTTGTCTTCATGTATCTCCATTGTAAAATATATGAGGAATAAAAGGCTTTTAACTTTTTTAGCTAATTGTATTTCTGCATTTTCCAAGTCTATTGCCTTCCATCGATGATCAATTCGTAAATCTGAGATTGCTTCGTTCATGAGTTTTGAACATGGAAACGGTCTGAAACGATATCGGCTTTTGTAAAGGCACGTTTGGCGATGATTTTCATTGAAGGACTTAGATCTATGGTAATTTCTTTTACTTTCATACGTAGGGAACGAGGCAAGATGGTTAAATGCTTGCTCACCACTTCGCTATTGCTTCCCTTAATCATGACCACCAAACAATCCGTTTTCCCTTTCTTGCCTTTATTGGCAGAAGGATATAAACTTCTCCTTGCGAGAGACAAGTTTCATCCATAAATAGATATTCGCCCATATTCTTCTTAAAAACAACATATTCCTGGCCATGATGCAACGGATCTCAATATTCAAATCCGCTGATGTAATGTTTATACTGCGTAGAGAGTAATTTTCCATCTACGTTATAAAACGAAGCGATGGAAGAAATACTAGTGGCGGTGTGATCGATGCGCTTCTTTTAAAAAAGCCACGAACCGACGACAAAACGAGTGCAATTAAACTTGCTTGAATTGCCGAGTTGCGAAGGAGAAAAATAACGTTAACTTTTTGGTGAGTTGTGTGCCTTTATACGCAAAATCAAACGACTTAGAAAATATCTGCCCTATCTACATCCAACCACTTGCGGCGACGGATATGAAGGAATACACCCCGTCCACGAATGGAAAAATCCTGAATGACGTGTTTGGGTGTGAAACGATGCGATTGAATCTTTTTAGATCCTATTTTCTCTGGTATCGATTTTTCCTCATCTAAATAGATGTCCATATTCATTCTCCTCTATACGAACAATATCAAAATAGGATACAATCTCCTGAGGTAGTAAAAATTAGTATTTCTGTGCTTTCCATAATACAATAATAATATCTACAATTTTTACCAACCTATTTTTTACTTGATCCGTTTTCTTGGTGAGAAAGGTATAAAGCTTTTCTTGTAGGAGCTGATTTTTATTGAGATGGCTTTCATTACTGAATAGAAATTGTGTTCCTTTATATTTCAAAATCAAGATTTTTAGAATGTCTACTTAGCATATACTAATCAAATATTTACCTCGATGGATAGGAGGCATGGCCTTCAAATACGAATGAAGAAATTTAGAATAGCATATTTGGTGCTTTTTATATCAACAAAATTCGATTATTCCAAATCTTTATTTATTGGTTCTTTTATGGGATTCTTTTAGAAACGAAGTCTTTTAGAAACCAAGCCGTTTCTTAGATAGTTAAAAAAGAGGCTATAAGATACGGCTTGGTTCTTTTATTTTTATTCGTTAAACTGCAGAAAAATTTTTTTAAGTTTTTTTATTGCAGAATAATATCTACTCATAGTAGTAGATATAGGTTCCTTTAAATTAGTGGATATCTCCCTAAAAGAAAGTAGTTTAATGTGCCTTTCGTATAAAACTTGTCTATAGGATGGCGGTAGATCTAAATCTTCAAAATGACATTGTAAAAGATGTGCTGCAAGATCCATACGAGCCTCGCTTTTGGATTTTATACTAAAAGAATAGAAAGATTCATAACCCACTCCTTTTTGATAATTGTCTAAAGGTTCCGACCAGCCAAGACTTTCACAGATAAGATTGGTTTCTCGTAAAATGGTAACATGACGTTTTACTTGACGAAAATGATCCATAAGACGGCTGTGTGCAATACACATTATCCATCCAAGGAAGCGACCTTCTTCTTGATATTTACCAATAGACCAAGCATGATGTGCGGTTAAAAGAGTTTCTTGAGTTAGATCGTCTGCAGTATCTTTGTCTTTTACACTTACTAAGAAATAAGCATAAATTCTTTGATAACAGCTTTTTACAGATTCATTAAAATCAAATTCCACCTTTTCCTTTTCAGGAATACACTCTTGGTCCTTTTGAAGCTCCAAAATTTCCCTTTTGTCTTCTTTTGCATCCTTTTTATTATAAAAGGAATGCTTTTGTAAACGTTTTGTCATAATAAAACTTTTTAATTCTTATTAATTGTAAATTAGTTATGTTGTATATTTTCTAAATTACACATACCAAAAGGGTGTTTACAAGATGTTTATATCTTGTTGATAAATTTCTTCAAAATTAAAAATAATTTATTAGATACGGGATAAAACCTTGTTAAAAATATACAATTTTATATCTTTTTAACAAAAAAGGTGTTTCTTAGACGAAAGGGTAAGAGAACTTAACGTTTTCTCTATGATTCATTGAAAAGAGTGGTAAAAGCCTTGTAAATAAGCTTAAGTAATTAATTCTTAATCTGCTGAATTCTGAAATATTTTTTTTGAGAGAACATTTTGTTGCACTTCTGATTGAAATTTTCGGTGTGGTTTTATGAATTTAAAATAATCATGCCATACCGTATTTTATTATGCTTTCAAACTTAACAAAAAAATCCACCTTATAGAAAAGGTGGATTTTAAATGGTAGCCCCGATGAGAATCGAACTCGTATCTAAAGTTTAGGAAACTTTTGTTCTATCCATTGAACTACGGGGCCATTGGTCAAAAGAAATACTAATTAAAAAATTCTTTGACACTCTCGGTAATAAATTTTAATTGTTCTTCCCCTAATTCCGTGTGCATAGGTAAAGAAAGAACACTTTTAGAAAGTTTTTCTGTTATAGGAAAGCAATCTTTTGGGTAGCGATCGTTTTGATAAGCTTTTTGCAGGTGCAAAGGTACTGGATAATACACCATGGATGGAATGCCCTTACTTTTTAGGTGATCCTGCAAAGCGGCTCTTTGATTTTCGTTTTGGCAACGTAAGGTGTACTGATGAAATACATGGGTAGAAAAATCACTACGATTGGGAAGAATTAGCTCTTTACATTCTGCAAGGGCTTGGTCGTAATAGTTTGCCGCTTGGTTTCGTGCTTTATTGTAAGCGTTTAAATATTTTAATTTCACATTTAATACCGCCGCCTGTATAGTATCCAAGCGAGAATTTACACCTATCTCCTCGTGATAATAACGAATTTTCATTCCGTGATTAGCTATTTGTTTCAAGTGGGAGGCTAATTCATCATCGTTGGTAAAAATAGCTCCTCCGTCGCCATAACAGCCTAAATTTTTGGATGGAAAAAATGAAGTGCATCCAATATCTCCCATGGTTCCAGCCGAAAAACGTTCTCCATTTTTAAAAAGACATTCTGCACCTATGGCTTGGCAGGCATCTTCAATGACCCATAAGTGGTGCTTTTTTGCTAAATTTAATATTTCTTCCATGTTAGCACATTGGCCAAAGAGGTGTACCGGGACTATCGCTTTTGTTTTAGGACTTATGGCTTTAGATATGGCCTCAGGATCAATATTAAAAGTGTTTGGTAAAACATCTACTAATACGGGGGTGAGTCCAAGAAGAGCAATTACTTCAGCCGTAGCTACAAAAGTAAAGTCGGTGGTAATAACTTCATCTCCAGGTTTAAGGCCTAAGGCCATCATGGAAATTTGTAGGGCATCGGTTCCATTGCCACAAGAAATTACGTGTTTAACCTTTAGAAACTCTTGTAAGGCAGTTTCCAATTGCATTACCTCTGGACCATGTATAAAGGCACAACTATCTATGACTTTCGCTAAATTTGCATTAATTTCTGCAGAAATTTTACTGTATTGTTTTTGGAGATCCACCATTTGTATTTTCTGCATATATAAAGAATTAAGCGTTTATATTAGGGGCCTTAAATTATCACAATAATTCGTTTTCTAATAAAGAAGAGCGCAAATTTACATTTTTTTTTGATTTTAATAAAATATTCTTACCTTTGCACTCGTTTTTGTTGGCGGGATAGCTCAGTTGGTTAGAGCGTCGGATTCATAACCCGGAGGTCACGAGTTCAACTCTCGTTCCCGCTACCACTCTTAAGAAAATATTTTTCTTTTTTTTCCTTTATATTTCTTGTCGCTTCTTTTATTTTCTTTTATTTTCTATCTTTTGGAGTTAAATTTTAGGTGTTTTTTTGTATCAATTAATGGCGTAGAATCCTTTGTGTGGTGTAGGTTTTTTCTCTCTTGTAAGTTTTCTATTTCGATTCTGTAGATTTTTGGTGACGATTTTTTCTGCCTTTATAAATAAAATAGCCCACAATAAGTAGTCCTATTACTAAAAAACCATATCCAATTTCATGGCTGTATTTAGTAACTGTTTCCATAAGTTGATCTTCGGGAATAGCAGACTCTAAAAAATAACCCAAAGCAGCTAAAATACCATTCCAAATACCGGCACCAATAACGGTAAAAAGGACAAAATGCGACAATTTCATTTTTGCTAAACCAGCCGGAATAGAAATAAGTTGGCGTACTGCAGGAATTAATCGACCTATTAAAGTAGAAACAGCTCCATGTTGATTAAAATAAAGTTCGGCATGGTGTATTTTTTCTTCATTTAGTAAGCAAAGATGGCCTAAGTGGCTGTTGGCGAATTTTAAAATTAAAGGTCGGCCTATCCATATAGCCAGTCCATAATTAAGTAAGGCACCCAATAAAGCGCCCAAAGTAGAGAAAAATAAAATAAGAAAAACATTCAAATCTCCAGTGGATGCAGCCCTGTATGCAGCAGGAGCTACCACTATTTCGGAAGGAAAGGGAATAAAAGAACTTTCAATGGTCATAAATAGAGTAATGGTCCAATAATTTAAATTATTTAAATACCATTGGATGATCGCTTCCATGTTTTTCTGTTTTTTTTAATTAGGATGGCAAAGATACAAAAAAAAGAAAATTAATGAAATATGTTTGAATTGCTTTTATAGTATCCTTTTTATTAGATCGCTTGTTGGTTTCTATTAGATTGCTATTATATTGGATCTTCGTACTTATAGTTTTTCTTGTTTTAGTAGTTCTTTTTCTAAGTAAATTAGAGCGGAAGTGGCACTTTGTTCAATATTTATTTCTCTTTTGTTAGAGGAAAATTGAAAGCATTGAGCCTCACAGCCATGGGGCGTAGCTAAGGCAATCCAAACGAAGCCTACCGGCTTTTCTATACTTCCTCCATTAGGGCCCGCAATGCCGGAGGTGGCTAAGGCATAATCGGTATGAAAAATGTTTTTAGCATGGCTTGCCATCTGTAAAACAGTTTCTTTGCTCACAGCGCCTTGATTTTTTAATATATTTCTATCTACCCCCAATAATTCTTCTTTTACTTCATTGGCGTAAGAAACTATGCCTCCTTTAAAATAATTAGAACTTCCAGATACGGAGGTAATTAAATGTGAGAGGTAGCCTCCGGTACAACTTTCGGCTGTGGATAGGGTGTTATGAGTGTGTAGTAGTAGGGATCCCACTCTACCCTCTAAAGAAAGAGCACTTTGTGAAGAATTAATAAAGAAAAGCTTACGACCCTGGAGTATGTTTTGTAGTTGCGTGTTTTTATTTTCTAATATTTTTACGGCATTGCTACCTTTGGCGGTGAGTCGAAGCTTTACATAGCCAGGGGATGGTAAATATGCTAAGCCCATACCTATAGGAAGAGCTTTTTCGAAAGGATCTAAAATTTCTGCCAGTATGGATTCTGCTATGCCATAAACTATTAGTAAACGGTATTCGAGCCATAGAGAAGGATGCAATTTTTTTAGTCGTGGAACCACTTCTTCTTGCATTAAATATTCCATTTCCAATGGAACTCCAGGGAGAGAAATTAAAGTTTTATTTTCGTTAGTGAACCACATCCCTGGCGCTGTTCCACGTAGATTGAACAATATTTCGGCTTTGGATGGTAGCCAGGCTTGGCCTTGATTAAAACTATTCATAGGGATAGAACGCTTTCCAAGTAATGTTTCCACATGCTTATAAACGGAAGCATTCCATAGCAATTCATCGTGAAAATAATTTACCAGTACTTTTTTGGTAAGGTCGTCTTTCGTGGGACCCAAACCTCCTGTAAGGATTAAAATATCGTTGAGCGCAAACATATCATCGAGGCAGTGCTGAATATGGTCTTCTTGGTCGGGGATAGAACGTATTTCTGTAATTTCCATTCCCAAGTTAGTAAATATATTAGAGATGTATTTACTATTAGTATCTACGATTTGACCCATTAAAATTTCATCCCCTATGGTAATAATTCCAACATTCATATTGTTTTTTTTATAATGCAATTGCAAATTTCGTTACTTTTGACGTGTATAACAAATGACAGAAAAAACTTATCTTTGCAAAATATACGTTATTGTGATGAACAACGTGAAAAATGGGTTTCTCCATAGCCTTATATTTCATTAAAGTACTATTCTGCAAACCTTTGATTCTTTTGTGTTTAAATAATAGAATATAAAATATAAAAACAAATAAAATGAATAGAATAGCGTTGTATCCTTTGCAGATACTGTGTTTTTTAAGTCTGTTTTTTGGAGCATTGTATAAAGGACAAGCTCAACAGGCGGCCGATAAAATTATTGGCGTTTATTATGTCATAGAAGACGAATCTAAAGAAGAAAGTAAAATTAAAATTTACAAAACAGACGATGGCAAATATGATGCTCGGGTAATTTGGATGAAAAATCCAAATTTAGCAGACGGAACACCAAAGACAGACAAGAAAAACCCGGATCCAAATAAGCGAAATCAGAGGGCAGATCATTTGGTTATGATGCAGGGCCTTACTTATAATCCCAAAAATAGTCAATGGGAAAATGGACGGATTTATAATCCTATTAATGGAAAAACCTATAAAAGTTATATGGAATTTGTTGGGGATAAAAAAATAAAAGTGCGGGGATATTGGGGAATATCTATGTTAGGACGTACCATGTACTGGACCAAGGTAGAATAAGGGGAAAGACGACAATAAAACTGCTTTAAACCGGTTGCTTTAGAAGGATCCTCCATTAAGGAGGAAGAAAGGAGAATGATGTACGAAAAACATGGAGAAGAAATTCGTATTTATAATCACTACACCAATAGTAAGGAACGGCTTCATATAAAGACTTTGTGTGATTTATTTAATGATATGGCCGAAGTGCACACTAAGCAATTGGGGGTAGATGTGGCTACTCTTAATAAAAAAGGGCAAACTTGGATGTTAAGACAGATACACATTCGTCTTATAGATATGCCTAAAAAAGAGGAAAGAGTATGGTTTGAAACCTGGGCTTCCGGCATACATGGCTTATTTATTAATAGAGATTATAGGGTGCTTTCCAAAAGAAAAGAGAAGAATGGAATGGTGATGCGGGACGTAATGAGGGCTTATGCTCATACGGAATGGATGGTTATAGATATCGCTCGCCGTCGCCCAGAAAGGCCCATGGAATTATTGAAAGTGCAGGCAGAGTGGTGTAAGGAAAAGATAGAGGATATGCCATCCCTTTTTACACGTTTAGAAGCTAAGGGCGATTTTAGCGGATTACAAGGAGAGTGGAGTGATCCTTGCTTTTGTAAAGCGAATTTTGATGATATAGATTTTAATGGACATGTAACACAATCGTCTTATGTTCAGTGGCTTATGGATGGATTGTCTTTTGGTTTTATGCGAGGACATGAATTAATAGAAATAGAAGTAGTTTACGAGAATGAAATACAGCCAGAAAGTGCAGTAAAGGTGTTTTGTTTAGAGCAGGCATCTTCCTTGGCGGGTCAATGTGTAATAACTCATTTGGTAAAAGATAAAACAGAGAAAATATTGCATAGCTTTGGAAGGTCGGTTTGGAGGGAAATAGGGGGGGCAGAACCACCGGGATGGAAGTTATAAGATAGAAAAATAATTTACACACCACACATAGTTCGATGGATTAAGTCGCTATAAAACAAGAGTTAGTACGAAATTATTTATATTGGAACGTAGGGTCACGTCGTATCAAGAAAAATAAGCAGAAATAGTTGTATAGAATTATCTATATTGGAACGTAGGGGCGTGTACCTGTAGAATTTGGAGTTACCATATCGTTCGATGTGGTAGCGGTTTCTGTATTGGACGAAAAACAGAAAATCGGGGGAAGCCTCAGCAAAATATAAGTGAAAATAACTTTGATACGTATGCTCCCGCAAGTATTCCAAAGAATACGACTTCCCGTAATACTTCGCTATCATACGAAGAAAAGCGGTACCGCATCCATGGCGTCTAATTGAGGATAGAAAAGATACTTCATCTCTGACATTATTTATTTTATCAATTATTTTTTACATACAAAATAATGCACAAATTGAATATTTAAAATACAAATTCATTATTTTTTTACGATTAAAATTTTTCAATATATTAGTATTTCAAATATCATAATTAAAATCTTAATTAATTTGAAATTACAAGAGCCTCTAGTGCTTCTCGAAAAACTTTATCATAAGTCTTTAAATACTTTTTTGTATATACACCTTTCGATAAGAAAAAGTTTCTAATATAATAATCATCTAAGATAAGCAAAACAGGAAGATTAATACTATCTTGCATCAAGGTTTCTATGGATTTAGCGTTTGAAATTTCAAAGCAACCCGGAGTTCTGAAAGCAAGTTTTGCATTCGGAAGTACAAACTCAAAGGGGGTAACCGCACTCCCGCCAAAATATGTAATCCGCAAAGTGAAATGTCCAAAAATGAAAAACAAAATTGTCCCGTTCTGAAATAGCGTTACACAAAAAAAAGTACAGCTATGTAAGAAGTGATTAAGAGTAGGTATATCAAGCGAAGTCAAAAGGACTATCCGATAAGTTTCAAGATGTTGGTAGTTCGCGAAGTTGAGAGCGGAGGTATAGGGATCTGTGCCGTTTCACGCAAATATGGCATACAATCGGAGACGACAGTTAGCCGATGGTTGCGAAAATATGGTAACTTTGAC
>JAVVTR010000033.1:0-243 GCA_036653535.1 Bacteroidales bacterium | reverse complement strand
GAGCCCACAACAAAAAATCTTTGAATTGGAGCAGAAATTACGTTTGCTGGAGCGCCAGAACAAGTTTTTGGAACAGCAGATAGTCGATGCCACCGACAAAGCCGGCATTCTAGATAAAATTATCGAGATAGCCGAGGAGGATTTCAACATCCAGATACGAAAAAAACGGTTACCCGAGCAGTCGGAAGGTACTCCAAAGAGAACTATAAAGCGATAAGCGCTCTTTGCCGATTGGTCGGGGTA
>JAVVTR010000032.1:0-10038 GCA_036653535.1 Bacteroidales bacterium | reverse complement strand
ATCGGTGGTATAGGATTGAAAAACAGAAGGATATTCTTTGACCCGCAGGGCTTCTTTAGGTAAGGATACGTGGTTACAACCCCCAAAAAAGAAAATCACCCATAGTGCAAGGTTAAATCTTAAAAAACAACGATCCAAAAATGTTTTTAAAAAAGTTTGGGGCATATTATTTGGGTTATTTTCAAAAAAATACAATTAATTTAATTCTTTCTATTATAAAACTTTTCAGATAGATAATAAAAGAAATAGGTATCTGCATGGTGTCGTTCTAAAGTAGAAGTACTAACTATTCCCTGATTATACAACATCACATCCTTGTACATGCGATCAAATTGGTCTAATACGGCTCTATTAAAACAAAACACAAGCTCCTGGTAAGCTAAAAAACAAAGAGCTAATTCCGCTGAAATAATACAAAAGGACACTGCCTAAAAACCAAAGACCGTAAGAGAGATAAATTTTTTTTATTTTTTTTTGGCCCCATAAGGAAATTAAAGATAGAGTTAGCCCCATAAGAAAAACAACTTGGGGTAAATTTCCTTTGGCAAGGAGTAAAAAAACAGGCCAAGCCAACACAGCCCAAAGTCTTAAGTTTTTGGCACAGAGTATATACCACACTACAGCCCAGAGCGAAAGAACGCCAATAATACCCCAAGGATAAGCGTAAAATTGGATACAAAAACGGCTTAAAACTTCCACACAACCTCCAATTTGTTGCCATAAAGGCAGCAAAAAAGCCGCAACCCCCGAATAAAAACTTTTGCTTTCTAAATTTACGAAATAAGGCCAAAAAAAAATAGATAAACACCCAATAAAAGCAGTCCTACAAAAGGTAAAATACTTTTAGATATAACACTCGATTTTATATTTAGATTAGAGAGTCTCATGGTTTGCAAAGATAAGAAAATTATAAGAGGCTATAGATGGTAAGTTCTTTCTCTTTAAATTAAAAAAACATTACTTTTGTTGGTGTTTATTATAAGAAAATAAAGCCATGAGTAAATTTAAGATAAGTTTTTTTTGTTTGTGTACCCTGCTTCTTTTTAGTGCGTGCCAACGAGAGCAAAAGAAAGCAGGAAAAGTAGCCGAGCAATTTTTAACGGCCTATTATGTAGATTTAGACTTTAAAAAGGCCATTAGTTTAGCTACCGAAAGCAGCCAAGAAGGTATTTATTATAAGGAAAGTATGACCCAGCTGAACCCCTATGCTAAAGAAGAAACCCCCAATTTAAAAGTGGGGAAAATAACCATAGATACGAAAGATAAAAACAAGGCCATTTGCAAATATAAGGTAAATGACCAAGAAAGAGAATTACCCTTAACGAAGAAAGGCGAGCAGTGGAAAGTAGATACCAAGGGTTCTACCGTTGAAATGCCAGGTTCCTTTTCTGGTACGGAAGGCGGAGGCTTTGCTTCTTCGGCTAGTGGGCCGGTGCACTACAAGGCCCGTAAACAAGAAAAAAAATAAAATCCTCTAAAACAAATAAGATGAAAAAAAATAGTTTAATATTCGGCCTTGCAGTATTGCTTAGTTGGGTTATGACACCCAATTTGTGGGCGCAAACCAGTAGAGACACCGCTCCTGTAGAAACAGTTTCCGAAAGAGGCACCCCCCCTCCGGCGAATGTAGAAAAGTTGCTCCAGGAGAAGAAATACCACGAAGCCATTGCAGAGTTTAATAAATTTAAAAAAAGTAAATTTAGTAGCAATCCTTTCGATATTTCTTATATAGAGGTAACTATGTATCAAAGAATGGCAGTCGATGTGCCAGTTTCTAATCCCGACAGAGAAACATATAGAAAAAAAGCCGAAACCTTAGCGGATGATTTACTAAAAAACTTTTCCGATAAAGCGGATGCATATTTTCTTAAAGCCACTTTTTTTGGAATGGATTTGCCCGATAAAACGGTAGAATTATTAAATAGATCTATTGAATTAGATGGCAAATATGCTATGGCCTACAGCTTAAGAGGAAGAGCCTATTTGCAACTAAACTATACCGATAAGGCTTGTGCCGATTTTTTCAAGGCAAGAGAATTGGGAGATAAAAATGTGAATGTAGAAATAGGAGCTTATTGCCAAGAACAGTTAAAAGAACAAAATAAGAAAACAACCACCAGCAATACTTCCGAAATAAAAAAATAGTTTATTTTTCGCCTTGCACTTTAATGGCCTGTGGGTAAATAATTTCTTGCTCGCAGGCCATTTGGCTTTTAATGGCACTGGTATTTACGCTGCCTTTTACCAATTCGGGCACATTAAAAGACTTAAGAGATAAGACATAAAAATTAGGATCTTTTTCCGGCAATAGAAAAGGTTTGGAACTTTTACCATGCTTATCTATATAGGTGAAATACGGGCGGGCATACATGCCATCGCCCCTTTTACTCGAAAAAACCATCCAATGTCCATTACTACTAAAAGTATGATAGCTTTCCGTTTTTGGGCTATTTATCGCTTCCATTTTTCTATAAACTAAAGTTTTTAAATTTAGAATATACAAATCACTTTCCGGATGTCGAATAGGAAAAGTACCATGATCGCTTAGGCAAAACACCAAATATTTTCCATTAGGAGAAATACGAGGGAAAGATACCGTTTGTTTTGTATTGGTATGGGAAATCAGGGTTTCTATAGAACCAAAAGTAGATGTTTGGGCATTAAAGGCAATGCGCACCAAATCATATTTTATTTTTTTAGAATAGGAGGTAAAATCCTCATTACTATCTCTATTAGGGGTTTTCGACTGGCAAAAATACAAATACTTTCCATCGGGGCTCCAAGTAGGAAAGGTTTCTTCGTAATCGCTGTGAGCCATACGACTATCGCTAATAACTACATTTTTTTCCAAATCGTATAGCATAATATCGCCCAAAGAATCAAAAACTTCCGTTCTTCGTTCAATATCTTTAGCGTGTACAAAAGGAATGGCCTTTCCGGTGGCAAAAGCAATGAAATTACCCGAAGGATGCCAAGCGGGATATACTCCTCCTTGTGCAAAGCGGTCACTATTCAAGTTTAACCGTTGGTATTTCCCGTTTCTAAGAATATAAGTGCCGGAATGAAAAAATCGTACATGATAAACCAAATAATTAGGATTGTTTTGCGAAAAGGTATGGCAGTTTACGCAACTTTTATTGGTAAGGGTATTATCGAATAAACTTCGGCGTTGGTAGTTTTCTAAATTCCTTTCTTCGGTAATTAAATAATTGCACATTTGATAACTGGGTTCTATTAGGCGATATACCAAAAAAGGGTCTAACTTTTCGCTTTTTACCAAATTAATAATAGGTTGATACGAATGCCATTTTCTATCTGTTTTTAAGGAAATGGAAAAATAAATATTTTTATTTTTATTCTTACTTAAAAGTTTTTTCCAAGCTTTTATAGGAATTTCTACCAAGTTTTTCCCTTTTAAAAAAATGGTATCTTCTTCTACGCTTCCAAAAATACGGATTTTGTATTTTTGATGAGGTTCTATAATATAAAAATTAGGGGGCGCTATATTAAAAGGCAAAGTAACACCACTATAATCGGGCCAAATTTTAGGACTATGGGCTTTAATTTCTATAGTTGTATCTCTTCGACAACCAATTAGCAAAACAGTAATAAAACCTAAGAATAAAAGGGGAAAAAGAAACTTTTTCATGTTTTGCCGTTTTAATTTACCTCTTTGCCTTTAGGAACCGAAGTGGTGTTAATAAGAGAAATGGTATTAAATAAAAAATGAAACCAGTAGGTATTACCAAAATCTTGTTCTAATTGCGCAAAAGAAATACCTCCATACAAATAAATTTGGTAGGCTTTTATGAAAGCTTCGTAACGATTTACGGTTTCTATATGCAAACGATAGCCAAAAAAATATTGATTTAAAATTTCCAATCGTGTATGCTTTCCTCCGGGCACCAAATAGTTTTTATACACCAAAATAGCCTCTTCTATATGTCGGGGTAAATACGGATAATGAAAAAGTTGTAGTTGGGGCAGGGCTTTATAAACTAAATCGTGGCGTTTTTCCAAAAGCATTAAGGCCAAATTATAATCGTAGGCATAAGCGTTAAGGGGGCAATGTAATTGGTGAGTACGAAAAGCAAGATCGGGGAAATAAGAATTTAAGGAATAGTTATCGCCTTTTAGAAAAGTTCTTTTGCTTTGAAAATAGGGCATAGTATCTAAAACAGCGGGGTGTTCTAACCAAGAACGATACGTTTTGGCCAAGGAGCGGTAAAAGAGAGATTGTTCTAAAAGAGCCACAAATTTGTAGTTGGGCGCATAGTCGCCCACTATAAAATTAACAAGAATAAGTTGCTTAAGAATACGGGCGTTCACGTTTCCAGTAGTAATAAGGTCGTATCCATAGTGTAGAGCATCGGCATAAAAACCACAATAGGCATAAAAAGGAAAAAAAATATGTGTGGCTGGACGGTAGGTAATCGCTTCGGGATATAACAAAGGAAAGTAGGGCTTGGGGCATAGAAACAGTTTATCGCAAAGGCTTTTATTGGCCACCAAACTTAATTTAGTATAATCGGCCATTAATTCGGCAAAAAAACTTTCCTGGAAAGGAATAGTGTGATCGTAATAATGAGTACAGATTTTATCTACCTTATTCCACTGCCCCCTATAGGCATATTTTTCCGCTTGGTAGAGAACTTCTAAACGGGCATCTCTAAGCGCCCAAGCAGGGAAAAGGCTTCCTATTCCTATAATAGGAAAAAGCCAAAGGTAAAATTTTCTTTTGGGAATTCGAACAAAATTAAATAAGGGAAAAAAGCATAAAAGCCCGCAAAAAGCAACAAGGTAGCAACGAATAGAAAAAGGAATGTCTAATTGAATACTAAGCGGATAATCAAAAAGATAGCCTGTGTGAAATTGTTCTAAATGACAGGCTGTAAAATAAAAGCGGTAGATATAACCACTAAAAGGAATTAAAAAATAGGCGCTAAGAATGGTGGTAATACCCACTCCTAAAGCCACTCCGGTTTTTATCCAACTTTTAGAAGAAGATAGTTCTAAAACCACGTAGAAAGTCAAAGCCAAAAGAACTGTTTCTTGCAAAATAGTGGTAAGCAAAAGCAAAACCAAAGCCATAAGCCCATAGCGAAGGGAAGAACGGCGAAATGCCGACCAAAGGCAAGCTCCTGCACTAATAAAAACCCCTACCAAAAGCCACATTAAATTAGTGTAGGCAAAAAGAGGCAAATAGGCCGCTATTAAAGCGAAAGCCCAAAGCGAAGCCGTGTAAAAAGCGGGCAAATTTCTTTGAACAATAAAACGAATACTAACAAAGAAAAACCAACAAATTAGACATATAACACCCGCACCCAAGGTTGGATAATAATAAAATTGGGTAAAAAAGGCCTGTATATATAAAAGGATAGGGTAGGGTTTTGAGGAAAAAGACAAAAAATAATCGGCACTAAATTGAAACAATTGGTTTTGTTCTAAAGTCCCTAAAGTTTCCTTATATCCTATGTAAAAAAAAAGGAAAACACCTATAAAATAGATCCAGTACAGAAAAATTCGTTTCATAGCAGATTCTTTGGGGAGGCGCAAATGTATAAAAATACCCTAAAGAAAAAAATTTATTTATAAACAAAAGTTAAACAAAAGTGTTGAAAAGTTGTTAATACTACAAAAAAGAGATAATTTTGCTGGTTATATACCTATAAACCGCATTAAAACATAGAAGATATGAAAGCGAAAGTGAACAATGTTATTATGGCATGGGTGCTATTATTTTTTTGTGCCTTTTTTATCTGCCCACAAACGAATGCCAATAACATTCGTATTTTAAAGGCTCCCAAGATAATGAGCCAAGATACGACGAATAACACCGTGAAAATTGTTTTTGATTTGGCTTGGGATAACTCTTGGAGAACCACTAAGCCCGCCAATTGGGATGCCGCCTGGATTTTTGTAAAGGCATGGGATGGTCAAAGTTGGAACCATGTGTACTTAGATACAACGGGCAATGTGGCTGGAGATCCTACTGCATCCGACTACAAAGTGGAAGAAAAAAATGGAGGCTCCACCACCGGTTCCATGCTTTTAGAATACGGTTTTTCGAGAGTGCAACCTAAATGGGGGGTAGATCCTACAGAGAGCTATATAAAAGGCTGTGTGGGAGTGTTTTTGTATCGTAAAAATTTAGGATCCGGCAACGTAGTTGTGAAAAATATCGCCTTAAAGTGGAACTATGGCAAGCAAGGTTTTGTGGATGACGACGAATTAGTAGTGAAAGTTTTTGCCGTAGAAATGGTGTATGTGCCCCAGGGAGCCTATTATTTGGGAGGCACTGGTACGGCAGCAAAACAAACCTATTCGTTTACCAATGGAACCGCCTTTGGAACTCCGAGATATGTAACAAACGAAGATGCGATTACCGTTGTAGGGTCCCCAACGGACCAAAAATTATCGGCTATTGATGGAGGCATGACTGCTGGCACTATTCCAGCCCGCTTTCCCAAAGGATACAAAGCGTTTTATGTGATGAAATACGAATTAACCCAAGAGGCCTATGCCGACTTTTTAAATACTTTAGAACAGGGGCAGCAAAATGGAAGAACGCAGGTCGATTTAAATGGGGTGGTGGTAGGTAATTCTATATGGGATGGAGCGGCGGATGCCTTAGATCCGTATAGAAATTATTTATGTGTTATACAAAGTGCCCCCACCGTACTTATTGGGGTAGACGCTAATCATAATAATATATACAACGAAACACAAGTAATAGATTCCACTTTGGGTATTATCAAAAATATAGATGGGCAAGATATAGCCGTAAATTTTGTATCTATGTACGACTTATTGGCTTATGCCGATTTTTCCGGCCTTAGACCCATGACCGAATTGGAATATGAAAAAGCCTGTAGGGGCAGTAAGAAGGTAAATGCCGATGAATTCGCTTGGGGTTCTTCTACCTTGGTTTATTTTAATGCGAGTTTTCATAGTAGTGCAGGAGCTTATAGCAGTATGAATACTACCACTTTTAAGGACATTAATACCGGTACAGAAAAACCTATGCCTATAGGTTATAATGCAGGGGCTACGCATGGAGGAACTCATGTGAATGGTGGTTGGTGGAGTGGGGGGTGGTATGTTTGGACTTACAGTGCTCCTTTAAGAGTGGGGTGTTTTGCCGATTCCAATACGAGTCGGTCCGCTGCTGGGGCTTCTTATTGGGGAATTATGAACTTAAGCGACAATGTTAGTGAATTATGTGTGCGGGCCGATAATGTTACAGGAAGGGCTTTCGTAGGGGTGCATGGCGATGGACAATTAATGTTTAATGGGAATGCGAATATAGATTCCAATTTATGGAATTACAGTGATGCTGCAGCCTATTATATTCCAAGAGGCATGATATTTCCTTATAATTGTGTTTGGGGTTCCGATTATCTTGCCAGCTATGGTGTTGGTGCAAATACTACAATTAGTCAAAATTTAGAAGCCGGTCGTGTTTCGAGTCGTGCAGCCTATCCGTATGCTGTCACTGCTAGTGTTCGCGAATCTGCTTCCTTCATGTCCGGTATTCGTTGCGTAAGAACTTCCAATGCAGAGAAATAAATTTCTGTTTTCTACCTCCAAGATAAACTTTCCTTTGCCTTCCTGTTTGTTGTGTATGATGAAACGAACATGGGGTTCCATACGGCCTACTTATTAAAATTATTTTCGCATGAAAATAAAAGTACCACATAAAATATTACTACAGCTTTGTATATTGTTGACATTTGGATTTGTAGATCTTCATGCCAATAATATACAAGTGGTTTCTCCCTTGTTGGTAAATAAAAATACCACACAAGGGACTGTTTATATTCAGTGCGATGTGTTTTGGGAACATTCTTGGCGTCGGAATATGAATGCTAATTGGGATGCTGCTTGGGTCTTTGCCAAGTGCTATAATAAGGATGTGGGAGAATGGTCGCCTATTTACTTCGATACCTTAGCTTCTAATCATAATATAGGCTCTTCCAATGTGCCCATGACCATAGAAGTGGCAAAGCAAAATATAGACGGGGCTACTCAAAGCCCCGGCGTTTTTATTTATAGAGCCCAAGATGGCCATGGTCCCAATGAAATTAGAGATTTGCATTTAAAATGGAATTATCGAGCATATGGCTATACCAACCAAGATACCATTACCGTATCGGTATTTGCTATAGAAATGGTTTACATTCCTCAAGGGAAGTTTACCATAGGCGATGGAAGTTCCGAGAATACCCTATATAATATAGGAGGTATTCTAAAAGTGGGAAAGGGATTTGTACAAAATGTAGACGCTATAGATTCTAATACCGCTTTGTTTTTCAATGCTATTTCTATTCCAAATGTTTTTCCCAGAGGTTATAATGCCTTTTATTTAATGAAATATGAAATTACACAGCATGCCTATGTCGACTTTTTAAATACCCTAACTTTAGAGCAACAAGCAGCGCGTACAGCATCTTCTCCACAAGCAGGAACAGGCACTTTCGCTTTGGTTCCTCCTACACACGCCTCCAATCCTGCGCAATATCGTAATTTTATTAAAATCCGTATACCAGGAACTTCCTCTGGTGTAAGAGAGTACTCGGCCCTATATGGCCATAGTATAGATAATGTAACTTGGTCGAGAGAAGATGCAGGCGGAAATATTGCTTGTAATTTTTTAACTTGGATGGATGGTATTGCTTATTCCGATTGGGCTGGCTTACGTCCATACACGGAATTGGAATACGAAAAGGCTTGTAGGGGGCATAAAAGCATGCGTTCCGGCGAATATGCTTGGGCTAACAAATTAAAAGCTTCGGTCTTGGCAGTCCATGGGTTTAAAAATGCCAATTTATCGAATGAAGAATCTAATACTGTAGGGGCTAATTATTTAGAAACCGGCAAAGCTCCTTGGGTTATGCGGGTAGGGGCTTTTGCTAAAGATTCTACGAGTAGATTTGAAAGCGGAGCTGGTTATTATGGAGTAATGGAACTTTCGGGTAATTTGTGGGAAAGATGTATTAATATTTCCACTCCTGAAGGTAGGGCTTTTCAGGCCATAAATGGAGATGGTGCTATAGAATTAGACGGTTCCGCCAGTGTATATACTTGGCCATCTACTGGTTTGGGAGCAGGCTATAGAGGTTTTGAAGTGTCGAATAGGAAATATGCAGATTATGTAAACGATTCTAGAAGACCCGAATGTGGATTCCGAGCTTGTCGGAAACAATGATAGTTTGTTTAAAAGAATAAGTGGTGAATAAATTTTACAAATTAGCGCTTCTTTTTTCTTGTACACTACTTTTGGTAGTGGCCTGGAGTGCTACTGTTGTGTTTTATTCTAAATCTTCTCCTGTGCTTACAGTTCCTGTACAAGCCGCTTCCATTGCCACCGATACCATTCATTCCAATTCTATACCGTTTACAGAAAAGAAAAAAGCTCCTTCAGAAGATTTTTCTTTTCAAGCTCCTAACTCTTCTATCCAACCATCCAAAGCTTCTATTCGAAATTTAAATTTAGTGGTACCAAAACCGGATTCTGGAATAGAACCTGATCCCTATAGAGTACTTCCATCCACTCCAATACTTGGAAAAGCTATGGGGGGCGGGCAGAAGTCTGCACAATCGCCCAAAGGAGAAGTATTTGAAATGCCTTATCATTCGCAAATGGGAGGAGGTCAAAGATCTTCCACTATGTCGTATCCTGAAAGTCCAGCATACATAAGCGGTATTGGCAATGGGAACACTTCTTTTGAAATGTCCATGCAATACCGCATGCAATACTTAGGTGGGATGGGCGACGGTCATCACTCTTTCCAAATGCCTATGCAATACCGCATGCAATACTTAGGGGGGATGGGCGACGGTCATCACTCTTTCCAAATGCCTATGAAATACCGCATGCAGTACTTAGGCGGGATGGGCGACGGTCATCACTCTTTCCAAATGCCTATGCAATACCGCATGCAATACTTAGGCGGGATGGGCGATGGTCATCATTCTTTCCAAATGCCTATGAAATATCTCACGCAATATTTAGGCGGGATGGGCGATGGACATCAT
>JAVVTR010000031.1:0-12083 GCA_036653535.1 Bacteroidales bacterium | reverse complement strand
AGTATTCGGAAGTCAAGGTCTTTCGTATATAGATGCTGATAAGATTACGGTAAATAGCAATTTGGTCAATAATTGGAAAGTTGTTATGTCGAAAACAGCTTCAGAGCACGCAGGGCAATCGGATAAGAAGGGTAGAAAAAAAGTAATATCAAGAATTGAAGTGTTAGAACCTAATGTTATTTGCACAGAATCATACTTACTATTATCCGTTTTTGATAAAGAAGAAGAGGCAAATAGTATGAAAAGCTATGTGAAAACTAAATTTTTCAGATTCTTGCTATCAACCATATTGCTTACTCAGAATATTGCTAAGGACAAGTTTCAATTTGTTCCTTTACAAGACTTTACAGCCAATTCAGATATTGAATGGCGCAAGTCTGTAGAGGATATCGACAAACAACTCTACGCAAAATACAACTTAACCCCCGACGAAATCGCCTTCATCGAAACAATGATTAAACCAATGGAATAATATGAATAAGCCTAAAATATCTCTTACAGAAGCTACAAGACCATCAACTGTAACCAAGCTCTCGGAACTTATCAAAACAATAACCATCTATTGATTTCGCTAACAAACTTTTGTGGGCAATAAAAGCGGACCCGAAAGCTGCCCCCACACCCTTGAAAACAAGAAAGTGAAATCATCGAAAAAGCATAAGTTATGATTGATTTTTACACCAACAAAATAGATAAAGTATTATCTCAAGACGATTTGGTCTGAATCTGATGTGTATAATATTATGACGAACATTCGTAAGCATCTCGAAATTCATAAACAAAAGGACAAGTACAACATTCTTAATTTATACTGTAATTGGGTTTTACACGCAAGCATTCAAGAATCTATTCTTGCTTATAAGGTTCTCTCAAAAAATCACAGATGCACTAATTAAATATGAAGCTCACGCATATCAACAAGGAGATGTTTCAGATGCAGTTATTGAGGCGATTTCGTTACACATTTTTTTTGAAGAGTTAGTCTTATTGGGCACAAATTACAATATCGGTTCTACAAATAAATTTCAGGACAAAGATGTGTGTTTCAAATTTGCTTTTCCATTATTATTAACGTTGATAGGTAGCCCTTTAATGTTAACCGAGAAGAAGATAAAAGCAAATAAAAAATTAAATAAAATTGTAGAAGGTAGTTTTAATAAGGCATTACAAAATAAGGTTTCTCCTGACAAATGCATAGCAATTGGTCTAAACTTCACTATAGAAAATGACAAGATACATATTGGAGACTATTTACAAAAGAGTCTAATGATAAGAAAATAGCTCTTATTGAGGTATTTACATTAGTGAATAGAAAGGATATTGAACAAGCAAGTATAAAACATTACTCAAAATAAAGCTTAATCAAAGACAGAATCGCCTTAAGCAAATCAAGGATTAAACCAAAGGAATAAAAAAAATAATTTAGACCCAAATAATCGCAAATAAAACAACTATAAAATACAGAAAAATAATAAGTTGCAACAATTATCTCGTCTTTTACTTTAACAAGCTAAACTTTCCTAAGTTCTCTATCTTAGGAAAGCTTAGAACTTATTTCCAAAGCTAATTTTTTTTCATCTACCCCATCAAAATTTCCAGAAGTCATCCAAAGTAAATTGGCATTTTCCCAATTTTGAGACTGTATATCCTTTAATAAAAGTTCGCTCTGATCGTACACTTTTAAATCTTCCCGTCCAAAAGCCCTATAAACCATCTCTTTAGTAATCGGAGCCAATTTTTTATGTTCCAAAGCATTGGGGTTAAAATACACCGCTGCCACATCCGCTTTATCCATACACCCTTTATAATGGCTTAAAAATGCTTCACTTAAGCTACTAAACGTATGTAATTCCATACAGGCCACCAACTTTCGTTGAGGGTATTGTTCTTTAACCGCTTGCACGGTAGCCATTAACTTAGAAGGAGAGTGTGCAAAATCCTTATAGACCGCCACCGATTTTTCCTTATTTTCCGCTATTAACTCTAAGCGCCGAGAAGCACCTTTAAAACTTTGAATTTGAGAAAGAAAATCCTTGTCCCCCACTCCCAAACTGCGACAAACCTGCCATGCTGCATCTATATTCTGTAAATTATGACGGCCAAAAACCTGTAATTCATACTCTTTTCCTTTAAAAATAAGATAGGTATGCCCTCCACGTACTTGGTATGAAGGAACATCATAAGGTAAGTATTTTATATCCTTCCGTTTGCCTCTTAACTCTTCAACAATCTTACAGATCTGCTCATCGCCTTCAAAATAAGCAAGTACCCCTTGTTCCTCCACACTTTCGGCAAAAATTTTAAACTGCTCTATGTAAATATCGAAAGTAGGAAAAACGTTAATATGATCCCAAGCTATACCATTGATAACCGCTATATTAGGTTTGTACAAATGGAATTTAGGACGACGATCTATAGCGGAAGTTAAATATTCATCTCCTTCCAAAATCATAATAGGAGCCTCTTCGCTAAGTTTTACCATTACTTCAAAACCTTGCAACTGTGCTCCTACCATATAATCGGGAGTCATGTCCAAATTTTGCAATACATGCAAAATCATAGCCGTTACAGAAGTTTTTCCGTGACTTCCCCCTATTACCACCCTAAGTTTATCTTTCGACTGCTCATATAAATATTCGGGATAAGAATATATTTTCAATCCTAATTCTTGCGCTTTCACCAACTCTGGATTATCTACCCGAGCATGCATCCCTAATATAACTGCATTTAAATCAGGAGTTATATTCTCTATATTCCAAGTGGTTTCCTTTGGAAGTAAGCCATATTTATCCAATCGAGATTTAGCAGGTTCAAAAATTTCATCGTCTGAACCACTAACTTCATATCCTTTTAAGTGGAGAGCAATAGCTAAATTATGCATAGCACTGCCGCCTATAGCAATAAAATGGACCTTAGCTTTATCCATACTGTATTATTTTATTTTACGAGGTAAAACCAAATCTACTTTTGCCAAAATACCATTGGTATTTAAGCCATATAAATCCAATAATTCTTGAGGTTTTCCACTTTGTCCAAACTGGTCGTCCACCCCTAACATCTCCATAGGAACCGGCACACTGCGCGATAAAAAATTAGCCACACTATCTCCAAGGCCTCCATTAATTTGGTGCTCTTCGCAAGTAACCACACAGCCTGTCTTTAAAATAGATTTAAGGATGCAAGCGGTATCTAATGGCTTTATGGTAGCCATATCTATTACCTCCGCCGAAATACCTTTTTCTTGTAAAGCCTCGGCTGCCTCCAAAGCGGGCCATACCAAATGCCCTATGGCAATAATAGTAACATCACAACCCTCTTGCAAAACATAAGCTTTTCCAATTTCAAATTTACGATCTTTAGGCGTAAAATTTGGCACTTCTGGACGACCACAACGCAAATAAACTGGTCCTTTAAATTCTGCCACCGCCAAAGTAGCATTGTAAGCCTGATTATAATCACAAGGATGAATTACCGTCATACCGGGCATCATACGCATCATTCCCATATCTTCCAAAGCCTGATGTGTTGCCCCATCTTCCCCTACACTAAGCCCTGCGTGAGGCGCATAAATTTTTACATTTTTTTCGGAATAAGCCACCGATTGACGAATTTGATCGTAAACCCTCGCTGTTGCAAATTCAGCAAAAGTTCCAGTAAAAGGAATCTTTCCGGCTAAAGCCATACCAGCTGCCATGGAAATCATATTGGCTTCGGCAATACCTACCTGTATAAAACGATCAGGGAATTCTTTAGCAAAAGCATCCATTTTTACCGATCCCTTTAAATCGGCAGCCAAAGCCACCACTTCCGGGAAACGTTTCCCAGCTTCTAACAACCCTGCTCCAAAACCAGAACGGGTGTCTTTTTTTTCCGTATAAGTGTATTTATTCATAAGTATATATATATTTCTTTTAAAACCATCTTACTATCCCCACCTTATCCCTTTATTATCCCCACCTTATCCCTTTATCATCCCCACCTTACTATCCCCATCTTATCCCTTTTATTATCCCACCTTAGAGAACCACGTTCACCGTTACTCCCGGTTCTATCGTAAAAACCCTATCCCGAGTAGCGGAAGTTCGTAAATTATATTTCGACCGGTTCACCATACGATAACGTCCCGGCTGCAAGTATAAGGTTTCAATTTTTACATTCTCTTCAAAAGTATAAATAAGCTCCTCCTTGCCATCCTCCCTTATCGCATATAAACTGCCATAACCTTCCCCATTCCGTTGTAAAACAAAAATGCCAGGCATAGGAATCTCTATAGTGGTAGTAGTATTAGGACTAACTTCTACATTCTGAATATTAATTCGTGGCAAAGTTAAAACTTCCATATCATAAAAGCCCGTCAAATACCTCGTTTTATCGTTAATATACTGCACATTAACAATATCTAAATCGCCCCGTTTTTTAACAATACAAGCAATACTCTTGGCCACAGCCGAGCGTGAACCGGTCATTTTTAAGGTTAAATCGCCTTGAGCTGCATCCAAGGCAAACATATTGTGTATTCCAGGAAAAACAACTACCGAATCTAAGCGGCAAGCAGGCATAGTATGTACCACCAAATCATATATATGCAAAGGATCTAAAGTGAGGGTATCCGGAAAACCTCTATAATTTAAAGTATGCACATAATGATATACTGGTTTCCCAGCTACATGATCATAAAAGGTCATATTCACATTTGTTACCGTAGGTTTCCCTTTTTCATCCAATAGATTTACTTGAGCTGTAGTGGTATTTAGCGCTTGAGATATTACAATTTCAAATGCACGTACAAAATCGGTTTCCTTAGAAGCATCGAAATACTCCCCTACACAACGGAAATTAGTTTCAAAATTATCGCCAATGCCAATAATAAAAGGTTTTAATGCAATACCTTTACTTTGTAAAAAAGCCGAAGCAGCACAAGGATCTCCACTACATTCCTCTATCCCATCGGTAATAAGAATAATAATATTTCTACAATTTTCACAAGCAGGAAAATCATTAGCCGCCTGCTCTAAAGAATAAGCAATAGGAGTAGCCCCTTTGGGTATCAATGTTTTTATCCTGTGAATGATTTTCTTTACATTATCCGATGAAAAAGGAACCTCCAATCGACTATCTTGACAATCTAAAGGGGGATATTCACTCTCGTGTCCATACACCCTCAAAGCCAATTGTAAATTAGAAATTCCAGAGAGGCTATCCAATATTTCCATAATAAGCCGCTTGGAAATAGCCATTTTAGTATCACTCTGCCAACGAGCATTCATAGAATTAGAGGCATCGTAAATCAACAAAATACGATTCAGTGGTTTATCCTTTTGCAAACCACTGGGGCCCTCCTCTGCTGCTCTTACACTTCCTAAGCAAAGCAATAGTTCGCCTACAAAAATGCTTAAGATTAATCTTCGCATTTTTGAAAAATTAATAATCCCCTAAGGTCTCTTCTAATTGCTTTAATGCATTAGAAAGCTGTTCATCGTTAGGAGCCGTTCCGTGCCATTTACACAAATTAGTCATAAAGTCTACCCCATGGCCCATTTCGGTTTTCATCAAAATCATAATAGGTTTTCCTTTTCCGGTAAGAGCCTTTGCTTTAGAAAATACTTCTTGTATGTTGTCTATATTATGACCATCCATATCTAATACCGTCCATTGGAAAGCTTCAAATTTAGCTCTTAGGTTCCCCAAATCCATAACCTCTTTAGTGCTTCCATCTATCTGCAAGCCATTGCAATCTACCGTAGAAATAATATTATCTACGCCTTTAGCTCCAGCAAACATGGCCGCTTCCCAAATCTGTCCTTCCTCCAACTCCCCGTCTCCATGTAAGGTATATACTAATTTATCATCCCCACTCATTTTTTTAGCCAAAGCTACTCCTATTCCATTCGACAGACCTTGACCTAAAGAACCAGAAGCAATACGAATACCCGGTAAGTGATGCTTCACACTGGGATGCCCTTGTAAACGAGTTCCTATTTTTCTAAAGGTAGACAATTCCTGAATGGGGAAATATCCATTTCTTGCTAAAACACTATACAACACAGCAGAAAGATGACCATTGGATAAGAAAAACACATCTTCGTTTTTTCCATCCATTTCAAATTTTTTAGAATTGTGATCCAAAACATTGGAATAGAGAACACTTAAAAAATCAGCGCAACCTAAAGAACCTCCAGTATGCCCCGATTTTGCTCCGTTAATCATTCTAACTACATCTCGTCTAACTTGAGATGCCATTCTTTGTAACTCTATGGTACTAAGCATAATATTTTAATTTTATTCGGAAGCAAAGATAGGTTAAATGTAGTAGATATAAAAATGTTCCTCCCGTATGTTATCCCCATAAAAAGGTTAATAAAAAAAACGGGAGATTCTTTTCTCTCTTTTATTCAAAGCAAACATACTCTATATCTTAGAGTTATAGTAGTTCTATTATTGCTTTACTTTAAGGAAAGATTTTCAAAGTACTGCCAAAGAGAATCTTTAGGCAGAGGAGCTTCTATATGTAAAAGCGTTTTCTTTATAGGGTGAACCAATTCTAAACTCTTAGAATGCAAACAAATACCACCATCTGGATTGGAACGTGTATCCCCATATTTCAAATCGCCTTTCACCGGAGATCCAATAGAGGCTAATTGTGCCCTAATTTGATGATGCCTTCCGGTATACAACTTTATTTCTAATAGATAATATCGGTCTGATTTTGCTAACAACTTATAAGACAATTCTGCACAAAGTGCCCCTATATGATTTTCTGTACAAACATAAGATTTATTCTGACTTTCATTTCGTCTAAGCCAATGTTTTAAATGATCTTCTTTTAAGGGTGGAGCCTGACGAACGATGGCCCAATAGGTTTTATCGAATGCCCTATCTCGAATGAGCTCATTTACTCGGCCAAGAGCTTTTCCGGTTTTAGCAAATAAAACCACACCACTAACGGGCCTATCTAAACGATGAGGCACTCCTAAAAAAACCTTTCCAGGTTTATTATCTCTCTGTTTTATATAATCTTTTAGCAGTTCCGATAATGGAATATCTCCAGTTTTGTCGCCCTGTACAATCTGTCCAGGCGCTTTATTTATGGCTATTAGATGGTTGTCTTCATAAAGAATAGAAGAAGGCAACAAGCAAATGTTATTTTTGCTATTTTGGGTGTTTTTTTCCATTCTCCCTTATTGCGCTCGAACGCTCTTAATATTGCTCTTCTTGATTGGGGAAATCCCGACTTTTTACATCTTCTATATAAGAAGAAACCGCTTTATTAATTTCCAAACCCAAATTATGATATCTCCGCAAAAAGCGGGGAGAAAAGCCTTCCGTTATTCCTAACATATCATGGGAAACCAACACCTGTCCATCCACTTCGGCTCCAGCTCCAATGCCAATCACTGGAATTTTTACCTTTTTGGCTACTCGTCCAGCCAATTCTGCCGGTATTTTTTCTAATACCAAAGCAAAACATCCCAATTTTTCTAAAAGAAGAGCATCCTCCATTAAACGCTCTGCCTCCTCCTTTTCGGTAGCTCTTACTACATATGTTCCAAATTTATTGATGGATTGTGGGGTCAGCCCAAGATGTCCCATAACAGGAATGCCAGCGGAAAGAATTTTTTGTACCGATTCCGACACCTCCACACCCCCTTCCAACTTCACACAATCTGCTCCGGTTTCTTTCATAATACGAATACTAGAATGCAAAGCTTCCAAAGGATCCCCTTGATAAGAACCAAAAGGCAAGTCTACCACCACCAAAGCTCTATTTACCGCACGCATTACAGAAGTACCATGATAAATCATTTGATCTAAGGAAATAGGCAAGGTAGTTACGTGTCCAGCCATAACATTAGCCGCTGAATCTCCTACCAATAAAACATCTATTCCTGCCTTGTCTAATAATTTAGCCATAGAATAATCATAAGCGGTAAGCATGGCAATCTTCTCGCCAGCCATTTTCATGGCTCTTAGCGTATGGGTGGTTACTTTGGATCCGGATTTACGTACAGTATTCATGATCTCTATGATTTTAATTCTATGTACGGCCCATGGGGTATAGGTTCTTAATACCCTAAAAAAGCCTAAAGGCGCCAAAACAAAACCTAAAGCGCCAAAATAAAAAAATGCAAAACAAAAAAGGCGAAAATCGCAAAAGCGAATTTCAATAATCTATTTCTTATTTCTAGCCGTTGCAAACAGCGATCCGTGGCAACGAACTAAGCAACAAACGGTGGTAAGCAAATGGTGGTAGCCAAATAAATTTAAATTACCCGGTGGTAAAAAAGAACCTTTTTCACGAAACTATATATATCCACTTAATATATACGCCAAAAAAGTGCGCAAACTTACATATTTTTTAAATAACGGCAAAATTTAGTATTTTTGCATTTACTAATCTTTTTTGAAACCTATTAAACTTATAAACTGTGGATATTTTTGAAAAACTCCTACACAATTTCGGTCCTCTTGGCAGTTATGCCGATGAAACGGACGGATATTACATGTTTCCTAAATTAGAAGGGGAAATTTCCAATCGAATGATTTTTAATGGCAAAGAGCGTTTGGTTTGGAGCTTAAACAATTATTTGGGCTTGGCCAATCATCCAGAAGTTAGACAAGTGGATGCGCAAGCAGCGAAAGACTGGGGATTAGCCTATCCTATGGGAGCCCGTATGATGTCTGGACAATCGAATCAGCACATACAATTAGAAAATGATTTAGCCGAATTTGTAGGAAAAGAAGCAGCCTATTTATTTAATTTCGGTTATCAAGGCATTTTTTCCACTATCGACTGCTTAGTAGACCGCAACGACGTTATTGTCTATGATGCAGAAGCCCATGCTTCTCTTATAGACGGGATGCGCCTACACATAGGCCACCGCTTTGTTTATCAACACAACGATATGGAATCGTGTGAAAAACAATTAATTCGTGCTCAGAAAATTACAGAACAAACCAAAGGTGGTGTTTTAGTTATCACAGAAGGTGTTTTTGGAATGAGCGGAGATATGGGAAATATTAAAGGCTTGGCAGACCTAAAGAAAAAATATGCTTTCCGCTTGGTAGTAGACGATGCACATGGAGTTGGCACTATGGGCGCTAATGGTCGGGGAACCGGCGAAGAACAAGGCGTAGAAGAAGCCATTGATATACATTTAGGTACCTTTGCCAAATCCTTCGCCTTAATAGGAGGATTTGTAGCGGGTCCTAAAGAAATTATTCGCTATCTGCGTTTTAACTTACGCTCTCAAATATATGCTAAATCTTTGCCTATGCCCTTAGTTATAGGCGCTCAAAAGCGTTTAGAGCTGATAAAAGAACATCCGGAATTTCGCACCAAACTGTGGACTATTGTAAAGGCCCTACAATCCGGTCTAAAAGATAGTGGGTTCAACATAGGTCTTACCCAATCCCCAGTTACCCCAGTTACCCTAAACGGTTCGGTAGCAGAGGCCACCCAGTTAACCTACGACATCCGAGAAAATTACAATATTTTCTGCTCCATAGTAACCTATCCAGTAGTACCCAAAGGGGTAATTATTTTGCGTTTAATTCCCACGGCTATTCATACCTTAGACGATGTAAAATACACTTTGGATGCATTTAATGCCGTAAAAGAAAAGTTATTCAGTGGAACCTACGCCAAAATGGGCATGAAATCCATGACCCTTTAATTAGGTTTCTTTTTATTAACAACACAAAAATGAAGAAAACCCTTTTTAAAATTACAGGGGTTATCTGCATAGGCTTGGGAGTGGCTGGCATACCTATTCCGGTATTACCCACCACTCCTTTTCTTTTGTTAGCAGCCTATTTCTTCTGCAAAAGCGATCCACGCCTATACAAATGGCTATTAAACAATAAGCTATTAGGAAAATATATAGAAAATTATACGGTAAAGAAGAAAATACCTATAAAAGAGAAAATATACACCCTTACCCTATTATGGGCCGGCATATCTTTTTCCGCCTTTGCCTTTAACACGCCCATAGCAATAAAGTTATTGCTACTCGGTATAGCCATCGGCGTTAGTGCCCATGTTTTATCGTTCCGGTCTTAAGTGGAGCTTTTAATAAAATAAGTAAATATAAAGAAGCTCATGGATAGAAGGCTTCCGAGCTTCCGAGCTTCGAGGCTTCGAGGCTTCGAGGCTTCCAGTATAGTTGGTATCTTGCTATAGGGGGAAGCTTTTACAGAAAAGCTCTTAGAGGTCAAGAGCAGAAATTTTTTCTTCTATCCGTTTATATAAATCTAAATTCACCTTGGTAAGAGGAAGTCGCAATACATTTTCACACAACTTCATAGAAGCCAAACCGGCTTTTACCCCTGCCGGATTCCCTTGTTCAAACAACAAACGCATTATATTCAAAATTTGATAATGCACCCGCCTACTCTCCTGCCACTGTCCTGCTTGTGAAAGATGAACCAAATTACACATTTGCTTTGGCAATAAATTGGCAGTGGTACTTATCACACCATCCCCTCCCAAACACATCAAAGGAAAGGTCATGGAATCATCGCCCGACAAAACGGAAAAATTAGAAGGACAAGAGCGAATAATATCGGATATCTGTGCAATATTCCCTGAAGCTTCCTTAACCGCAACCAAATTAGGGGCTTCTTCGGCAATTTTTACCAAGGTAGAGGCCTCTATATTTACCCCTGTACGAGAAGGTATATTATAAGCAATTACCGGTATGGGCGAATTATTAGCCACTAAGCGAAAATGCTCCAATAAGCCCTTCTGTCCTGGTTTATTATAAAATGGAGCCACCGAAAGTAAATAAGAAAAATCATCTAATTGGGTTTCTTTTATTTTTTCCAATACCGCCCGTGTGTCGTTTCCCCCTAAACCCAAGACCAAAGGTAAACGTCCATTATTAAAAGAAATCACCGTTTCGCAAACGGCTACTTTTTCTCTATCCGTAAGTACAGGAGCTTCGGCCGTAGTACCCAATAATACCAAAAAATCCACTCCTCCATCTATACAACGATGCACAATCGCTTCCAAGGAAGTAAAATCCACCTGTCCGTTTTTGCGAAAAGGAGTTATTAAGGCCACTCCTACCCCCGATAATTTTCCTGTTTTAGTATTTTTATTATCCTTCATAAAAAGGTTTTTTCTTTAAAATCAATTATTTATATATAACAAACCGAAGCGGAATACCAGTATTTCTCTTTTATGCATTAAAATTTTCAAGATACTTAAGCAATAACTTTACATATTCCATTTGAGTAGTATCCTTCTGAAATTGAATGCTTAAATCGTTTACCATCTGATTCCATTCTCCTTCTTTACCCAATTTAAATTTGGCTTTGGAAACCCCAGCCACATAAACATCTATATAGTGAAATTCCATACTTAGATCGAAAAACAAATCTAAATTCTGTGTAAAAAAAGGACGAATTGCCAAGGGGGGGGTTAGAGGAGGAACTCCCAAAAAGCCTAAATCTTTACGACAAAAATAGTATATTTCGTTTTCCTTTTCTAATATAGATGGCTTTACTTTTTCCGAACTATAAACCAATAAGGATACTTTCAATCCATGCTCTCTTAATTTATTAGCAAAAAAGCTAATCTTTTCCCACTGAGAATCCTCCTTATAGCAAGTGTATATACCAACAGTTTCGGCTTGATTTAATCCCATACTTTTGCGTTCCCGCCTATTGGCTTTCAAAATACGACGCACGCGGTACTTCCACAATTTCCTTTTTATTTTCTCCAAAAAAAACATAAGTATAACTCTTTTAGGAAACGTAAAAGTACTAATTTTTTAGCTAATTCAAAGGAGGAAAAAGGAAAGCTTGTTTCTATAGTAATATTGCTATAAAAAGATTCTCTTCTCTACAATGTATGAAACGACTTACTCTTATTTCTATAGTAGTGCTGCTTTGAAAAGCCCTATCCTCTACAATGTATGAAACGACTTACTCTTATTTCTATAGTAGTGCTGCTTTGAAAAGCCCTATCCTCCTCAACTAAAAAAACAGAATTACCATAAAATAACTATCTTTGCTATCTGTATTTTTTCTGTTTTATAGAAAAAAGTATTCCATGGGCAAAATATTAAAATATGAATAGC
>JAVVTR010000030.1:0-12255 GCA_036653535.1 Bacteroidales bacterium | reverse complement strand
GGTTTCAAGTGTGTGGTGTCCTTTTGCCGATACCTTGGTGCACTTTGATGTAGCGGTATTCTATGTCACTATCTGAGAAAGTGTTGTTTTCTCGCCACGGATATATAATCTGCATAGAATACTTCCAGCCTGTTCCGCTAGGGTGTGGGTTGGAGTTGATGATAGTATGGAGTGCTAGCCTTTACCGAAGACGTTTTGCCTGCAATAGATAAAAGTTGGAGTTGGAGTTGATGATAGTATGTAGTGCTATGCTAACCGCCCCTAATTAGCAATTATTTCCAGTAATAGATTCTGCAAGCGCTTCTATACCTTTATATATACTAAAAAAATCTCTGTTTTTTACTTCTTATCTTAGCCTTTTAGGTTTTGTAGCTTAGTAAAAATAATGTACCTTTGCCCTCTTTATGGTATTTTTTTTGATCCCCTCAAAACTTATATATGGGCTTACCGCATTATAGAAATAAAATTTATTATTCTGTAAATAAACGCTTTAAAACCATAAAACGCCAAGTTATAAGTCCTTTTGCGGAGATCGTACACTTGAAAACATTATTTATATCTAATGAATAAACAAAGCATTATCGGGTTGGTTCTGATCTTTGTCGTAATGATGGGATACGCCTACCTAAATTCTCCTTCCGTAGAAGAGCGAAAAGCCATGGAAGAACAAAGTATTAATACTTTAAATTCCAACAAATTACAAGACTCTACAGCCAAAATAAATTCTCAAAATATATCAGACTCTACTTCTATCCCACTTTCCTCTTCTTTGGGAAATGGAGATTCTTCTTTGGCCACAAGCGATACTGCTTCCGATGTAAATAATCCCTTTGCTTTAGCTTCCCGTGGCGATACCACCCATTACCAAGTAAGCAACGAAGTTTTTGTGGTTGATTTTCAAGCCAAAGGAGGACGTATTGCTTCTATCTTGCTGAAAGACTACCTCACTTACGAGAAAAAGCCACTTTATCTGTTTGATGCCAGGGAATCGGATTTTTATTTAAGTTTTTTTGCCAATAATCGCAGCGTTTCCACGGAAAACTTATATTTCGAATGTCTAATGCCTACTAAAACAGAGGTGAAGGGAAAAGACAGCGCAGTGGTTCGTATGCGTTTATACCCTAATACTATTGGAGGTGCTTTAGAGGGATCACAACCAAGCATAGACAAGAACAAATATATAGAATTTGTTTATACCATTCGTGGCGATCAATATATGCTGGGTTTCGATATTAATATCGTTCAAATGCAAAATGAAATTGCCGCCAATACCAATTTCATAGACCTAACATGGAAAGCCAATCTACACCAAATAGAAAAGGCTTTGAACATGGAAAGCATGAATACGGCTGTCTACTACAAGCCTATTAACGACAAAGTTGACTATTTAAAAGAAACGAAAGACGATGCCAAAGAACTAACTACCCCTCTAAAATGGGTGTCTTTTAAACAACAGTTTTTTAGTCTTACTTTAATTGCAAACAAAGATTTTCTAAATGCCGATATTAAAAACTTTACAGAAAAAGAGGCTCCCAAGGGCTATTTGAAATCTTTGCAGGCGCTAATCGGTATTCCTTATCAAAATGTCGCTTCTCAAAGTGTAGATATGCAAATTTACGCAGGTCCTAATAAATATCGCACCATGCGAAATTATCAATTAGACTTGGAACGACAAATTCCTTTGGGTTGGAGCTTTTTCTTAATGCAATGGATTAATAGAATTGCGGTAATTCCTACTTTCGATTATTTAAGTCACTGGGGCTTAAGTTATGGTTTAATTATTCTTATCTTAACTATTCTCCTTAAAATTTTTCTATTCCCTATTACCTACAAATCTTATTTATCTTCGGCCAAAATGAGGGTAATTCAGCCTGAAGTAACGGAGATCAATAAAAAGTTTCCCAAGCAGGAGCAAGCTATGGATAAACAAAAAGCGACCATGGCTCTATATAAAAAAGCGGGCATCAATCCTATGGCTGGTTGTATTCCTATGCTCTTACAATTTCCTATTCTTTTAGCTATGTTCCGATTTTTCCCTGCCTCTATAGAATTACGACAGCAACCTTTCCTTTGGGCCGACGATCTTTCGAGCTACGACTCTATTTGTAGTCTTCCCTTTAATATTCCTTTCTACGGAGATCATATTAGCTTGTTTGCTATCTTAATGGCCGTTTCTAACTTATTCTATACCCGTATGACCATGAAACAAACGGCTTCTACCAATCAAATGCCGGGAATGAAATTTATGATGTATGCTATGCCTATTATGTTTCTTGGCTTTTTAAATAGCTACTCCGCCGCTTTAAATTACTATTATTTCTTGTCTACTATTATCACTTTCTTACAAATGTGGATTATACGCCAATTTATTGTAAACGATGAGAAAGTATTGGCCCGCATACAAGAAAATAAAAAGAAACCTGTTAAAAAATCGAAGTTTCAAGCACGTTTGGAAGAAATGGCCAAAAAACAACAAGCCGTTTTATCCCAACAACAAAAACAAAAAGGACAAAAGCGCCGTTAATCCAAATACCAATCGCTTCCTCCCTAAAGAACGGCTTCAAGAAACGAAAACCAGCGGAAGCGAAAACCAAATGCAAAAAAGTTCTTACTAAAATAAAAGAACCTTAATTAATAAAATTTTCACCTAAATATTAACCGCAATAAATTTTTCTTATAATATGGGAAGAGCGTTTGAATACAGAAAAGCAAGAAAATTTAAAAGATGGGGAAACATGGCCCGTACTTTTACTCGCTTAGGTAAAGAAATCACCATAGCTGCCAAAAATGGATCCGACCCCAATACCAATCCAAGTTTAAGAGCCGTTATACAAACGGCCAAGTCGGAAAATATGCCCAAAGACAATATCGATCGTGCCATACGACGTGCCACAGAAAAAGATCAAAAAGACTATAAAGAAGTGGTTTACGAAGGATATGCTCCTCACGGAATTGGCGTTCTTATTGAAACTGCAACCGACAATACCACCCGTACCGTGGCCAATTTACGGTCTTATTTTAACAAATTGGGAGGAAACTTGGGGGTTACGGGTTGTCTTTCCTATATGTTTGAGCATAAATGTGTATTTGATATACAACCTAAAAGCGACACCAATTTAGAAGAATTGGAATTAGAACTGATAGATTTTGGAGTGGAAGACGTTTTTAAAGACGAGGAAACGGAAAATATTGTTATCTATGCTCCTTTTGAATCGTTTGGGGATATACAAAAATACATAGAAGATCAATCTTTTGTATTAAACACCGCTCGTTTTGAAAGAATCCCAACCGACACCAAAGAACTTAGTGCAGAGCAACAAGAAGAGGTACAAAAACTCATAGATAAAATAGAGGAAGACGAGGACGTTCAAAATGTATATACCAATATAAAATAATCTCAGAATTTATCTAAATTTGTGAACCCAAAGACGAGGACGTTCAAAATGTATATACCAATATAAAATAATCTCAGAATTTATCTAAATTTGTGAACCCAAATAGATACTTCTATCCTCGAAGAGTTGGCCCCATAGGTATAGATTTAGTTATACGCAGAGATTTGGATATACCGTTGCAAATGTAGTTATGTGCAATTTTTGGCCTTACTCGTGAAAATTTGGCCCTATTTTCTCCGATACCACTTTTGGTTTTTAATAAAATGGGAATAAAATGGAACTTAGAATGGAGCTCCAAAACATAAAACAAAGATTTGGAATTATAGGCAATTCCTCTCTACTCAACCGAGCAATAGATATTGCTATGCAAGTAGCCAATACCGATTTAAGTGTGTTGATTACCGGCGAAAGTGGAGTTGGTAAGGAGTTTTTTCCAAAAATCATTCACGAATTAAGTGCCAGAAAACACAATAATTATGTAGCAATCAACTGTGGTGCTATTCCGGAGGGAACCATAGACTCCGAACTTTTTGGTCATGAAAAAGGTTCGTTTACCGATGCAAGAGAGTCTCGGAAAGGGTATTTTGAAGAAGCCAATGGGGGAACCATTTTTTTAGATGAAGTAGCCGAACTTCCCTTATCTACCCAAGTGCGCTTATTGAGAGTTTTGGAAACCGGCGAATTTATGAAAGTAGGTTCTTCCAAAAATCAAAAAACAGAGGTAAGAGTGGTAGCCGCTACTAATGTAAATATTCCAGAAGCCATACAAAATGGAAAGTTTAGAGAAGATTTATATTATCGCCTTAATGCCATTACCATACATGTACCCTCTTTGAAAGAAAGACCCGAAGACATAGAACTAATCTTTCGAAAATTTTCTACCGATGTAAGTGAAAAATATCATATTCCTCCCTTGGAACTTAGTCCTCAAGCCAAAGAGCTCCTTCTTTCTTATCCTTGGCATGGCAATATTAGAGAGTTAAAAAACATTGCCGAACAAATTACTATTATAGAAAAAGATCGATATCTCACGGTGGAAGCACTAAAAAAGTCTTTACCTATAGAACCTTCCGTTGGGCAACAACTTCCTATGCTTCTCGGGAAAAAGGAAAATAGTGGACTTAGCGAAAGAGAAATTCTCTACACTATTTTATTTGATATGCAAAAGGATATACACGATTTAAAACGGGCTTTGGCTGAAGAATTAAATCGAAATTCCAATACTTCTGCCTCTTCATCCACCACTTCCGCTTCCGAATACACTATTATAAGTCCTTTAAACAACGCCTCCGTTTCTCGCCCCAATGTTAGCCATATAGTTTCCGACACCAAACACGAATTTATTCCAAGTTTAACCGACGAGGATCTTAGTTTAGAAAAAAAAGAAAAATTCTTAATAGAATCTGCTCTACAAAAGCACCATGGAAATCGTCGCAAAGCGGCCGATGAATTGGGCATTTCGGAGCGTACTATTTACCGAAAAATTAAAGAATATCAAATAATTCTACCCAACTAATGAAAACGCTTCGTTGGATAAACCTCCTGCTTATAGGCTTCTGTTTTGCGCTCTTCTCTACTTCCTGTGGAGTATATTCCTTTACCGGAGCTTCCATTCCCACCCAAGCAAAAACTATGTATGTGGCCTATTTTAAAAATCGAGCTCCAACGGTTCAACCTTTACTTAGTTCTACTTTTTCTACTAAACTACAAGAATATTTAGTATCCCAAAGCAATCTTTCTTCCGTACAGGGTACGGCCGATTTGGAATTTGCTGGAGAAATTATTGGTTACAATATAGTTCCAACTTCTATACAAGGGAACGATAAAGCGGCTCTGAACCGACTCACCATCACCGTACAAGTTCGGTATATTAATCGTTTCGACAAAAAATTCAGTTTTAATCAAAGTTTTTCTAGATACCAAGATTTTAATGCCAATATCAATCTTACTCCTTCGGTAGAACAAGGTCTTATTGATGATATTACCACCCAATTGGTGGAAGATATTTATCAACGTGCTTTTGTAAATTGGTAAGCAATAAGGACGGCTACAGGTAGCTACAGCCAGCCACGGGCGGCTACAGGCGGTTTGGGGAATATTCAGCGTCATCTAAACTCGGAAAACGAAAGGATAAAAGGAAAGTTTAGAATATAGAATATAGAATATAGAATCTTCCATATATTAGAACCTTCCATGCTTTAGGGATCTTCCATATACATTAAGTATTTCCTTTGCTAATAGTTTATTGCCTTTGTCTTGGATATTTTCACAAATAAGTTCTTTCCATCTTAAGAACTTATTTTCATTTGTAACCGTACATCCCCAATTATTGGATAACTCTGCAGCGCTTGTTTCTATGAGACTTTCTTTGATAAGAGATAGGTCTTTATACAAATGTAGTATAACTTGTGGTACTTGAGTATAACTGCGATTATCCATAAGTAACTCTCCCCTGCCTCCCGCAGTAAAAATATCTCTGATATTGGCACATACGATACCTTGACCAGTGGAGAGCCATAACGCAAATCTATAAAACTTATCCGATCTGTTGCTGACGAGTTCAGGAAATAAGCAATACCCTTTAATGCGATAGTAAGATTTTTCTGCAGTAGATAAATTATTCCACATCTTGATAATGAGACTGGAAGCTCTTTCTATATCATTATCATTATCTAACCACCATACATTGTCACCTTTCCTCATTTGCTTTTTGTAATACCCAAGAATTGTCTTTATAGGATTGTCTTGTTTCCTTAATTCATCATAAGAAATCTGAATTTTGTCGAAGAAGGTTTCTCCTTTAGATAAATTCATATCTATCAAATAACGTGGAGAATGCGTTACTACAACCTCGGATAAACAATCTTCATAAGCTTTACACATAAATTGAATAGGATTACACATTTTCCCAAATAGCATAAAAATTCTTTCTATTCCTTCTATGCGTGTACCTTCTGCCACGCTACTCCCTGTCGATTTCCAATGATTTGATTTAGTTGTTTTTACTTCCACTCCATAAAATCTGTTGGCGATAATATCTGGAAAGCGTTGTCCGGAGATAAGCTCTATAGAATTTTCAAAAGGGGTTCCTTTTGCCTTTTTGTTCATTACATCTACAACCTTATTTTCGAGTTTATTACCATTTAGCAACAGATATTTATCTTGTTCTCTTATTGCTTCTTGCTGAAGTGATATTACTGTATCCTTTAGCAATAATTTAAAATCATTATCGTTCGTTTCTGGGTTGATTGATACTACCATGATTAGTCAAAATAAAGATTCCATACTTTTTCGATACGCTTAGCTATATTATATGCTAATAATGGAGGTACTGCATTGCCAATAATTTTATAAGCGGCCGATGGACTCAACGCATAATTGGAATTTTTGTATCCTTTTTTAATGACAAATTCATAATCAATAGGAAAAGTCTGAATAAGAGCACATTCTCTAGGAGTTAATCTCCTTTCTTTCATTTTAGCATTTAATTCATCCACGTATTTACCGCCATGTTCTAAAGAAAGTCGGCGATATTCAATATTCCCATGGTGCTCAGATCTAATGGTAGGCCCAATTCCGTTTAGATTTATTTCTGTTTGTCCTTGACAATGCTTTCCCATGAACTTAGCCATAGAATATAGTTGCTGAGATAAGTCCTTGCTTTTGTTTGGTTCTTCTAATTCTTTAAATGTATTAGATAGAGTTTGGCAAGGAGCTAATTCTCTATCGTGTAAGTTAAAATTATGGGTTGGCTTAGGATAAGGATTGTACTCATCCGGAATTTCTTTTTGTTCTAAAGCTTTTAGTGCTTCTTTCTTTAAGACATCTTTTCTTATACCAATAAAAATAACTCTTTCTCTAGATTGGGGAACTCCATAATTCGCAGCGTGCAATACCTTTGGCGTGAGTACGATATATCCATTACCATCCGCTGTTGAAAAATCCTTTTGGATAATGTCTTTTATGTCTCCAAAATTAACCAATCCTTTTACATTTTCCGCAATAAATATTTTAGGTTTAGTTATATCTATAACTTCTTTCATCCATGAATAAAGCTTTCCACGTGTTTCCTCATTTGGTATATCTCCATGGATAACTTTCCCATTATGATCTTTCTGGGAGTTAAAACCATTTCTTTTACCTGCTACACTGAAGTCTTGGCAAGGAAAACCGCCTGTTACGACATCAATATGGACAGGAAATATTGCTTCTCCTTGTTGGTGTCTTCTGACTAAATCGACAATGCTCTCCGAATAGAATAACTCAGGACTATATCCAATTTTAGAGAAATAGTGAACCCAGGCAATTTTGGCTTCTTTCAATATATCATTTGCAAATGTGGTTTGAAATATAGTAGACCTTAATTGAACAAAATTGTCATCGATTTCTTTCTCTATAAAATCGGGACACATTTTTTTATTAACATTTTGCTTATGTACCACAAATCCCCCCTCAAATCCTAAGTCCATACCTCCGCAGCCCGAGAATAAAGATAAGACTTTTAATTTTTTGCCTTTTTTTAACCGGACTGGTTTATTATTAAAATGCAGAGAAAAGTTGGTATCCGACATAATATCAAAATCTTCTTTTTTATGGTAGTTTTCATTATCAGAAATAGGGATAGATTGCGTCTTCTTATTGGTCATGCTCTTTGTTATTCTATAATGAACGGTAAATTTACTCATTTTTAAGCGTTACACAAAACAAATATTTATCTTTATCTTATATAAGAGCAAGAACATTATAGAGGATACGAAGCGGAATTTTAGTATAATAGCTATCATACTAAACACACGAAAACAATAATTTATAGCATTTATATTAAATTTTACTTTAAGAGGATACTCTTCCCTAAATTAGAAAACTTAGCTAAGCTTAAAATCTATTTTCAAAGCTATTTTTTCAATTATAAGCATCTCCATCGTAGCATCTCTATCCTAACATTTTGTAGTTTCAATTATTGTTCGTAATTTTGCGAACATGGAATTACAAAGGAATAAAGACAAAGATTATACAGCAAATAGTGAACGCTTGGCCCGCTTTGCCAAAGCATTGGGACATCCAGCACGAATTACCATTATGAAATTTTTGATCAAACAGAATAGTTGCTTTTTTGGAGATATCCACGAAGAATTACCCATTGCCAAAGCTACCGTATCACAACATCTAAAAGAATTGAAAGAGGCAGGGCTTATTCAGGGAGAAATTGAACCACCCAAAGTGCGCTACTGTGTAAACAAAGAAAATTGGGCCTTGGCGAAACTTTTATTTGTAATTTTCTTTGCCAACGAGGATTTTGCCAACGAGGATACAGATAAAAAAACATGCGATAAATAGAATTTACCAAGTGTCACCTTTCCAAAAACGAAGGAACCGTGCCGTGACAACATTAAAACTAAGTTTAGCTTCCCATAATCTTCCTAGTTTCCCTATTTGCTAAAAGTTTGTTTTTTTTTCACCTAATGTTCGTTGTTTTGCGATTAACAAACATTAAATTAATATAAAATGGAAATTAAAGTATTAGGCACAGCTTGTAGTAATTGCAAGGCTCTTTATGAAACCGTCCAAAAAGCAGTAAAAGAATTAGGTTTAGATGCCACCGTAGGAAAAGAAGAAGACTTAATGCAAATTATGTCTTATAACGTAATGCAACTCCCTGCATTAGTAGTAAACGGAATAGTAATCACTCAGGGGAAAAAATTATCCCTATTAGAAGTTAAAGAATTATTAAAAAAATAAAAAATTCTTTCCTTAAAGAACAAGGATATAAAACTAAATCTCATGAAACGTATATTATTATTACTTACCCTTCCTCTACTGTTTTTTTCCTGCCAACTTACTTCCTCATCCAAATTACCTACTAATGTAGAGAAGAAACAAACGGATCTATTAGAAGTCTTATATTTTCACGGAAAGCAGCGTTGTATCACCTGTAATGCTATAGAAAAACTAAGCAAAGAAGTAGTAGACAGTCTAAAAAATAAAAAAATTGTACTACACATAATAGATATATCCCAAGCAGAAAACGAGGCTAAAGCCAATCAATATGAAGTTACGTGGTCGGCTTTAATACTCGACCAAGGGGGTAGAAAGGAAAATTTAACAGAAATGGCTTTCCAATATGCCAAAAATAATCCGGCGAAATTTAAGACAATGTTATTGGAGAGTATAAATAAAATGTTACCATAATGGAATGCTTAACGAATTTATTGGAAAGCAGTACTATTCCTCTACTTACCGCCTTTCTCTTAGGTTTACTTACCGCTATTAGCCCCTGTCCACTGGCAAGCAATATTACCGCTATAGGTTTTATTAGTAAAAATTTAAAAAATAGCCATAGCGTTTTTTGGAATGGCATACTCTATACCATCGGCCGTATCATCACTTACGCAGGCATAGCCCTTATACTTATTCCTATTTTACGAGCAGGAGCGAGCATTTTTGTGATGGAAAAAACCATTGGAAAATACGGAGAAATAATTATTGGTCCCACCCTTATCCTTATTGGATTATTTATGCTTTTTGGGAATAAACTGAACCTTTCAAAATTTGGATATTCGGGCAATGGCTTAAAAAAGCACGGTAGTTGGGGCGCTTTATTTTTGGGTATTCTATTAGCCTTGGCTTTCTGTCCTACCAGCGGCGTTTTCTATTTTGGAATGCTAATCCCCATGGCAGCTGCCGAAACTGGGGGGTATTTATTACCCATTGTTTTTGCTATTGCCACCGGAATACCTGTTATTATAGTTGCTTGGATATTGGCATACAGCATTACAGAACTTGGAAAGTTCTATCGTTGGATGCAGGTGTTACAAAAATACATGAACCTCTTTGTGGCATGGCTATTTATTCTTGTAGGCATTTATTATGTTATTCTTTTTTACGCATAGCATAGCTATGCTAACGGTCTTTTATACCTAAAAAATTATGATACAAACCTTAGCAGATTATTTTGTGTATGGAATTTTAGGAATGAACCCTAATACCCCCTTGGGCTCTGCCATAAATTTCTTTTTCTACGACACCACCAAAATATTAATACTCCTTTTTTTAATCAGTACCATAATGGGAGTTGTCAACGCTTACTTTCCTATTGATAGACTAAGAAATTTTCTCACCACCCGTAAATTATACGGATTTCAATATCTTTTTGCTTCCCTTTTCGGTGCCATTACGCCCTTTTGCAGTTGTTCCTCTATCCCCTTGTTTATAGGCTTTGTTAAAGGAGGAATTCCACTTGGAGTAACTTTCGCCTTTTTAATTACTTCTCCATTAGTAAACGAGGTGGCCGTAGCCATGTTTTTGGGGGCATTCGGACTAAAAGCAACCTTAATATATGTAATTTCTGGTATTCTACTTGGGAGCATTGGAGGATTTGTACTCGAAAAATTTCGTTTGGAACGCTACCTTAGCGATTGGGTAAAAAACATACAAGCCAAATCCCAACAAGAAACAACAGAATGGGAAGCCAAATCTATTCCTTTTTTAAAACGGCTACCTATTATTCTAAAGGATGCTTGGGGTATAGTGCACGGAGTGCTATTATACGTAATTATAGGTATTGGTATAGGAGCGGCGATGCACGGATTTGTTCCAGAAGGATTTTTTGAAGTTTATCTTGCCAAAGAACATTGGTATTCTGTACCCTTAGCGGTAATATTAGGAGTGCCTATGTACGCCAACGCCGCAGGAATAGTACCTGTAATACAAGTATTTGTAGCTAAAGGCGTGCCACTTGGAACCGCCATTGCCTTTATGATGGCGGTAGTAGGCTTGTCGCTACCAGAGGCTACGCTCTTAAAAAAAGTAATGACCTGGCCATTGATAGGAATATTTTTCGGAGTAGTCGCCCTATTCATTATTCTTTCCGGCTATATTTTCAATTTAATTGTATAAAATCATTCTAAAGTTAAGAGCACAGGGATTGTACCCATCCTAATGGCAAGCAAATTTCGTTTGTTTGTTATTTGGCAAACCAAACGGCCCCCTCTTTGCAGAGAGATCTTGACCAGGATGATAACAATTATCATACCCGGATTCAACAAACGAGTATACCTCTCTTGAGATGTATGGATGCAATAATTGAGTTGCAGGCCGTTTTTATACTATTATTTGGTGCATCTAAAATCTTCGCAAATATAAAAGCATAGAATCGAATGATATTTTTTATCTTTGTAAAACATTCGTAGTAAGTTTCGTGAATGGAATGGATTGGTGATAAAGAAGAAAAATGAATATGGTTTCAAAAAACCTTGTTGATATAAAGGAGAATGATATAATTAAGTACGATAAGGAACTATTATCTATTCTACTTAAAGATAATAGCTCTAAGAAAAATATTATTTGGGCTACGGGTAATTATGTCTCTTTGGAAAATGGGTATGGAGCTAATGAAGAGATAAAAGCAACGCTTATAACAGGTAAGAATGGTAATATCATTAAGCCTAGAGTAAATAAAAATAAGGCGGAACAGCTATCCCGTGTAAGAGATAAAGCAGAGGTTTTTACCCCTTCGTGGATTTGCAATAAGCAAAATAATCTTGTGGACAATGCTTGGTTCGGAGCAGTGGATATTTTTAATACCGAAACTCATAATGGTTGGCAAAGAGTTGAACGGGCAATTCCGTTCCCAACTGCCGATGGAAAGAGTTGGCAAGATTATGTGCGTAATGTACGCTTAGAGGTTTCCTGCGGAGAAGCTCCGTACTTGGTAAGCCGTTACGATACTATTTCTGGTGAACCTATTGAACTAATGAACAGAATTGGCTTGCTGGATCGAAAAATGAGGATAGTTTCTGAAAATACGAATACACTGGAAGAGTGGTATGAGTGGGCAAAGATTGCTTTTCAGAGTTCTTAC
>JAVVTR010000029.1:0-12567 GCA_036653535.1 Bacteroidales bacterium | reverse complement strand
GCCGCTTTGATGAAAATACGGTTCACCCCTTCGGTGACGGCTACCATTTTGATGATTTTTGCGGTGGGGTCCTCTTTGGCATAATAAAGCATCGCACTATTGGCATCAAAGATTAGCTCATGGCCATTTTGAAAGCGGTAACACATTTCTGCATACCAGCGAACCGTTCCTGGCGTAATTTTGCTTGTAAGTGCATCTATTTCTTTACGGAAAAAATCTAAGATAAGTTCAAAGCTATGAATAGATACGGCAAAGATGTAGGTCCATAGTCGCCATTCGGCCACGGCAGAGGGGCTTAGTTTTAAGCCTTTTTCTTGTAAAGAGGCTACCATGGCGGTTTGTATTTCTGTAATTGTTCGGCTCATTTTTTTAAATATTATATGTAGTTATAGGGGCATTAAATTCTCGTGTAATGGTAGGAATGCCATACTTACTATCCTTGTTTATTTTTAGAGGGAAACCTATTTCTACGGGCGCATCGAAATAGAAATCGTTATCTTTTACGGTGTCTATTCCAAGGGTAGATAAGGCTAATTTGTCATTTTTTAGGTCGGGGTTGTAAGACAAAATATCGACTATCCCCGCTACGGTTCCGTAATGCTGTAGAGCAAGATCGTAAATAGTTTGATTTGGTTCTACGAGGGTGATTTTAATAGCTTGCATCGGTTTGTAAATTTCCGTTTTTTATTTGTATTTTATTTATTTTCATGCCATCTTTGGCAAATTCTTTACGGATAGTGCGTAGCAGATTTTCAGGGTCAACATCTTGTAAAAAGTTGATCATCCCTACCCCTATGCTGGGAGTCTCTTTGAAATGGCCTTTGTCGGCTAACAAAATATCTTTTTGGTGCTGTTCGTCACTATGGGTATAGCTTATATCTTCTAAAGAGAGGTCCATATCTCCCTCGGGGCTGTGTTTGATATCTATCATGGTTTAGTGTTTTACTTTTTCGTTTTCCATGCCTTGCAATACTATTACTTTGCCAGCCATCCCTCCCTGGTAGGAAGCGGCTCCACTGGCCCCCACGGCCCCCATGGCAGCTCCTACGGCGGTAAACGCAGTGGGTAGGGCCGTATTTATTGCCTCTACATAGTTTTTTAGGGCGTTTAAATTCTTTTCTAATTCTTTTATTTTAACCAAGCCCCCGTTTTGCATTCCGTTTAGACTTATTTCGTTGGCTCCTTCGATGCTTAGTTTGTTATTTTCTACTACCAATTTTAACAGATCGTTTACGCATTCTATTTTAGTATCCGTGAGGGTACATTTTACTTTGTCGTTGGTATACTGCACCCCTTTAACATCTACTAAAATTTCCAACTTTTCACCGATAGTGCCTAATATTTTATCTACTTCGGAAAATAGACTTACAAAAAGTTCGTTGCTATATCCAATACGACTCACTATCACTAAACTGTCCTTTTTGGGTATAAAGCAAAATCCTTTTAAGCCGGCTTGTATAATACTGTATAGACGAACGTCTTCGTATTCTATGTTATCTCCTGTGGAAACTACACAGCTACGCTCGCTTTCGTCCACACTTTTTACTTGTCCTAAAAAGTGTATCGTTTCCTTACTTGTGTGCGCATCTACCAAATCCCAAAACCGATTTATTTCTTCCATATTTAATTTCTTTTTAAAGCTGGTTTAAATTCCATTTAAACCGCAATTCCAATATTTACTTTGCGTCTTGCTCCACTGGTGCCAAAAGTCGTTTCTACGGCTTCCACATAATAACACCCATCCCGTTGGCTATACACAGGGTCTACTAATTCCGCCACCATGCAGGGTTCCACATACGGAAACAAAAAAGTTTCAATTTCCCCCACATAGCCGTCACGGCTGTATTTTTTTAGCTCTTGTTCGGCTAAGGATTTGAGCTCCCCGGGGCTCTCTACATCGTAAAAATAAAGGGTTTTTTCTACCCCTCCTTCCTTTCCTATCTCCCCTTCTACCCTACTTCCATCTTTCATGATACAGATAGATTTTACTTTTAGTTTTACATCGCTTGCCTGTTGAAATTGTAAATCATCATCCCTAATCACATTTTTACGTAGTTCGTATTTTACTTTTTTACTCACCACATCAAAGGCACGCCCTGCAATAATTTTACCATCCATATCAAAAAACACTTGGATGCCGTACTCTTTTTTAAGTTTGTTGAGAACCCAACTCACAGGCTTGTTTTGCACAACAAAATTGCGTAAGTTTAATTCAATGGCATGAGCTATGGGGAGCCCACATTTTTGCAGGCATTCTTTTAAGCTCATTTTTCCACAAAAATTAACCATTTTTGATTTAGCTAAAAAATATGCATCCTCACATTCTATCTCTAAGGGGGTGGTATAGTTAATCTTGCTCACACGACCTGTAAACTCAACATTGTAACTCTCGTTATACCCTAATTGTATTTCTACTTCGTCATTTATTTTGATTTCTTTAGCTGTCTCTACGGCCATATTGGTACTGTCTTTCTGTTTTAGCACCGCCGAAACGGGCACTTTTATCTTTGCGGTAGCACAGAGGGCATTGATACTACGCACTATCAGGACCTCGTTTACCGAAGTGAAGGAATAACTTCCTATCTGTATTTTTGAACAAAGGGTGTACATTTTATTTTAGTATTAGTTCAAATGGCTTGTCGGTTTCACATTGTATTTCCACGATTTGTACGTGCTCTATCTGTGTAGCGGCAGGAAAATTTAAATCGGTAATTACCACTTTATCGCTGTCTTGGAAAAAAATATCCGTCAGAGCGCATTTAAGTTCTATCGCTTCATTAATTGTAAACAATTCGTTGAGATCATCTAACTTCTCTTCGGGCCACTGACCATCCTCCCCAATTACGGCTCCAACGATATTGATTTTGTAGTCCTCGATATTGATTAGTTCTCTTACCGAACCCTTTTGTCCCACTAAGGCGGTGGTAATAATATTCTTTTTCCCTGTAATGGAAATTAGAGCACAGTCTATTTCGTAACTTTTTCCCTGGTGCATAAAGGTGACAGGCATGAAATAATACGATCCTTGCCGATCTGCACGAAATAAAATAGCCCCTTTTTTGGCGTATCTGTTTTGTGCAATTGCGTCCCCTGCATATCCTCCGGGAAGAGATTTACCCGCAAAAACTCCAGGGAAAAGAATTCCTTTATATCCAACCAAATCCTCTAATATTCCTTTGATATCAAAACGATGTTCTATTTCTTTTTTCATTGGGCTGCTGAATTTATTTTATGCATTAACTCTTTAATAATAGCATCTACTTGTACCTGTGTCGTACCAGAAGGCACATTAATAACAACTTGGTCGCAGAATTTCGCAAAACGAGATTCTCTTTCTTTGGCTATTAGAGAGGTGTTATTTTCCTCTCTTCCTGGCATGGAAATAAATTCGGAAGAGGCTTGCACTGGAAGCTGCATGGACAAGGAAAAAAAGGAAAGAAAAGCAAGGCTTGCCGCTATTTTCTGTACATTTTTGGAAATCGTAGTTAATGTATCTTGGGGCGATTTTACAGGAGTAAAAATATTAGTAGCTAATCCCTGCTCGTTTGTAGAGAAATTGGACTCTTTTTTTGCAAAAAATGGCGATTTTACCGCTTGGATCTCTCTTCCAAGTCCTTGTATTTTATTTGGTTTTAATTTTGCGACAATGGCTTCATACGACGAGCTCCTTTTTATGTTATTAAGATTTAAAACTTCGCTTTTCGATGACGATGACGATGACGATGACGATGACGATGACGATGACGATGACGATGGCAACGACAACCCTGGCTTCAACGATGGTCGTGTCGCTGACTTGCTCTTGCCCTGTTTTTTAGAAGTAGAAAAAATAGTTTTGGTATTCGCTGTCGTAGAAAGCGAAATTGGGGACACTATCCCTTTTGACAAGGGATTCGTACTTATTTGAACGGATTTTCTGCCATTGCTCTTCGCTTGGTGGTCCTTATTCCAACTTTCGCTTCCTTTTTTCTTTCCCTGTACAATTGTATCTCCTATTTTTTTGAATTGGTCTTTGGGAAACACCTTATTCCAAAGTGCACGAATCCATTCAAAGGGTTTTGATAAACCTTTTATAATTTTGTCCCACACCACAGAAAAAAAAGTGCCTATAGAGGTAAATACTTTTTTGATAGGTTTGGCAATCCAGGTAAACACACCCACAAGGGTAGAGGCTACACCTTTAGCTTTGGTACTAATCCACTCCCAAATTTTCATCACAACCTGGCCTAAGGAGGAAAAAACACTTTGTACGCTCTCAACTATCCAATTCCAAATACCAACAAAAAAACTGCCAAGGGAGGAAAGCCCTTGGGAAATATTATCCCAGCACCATTTTATTGCCGAAAAAATCCCTAAGGCTAAACCTTTGAAGAGATTAAGAAAAAAAAGCACGAAAGGTTTGACAATGCTGTTATATAAATTTGTTATTACCAAACCTATATTATAGAATACCGTTTTTATCACTTCTCCTATCGTGAAAAATACTTGACGAAATTTTTCGCTCTTATTCCACAACAGGATGAACCCGCCCACCAACAGGGAGATTCCACCCGCAATCCAACCCACAATGGGAATAGAATAAATCGCTTTGCCAAGGGCTTTTAGTGCAGTCGAAAAGGCATAGGTGGACACCGTAGCTATTCCAACAACAATGCTATACGCCCCTAAAGAGGATAAGCTCGTAAACATCGCTTTGACGTTGCTCCACATGGCTACCGTGGCGGTTTTAGTGGCTTTGGCTCGAAACAAAATGGCTTTACCCAAAACAGTTTCTCTTAAGATTTGCATGTCACAGACAATACTAAACACATTGGTTATTACTTGTATAGCGGTTATGGCTCCTTGTAAAAAAGGTAGGGATCCTTTGGAAATACTACAAATACTAATTTTTAAGTCTTCCATTTTCGCCTTGAGGCAACTTATCTTTTCTGCATAGGAAGCCATCACAATACCCGCCTGGTAGATGGCAGAATTAGTGACCAAAATAGAATGTATCCACGTATTCATTTGCTCTGTGCCTGAGATTAAGGATATCGCTGTATTGACGTTCTCTTTTCCAAACAATTTGGTGCTTAGGGCCGCATCTCCCATAACTGCCTTTAAAGGATTTAGACGATCCGATAAGGTTTTACTGGTGTCGCCTAAACTGTTTATACACACTCCTGCCGCTTGCAATTCTTCTTGTACATCATTGGGTAAGAAACGCCCTTGGGAAAGAGTGGCCATCACGTTACGTAAAGCCACGCCCCCTTCAGCAACTTTTTTCCCTGTCTTGTCGAACATCTGCATGGCGGAGTTGCTCTCTGCAAAGAAGACCCCTAACGCCTTAGCTGCCATCGCACTTTGTTCCAAAACTTGCTGGATGGAGGAAAGCTTGGCAAACCCTTCTTGTGCTGCTGCAGCCATGACATTCATACTCTCGCGCATCTTTTTAGAGCCTTCTAAGGAATTGGTAGTAGCTATTTGAAACTGGTTTATGGCGGCACTATCCCCCATGGCCTTGAGAGCATTGGGGCACTTGGATATTTCTATAGAGAGTTGCGATAAAATCAATTTATACGATTCCGCCGCTTGAGAAGCATTTCCACCAAAGGTTTTAGCTGTTTGACGAGTGTATTTCTCCATTTTCTCCAAACCTTTGCCTGTTTGTTCTATTACGGTGGAGAGGCCTTTCATTGACGAATTCAAGGCCACTCCTGAAACAATGGTATTGTGGAAAGAACTTTGAAAAGACTGCAATGGATTGTGGAGGCTGTTAAACATAAAAGAACATTTCTCTATTTCCTGAGCAGCCTTCGTTGCTAAAATCCCAATTTTCTCTATAATAGGAATAATATTCCCTGTTTCAAACAAAATATTATACGAATATGTTGTGTTTGTAGACATTTCTTGTTTTTTTTGATATAATTATATTGAAAAATTTATTTGGTATTCTAATTGGTAGCAACTTTTCTTAAGTAGAAATTTCTACTTTGCATATCCAAATTATCTTTAACGTGCCTTAGAACGAAAATAGGTTTATCCCCCCAACAATTTTCCAATTTGCCGTACCCGATAGTCCTCTATCCAAATAGCTTGGGCGGTGTATTGCACCCATTCTGCATCCGAGAGTTCGTCCGGATTAAGATGCAAGGCGGAACGAATAAGGGCATCGGCTTCAAAGAGGCCAATGCTCTTATCTATCCCCGCCTTGCTTAGAGCTTTTTTAGCTCACCAATTTTGATGGAAATTAATTCTTCTAACTTGGAGGATAATCCATAAAAAATGGAATCTTCCTCCAGTAAAGACACGTCTCCATCCACCACCGAGTTCTTTAACACAATTTCGTTATATTTCATGCTATCTCCATTGGCGGCGGCAGTGGCAGAGGCTAATACCTTACGAGAGGGTTGTTTGAGGATGAAAATTGCTTTTTCCCCATTATCTAAAAGTACTTCGTACTGATATAGATTCCCAAACTTTGCCTTATAGGCATCTATTTTCTTTTGAAATTCGTTGTTTTTACTTTCTGTGAGTTTCATTGCAGATTCTCCGTTTTTAATTACATTCATCGTATATGTTTTTTATAAATTTATAAATGGGTTAAAGAGGGGGATCCCCCCCTCTTCTTTTTATACTATATTGTCGAGGATATTAAGGGCAACAAAAGGAAGGGCAACTTCCATTTGCAGGTCGTCCATCTTTAAACTCTTGGGCTTTTCTGTAATAGAAGCCCCTTTTATCACATCGGTAGTAAGAATCCCGGTAGGGGAAAGATAACATACCACAATATCAAAGTCTAAATCTAAACAGTCTTTATATCCAGCTAATTGGGCCGAACGATCTAAGGCTATAAGTTCGCTTTGTAGCAAAGTAAGCGTACCATCGTATTCCCGTTTTCCATGTTGCACGGCATGCGGATATCTACCTGCTCCATAAAGCACTTCTTTGTTTTTTTTGGAGGTGTATTCTATACCTTTTAAACCCATTATCGGCTTGCCAAAAAGCACCACCTGCATATCACAGTAGGTGTATTCTTTTGAATTAAAATTCATTTTTTTTCTTTTTTAAATTAATAATTATCCACGAGCAGGATTGGAAAAAGCAAGGGTAACCTCTATACGCTTTAATACGCCAAGAGGAACTATAGAACAAGCAATTTCTAAGGTTTTTGTTGATAAAACATTTTGTTTGGGATTTACATAAGCCGAAAAACTACTGATTTGATTTCCCATACTTGCATTGATTGCATTCTCTATCATTCCCTCGAAATTTTTGCAAACCCCAGAGGACAATGCTCCCATTTCGTCTACTTCCACGTTGTCCATGATCTCGGAAATATAGGTGTTGTAAGTTATACACATCGCCTTGTCTATAATGCGCCCGTTGTTTAACTCACAATAGTCGTCTGTAGCGGGTGTTGCCATGGGGTTTCCATTGAGATAGCAGCCGTTTTTAGAGGGATAGTTTATAAAGAAAATATAACCAGCCGCATCTAAAGCCTGCGACAAAGCACCTTTTTCCAAAAAGTCGTGACCAGAGGTGAAATAACCTTGTGATGCTAAACTGCCAAAACGCACACGTCCTAAACATTGCTGAGCTTCCGCTTTTGCCGCTCGACCTAATACCATACCAATAGCTGCAGGATAGACATTGGAAACCTTGGCATCCGAAGCAAGAACAAACGCTACTCGATTGTAGGAGGATTCGTTTGGCTTAAACAAGGTGTCCGTAGTTCCATTCCATGCCGGGGCAGGCATGAAAATCCGAAAGGGCATGATTTTACTCGCAAAACTATCGGCTACTTGCTGTGCCTTAGACGCTGCCGTAATGGCATCCTCATCTATACCATGGGTGAGTGTAGCCACATATTCTGCTGGAGATATTTTGTTAAGTCCAAGTAGTCGGATACGTCCTCCTCCTGACTGGATAAGGGTGCTGATAGGTGAACCTTCTGCCGGATCACACATCGTCGTTAAGGTCGTGGCTGCACTTACCACTAAGAGATGTAGCTCGGCTCCTTCACCACATTGACTATAAAAGGCTTTCACCTCTTTGTCTATTAATGGGTTGTTCTCAATGCTAATACCTAAAGTAATTAGGTCCTTAGTGGAACCTAAGAGGTAATGCTTGTTTAATTCTAATTTTCCCGTGATAGCGGACCCTGTAAGGATTAATCCCGCCACCCCGTCATCGTAGCTGGCTGCTTGTCCTAAACTGCCATTGCCTAAAGTAATGTGTACACCTGGTAATGCCATAATGATTAAATTTTAATGGTTTGTAATTTATATTGTTTTTTTTGAGAATTAGGATGCAAAAAATGCATGATATTTCCTTAATAAGAAAACCGGACAATAGGAGGAGAATAAAATATTTTCCTCTAAGTAGACGATGAAGTACCGTTGCTTATAATATGGTTTAAGTTTTATTTTTTCTTTTGATCCCATTTCTTGGAGCCAACATCTTCGCCTTCGAGTGCAGTACTTTCAAAGCCTTTCTTTTTTGTATTGTGGTCATTTTTGGTATTAAATACATTGTAAATAAATTTTATCTATGCTATATGTAGAGTATCCTATGGCGAATGGTTGATTTTATATCTATATTTCCATACCCTATATCCAAGAAAAAGCAAAAGAAAAACTAGGCCAATACGTCCACACCATATTTGAAATATTTGCCATTGGTTTGGAGGTGTCTTTACGTTTTTAAAAACTGTTTTTTTTAGTTGTAACGTATCGATAATACATAAGGTATCGGTTCTATCTCTAAAACGAGTACAGTATTCGCTGCGAAAACGACTTTGGTAAACCGTATCTCCTTTTATCCAAACAAACACAGAATCATGTTTGTAAAACAATAGACTGTCTTTATTGGTCGTTTTATGTTCTGCATGGTGTGACTGCAAAAGAGTAGTATCCGTCGTTAGTTTTTGACCAGATTTACAGCCCATACAAGCAAACAAAAGAAAAATACAAAGTATTTTTTTCATTTTACTCCATTTTTGTAATAGTTTTTATTCCGTTGATTTGGAAGTGTAAGTCATCAACTGTTTTCTTAAGAAGAGTGTTCTCTCTTTTTATCTCTTCCAAAGATGCCTTTAGGGCTGCATTTTCTTTTCTTACTTCGCGAAGTTCACCGAGCATCTCTGCTTGTCCTGTTTGAAACTTTTGGTTTTCCTCCTGTGCAAGAGTGAGCCGATTTAAAGTATCGGTGTACTTTTGAGTTAATAGGTCGATAGAGTCTTGTAAATCGGATATAAAATCGTTGCGCCGTTTGTGGCTTCCCGCAAACCAACCCACTATGCCTGATAAAGGAGTAAATAAAGAAAGAAGAATGGTTGTCCAGTCCATGGAGTTTTTTTTAAAAATTTACTTTTCTCTGCTTACTTTTCTTTTTTCAGCGGATAGTTTTCTTTGTTTTGACGATGCAAAACTACTGGACAATAAAAGACCTTGCAAAAATATTCTAAACCCTTTGGACTATTTTTTTTACACACGATTTTAAAAAGGAATTTTGCATTTGAATTCATCATAAAAAACATATAAAAATGAGAAACATTCAATATTTAGTCATTCATTGCACCGCAAGTAGCCAAAATACTACTACGCTATCTTCTTTAAATCGTACATGGAAAGACCGTGGGTGGAACACTCCCGGCTATCATTATCTAATTATGCCTAATGGTGATTTAATAACTCTTTTGGAGGAAAACAAAATTAGTAATGGAGTAAAAGGCTATAATGCTATTACTATTAATATTGCTTACGTGGGAGGTATAAATGCACAAGGTAAAGCCATAGATAATCGAACAGAAAAACAAAAGGCCACTCTTTTCTTTTTACTCGAAAATTTAAGAGAACGATATCCAAAGGCAGAGATTCAAGGACATAGGGATTTCTCTCCCGATACGAATTATAATGGAATCATAGAAAAAAAAGAGTATCTAAAAGAATGCCCTTGTTTTGATGCCAAACAGGAATATAAAAATATATAAGAAACCAACTTCTTGAAAATAAATTGTTTAATAACATATATAATATAACATGAAACTCTTTTTTAAAACCGTGATGAACCTGCTGAAAAATATTCCAAATCTATATATTGCTGAGAATTGGGGTCAATTAGACCTTGCACAACCTCCTCTAACTTTTCCTTGCGTTCTAGTAGATTTAGAACAGGTGAATTATATTCAACAAGGATGCCTAAGACAAGAAGGCGAAGGAGATTTAGTCCTTACTATAGCGGATAGAATGTATGGTGGATTGGAGAATATAACTCCTGAAATATTACAAGAACGAGAATTTATCCTACTGGATAAAATAGATGCTATTCACGCCATTCTGCATGGAAAGGCTGGTGGTGAAATGTTTTCTAATTTGATTCGGGTCAAAATACAAAAGCAATCCCGACAAGATAGTATTCGTGCTTTTATAATTACATATAAATTTTCTTATGTTGATATTATATCCTCTATCCAATACACACATACTAAACTTTCCCCTCTTTTAAGCAACTAAAGTTCTTCTTAAAAGGACATTTAAATAATAAAACGTGGCATAGACTTTAAATTTGTTTGGAGTCTATGCCTCTATCTAACGGCTCTTCTTTAAGATAATTCAAATATGTTTGATAACATATTCCAAATTGAGAATGAATATATTTTTTCCATATCATTTTATAACATTGATCGTGGTATGGCGCATAGTGCGCCGCAGTTATTTCTTTAATAACTGCCACTCTTTGATAATATCCTATTTTATTATATGACATATTTCTTTCCTTTAAACATCTAAAGCATAATTAATCATTATATTAGTTTCGGTATAAAATTCATCTTAAGAGTATCTTTTGTATAATAGATCATCGATCTTTTTATAGAGGTGTTTGTAATTAAAATTAAGTTTACTTGCCTGTATTTTCCGCTTTTTTTCTTATATTTGTTGTAAAAAAACAAAAAACGGGTGCAAACATACAAACATATTTTCAATAATGCAAGAAAATAAGACAAATACTGAAAACATTCTTTTACCTCCCATTAATCATAGAATACAAAAACTTATTAAGCTGTACGCTAAAGGAAGTGTGAAAAAATTTAGCGAAATAATAGGTTTATCAAGCTCACAGAAGCTAAATAGAATCTTTAATATAGATATACGTAATCAACAATATCCTATTGCGAGCATAGATATAATTACTGCAATTGCAAACATATTTTCATCTATTAGCATGGATTGGCTTCTTACTGGTGATGGCCCCATGAACAAGCTATCCGACGCTCCTGTGTCTAGAGAATGTTCCACTCCTAATATTTCAGAAAACACACAAGACCCCACGGTATTAGAAATTTACAAGAAACAAATAGCAGAGAGTAAAGAACAAATACATACGTTATTATTTGAAAATAAAATTTTAAATAAAGAAGTGGGACGCTTGGAGGGCATATTAAATAGCAAAAATGAACGCATAGACGAACTTAGAATAGAAATAGAAACATTAAAAAAAGATTTCCAAACCCACATTGCCAAGGTTGCCATGCGTGCTGTCAAATAAATGGAGGAGGAGGTGGAGGAGGTGGTGGTACTAATTGCACAATCCCATTGTGGTATATACCAATAGAACAAGAAAGTTCTTGTTCTATTGCGGCGCATGAAAACATTAATATTGCTAAAAAAGAATAGTATTCTAATTGAAAATAATAAAATCGGGCATAGTCCTATCCGTATATGTCAGCGGTAAGGTTGCCATCTCTACGATTATCCCTGCTGCTGGTATAAAATGTTCCTAAACTACGCCTACCATCTACCCGACCCTGTCTACCTCGGGAACCTAATTAGGGATTTTGTTTAATTTAATTTAGTTTAGTTTAGTAAGCCAAAGGATGGCCGATTTAAAATCACTCGTCTTTAAAGAGAAGGTTGTCAAAGGGGATTGGGATACCGCTTTAACCACCGAATTTAAATATAAGGTTGTTGCTAAGGATATAGACGAAAAATAGGAGATTTAAAGACTTCGTATATTCTTTTTAGGCTGTTGACTTGCAAGGAGCTCCTTCCAAGCTTAGGTTTTTATTAGATCCTGATCCAGCGCTCACATCCTAAAAAAAAAGTTCGCTGTACTCCCAGCTTTGCCTTGGAACGTTTGGACAAAGTCTCCAAAATACCAACCACCCTCCCCGCCAATGGCGGCAATACCGATATCGTAGCCGGTAAGCATTATTCAGATTGGTTCAATATGGAAGAAACCCACGTGAGCAGGAATGTAAACACTTTTTATCCAGTATTAATTACCCCAAGAGAATAATATTTTAGTCGTTTTGTGATTGTCTTAGGATGTAAATTATACTTCTGTAATTTATTTAAGAGACAATAGCGGCTATTCCAGCATACGAAGAAAACTCACGAATATGTCTTAATAGAACTATTATAGGAAACGAAACGTCTCCGTTGTGGGTATTGCCAACCTGCGTCCTTTCTACTGAATTTAACCTCGACAAGGCAGAGGTGGCTAGCAACGCCCATCGCCTTACCGATGCAAGAACTCCACCTATAATCCGCAAAACGAAATGTCCAAAAACGAAAAACGAAATGT
>JAVVTR010000028.1:3839-14391 GCA_036653535.1 Bacteroidales bacterium | reverse complement strand
GTTAGGGACTTGCACCCATGAGATTACGTACATGCTGAGCGTACAAAAATTAGGCCATTCTCCGAATGAAGAATGGCCTAAAGTAGCTTCTCTAAAAATTCTATTTAAATTCCATAATTGTATTTTCTATGATAGCAATAGCTTCTAACAACTGGGCTTCTTTAATAACTAATGGAGGAGCAAAACGAATAATATGCTGATGAGTGGGCTTAGCCAATAGTCCATTATCTCTCATTCTTAAGCATACATCCCATGCCGTTTGCCCATCTTTAGGTTTTATAATTACCGCATTTAAAAGTCCTTTCCCTCTTACCAATTCTATGCGATCGGAAGATATATTCCTCATTTTTTCTCTAAATATTTTGCCTAAATACTCCGCATTTTCTGCTAATTTTTCGTCTCTAACCACCTCTAAGGCAGCAATGGAAACTTTGGCTGCAATAGGATTTCCCCCAAAGGTAGAACCATGTTCGCCTGGTTTTATACATAACATTATTTCATCATCGGCCAATACACAAGAAACGGGCATTACTCCCCCCCCCAAAGCCTTACCCAATACTAAAATATCCGGACGGACCTTTTCGTGATCGACCGCTAACAGTTTACCTGTTCGCGCAATTCCAGTTTGTACCTCATCGGCTATAAATAATACATTATGCCTTTTACACAAATCGGCCGCTTTACGTAAATACCCCTCATCTGGAACAAAAACTCCCGCTTCTCCTTGAATAGGTTCCACCAAAAAACCAGCTACATTGGAATCTTGTAAAGCCTTTTCCAAGGCGGGAATATCATTGTAAGGAATACGTATGAAACCAGGAGTATAAGGTCCATAACCCGCATAAGACTCCGGATCGCTCGATAAAGAAACAATAGTAATGGTACGACCATGAAAATTCCCATCACAAACAATAATTTTAGCTTTTCCATCGGCAATTCCTTTTTTCATATAAGCCCATTTTCGACATAATTTTAAAGCGGTTTCATCCGCCTCCGCTCCGGTATTCATAGGCAAAACCTTATCATACCCAAAATACTGACTTACAAACTCTTCCCATTGTCCTAATGCGTCATTATAAAAGGCGCGGGAAGTAAGGGCTAATTTTTGTGCTTGATCCGTCATTGCTTTTACGATCTTAGGATGACAATGACCTTGATTTACAGCAGAATACGCAGAAAGAAAATCAAAATACCGCTTTTTGTCGGTATCCCAAACATAAATACCTTCTCCTTTTTCTAAAACCACAGGGAGCGGATGATAATTGTGAGCCCCATAACGAGATTCTCGGTCCATAAACTCTTGTGCGTTCATAATAATTTGTTTTTAAGTATTATATTTCATTTAAAATGACTTTTCGACCTAAGACTTACAAAGTTAGCATAATTTTTGAGACAGCAGGAATTTTTTAAACAAATTCTATAAGCTACATTATAGGTGGAGATCCTCTTGTTTTATTACCACTTCTAAGCTACTTTCGTTTATATATTTCCATCGTTTCTCCGCCCAAGTTTCTATTTTTCTAAAAAATAAATGTATATTTGAATTCGATTATTTACTTAAATCTATTATATTATGTCTACAGGAATCTATAAATTACCCAATATCGGGAATGAACCGATTTTGGCTTATGCTCCGGGTTCTCCAGAGCGTAAAACATTAAAAGAACAAATACAGAACGTTAGAAAGACGGAAGTGGATCTTCCTATGATTATTGGAGGGAAAGAAGTTCGAACCGGCCATTTGCAAGATATACGCCCACCTCACGATCATGCACACCTATTAGGTCACTACCACCAAGGCGATGCTACGCATGTACAAATGGCTATTGCAGCGGCGTTGAAAGCCAAACCCACTTGGGAAAAAATGAATTGGGAAAGTAGAGCCGCCATTTTCCTAAAAGCAGCCGACCTGCTAACTGGTCCTTATCGCCAAAAGATGAATGCAATTACCATGTTGGGGCAATCCAAAAACGCTTTTCAAGCAGAAATAGATTGTGTTTGTGAATTAGCCGACTTTTTCCGCTTCAATGTAAAAAACATGTACGAAATATATGGCATGCAACCCAATTCCAGCGCAGGTATTTGGAATCGTATGGTTTGGCGTCCACTGGAGGGCTTTGTATTTGCACTTACTCCTTTTAATTTTACTTCTATTGCGGGGAACCTACCTGCAGCTCCCGTATTAATGGGTAATGTATGTGTATGGAAACCATCAAAAACTGCCGTTTATTCGGCTCATTTGATTATGGAAATATTACAAGAAGCGGGTTTGCCAGAAGGAGTTATCAATTTGGTATATTGTTCAGGACCTACCGCATCCGAAGTAATTTTTAATCATAAGGACTTTGCAGGTTTCCATTTTACCGGTTCCACCGAAGTGTTCAATGGTATATGGAAAAACATAGTAAACAACCTAAAAAACTACCGTTCTTACCCACGTATTGTTGGTGAAACCGGCGGTAAAGACTATGTTTTCGCCGACCCCAGTGCTTGTCCTAAAGCCGTAGCTACCGCCTTAGTTAGAGGTGCCTTTGAGTACCAAGGACAAAAATGTTCTGCTGCCTCTCGCGCCTATCTTCCTTCTAACCTTTGGGAAAAAATAAAAACCTATATGCAAGCCGACCTATCTCTCATAAAAACAGGGGGAGTGGAAGATTTTTCGAATTTTGTAAATGCGGTAATCGACGAAACTTCTTTCGATAAACTGGCAAATTATATTGCCAATGCAAAAAAAGATGCAGATGCCGAAATAGTTATGGGTGGAAAATGCGATAAGACCAAAGGCTATTTTATAGAGCCCACCGTTATTTTGGCCAAGAAAGCAGATTATGTTACCATGAAAGAAGAACTTTTCGGCCCCATACTTAGCATTTATGTTTATCCAGAAAATCAAGTGGAAGAAATCTTAAACTTAATCGATACCACCTCCACTTACGCCCTCACTGGAGCTATTTTCTCTGCCAGTCGCTCTGGCATAGAGTATATGACCCAAAAATTAATGCACACTGCAGGTAATTTCTATATCAACGACAAACCTACTGGTGCCCAAGTAGATCAACAACCTTTTGGAGGTGGACGTTTATCGGGAACCAACGACAAAGCCGGCACCATTTTCAATCTTCTACGCTGGGTTTCCCCTCAAGCCATCAAAGAAAGTTTCGTTCCTGCTACCAACTATATGTATCCTAATTTCTTAGAAGAATAAAGAAAATATTAAAACGGAAGCAGCAAAAGCGGAAAAAGCAGAGAAACCGTAAGATTATTAAAAAAACCCCAATCCTTTAGTCTATAGGAGAAGTGCCCCCAAAAGTTTTATGTCTAACTTTTTGGGGGCACTTCGTGGCTAATGGTTGGGGATTTTTAATACTTCCTTATTTCCTTATTCTTTCATCTAATTTAAATTTAGCTCATTTATACACTCTGCTCTATATTCCAAACAAAGGCACGCACCCCAACCTCTTCATTGACCTGATCTAATTTTCTAACCTTATCTAACAATATAGGCACCTTGTCCTCTTCTATCATCGTTACCAAAGCCGAATTCATCTCCGGCCAAGTATGAGTGCCACGCCTCGGCTCTCCGGTTTTACTCCCTCTTCCCTCTACTTGTGCAAACCATGTAAATCCTTTTATTTCCAACATATCCAATATATACTCCATACGTTCTACATTGGCTTGATTAAAAACCACAAACACTGCTTTCATTTTCTATTTTCCTCCTTATTTATCTAAAAAGTCATATTCTTCCCGCATCTTCGCTTCCTTATCCCGTTCTCCATGGCGGGCCATCATCGCATAAGCTATAGGCACTATCACCAAAGTTACAATGGTAGATACCGTTAAACCACCCACTACCGTAATACCCATAGGAGCCCACATTTCCGATCCTTCTCCTATGCTAAAAGCCATAGGCAACATCCCCAAAATAGTGGTAGCAGTAGTCATTAATACAGGACGTAAACGAGATTTTCCAGAAAGAGCAATTGCTTCCTTAAGTTCATAACCTCTATCTCTCATTAAATTAATATAATCTACTAATACTATCCCATTTTTAACCACAATTCCCACCAACAAAATAGCTCCTAAAGAAGCAATCATATTAAGAGAAGTACCCGTAATAAACAAGGCTATAGCCACCCCACTAAGTGCAAAAGGAATAGCCATCATAATAATAAAAGGTTTGGAAAAAGATTCGAACTGCGAAGCCATTACAATAAAAACTAAACAAACAATAAGAATCATCAATGTCATCATATCTCTAAAGGAATCCTGTTGATCTTCATATGCTCCCGCATAATTAATAAGTACATCGGATGGTATTTGCACTTCTTCTTTCACTTTCTTTTGTATGGAAGCCGCCAACTCTCCCAACGATACTCCTACCGGCGTAACATCCACTTTTACTACTCTTTCCCTTCTTTTACGTTCTATATTAGGAGGACCCCAATACTCTCTGACCGTACCAAGTTCATTCAATTTAATTTGTTCCCCTTTGGGAGTAGTAATACTCACGTCTTCTATATTATCTACATTATTACGATCCCTTTCCTCAAAACGAACAATAATATCCGACTCCTTGCCAAGTTCTCTAAATTTACTGGAAGTAAGTCCGCCAACCCTATTTCTCAAAGCAGAAGCCACAGAAGCCGTACTTAGTCCATGCTGTGCCATCTTCTCTTTGTCTAACTTCACCTCCAATTCGGGCTTGTCTTTTTTACGACTAATTTTTATGTCTCTTGCTCCCTCAATCGTAGAAATTTTTTCCTTAAGTTCTTGGGCTACTTTATTGGTAGTATTCAAATCATAACCGTAAACTTCTATACTTACGTTATTTCCTCCTCCGCCCATAGAACCGCTTCCTTCTGTACTTACCGTATAATCTATAATTTCTGGAAAATCAGCCAATTGACTTCGAAAATCATCCGCTATTTCAAATACGCTCCGCTTTCTATCCTTTAAATCACAAATTCGTATGGTTAAATTTATAGTATTAGTTCCATTATCCCCAAAGAGAGAAGAAAATCCGCCATCTTCATCAGCTCCCGTCGAACTGGATACAATTTTCACTTCCGGGTAGCGTTCCTTTAGTAAATTCTCTAATTCCGCAGCTATCTTTAAGGATTCCTCCACCCTAAGTCCCGTTGCCAATTCTATAACCGCAGAAAAACGGCTCTCATCGGTCTGAGGCATAAAGTCGGTTCCCACGAATTTAAATAGAACCATAGAAATGGCAAAAGCCAACATGGAAAATACAAATACTTTTTTCTTATTATTCAAAGCCCCTCTCAAAACTTTTTCGTAAAATCTATCCAAACTATCCAACCATTTCTCCACATAACGTTGATGCAATTTGGAAAACCAACTCAAAGGCTGCTTTTCATCGCGCAAACGAAGCATATAGGCCGAAAGCATAGGGGTAAGAGAAATAGCAGCTAAGGTAGAGGTAGTTACAGTAATAGTAACAATCCACCCCAATTCCTTAAACATTATACCCACCATACCTCCTAAGGTAGTCAAAGGTAAAAATACCGCTACCACCACCAATGTAGTTACAATAACCGAGACCCAAACCTCATTCGTTGCATAAATAGCCGCCTCCCGAGGTCGAGAACCACGTTCTATATGTTTGGTTATATTTTCCAACACCACAATAGCATCATCCACCACCATACCAATAGCTATAGACAAAGAGGAGAGAGAAATGATATTAATAGAGCCCCCAGTGAGGAATAAATAAATACAGGAAACAATAAGAGATATAGGAATAGTTAATACAATAATAAAGGTGGCTCTCCATCGTCCTAAGAAAAACAATATAACTAAAACTACAAAAAGCAGTGCAAATAAAAGCGTTTCCGATAAATTGGCTACAGAGCTCTCAATAAAACGGGAAGAGTCGTACACCTCCATAATATGCACATCCGGAGGTAAGGTCTCTTGCAAGTCTTGCATTTTGTCTTTCACCCCATTAGCGACCGCCACCGTATTAGCTCCCGACTGTTTCATAACCATCATACGCAAACCCGACTCTCCGTTAGAACGTTCGGAAATAGTAATATCTTTAATCGTATCTTTTACATCGGCTACATCCCGTACATAAACATTTCTACCATTATAATTACCTACTACCAAGTCGTTTATTTCCGAACTAACATCAAATTCACCCTCTACACGTAATTGATAATCAATACGACCCATTCTTACACTTCCAGCCGGAAGGTTGATATTAGAAGTAGAAATAGTATTTCCTATTTGTTCAATAGTTAGATGATAGGCATCCAATTTTTTAGCATCCACATTTACATAAATGGTTCTCTCCGGAGCCCCACTAACAAAAACAGAGGCAATACCATCTACCCTATTAAGAGGATTAACCAATTTGTCTTCTATTAATTTATCTAAACCAGCATAACTTTCCTTGGCCGTAACCGTATAAAAAAGAATAGGCATCATACTGGTACTAAACTTATAAATCATAGGTCGATCACAATCATCCGGCAAATTAGAATAGACCATATCTATGGCACTTCTCACATCATTCACCGCTTCATCTAAATTGGTTCCCCACTCAAACTCTAAGGATATAATGGATATATTATCTTTGGAAGAAGAATTTAATTCCTTTAATTTATCGACCGAGTTAACCCCATCTTCTATGATTTTGGTAATATTTTCCTCTATATCCGCTGCACTCGCTCCTGGGTAAGTCGTCATAATAGACACCGCCGGCATTTCCAACTCTGGATACAAATCTATTGGTATCTTTGTCAACGAATATAAACCGAAGAGCATAACAGCCACAAAGACCATTAGCGTAGTAATCGGTTTTTCTACCGCACTTTTATAAATACTCATTTTTGTAATTCTTTAATTTTCTTTAAAATTATTTAGCTCTTGCCTCTTTGCTTATTTTATTACATTAACAGAAACGCCATCTAATAAGCGAGCCTGTCCAGCTACCACCACTTCGTCCCCCTCTTTAAGTTGATCCGATATAATTTCCAATTTATCATTCAGTCGTGTTCCTATGGAAACTACTATACGTTTCGCTTTCCCATTTTCCACTATAAACATATAACGCTCGTTAGATCCTTGCATTTTCAAAACCGCATAATCGGGCACTACCATAGTAGAAGCTTTCCCAAAATGCAAACTAACTCGAGCAAACATTCCCGGACGCAATACCTTGCTTTTATTATCAATTTTAATTTCCACATCAAAAGTACGAGTAGTTGGATCCACCACCGGATAGACAATATTTACCATCCCTTTAAAGATTTTTTCCGGGTAAATATCACTAATCACCGAAGCCGACATTGCTTTACTAACCATGGGAAAATAAGATTCCGGCACAGAAATAATAGCTTTAAGTATATCCAATTTTACAATGGAGAGCACCGCAGCCTTGCCCACTGTGGCTATAGGAGTACCCGAATACATCTCTCCGTTTTCGAAATACTTCCCTGAAATAACTCCAGTAAAAGGGGCTCTCAAAGCAGTATTGGTACGTAAATAATCTACATTTGTCTTAGCTACTTCGTACTGTGTTTTTAGCTGATCATAAGCTTGAGCCGAATAACTTCCGGCATCAAATAAAATTTGCGCTCTTTTATATTCGGTTTCTAAATTTTTTAATTGTAGTTCTGTTTGAAGTAATTGTGTTTTATCCATCTGAACCAAAACTTGTCCCTTATTTACCACATTACTTACCTCTACCATGATTTTTTCTATACGTCCGGGAGTAGCTGGAGCCAAATGCACTTCTTCCCAAGCCTTTAAGGTAGAGGTATATTCTATATTTCGGTCAATAACCGTAGGTTTTAAAATTAAAGTTTTTACTTGTTCTGTTTTTGCTTTGACATTGGTACTATCTGTCTTTTTTTGCTTTGAAGAACACGAGCCCATGAGTAGCATGGAACTACCCAATAAACCTACAAAACAAACTTTTGCAATTTTTACTGCTTTCATATTTTTACTTTATTATTTTTCTTTTTTATCTTTTTTCGATTAGGGTGAACTCAAGCTAAGCCTAACTAAGGCTTTTACGCATATACCTTTTATTCTTCCTATTCGCCATCTTTTACTTTCGAGCTTCAACTCTCGAATTTTGAATATCAAACTTTGTTTTTAGAACTTCAACTCTCCAATTGGTCTTAGATCTTCCTCTTTCAAAACCGTTTTTATAAGGTTCCCAATATCTTTTCCAATTCAGATCTTGCCTGAAGTAATTTCAACTCTGCGTTTATATAGTCGCTTTGTGCCTGCAAATAATCGGAATTAGCATTAGTTAATTCCATACTGGATTTAACCCCTTGCTCGTATTTAAGTTGAATACTCTTAAATACCCGAGTAGCCACCTCTATATTCATTTTTTGCGTATTATACTGTTCTAAGGCCGTAGAAAGATTAAACCTAAGCTGTTTTTCCTGTGTACTCAATTGATCTTTCACCAAAGAACGCTGAATCTCAGCATTGTACAAATCAATACGTGATTGACGATGCTTATTGGTATTTTGTAATCCCGAAAAAAGCGGTACGGATAAAGACAAACCAACTACATGTGCTGGAGACATATCAAATTTAGGAACTATGGCTTTATAGCTGTATCTGTAAAATCCAGAAATAGAGGGAAGAAAATTCATAATGGCCATCAACTTTTGTTTTTTAGCCATTTCCTCCTTTTTTAGAATCATTTTATAGTCCGGATCATTCCCAATATCATAAGAGCTTCCCAATAAATCCACATCATTGGAAATACTAATGATGCTCTCTAATTTATCGGTAAGCAAAAGAGTATCCCTTATATCCATGCCTAAACCCAATTTGAGCATATTATAGGCTAATTCCGTATTTCTTTCATTATTTTTAAGCAAATTGGCAACCAAATTTACTTGCACCTGCAACTGATCGGCATCCGTTTGTTCCATAGCGCCAGCTTTAGCCATAATTTCCGTTTTAGCCGCCATATCCTTAATATCGCTATAGTTCTGACGTAAAATTTCGTTCATTTGAGCACTCACCAAAGCCGTATAATAAGCTATTCCTATCGTCTTTTTTAATACCAATGCCTGATTTTCTTCATTTAGTTCGGCCATTTGTTGTCCTATTTTCCCCAACATAATACCTACCATTGCATTCCCATTAAAAACCAATTGCGTTGCCTGTAAATTAAGGGTACTACTTGGAGTAAAATCTATGGTTATAGGAGCTCCCATATCCATGGTGGCAGAAGCACCTAAGTAATTATTGTAATCCATAGCAGCCGATGCCTGTGTTATATACGCCCCTATAGCTTCTCGTTTAGAATAAACAGCCTTTAAAATGTCGTTTTTATTTTGCATTAAACTTTTATTATGAATAAGAGCATAATTTATGGCTTCCTCTACCGATAAAGACAACTGCTGTGATTCCGTTTCTTTTTTCCCCTCATTAGGATCTATTCTATAGGCACTTTTGGGTCTATAAGGAGAAGCTACGGAAGAAACATACTTGGTATTTACCGAGCTATCTGCTTTTATTCCCTCTGTTTTTAAGGAGATAGAAACCTCTGAGGCCTGTCCAAACATCAAAGTAGTAAACGTGAAGCAAGGACAAATCAATACCAAAGTTAAGTGGCTTACCGTAAAACCGAACTTCTTTTTGTTCATATATGAATTGTTTTTAAACATAAGTAAAATACTCTTTTTAAGTAAATTAAATATATGTTTTTATTAAAATTTAATTTTTCTTTGAAAGTTTTCTTATAAAATTGTGACTAAAACTTCACCATAGAGGAAAGCCATTGGCGTTTATAGCGGTCAAATAAAACTTGTCCTTTGGGGGTAAGGGTACCTCTTAATAGAGATCCTAATATATTTTTATGTATCTGCACTTCCGTATATTTCCCGTCTCGTTGGTATTTTAATTTATCGGCAATCATATCCGTAATAAAGGTATAAAGTAAATCCATATCCAAATCCCGAAAAAAATATCCTTTTTTTTGTGCCGATAAACAAACCTCCTTAATACATTGATGAAAATTTCCTCTTAAATCCAGTACACTATTTTCATCAATACGATAATAGTATTTGCGCAAATCTTCAAAGAAGACCGGATTTATAGCTTTTAAGGAGTTGTGCATTTCCACCACCAAACGAAATAGAAATTCAAACTCATTCATATCGCCCTTTTCCTTCATACGCTTTTGAACGAAATCGGTTCTCTCCTTAAAAGCATCTCTTATAACTTGAAGAATGAGTTCGTCCTTACTTTCGTAATTTTCGTATAAAGTGCGCTTAGAAATACCTAAGTTTTCAGCAATTTGTTCCATAGACACACTTTTTATTCCCCTAAGGAAAAAAGTACGCTCGGCTTCGTTTAAAATTCGATTTTTTTGATCTGTAATCATAAAACGATAAAAGTTTTAAAAGTTTCAGCGGGCAAAATTACAAAACTTTTATCGTTTTACAAGTTTTCTTTTGTTTTTTTTTAGAGTAAATAATAATAATAATAATAATAATAATAATAATAATAATAATAATAATAATAATAATAATAATAATAATAATAATAA
>JAVVTR010000028.1:0-3740 GCA_036653535.1 Bacteroidales bacterium | reverse complement strand
ATAATAATAATAATAATAATAATAATAATAATAATAATAATAATAATAATAATAATAATAATAATAATAATAATAATATTATTATAAGGATATTGAAGAAATAAACAGCATAAAATTCGTCGTATTTCTCCTCTTACTCTATGATTTCTTTATGGATATAAGAGCTTGTTTTATTGGCTATCTTTCTCTCATTGGTACAATGTTCCATCTCAATAGAGCGTTTGTCGTCATTAGCTCTTTTGTTGCTTAGCTGGCTGCTCCTCTTTGCAGGGCAGTAGTGCCTCTTTTTATCTGTTTTGCCCTGAGCTTTTTTTGCATATTTGTTATATTTATGGCGCAGGTAACGAGGCGCCTTTGGCTAAGGACATTCGCTACTATCCATTCGCAATCATCGCCATCTTGTGGATACTGTGCTGCCTTTGGCTAAGGACATTCGCTACTATCCATTCGCAATCATCGCCATCTTGTGGATACTGTGTTGCCTTTGGCTAAGGACATTCGCTACTATCCATCTTTCTTTGTAAAAAATTCGTTTACCATCTTTGTCTATCTCTCTTATTTTGTATCCTTTAGTATCCTCTGTAAGATACCACCCCACATCATCTAAAGCCCAGGTTTTGATAAACTCTTTTTGCTTTTAGAAACACGGTGGATATCAACCCTTTGTCGCCTTGATTATTAGACTTGCAGAACATATGCAAATAGTCAATGATTAAAAGAAATTTCCAACCCTTTCTAATTTTATTTATCTTTCTAAAAATTGCGCCACTCTCCTACTTTGTTTACCTTTGCAAATGGAGAAATTGTCTAATATTAATTTTATGATTACACCTAAAATAGATGCTTCTTGGCAAAAAGTTTTAAAGGCCGATTTTGAAAGTGAATACTTCGAGCATTTAAAAATATTTCTATTGGAAGAAAAGAAAAAAAATATAGTTTATCCTGTTGGAAATAAAATTTTTGCCGCTTTTAATCGCACCCCGTTCGACAAGGTAAAGGTGGTATTGTTGGGACAAGATCCTTATCATGGACCCGGTCAAGCGGAAGGCCTTTGCTTTTCGGTTCCCGACGGAATACCTATGCCTCCCTCCCTTATGAATATCTTAAAGGAATTGGAGTCCGATCTCGGATACCCCTTCCCTTCTAACGGACATCTCGGAAAATGGGCCGATCAAGGCGTTTTTTTATTAAACGCCACCTTAAGTGTATGCGAACATAGAGCAGGATCCCACCAAGGACATGGTTGGGAAACTTTTACGGATTCGGTTATTCGGCATTTATCGGAGGAAAAACAAGGTTTGGTTTTTTTACTTTGGGGGAATTTTGCCCAAGCAAAAGCCTCTCTTATAGACACCAATAAGCATTATCTGCTTAAAACTGTACACCCATCTCCTTTATCTGCTTATAGAGGTTTTTTCGGCTGCAAGCATTTTTCAAAAACCAATGAAATTTTACAACAACAAGGAAAAACACCCATAGATTGGAACTTAAATACCCTCTAAGAAATGAGGTAAAAAAAGTTCCCTGTTTTTAATAAATTTAATAGAAATTTAAGTCTACTTTCTTATGAAAATCGCTATCATCAACGGACCGAACCTAAATCTTTTAGGGAAAAGAGAAACTGATATTTATGGAAATAAAACTTTCGATTCTTATCTATTGTCTTTAAAAAAACAATTCCCTCAATATGAAATTGCGTTTTTTCAATCCAATATAGAAGGCGAATTGATAGATAAAATTCAAGAATATGGTTTAGAAAAACGTATTATTCTCCTTAATGCAGGCGGATACACCCATACTTCCGTATCTATTACCGATGCCATACATGCCATAAGTGCCCTTGGTTCAGCCGTGATAGAAATTCATATTTCACAAATAGCCGCCCGCGAAGAGTTCAGGCACACTTCTCTTATTGGATCGGCCTGCATAGGATCTATTTGCGGATTTGGATTAGATAGCTATCGTTTAGGATTGTTGGCCGCCGAAAATCTCCACAGATAAAAGCTATGAATAATTTAGCACTACGAGTTTATGATTTGTCGACGGAACATCCATTTATAATAAAATAAATGCAATTCTATAATATCTCTGCAAGCAAAAGAATATTTTTGTAAGCAGAACCTTACAAGGATAGGCTTTTTGTTTTTTTATCGATGAATCGACGAGGAAATAAAGTCTTTGGCTTTTAGGGAAGAAAAGCACTTAATCCTCCATAAATAATATTTAAAAACCAAACTTTTCTTATACATTTGCGGCACTCTCTTATGCTGAACCAAAAGAGCTCGTTTCCTATAATTTTTAGGTCTTAATCTTATAAAATCTCTGTAGGCCTGAAATACTGCATAAAACTCCCCAAGTCCAGTAGATACAATAAAGGAAGCGGCGGCGGTTAAATCTAAAAAAAATCGACAAAATAACACTCCCCTTAAACGAGCAGAAGGCAAATTTTTATAAAGCAACGACAAATTATTTCTAAAATTCAAATAGGTTTTTAGAGCAGAACTCTTGGGCAAGGTTCCTCCTCCTATATGATATACCGTAGATTTAGGACAGTACATAATTTTATAGCCTAAATTTTTCATTCGCCAACAAAAATCAATTTCTTCCATGTGGGCAAAAAAATCCTCGTCTAAACCTCCATGTTTCAAATACAAATCGGAACGAACAAAAAGAGCAGCCCCACTAGCCCAAAAAATTTCACAAGTATCGTCATACTGCCCATGATCTTCTTCCACTGCCTGGAAAATACGACCTCTACAAAACGGATATCCTAAAAAATCTATAAATCCTCCACCCGCTCCAGCGTATTCAAAACGCTTACGATCATAAAAAGACAATAATTTAGGCTGAGCAGCCGCAATACGACTATCCGATTCCATAAGTTCTATTACCGGTTCTATCCAACAAGGAGTCACTTCTATGTCTGAATTCAATAATACAAAGTATTTAGCTTCCACTTTTTTAAGAGCTTCATTGTAGCCTTTAGCAAAGCCTCCGTTTTCCGAATTTATAATTAGCCGAATTTGTGAATAATTTTTACGCATAAAATCCACAGAATCATCAGTAGAAGCATTGTCAGCCACAATAATTTCCGTAGAAAGAGAAGTAGAACTACATTCTATTAAACGAGGAAGAAAACGTTCCAAAAAGGCTCTCCCGTTCCAATTTAAGATAACTACCGCCGTTTGTAACGTATTATTCATAATGCTTTTCAAATAGATATATCAACAAATTATCAGTGATATATTTATATTAAAATAAACGATTTATGCCTATTGCAAATGTTCTATTCCCTTAGGCTGGTTCTTAGATACGATCTTTGCCTTTGTCCATAAATTGTAAAAATCGGAAAATTTATCTCCATGAACCTATTGCTTTCATCGAAATAGCGCTACAAAAATACAAAAAATACAGGATACTTACACCAAGGTATCTACGGAAGTTAATCTTGGTGTTAAGGGAATGCTTAAATTAAAATTACAAAAAATCTATCTGATTTTATTTATAAATTTTCTCTTTAGTAAATGTTTACTAAAAATCTACTAAACATCTATCAACTATTTGCGAGGTCTAAAGACTATTTGCATATATCTACCAACTATTTGCGAGGTCTAAAGACTACTTGCATATATCTACCAACTATTTGCGAGGTCTAAAGACTACTTGCATATATCTACCAACTATTTGCGAGGTCTAAAGACTATTTGCATATATCTACCAACTATTTGCGAGGTCTAAAG
>JAVVTR010000027.1:0-22456 GCA_036653535.1 Bacteroidales bacterium | reverse complement strand
CCATGCCAAAACACACAGAAGAAACGCATTGCCACGTGACAAATACCACAAAAAACCAGATACCAAACTACGATTGCGCCTAATTTTACCACTTTCCCCAAAATTCTATTAACCATATCCATACTTAGTATTCAAAGTTTCTTTCTTATATCTCCTTTATTTTTTGAATCAAGATAAGTATGAAAGTTCAATTAAGAAGTACGAAAATATTTTTTCTTTGTTGAAAATATGGTATTTTTGTAACCTTTTAATTTTTAAAATGAAGAAAAGCACAAAGCACAAACGGAAATTATTAAAACCGTGTACTATTCCTTTGTTTCATGCTTTTGCGTGAACTTTTGAGTTCCTATTCGTTTCATATCATAGAAAATAAAAAACACCTAACATAGAAAAATTTCCATTATGAAAAACAAACAATCTCTCCTTTTTCTACTATATTTATGCTTAGGAACAACGTTTTCTACTATGGCTCAACAAAGTATAAATACTTCTGGAGGGGAAGTAAAAGGCAACAACGGCTCTGTTTCTTATTCGGTAGGACAAGTATTTACCCAATATGCTAGTAATCCTCAGGGTTCTATAAGCGAAGGTGTTCAACAATCTTACGAATTATCTTGTATTGCTATAGAAGGTATCCAAGAAATTAAACTCCAAGCGCATGTTTATCCCAATCCGGTACAAACCAAATTATTTTTATCCTTAGAAAATTACGATTTTAACGGATGTTATTATGTTTTATACCATTTAAATGGCAAGCAAATAGGAGCAGAAAAACTTCAAAATTCCACCACAGAAATAGCTATGGATACCTATGCTGCCGGAACTTATTTAATAAAAGTATATTCCGACTCTAAAGCGCTTAAAACTTTCAAAGTCATAAAAAAATAAAGAGAAAGATCCGTATAAAATCCACAAACTACTTTTTATTTCCGAACCCTAAACCATTCTTTATTTTATTGAATTTCTTAAAAAAATAAAGAAAAATTTAAACACAGTTGGGACCTTTCCTCATTCCTCTTTTGCAATATATTAGCATTCCTTTTCTTGCAATTTTTATCATGCACCACCAAACATCCCCTGTTTCATAATATTTCCCCTTTCATCATGCACTAAAATTGGTAAAAATCGAAGTTTTAAACCCATTTAGGTAAACTTTTTGGAGTTCATCATCCTCCAAAAGCATAAAAAGCTTCCACAATATGCTCCACCACCAACATTTCGTTCTTTCTTTTTTTCAAGCAAATAATATCAAAACGAGCTTCTTTCTCTATCTTCTTTTTTTGAATATATTCCTGAGCCGCACTAACTAAAAACATTTGTTTTCTTCTATCCACCGCCTTTTGCGGATTTAGCAAACAATGAACAGAACGGGTTTTTACTTCTACAAAAACTATTTTTCCGGGCAATTCCGCTATAATATCAATTTCTCTATGCCCTACTCTATAGTTTGTTTCAATCACTTTATATTTTTTTTCTAATAAATATAAAACGGCAGCGGCTTCTCCTATTCTACCAATATCAAAAGCTTTCATCTCTATTATTCTTTAAAATACAACGACTAACCAAGGTTATTATTGTATTTTTCTCCCTTTTTGTATAACTTCGCTTCTCGTTTAGATTTTATATTAAATTTCAAAATTATGATTTGCGGGATAGATATAGGGGGAACCAACTCTGTTGTAGGTTTAGTTTCCAAACAAGGAGAATTATTAGATCATGAATCTATAAAAACAGCCAAATTTTACTCTCCCAATGATTTGGTTTTAGCCATTGCCGAATCTATTGTTCGTATGACCAAAGTAAGCGGACAAAAGTTAGAAGGTATTGGTATTGGCTGTCCCAATGGCAATCCTTTTCATGGAACCATGGTTAGTCCTGTAAATATTGCTTTCCAAGGAAGCGTTCCATTAGTGCAATTATTTAAACTTTATTTCCCGGATATTCTTATTAAATTAGATAACGATGCCAACGCCGCTACCATAGGCGAAAGAATCTATGGCGCAGCCAAAGATCTCCAAGATTTTATTTATATCACCTTAGGCACTGGATTAGGTAGTGGTTTTGTTGTCCATGGACAATTAGTATATGGGCACAACGGCATGGCAGGAGAAGTGGGACACCTCATTATAGAACCCAATGGACGTTCTTGCGGATGTGGAAGAAAAGGGTGCTTAGAGCGCTATACCTCTGCTTCTGGTATCATGATTACCTATAAAGAACTCTGCAAAAAACATTTTCAAAAACCAACAACAGATAATTATAAAGATTTGTGTGTCTTAGCCCAAAAAGACGACCTTATAGCCATAGAAACTTTCGAAAAAACAGGTGCTATTTTAGGACTTGCCTTAGCCAATTTAGCCACGGTTACCGCACCAAGCCATATTTTTCTATTTGGTGGAGTTGCTCAAGCAGGAAATATATTATTAGAACCTACTCGGAAATATTTTGATGAAAATTTACTTTTCAGCTATAAAGACACCGTTAAAATAGAACTTTCTGCTTTAATGTCAAAAAATGCAGGCATTTTAGGAGGTGCAGCCTTGGTTCAATCCTCTCTATTGTAATCTCAAACAAATTCACTTCCTCGTATAACGATGTATTCCTTTAAAACGCAGCCCCTTTTCCCAAAAGTATAGACCATAAAAAAATGAATTATAGGCTTCGGTAAAACGCAGTCTCTTTCCCCACCATAAAAAAAGGCGAAATCCATGAAAAGATTTCGCCTTTTTTACTATTTTATTTTCCGTATTAAGAACGAACAATAAAACTACCTCTTCCTATTTCTTTTCCTCCCATGTAAAGCATTATGTCGTATTTACCAGCCATAGCTTCTACCGACTTATCCTTCTTGGACCAATACATATTTACATCCATAGCGGCATTTTTATATTGAATATCCTCTTTGATAGAATATTGCAACTTTTTACCATCCATTTCAAAAGAATAAATATCATCGGAACCTATCGTCAAAACCACCCCATCCGGCCGAGATATACGAGCATAAATTGTTTGAGGTCCAGCGCCCACTAAAGTATTTTCGCCCAAAGTAAATTCTATGCAAACCCTATCTAACCTACGAGATTTATCGGTTGGTACTTCTTTCCCATCGGCCCGCAGACGCACCGTTCTAATAACCAAATTATAGGCTTTGAATGCAGAAGCAACCGTAACTTTTTCTTGTAAAGCTTCTTTATCTTGCGACAACTGAGTATTTTTCTCTCTTTCCTGAGATATTTCGTGTTTAATTTGTACATTCTCTGTACTTAGCTCTTGATTGACCACAACCAAAGAGTCTATTCTTTGTACATAATCCTGTGTGATTTTACGAAGTAACTCTAACTTCTTCTTAATCTTACTATAATCGGCTTGACTGGCAATAAGACGATTAATTTCTTCGGCATTAGCCATAATAAGGCTATCCCTATCTGTAAGTTGCGAAGATAGATCTTGGTTTTCAATTTTAATACTGGTATAATCATCCATTAATTTATCCAAGTCGCCCTTTAATTGTACTCCTTGTGCGAAGCTTTCGTTGCGATCCTGCACAGCGGTATGCCGGCTGAAAAACATAAAAATCAAAGCAGTGCACAAAACCACGATAATAATATATAAAATCGCTGTTTTTTTTCTTCCTTTAGATTCTTCCATTTTATCCTTTTAATTTTTTTTTGTTTTTTTAACTTTTATTAAATAGTATTCTTGCAAAGATACATTATTTTCGCAAAAAATAATACTAATGCGAAGCAATCCACTATCTGATTTTTTCGATTTTATTTATCCTAAAGTATGTTCGGGATGTGGGTCGCTTTTAATGCAGCCTGAGCAAATTTTATGCACCTATTGTCTTAGCCATCTTCCATATACACAATACGAAACACTATTAAAAAATCCTGTTTTTCTCAATTTTTGTGGGAGGATTCCCATTTTAGACGCCTGTAGTCTTCTCTATTTTCACAAAGGGGGTAGAGTACAGCATCTATTACATCTATTAAAATACGATTACAGACCAGATATAGGTTTATTTCTTGGAAAACTTTTAGGCGAAAAATTGGCAGAGATTTCCTCTTTCCAAAATATAGATGTATTAGTACCTGTACCGCTTCATCCTAAGAAAATAAAAAAAAGAGGATATAATCAATGTGATTTATTAATAAAGGGAATGCAACCATACTTTCATGCAGAAATACAAAACCACTTACTAAACAAAAAGGAATATACCGAAAGCCAAACCCAAAAAAACAGAACTCACCGCTGGGATAATGTCCATTCCAGCTTTGCTCTTTCTACAGAAAATACACAAATACAAAATCTTACAGGAAAACATATTTTATTAATAGACGATGTTATTACCACCGGGGCAACTTTAGAAAGTTGCGCCCGAGAATTATTAAAAATTCCGAATGTAAATATAAGTATAGCCACCATAGCGGCTCCTATCTACTAAACATGCTATTTATTTAGTAAATAGAAGACGTTCCGGCTTACGGTTTGCATCTACTAAATATTTGTTTATCCAGCAAAAGACATTCCTATATACAGAGTATATCTATTAAGTATTTACGAATACTCTTTTCCGTCCCAATCATTCCCAAAAGAAATTAGAATTGACTAAGGAAACGCTTATCGTTTTGAGAAAATAAGCGCAAATCGTTTACCTTATATTTCAAGTTAGCTTGCCGCTCTATGCCCATTCCAAAAGCATACCCACTATAAATACTACTATCTATTCCACAATTCTCCAACACATTAGGATCCACCATTCCACATCCTAAAATCTCCACCCAACCGGTATGCTTACAAAATCCACAACCTTTTCCACCGCATAAATTACAGGCTATATCCATTTCTGCCGAAGGCTCCGTAAAAGGGAAATAAGACGGACGCAAACGAATTTTGGTTTCAGTTCCAAACATTTCTTTAGCAAAATAAAGTAGCGTTTCGCGCAAATCGGCAAAAGAAACATTTTTATCTACATACAAACCTTCTACCTGATGAAAAAAACAATGTGCACGAGCGGACACCGCTTCATTTCTATATACACGCCCCGGAAAAAGGGCACGAATGGGAGGCTTTTGAGTTTCCATCATCCTCACCTGAACAGAAGAGGTATGTGTACGCAAGGCAATATCGTCGTTTCCCTGATTCTTTTCTATAAAAAAAGTATCCTGCATATCCCTTGCCGGATGATTGGGAGAAAAATTTAAAGCAGAAAAATTATGCCAATCATCTTCAATTTCAGGACCTTGAGAAACAGAAAATCCTATACGAGAAAAAATCTGAATCACCTCTTCCCTTATCATGGAAATAGGATGACGATGTCCTTCTATTTCCTCTACCGGACGGGTCAAATCCATCTCTTCTCTTCTATTTTCCCCACCATTTTTGTTTTCAAATTCTTCTTTTGCCCTGTCAATAGCATCCTGTGCTGCATTTTTAAGCTGATTTAGTGCCTGCCCTACCTCTTTTTTCAAAGAAGGTTCTATCTGCTTAAACTCTTCAAATAAATCATTTAAAGCTCCTTTTTTACTAAGTAAGCGAAGTCTATAATTTTCCGCTTCTTCCAAAGATGCTAAATGTATTTTTTTGGCCTCTTCTATTAATGCTTGAATTGTTTCTTTCATCGAAAATTATTTTAAACCGTTTAATTAAATAGCAAACAAGCCCCTATGGCTCCACCAATTTAATTACCATGGGAATATCACTAAGAGGTCTATCATTTTTATCGGTAGGTAGTACCGATATTTTATCTATTACGTCCAAGCCCGATACAATTTCTCCAAAAACTGTATATTCTCCATCCAAATGAGGAACTCCACCTATGGTAGTATAAGCTTTCTTTTGCTCTTCTGTAAAATGAAAACCATAGTTACTTTCCATCACACTTAGTTGTTCTGGAGTATAAACCTGTCCTTGCGCTATATAAAATTGGCAACCAGAAGAAGCTTTCCTTGGATTAACTTCATCACCCTGACGAGCCGCCGCCAGCGCTCCTTTTTTATGAAATTTTTCTGGCAATATTTCTGCCGGTACAGTATAACCCACATCTCCACTTCCTAAGATAGCTTGCTCCACCGTATTTTTAGAATCGGGATCCCCACCTTGTATCATAAAAGTATTAATAACCCTATGAAACAAAGTACTATCATAAAAATTTTCCTTTACTAATTTCAGAAAATTATCCCTATGTTTTGGGGTTTCGTTATATAATTTGATTAGCATTTGCCCATAAGGCGTTTGAATACTAAGCATTTTTTCTGTGTTGTTTTGTGCTTGCATATACGTTACATTTAATAAAATAAGCCATAGTATAGCTATATATCTAATTTTTTTAATTTTCATAAGAATGTAGTTTTAATAAATAGTTTTTACGCAACGATTGGTTTAAACAAAAGTAGAGCCAAAACGCATTTTTTAGCTTTACTCAGGCAAGCCATTCTTGGCTTGCCCCACTCCATAAGGCATATTTTCATCCTCTTGGTGGAGATATGGAGCTCCTTTCGTTTTCTATATTCCTTTTTCCTTTCCAAAGGCGCAAAATTCATCCTCTCTTCCTCGCTTCCTCTCTTCATTTCTTCATTTCTTCATTTCCTCCTCGCTTCCTCTCTTCCTCGCTTCATTTCTTCATTCTTCCCTATCTTTCTTACTTTAAGTCTGAACCGAAAACTCTATTTAGTATCCGTAAAGAATATTCTTTTGGAATTTTTAAAAAGCCTCTTCGCTAAGATTGGATGAGCCATTGCTCCATTAATAATTGCAAATTTATCGTTTTTTGAGCCTTTTACCAAATCTCTTAACAAGAAGCAGTAACTACTTGTATTCCTTAGACCTCTAAAACAGGAATAATATCCTCCACCTTATTTACTACTCTTAGTAAATTTTTATTAGGCAGGCTCAAAAAACCTTCTTGATTCATCTTCCCCAATTGAGCAATAAGAGAATCGTAAAATCTATTTAAATTAAGCAAAACCACGGGCTTATTGTGCTTTTTTAACTGCAACAAAGCCAAGGTCTCAAAAAGTTCATCCATTGTACCATAGGAGCCCGGTAGAGCCACAAAAGCATCCGAAATATCTAACAGCAAAGTTTTACGTTCGCTCATACTTTTTACCATAGTAAGTTTCGTCAATTTGGTATGCACTACTTCGTAATCTTCAAAAAAGGTAGGCATAACCCCATGAACTTGCCCATGTAAAAGAAGCATCTCGTCGGCTAAAACGCCCATGGTTCCACAGCAAGCCCCTCCATAAATTAGGGTTTTATTAGCTTGAACCAAAGCATAAGCCAATTTTTTAGCAGCCTCCTTATAAATTTCGGAATTCCCCATAGAAGAACCACAGTAAACACAAATATTTCGCATAAATTTTACTTATTAAGAAGTCCTCTAAGCCTTGTCCGCCGCAGAGTCCAAACCCTATCCAATTCTATTGATTAATACTAAAAAACACAGAAACTACCATCTATTTCTATTACCCTAACGCTCCTAAAAACCTTTGCTTTGAGCATCTACAGAAACTACCATTTATTTCTATGAATCCGTTCCGGCTTATCTCTTAAAGGCAAAGGCTTTTCCACCTCGGTTTTTCCTAAAGCCACCAAGCTAATAGGCATAATAGAAGAAGGTAAATGAAACAACGCACTTATTCTTTCCATACGATCCTGCTTTGGATAGATACCCAACCAACAACTTCCTATATGAAGAGCGTGTGCCGCATGTAAAATATTCATGGTAGCTGCAGCACCGTCTAAAATCAAATACCCATCCTCCTCTTGTATATTTCTATCTCCACAAACCAACACCGCTCCCGGCGCATATTCCAACATAGAAGCATAAGGATGAACCTTCGTAATTTCTAATAATAAACTTCTATCGGTTACCAATAAAAAATGCCAAGGTTGCAAACTTTTGGCAGTAGGCGCAAACATAGCCGTTTTTAAAATAAGGTCGTATTCCTCCTCCGTAATAGCTTCGGTAGTATAACGCCTTATACTCCTACGCTTTTGTAATTCTTCAATTTGTGTGTTCATCTATTTTTTATTTATCGAGATATCCATGCATTCGGATCTAATTTCATCACGCCTTTCCAAATTTGAAATTGCAATTCCGTTTTTCCCTCCTCCGTATTATTAAAAATTCGGCCCAAACTCTGCTTAGTACTAACCTTTTGTCCCTTAGATACATATACCTGATCTAAATTAGAATACACCGTAGTATAAGCACCATGTCTAATCATAATAAACTTAAGTCCATAAATGGTTCCTACATTACTTACCTCTCCGTTAAAAACCGCTCTAGCAGCAGAACCGCTCACCGTCACTATATCAATTCCGTTATTGGTAACGCTTACATTTTTAATAACCGGATGCGCATGCGTTCCAAACGAACTGGAAATAGTTCCTCTTTCGGTAGGCCAAGGCAAACGTCCTTTATTTCCCTCAAAACTAGCAGAAAGAGCCTTTTCTTCGGGCGTAAGTGCAAAAGAGGTGGTAGTGGTGGTAGCACTTTTGCCCTCCTTGGCTGCTTTTCTTTGCGCCTCTAAATTAGAACGACGAATTTCTTCCTGTATAATTTTTTGTATCTGTGTATTTAAATCCCTTCTTTTTTTCTGTTTAGCCTGCAACTGAACCGACAATTGTCTTTCTTTCTTTTTGAGATTAGAGACCAAGATATTTTTACTATTCTGCTCTTTTTCTAATTGTTTTTTAGCCTGTTGCTGAGATACTACTAAAACTTCTTTCGATTTTTTTTCTACTTCTAAATTGCTCATATTAGTTTTGAGAGCCTCCTGCTTAGCCACTATTAAATCCACTTGCTGCTTTTGATAATCGCTATATTGTTTTATATAACGTAAACGACGAAAAGCTTGATTAAAATCGGAGGAAGCCAACACAAACATCATCTTAGAATATTGATTTCTGTGTAAATACGACGACTGCAACATGGAGGCATATTCTTTTTTTAAGTTTTCTATATCGCCACTAAGTCGACTCACGGTAGAAGACAACTTTTCTATTTGATTATTTGCCAAAGCAAGCTGAGAATACAATCCAGATATCAACTGTTTGCGTTTTTGTATATTTCTATTCACCAACTGCAATTCCAATAAAGACGTCTTTTTGGATTTTCGAGTTTGGTTTAACAGGGAAGAAGTCAAGGCAATTTCTTTTTCTATTTGCTTTTTATTTGCCTCTAAGGTTCTTTTATCTTGAGCAATCACACTCCCCTGAGAGGTAATTGCCAATATGAATAAGGCCGTGGATAGGTTCCACCAATATTTTTTCGAAAAGAGGATCTTGAATCTCATACAAAAATCGTTTAAAGGCTAAAGCTGTTGGTTTGTTTATAATTGGAAGGTATTTTAAAGGGCATTTGCACCGCTTCATCCCACTTTATTTTGGAATATTGCAAACGAAGTTCTAATACCTTTTTATCCTTTTTATCCATCCTAAACACTTGCAAATAGCATTCTGTCCATGGCATATATTCCATTTGAATTTGCAAATTCGATGCGGTGGTTAATTTTATGTTTTTTAATTTAAAAGTATTTTTCGTTACCCGCCATTCCGCTCTCCAGCTACTATCTGCAGGAGCACTTTCTAAAACCCATTCCTCAGGATAAGAAGCTATTAAACAGGCATTTTTCTTTAGAATTTCATCCATTTCTCCCAGTAAAGCCGATTGAACCATCCCTTCCTCCACTAAAACGGATTTAATATTTAATTCTTGAAGAGGATACACCGTATAAGTTCTACTTAAACGATTCAATATCCATGCTGTATCCGCTTCTATTTTTATTCTCACGCCTTCTAAAATCGATTTTCCTATAGTAAGCCACAATGCACTATCCGATATTATTCTAATTTGTCCATCCAAGGTTTGCCCTTTTAAAAAATTTATTTCCAAGGTAAAGGAGGCAGAAAGTGTTTTAAACTTCCTTTGTTTCCATTCCACAGATTGTATAATAATTCGAGCCGAATCCACCCCCAAATTCGTTTTTTTTACTTCCGTTGCAAGCAAACCCTTTTCGCTTTTATTACTCCTATCTTTCTGTTCCTTACACGAAAAAGAGACAAAAGCGAGTAAAACAAAACATGCCCAAACCCCTATTTTTCTATTTATTCTGAAATCCATTGCTGCTGGTTAATTTTTTCTATTAATATTTCATTAGGAAAAGAACTAAGGCGAGAGGCCCGTTTCCATTGTTCTAAGGCCTCCTCTAATTCCCCCAATTTGAATAAAACATCGCCATAATGTTCTACGACAGTAGGATCCATCTTTTTATCCATTTTTAAAGCATCTTCCAATAAGGTTTTGGCTTTTTTGTAGTCTCCTTTTTTAAATAAAACCCAAGCGTAAGTATCTAAAAAAGTAGGATCATTGGGATTTTCCTTACACAAATCCGCCATAAGCCGCTCTGCCTCCTCCAAATTCCGACCTTTCAAGGCCAATTGATACGCATAATTATTCTTTATTACTTTACTTTTAGGATCCAATTTTATTAATATTTCATAAATGGAAATAGCAGAATCATACTCTTTTAACTCGCTATAGGCTTCCCCTAAAAAAACCAAAGACATTCTTAAATTATAAGAATTATTTTCCATGCAAAGTTGACGCGCTTTTTGGGCATAAAAAATAGTTTGGGATAAATTCTCTTTCTGCATCGAATAAACAGCCGCAGGGAAAAGATAAAAGATAGCCTGTTCTGGAAATAATTGTATAGCTCTCTGTGCATAATGAAGACTTACACTGGTATCCTTGTTTACATCGGCTATAGTAAGTAGTAATTCCCAATTAATGGCTGAAGTAGAGTCTAATAACAATGCCTTTTCAAACATAGATTGCGCCTTTTTCGAATCGGAATATCTCCATAGAAATTTTCCATAAAGGGAGTATCCGGAAGCTTCCTTAGGATGCCCCTCTAACAGTGTTTCAAAAAGCATGGAAGCCTGCTTTATCAAATCACTGCTTGGCTTGGTTTTTTCTTCTTTGGTATAATAAGCCGAAAGCACATTCACCTTGGTTTGAAAATCTAATTTTGGATTGGCTATTCCTTTTTCCAAAGCCTTAAAGGCGGCTTCAAAATCTTCCGTTTTTTGGTAAAAATCGGCCAAGGAAATATAAATATATGGATTTTCTGGGTTCAATTTCAATATCTTCTGAAAGTTATGATAGGCATCCCTATAACGATTCTCTTTCATATCCATTTGAGCCAAAATTTCATAGTATTTCACCTCTCCGGGAATAGCATCCCTTATTTTCTCTATTTCCTCCCGTGCTGCTTTCTTATTTTCCATAGAAGAATACAACTTGTATTTTTGCATACTCCATGCATCGGTAATGCCCAAACGTTGCTCTAAAGCATCAAATACCCCTATGGCCATTTTGAGTTTTCCCTGATAAACATACATATTGGCGCACTCATAGGCATAGTCTAATTTATCTGGACGCAAAAGGCTTAATTTTTTATAGCTCTCGGCCGAAAGTTCATATTGCCTTGTATTTTCGTATAATTGAGCTAATAATACTTGTATCCACTCATTTTTTGGATCCAATCTATAGGCTTTTTCTCCATAAACAATAGCCTCACTTACTTTATTTTGCTCCAATTTTATTTTAGCAATTTCATAACAGGCCATGGCATGATTATCGTTTAAACTTAGCACCTGCATAAACCCATCTAATGCTTGGCCTGTGTGTCCAACCAAGTGATCCTTTACGGCCTCCAAGAAACAAGAATCTTCTGTCCGTTTTTTTTGCCTATCTTCTGTCTTTTTATACGCTACAGCAAGTGCGTCTTGCCCTTTTGCACAGGGTACTATTCCAAAACAAGTACCCCACAAAGCGATCAAAACAAACCCATATAAAATTTTCTTCCTTCCTAAATTCATCCTTTTTTATTATATTCAGCCAAGAAACTACCTAAAAATCCGACTCAGAAAAATCGCCTAAATTGACGGAGCACATTTTGTTATGAATATTCGCATGGTTCCCTATCATCGATTGAGATAAAACAACATTTTCTACCTCCGCCATACTTTGTACTATAGAATCCGAGAGTAAAGAACGAGCAATTACACTACCATCTCCTACCGAAACACAAGGTCCAACCACCGACTGTTTAATAACTACCTTAGGACCTATGTAACAAGGAGGAATAATAACCGAATCTATTATTTCTACCGTAGGATGTATAAAATGTGCATTAGACTTATGGCGCAAAACCATAGAATTGGTCTCCACTGTTGCATTTTTATTTCCACAATCCAACCATTGATCTACTGTTTGGCTGTAAAAAGAAAGCCCTTTCTCCATCATGTTTTGCAAAGCATCCGTAAGTTGATATTCCTTGCCTTTTCTCACATCGGCATCTATCAAATACTGTAGTTCTTTTCGCAGGTTTTCCCCATCTTTAAAATAATAAATTCCAATAATGGCTAAATTAGAAACAAAGTTTTTGGGTTTTTCGGTAAATCCGGTAATTTTATTTTTTTCATCGGTAAGAACCACTCCAAACGCACTGGGATCCTCTACCTTTTTAGTCCAAATAATAGCATCTTTATCCGAGCCCAATTGAAAATGGGAAAAGAAAAGAGTATCCGCAAAAGCCACAATCACAGGACCTTGCAAAGAAGGTGCAGCACAAAGAATAGCATGAGCCGTTCCTAATGCTTCTTCTTGGTAATAAATGTGCCCTTTAGCCCCCACCTTAGAAGCACAAGCCAATAAAGTATTTTCCACCTCTTCTCCAAATGCCCCTATAATAAAAGCAATTTCCTGAATAGGTTCTTTAATACTTTGGGCTATCTCCTCTATCAAATGTTCTACAATGGGCTTCCCTGCCAAAGGAATTAATGGTTTGGGAGTAGTAAGGGTATGTGGCCGCATACGTTTGCCCATACCGGCCATTGGAATAATTAACTTCATATCGAAAGGTTTTATTTCAAATTTTATAATATTTCTTTATTTCTTTCCCGTATGCCCAAAGCCACCATCTCCTCTACCAGTAGGAGAAAGACTTTCCCTAAGGGCCCACTCTACTCTTTGGTAACTACTAACTACCATTTGTGCTATTCTATCTCCCGGGTGTATTTCAAAAGGATCTTGTGACCAATTAATTAAAATCACTTTTATTTCCCCTCTATAATCTGCATCCACTGTGCCAGGACTATTAAGCACTCCTATCCCACTTTTTATAGCTAATCCACTACGAGGCCTTATCTGTGCTTCATAACCCGAGGGTAATTCTATGCTTAATCCAGTAGGAATTAAAAGTCTTTGCATAGGTTCTAAAATCCAAGTCTTTTCAATATCTGCACGCAAATCCATGCCAGCAGAGGCTTCCGTTTCGTAGGCCGGAAGCATATTCTTTGATTTATTAACTACTTTTACTTCTATCATTTTTTTTTACTATTTTTAAAACTAAGTGTTTTAAATCCGGTTCTTTCTTTAAAATCACCAACACAAAAACGCTAATTCCCACAAGAGCGTAAAGCAAAATAAACCAAGGCTGCTGTAAAGGTATAAAATTTTTAATACCTCCTATAATCAATACCAAACCTATGTAAAATGCTATCCGTTTCAAGGAATAAGGAATTCTATAATATTTTTGTCCCCATATATAGGAAATTACGCTAATAAGAAAATAGCATAAAAAGGCCGTCCAAGCAGCTCCATGATATCCAAAATAAGGAATCAATAAAAAGTTAAGTCCTATAGTCAAAGCCGCACCTATCAATGAAATATACATTCCTATTTTAGTACGATCACTAACCTTGTACCAAACGGAAAGGTTGTAAAATATGCCCAAAAACAAATTAGCCATTAATAAGACCGGTACCACCGAAGCCCCTTCCCTGTAGTCGGATCCCACAAAATACATAATCCAATCGAGAAAAAGCACACAAACCAAATAAATAAAGGCACAAGTTATAACAAAGTATTTCATTACCTGTGCATAAGTTTCTTTAGCATCTTTTGCCTCTGCTTGTTTAAAGAAGAAAGGTTCTGCTGCAAAGCGAAAAGCTTGTACAAAAAGAGTCATAATAATGGAAAGTTTATAACAAGCTCCATAAATACCAAGCTGAGAGAGGGCTACCGCTGGATCTGGCAAAAGATAACGAAGTAAAATACGATCGAAAGTTCCATTGACAATACCCGCCATACCCCATACCATAACCGGTAAAGCGTAAGCCATCATATCTTTCCATAAAGTGGAAGAAAAACGAAAGCGCAACTGTTTCCATTCGGGAAACAAACAAAAAAAAGTAAAAAGACTTGCCAATAAATTAGCTATAAAAATATAGGCAATTCCCAAAGATGGGTCATAAATAGAAGCAATCCACGAATCCGGATTTGCTTCTAAATGCGCAGGACAATAAAGAATAAAGAATAAATTTAAACCTATATTTACTGCAATATTCAATGTCTTTAAGAGAGCAAAACGGAAAGCTTTATTTTGTTCTCTTAATAAACAAAATGGGATGGCAGAAAGAGAATCGGCCACTAAAATAAAAGCAAACCAAATAATGTAAGTAGCGGCATGTTCATAACCTAAAAGTTGTCCTATGGGCTCATTAAACAAAAATACTAAAAGAAGAAAAATAGAAGAAGTAGCTACTAACGACCATATGGTGGTACTATATACTTGATTATCGCCTTTATGTTTTTGCATATAACGAAAAAAGGTCGTTTCCATTCCATAGGTAAGCAGCACCAAAAAGAATGCCATATAGGCATAAAATTCCGTTACTACCCCATAAGCTTCCGGAGCAAAAGTATAGGTGTACAGCGGCACCAAGAGAAAATTTAGAAATCGTCCTACTATAGAGGGTAAACCATAAATGGCCGTTTGTTTGGCCAAACTTTTTAATTGCATAATAAAACAGTTTCTTATTTTATAAGCACTCGGTTAATATATTCGCTATAATCTTCCTCTATTCTTTTATAACTCTCATTCATTAAAGGAGAAGATATAAGAAAATCGGCCGTAGAACGATTGCAAGCCGTAGGTATATTATACAAAGCGGTAATTCTAAGCAAAGCCTTTACGTCTACATCGTGCGGCTGAGGCTGCATAGGATCCCAAAAGAAAATAAGCATATCTATAAGGCCATTCACAATCATAGACCCTAATTGTTGATCTCCACCCAAAGGCCCAGATTTCAAACGAGTAAACTGATTGTCAAATTCGCTACGATTTTCCGCATAAGGCCTAAGAGTTTCTTGTACTATACGTCCTGTGGTTCCTGTGCAAACCAAACGATGCTTTAATAGTATCTCCCTATTCCATTCTACCCATTCTTTTAAATCTTTTTTTTGATTATCGTGAGCCACTAAGGCTATTTGTTTTATTTTCAACAAGGACATTGCTTATATTTTTTCGTTATATATGGTGTTTAATATTACCTCTCCAACTATTTTCATGCTTTGAGGAGAAAGATTTTCCAAATTGTCGTTTACTGTATGCCAATGCTTAAAGAAACCATGCCCATCCGAATCTTGATAATGAATAATATCAATCATAGGAATACCAGTAATTTTATTAATGAAAAGATGGTCGTCTATCATTCCTCCGGAACGTTGATCCGAAAAAACGCTTCCGTAACCCAAGATAGAGGCGGTATTCCAAACCTTATTCATAATATCGGACGCATAATACATAGAGGTGGCTTCTTTTGTAAAATATGGGTTAAAAACCCCCACCATATCTAACAAAATTCCATATTTGGCATTATAAGCGGGAATATGTGGATTTTCTGCCCAATATTGGGAACCTAAGCACCAGGTATATTCCTCTTGACTATCCTGATTTTGAGATTCTTTAGCCCAAGAAGGACAACCGGAATCTTCTAAATCGAAAAATATAATATCTACCCCTATAGCAGGGTTTTTCTGATAAAACACCCGTGCCGCTTCCATCAGTACAGCCACGCCACTGGCTCCATCATTAGCACCATCTATAGGTTTCTTATGATTATCCGGATTGGGGTCGTTGTCGGCATAGGGTCTGGAATCCCAATGCGCAGCAAGTAAAATACGCTCCGGCTGATCTAAATTAAAAGAAGCAATAATATTATAGCCTTTTAGGCGAACACCATCCCAGCGAGAGGCTGTAAATTCTTGTATTTGCACTAAAGGAGCATAAGCCTCTAATTGTTTTTTCAGATAATCGGCACATTTTTTCTGCGCTTCCGAATTAGGTATCCGTGGGCCAAAAGAGACTTGTTTAATGGCAAACTTCATTGCAGAATCCGCTTCAAAAGGCGGATGTTTTACCATGGTCTCTTCTCGATTATTTACCGAATTTTTAGAGGTAATTTGCCGAGAACAAGCATAAAAAGTAAGGCAAAATAAGGTCATTACCAAAAACCATATCCCTGCTTGCGGCATAATATTTCTTTGCATTTTTATTTTCGTATTTTCTTTCGTACTCTGTGGTATACTCTACTATTATTCGCTGTGGCGTTTTCTGTAACATTTTTGTCATTTTCTACGACATTCGCTGTGGCGTTTTCTACAATATTTTCTTTCGTTACTTTCCGTTTTACCTTTCAGATAAAGACAGCAAACGTGCCAAAATTTGAATAACAGACAAACACTGAATCTCCATGTTTAAAAGCTTCCAATAGTATATCCTTTTTTATAAGGATATAAAAGTTTCAAAAGTACAAAAAAAAAACGATTTTTTTATGTGATTTTTTTTGTATTTTTGCTGGTGTTTTGTCAAAAAGAAAGAGGAAAACGCCCTCCTTCATCAAAAGAATAAGCAATATGAGAACGAATAAATTTACTTTACTATCCTTGGTTTGTTACGTAGGGTTTCTTGGAGCTGCACTCTCTTGGGAAACATCCTTCGCTTCCGTTGGTTCCAAAGCCTCTAATGTACCCAACGTGAAAAAAGGATTTGAATTAAGAGTAAAAATAAATAATTATCCCGATTCTCTCCAGCACGTAGTTCTTTTAGGTCGCTATTATGGAAATATACAAACTATCACCGACTCGGCTAAATACGATGCAAAAACCAACACCTATCTTTTTTCCCAAGAGGAACCTAAAGGGGGTGGATTATATTTACTTATTTCCGCAGACAAACGCTATGCAGAGTTCGTTTTGGATAAGGATCAGCATTTAAGCATAGAAACCACCTATCCCAATTTAGGAGAAGATCCAAAGTTTAGCAACTCCCCGGAAAATATAGTTTATATGGACTTTGCCGAAAAAGGGAAAACGGAGTATCTAAAAATGGAAAAATTACAAAAAGAATATAAAACGGCCTTAGATTCCAACGATAATACCAAAATTGGTAAGTTAAAAGAAGCTATTACCATCCATTACAAGAAAATGGACGAACAAAAGAATCGCTTTGCAGAAACCTATCCCGAACATTTAATCTCTGCCATTTTCAAAGCCCAAAAAGAAATAGAGGTTCCAGAAGCCCCCACTACCATTCCAGATTCCCTAAAAAGAGAATGGCAATATGAATATTATAAAAATCATTACTTCGATAATATAGATTTATGCGATGATCGCTTGCTTAGAACTCCTATTTTTCACCAACGTTTCGATAATTTTTTGGAAAAGGTCCTTTATATGCAGAGCCCAGATACTATCAAATACGCTGTAGAACGATTGATAGAAAAATGTCGATGTAACAAAGAATTATTCAAATATACTATTTGGTATCCTGTAGACAAATACCAACGTTCCGATATTGTTGGGCAAGATGCCATTTGGGTGTATTTAGCAAAAAAATATTACGCTACAGGAGAAGCCTATTGGGTATCGCCTGCCATTGTGGAGAATTTTACCAAAAGAATTTCTCGGGTAGAACCCTTACTCATTGGAAACCGTCCTCCCGAATTTGCTTGTCCCGATTCTACCGTAGACACACCAAATGAAAACTTGATTTCTGTTTTTTCTTCACCCAAAAGATATACCGTTTTAATTTTTTGGTCTATGAGTTGCGGTCATTGCAAAACCAGTTTGCCACAATGGTTAGATTTTTATCACAAAAAAGGCAAAGAATTGGATGTGGAAATTATAGCTATTTGCAAAGACTTTGACGTTCCTGCATGGAAAAAATATATCCAAGACCATGGCTTCGATTGGATTAATTTAAACGGGAAAACAGCCACCGTAGACTACAACGATCTATGGGATATACAAACCACTCCCACCGTATACATTATAGATCGTCAAAAAAGAATTGTGACGAAAAGAATCGACAGCGAATACGCAGAAAATTTTATAAAAAACTGGAACCTAATTTACTACAACGAGCATTAGGAATCTCGTTGCAATAGATTAATATTTTGGAGATCGTGTGGGTGTGGGTGTGGGTGTGCGTGTGTGGGGGTGGGGCACTGGGAGCAAACCTAATTTATGAAAGTCATAAAGGATTTTGTAATTAAAGGGTTTTGTAATTATTTATATTCCTGTTGAATATCCTTCTAAATAGATAGTCTCTATCTCAACAAAACATCTTTTCAATGTTTGCCACATTATCGAAAAAACTGCAGTTTATTTTTTGGACATTAGCTTGCCATATTAAGGGAACTAATGCGTAAAAAACAACTTAATGTTCTCTATAAATTCGAAAAACTTTGAAGATGCCTCCTTCAAAAAACAGACAAAACAGAAGTATCCTAAAACTCTTTGTAGATTCGGCACAACAATATATCTAAATATGCTATTTGAAGTTTGATCGAACGGTGCCAATTTGTAAATTTTCTTCAAAAATGAGGTCTTGCTCCATCTACAAGACGATATCAAGACCGTATTAACTCCGTGCGTAAAATTTGAAAACCGACAAACCGACGAGCTCTATATATCCGTAAAATCTCTCCCGAAGTAGTAACTCCCAATATAAACGATTTGTTTTTTTTATAGCAGGAGTCGGATTTTAACCGGACTTGGTAGCAACTCCCAATATAAAAGATTTGTTTTTTTTATAGCAGGAGTCGAATTTTAACCGGACTTGGTAGCAACTCCCAATATAAAAGATTTGTTTTCCATAATTATCTCTTTCAATATTTACACAGAGATAGGTAATAATTTTGTTAATAATATTTAATTTCAATATGGTTCAATTAAAATATTGTTTAACATCATTTTATGGGTATATAACTCGGATTTCAATTCCAATATAGTCCAATTAAAAGTATTATAACAGAGGTTAACACTCGTTATACATATATTTCAATTCCAATATAGTCCAATTAAAAGACCCTCCCCGGATATCTTAGTGTAGGCGGGCCTCTATTTCAATTTCAATATAGTCCAATTAAAAGTATATATCGCAGGAAAAATAACTGGGCTTCCACATCAATTTCAATTCCAATATAGTCCAATTAAAAGTTAAGAACCAGGCAGAGCTACTTACTGCACTATTTGGAGAGAAGAGATAAGGAATTATTTCTCTTTTCCCTCTGTAAGGACAACATAATAAGCGTATGCGAGAGAGCCGGCAAGAACTAAAAAAACCAAAAAACCAGTCATTGTTCTAAGTATTATACTACAAATATAGTAAAAAATAATAATGAGCGCACCATCCATTCAATATGTTGTTAATGTTAGCGGGAGTGGTCAATCTGTCTTACAACAGATTGACCAAACGGTTTCGAACATTAACGAGAAAATGAAGAAAACCGTCGGACTGTGCGATACATTTGGAGGCAAGGTGGTTGTTTTTCAGCAGATATCTCAAGCCATAGAAGGGGCAAAAAAAGGTATTGATGATTTCTTTCAGGGCGGCGTGGCTTTGGATAAAAATTTAAAAGATTTGTCGGCCATCACAGGCGAGACAGGAGACGGTTTAAAGCGTATCGAAGGCTATGCTCGCGAGAGTGCCAAAACCTTTGGCGGGTCAGCAGCACAGGCTGTAGAAAGCTATAAACTGCTCTTGTCTCAACTCTCGCCTGAAATAGCCAAAACACCGGCAGCCCTTAAGGCAATGGGTGATAATGTCTCTACGCTTTCCAAGACTATGGGAGGGGATTCTACGGCAGCCGCCGAGGTGCTCACCACGGCCATGAACCAATACGGCGTGTCCCTAACCGATCCTATTGCAGCCAGTCAAGAGATGGCGCACAGGATGAACGTCATGGCCGCAGCGGGTAAGGAGGGATCCGCCGAGCTTCCAGCTATCAAGCTCGCTCTTGAGCAGTGCGGTATGGCAGCCAAGGGGGCTAATGTAACGTTTGAAGAAACCAATGCCGCCATCCAGGTATTAGACAAGGCAGGCAAAAAAGGCAGTGAGGGTGGTGTCGCTCTTCGCAATACCTTGGCAACTTTGTCGATGGGTCGTTTTTTGCCGAAGGATGTACAGCAAGAACTATCTGCTGCCGGCATCGACGTTGAAAAGTTATCCGATAAGTCGTTAAACTTGTCGGATAGACTGCGCATGCTAAAACCGGTAATGAACGACAGTGCTCTATTTACCAAACTATTCGGAAGAGAGAATCAAAACGCCGCAATGGCCCTGGTGCAAGGCTCCAACGAGATTGACCGATATCGGCAGGCTATCACAGGAACCAATACGGCCTATGATCAAGCGGCGACAATCATGGAAAGTTATGAAGAAAAACAGGCGCGCATTCAAGCACGCTTCGACGACATCAAAATTTCCATATTTAACGCTACCGGTGATTTGGGTATTTGGACTTCAGTGCTAACGGGCGCATTGGTTCATATAGCACAGCTCTCACCGTTTTTTTTAATAGTTGAAAAATCCATCGCTTTTGTCGCAAGCCAACAAAAAATATTTGCTCTATGGACGGGTGTTTGTACTGCGGCTACCAAGGTGTGGACTGGCATTCAGATTGCGTTTAACACTGTGCTTCCAACCCGTATTTCAATTCCAATATAATCCAATTAAAAGATCACAGCGTCAAAAGAGGTAGTATCTCGTCTGGAGTGAAGATGTTGAAGCAACAATGCAGGAGATGGAAGATGAAAATATAGCGGACGTTGCAGAGCCGGCAAAATAGCACACAGTTATGGCGAAGAAAGATTACGATAAGATACACAGAGCAAATATGGACGTGTACGCCCGTAAAATACAGGCGGTATAGGACAATGCAGTCAAAGAGGCTGCTGCTATCGGCTCTACTGTACCTAATTTCGACCCGTCTAAGCCGTTTTCTTTCTCCGACTACCCAATTATTTACAACAGAGTAAAAAAGCTATCAAACGAGCTGCAAAGTAACTTAGAAGCAGTTGTATTGAATGGTATAGACCACGAATGAACACTATCGAATAATAAGAACAACGAACTGTGTAATCGTGTTTTTGGCGACAATATAGGCAAGCTAACCAACGAGCAATATCGGCGTTATTATAGCAATAACGGCAAAGCAGCTGATGCGTTCAAGGCTCGTAAAGCGGCAGGACTGAACCTGTCCGACCGTGTTTGGAAATATACCGACAAGTTTAAAACAGAGATAGAATTTGGTATTGATTTAGATTTGCGGGACGGCACATCGGCAGCTGATATGGCTCGCAACCTGAAACAGTATCTGCAAAACCCCGATAAGCTATTCCGTCGTGTAAGGGATGAACACGGGCAACTGCATTTATCAAAAGCTGCAAAGGCTTTTAAGCCCGGACAAGGAGTGTATCGGTCGTCGGTTAAAAATGCTCAGCGACTAACACGCACCGAGACCAATATGGCTTACCACACAGCAGACCACGAGCGTTGGCAACAGTTTGATTTTGTGGTAGGTGTAGAGGTGCGTAGGTCTAACAACCTTTCGTGTCATTGCCCACTGTGCAACTCTCTTGCAGGAAAATACCCAAAGGATTTCAAGTTTACGAGTTGGCATCCGCAGTGCCGTTGCTCCGCTGTGCCTGTGCTTAAAACCATAGAGGAGCTAAAAGTCGACACCGAGCGGATAATTAGCGGACAGCCAACCAATACCGAGAGCATCAATACTGTCAATCAAATGCCCGACAGCTTCACAAACTGGATAGAGGACAACAAAGGGCGGTTCGGGGCAACAAACACGCCTTACTTCATTCGGGACAACTTTAAGGACGGCAAAATAGCGGAGGGACTAGGCTTTGCAACAGGCATAAACAGGCAAGTCGTCAATAACATCATTGTTCCAAAACCTCTCTCAATACAAGAGCGTGCAGATATACGGCACGGGAACAGAACAGAGGAACAAGAAGAGGCGATACGTGCCCAGTGGAATGAGCGCAAGGCAACACGGCATTATGGGCAAAATATAGTGCGTTATATGGACGGTATATCGGATGTTGATACCACGCCTCTATTAAACGCTCTTAATGGTGGAAATGTGGAACTTATTTTAATGGAGGCTCGCAAGCTGAAAATGATGGGAAAAGAGATTTTGTCATTTAAGCGCCTTAACAACCCTATGCAGACAGCTCGACAGTTCTCTATGAGTGAGGCTAAACTTGTCAATGAGGCGGTGCAGACAAAACTTGATGGTT
>JAVVTR010000026.1:0-26849 GCA_036653535.1 Bacteroidales bacterium | reverse complement strand
CGGAATAACTTAATTGTTCTCTTCTCCTGTGGGTACTTAGATGTTTCAGTTCCCCACGTTCGCTCTATATCAATTTACTTAATATAGCACTATGTCTTCAACATAGTAGGTTGCCCCATTCGGATATCTTCGGATTAATGGCCATTTGCGCCTACCCGAAGCTTTTCGCAGCTTGTCACGTCCTTCTTCGCCTCTAAGAGCCTAGGCATCCCCCGTGCGCCCTTTGTAACTTTCTTAACTCGTTATTACGACTACGTAATAACTATATTTTTTTGCTCTTGTTACACTTTCTTACCAATATGTCAATGAACTCTGTTTCTCCACCTTCCAATCTATCCCTCTCGGAATTTTTCTTAGGTGAAAAATATGCAGATAATAAGAATTTATTCCTTATTATTATCTCATTTTTTTACTGAACTTGCCATTTTTCTTTCAAAACGGACTGCAAAAGTACAACATTTTTTTATTATGCCAAACATTTTTTTGTTTTTTTTTGTTTTTTTTAATCAACATAATATATGGGGGTGTAAGTCAAACAGATAATAACCTAAAAAAAATTATTTTTTTTTAAAATATTCTACAATTCAAACTCTGACAGGCTTTGCACCCGGTCTATTCCCCCACACAAGAATATTAGATATTCTGAAAATTAATTTTCAGAAGGAAGCTTTAAATGATAATTAAGCGAACGCACTCTGCATAAATAAAGGCCCAAAACCGTGATTAAACCGTTTAATAGCAAAATTTCAAAGCCAAACTGATAGTGAAATAAAAATTTACACCCCCAAACTAAAATATAACTAAGTAGAGGCGACAATAATACAATAAATGGGGTCCAACGATCTCTAACCTTCCAAGAAGTATAAATTCCAACAAAGAAAAGGCCTAATAACGGACCATAAGTATAGGAAGCTATATCATAAACCATATTAATAATAGAATCGTTTTTAATCATATTAAAAAGAATAATAAGTAGAAAGAAAAACACAGCCATACTCCAATGCACACTATATCTTATTTTCTTAATTTTTCTTTCCGAATATCCTTTTTTTTGAACGCCTAAAATATCAATAGTAAAACTGGTAGTCAAAGCAGTGAGAGCCCCATCGGCACTGGAGTAGGCTGCCGATAAAACACCTATTACAAAAGTAAAACCCGCTAATGGTGGTAAATAACGAATGGCTACCGTAGGAAATAATTGGTCGGTATCTACACAGTTTATTCCTTTTTGCTGTGCGTATAATCCTAATATGGCTCCCAACAAAAGAAAAAACATATTCATAACCAATAAAATTCCACTAAAGGTAAACATGTTTTTTTGAGCATCTTTTAAATTTTTACAACTTAAATTCTTTTGCATCATATCTTGATCCAAACCCGTCATGGTAATGGTTACAAACAATCCACTAATAAATTGTTTTAAAAAAAATCGCGGGTGCATTGGATTGGCATCTATTACTTTGGCAAAAGGACTATCCTTAACATGCTGCAACATTTGCCCAAAACTCCAATCTAAATCATGACAAATACAAGCTATAGAAAGAAATACAGCCAAAAGCATAAACGTTGTTTGTAGGGTATCCGTCCATACAATAGTTCGAATTCCCCCCTTGAGCGTATAGCCTAATATTAGCAATATAAAAATCATAGCAGCCATCCAAAAAGAAATGCCCATAGTTTTAAATACAAATTCATGCAATACACTTACCACCAAAAACATTCGTAAAGCGGCCCCTAAACTACGAGATATCAAAAAGAAAACAGCACCGGATTTATAGGATGCTATTCCAAAACGTTGATCTAAATAACTATATATAGAAGTTAAATTCAATTTGTAATAAATAGGCAAAAGCACCGTCGCCACCACCATATACCCAGCTATAAAACCTAAGACCATGGGAATATAATAAAAATTTTCTTTTAATACATTTCCCGGAACCGACATAAAAGTAACCCCCGACAGCGACGCTCCTACCATACCATAGGCCACCACCATCCAAGGCGAACGGCGGTTCCCTCTATAAAAAGTATCGTTATTCGCTTTTCGAGAAGTAATAAATGTAATTAAAAAAAGTAAAAAAGTATAAGCCAAAAATACAATGCTTATTAAAATAGGGGTCATAATTTTAATTTTTATTTAATGAATTGATCTACGTAATACTTAAGGGTAAGTTTTTCACCAGTAGCTTTTTCTATCATTTCGTTCCAAGTAAGACTGGACCCTAAAATAAAAAAGTTACGCTTCAGATAATTTCCTACTTCTTCTCTCCCTATGTATGGAGGCTCTGAAAACTTATCGGTTCCTAATATTTGCATACATAAATAATGATTCAACTGAGAAGCTAAAATTTCTCCCAACAAATAATTTTGGAAATAACAAGGGGCAAGAGCAAAATGTATATTTACCCAATCCGCTTCGTTTTCACGGGATTCCGGAGGAATCTGCAACTGATATTCCCTAACCAATTTCCACCACAAAGCATTCAAATCTTGATTAGGATTTTCATACATAGCTTTTTCAAAACGATACATTACTTGCGCCCGGCGACTAAAAAGTTGTTGTTCCAAACGCAAATTTCGTAAAGCTTCGTCTTGAATTTCTTTCGACTGACTGATGGAAATTAGGCCTATATCCAACATCCAGTTTACATTGGATGTAAAACGCCCAAACAACATGGCAACCGCCTCCATAATCAAGGGATGAGTGGGTTTTCTTAACAAATAAGGCAGAGAGGTGGAAATGTTTTTATAATATACTGCATGCCCACATTCATACAGTAAATTTTTCATAGAAGCCTCGTTGGAACAAAGACTACTAAAGAGACGAATATCATTTTTCCTATCTACACTTAAGCAATGGGTATATTGGCTTTTCTCTTTTTTTTCGTATAAGTCACTATTCATCAAAATATCATCCAATTCTAAGCCGATACCAGCATAAAAGCAAGAGGCCAATTTTTCCAAACTAACATGCTTGTACAACCTACTACTATTTTGACTGTATAAGGAATTAGGCGATTCCTGTAGAAATTTTCCTCTATAATGCCAAGGTCTTAAATCGGAAACAGCAATTCCGTATCGATGCGAAAGTTGTTGGTCTAAGTGCTGTTTGCTTTTTACAAAAAAAGGTCGAGATAAACTATCTATTTCTTGAAATAACAAATCGACCTCCGATGTTTTTTGATCGGATAAGGCTAAACGCATTTCTAAATAATTCTTATAGCCCGATTCTTTCGCTACTTCATTACGCAACTTTACCAAACAAAGCAAACTATCTTTTGCCTCTTTTCCAATACTATGTTTAGCTTTCCAAATTTTCTCTAATGCACTATTATTGGTTTCTGTTTCCAATAAATGATCTAAATCTCTTTCCCCATACGACTTTCCTTTTAGTGTAACTCTATAATTTAAAAAAAGTTTATGTAGATATATTTCTAAATTTATAATTCTTTGGATCCTACCTAAATTCGATGAATAAGGAAGATAAGTTTGATAGAGTATCTCTAATTGTCGCTTTAAATATACGTCTTTCACATGTCCCTGTTGAAGAAATTTGCGAAGAGAAGACAAGACTTCTTTATTAGATAAAAAAAATGCTTTTTCTGTATTTAATTCTACTATTTGCTGGAAATAAATTTCTTGATTGGATACCATCGCATTCCAATAAGCTGTATTTATACATTTATCCAAAGGAATCATGGTAGTTTCATATTCCTTTATATATTGAGTCAACTCTTCTTCTGCTTTCTTTACATCCGATCGACAAGATGTAAAAGAGGTAAAAGTAAAACAAACGACACAAAAACAAAAAAAATATTTACCCATACTTATTGGTGGTTATCGAAGTAGCAAAGGTAGCAAAAAAACAAGTATCTTTGCAAAAAACTGTGTTAATCTTATAAAATTGGAAAATTTCTCACCTAAGTTATTGGAAAAAGCGGTAGATGAGTTGAATCGCCTACCGGGTATAGGGAAAAAAACCGCTCTTCGCTTAGCCCTTTTCCTTCTATCTCAAGAAGTGGAAATGGTAGAACAATTCGGAAAAACCATTGTGGATTTTCGGAAAAATATTCGCTACTGCCGAAAATGCCACAATATTTCAGATTTGGATTTATGCCCAATATGTGCTTCTCCCAAAAGAGATGCCAATCAGATTTGTATTGTTAGTGATGTAAGAGATGTGATGGCTATAGAGAATACTGGCTTTTATCATGGAATATATCATGTTTTGGGTGGGCTTATTTCTCCCATGGATGGTATTTCTCCAAGAGAGTTGAATTTAAGCAATTTGGCTATGCGCATAGAAAAAGAAGGTATCAAAGAAGTAATACTCGCATTGCCAGCTACTCCCGAAGGAGATACAACCGCTTTCTATATTTCCAAACTTCTCCTTCCTTCTTCCGTTTTACTTACCTCTATTGCCAAAGGCATTGCTATAGGCGATGATCTTGAATATACCGATGAAATAACCTTGGGCAAATCTATTGCCAATCGACTTCCTTTCTAAAAAAAAGTCGCTTTCCAAAAAGAAAGCGACTTTTTCATAAAAAATTAAGTAGAAAAATTTCAAAAGAAAAATTTCTTATCTATTCCGCAGGATTAATCTCCAAAAGTTCCACTTCAAATATTAAAGTAGAACCAGCAGGAATAATAGATACCGTTCTGTCTCCATATCCTAACTCGGATGGAATATAAAATAAATATTTAGATCCTACATTCATCAACTGTACTCCTTCTGTCCATCCTGGAATAACACCATTGAGTGGAAAAGTAATAGGTTCTCCACGTTTTACAGAAGAATCAAATTCAGTCCCATCAATTAAGGTTCCTACATAGTGTACTTTTACTTTATCGGTAGATAGAGGTTTTTTACCTTTACCTTCTTTAATCACTTTGTATTGCAATCCACTTTCGGTTTGCTTTACGCCTTTTTCCTTAGCGTTTTTTTCTAAAAATAATTTGCCTTTAGCTTTATTCTCCAAGGCTGCTTGTGCCGATTGAGCTTCTTGTGCTCCACTCATTTCCGTTTGCCATTCATTTAAAATTTTAGCCATTTCTTCTTGAGAAAATCCACTTTCTTTTCCACTAAAGGCATCTTGTACTCCTTTACTTACCTTATCCATAGCGAATTCAAAAGGTATCCCCTTTAAACTACCCCCCATAGAATAACCAATTAAATAACTAATGGTGTCTTTTTTTGTTTCCATCTTTTGTGCGTTAGTTGTTAAAACTATAAATACTCCACAGAGTATCGTTAAAATTAATTTTTTCATCGAAGCAATTGTTTTCTATTAATAATTAAATTTACATGTCTTCTGTAAAAGGCGAACTTTCTGCAAGCGTAGATTGGTAATATTTCAACAAACCTGCCATTGGACTTTGTTCGATTTTTGCTATTTTTATTTGATAGCAAGAGGCTATCTCCTCTATAATACGTCGACCATAATAAGCGGTGGAACCTATAATATAAAGAGGATATTCTTTGACCTGCGGGTATCGAAGTACTTGCTTTTGGAAAAAAGAATCGAAAGCCCCTTTTAATAAATTTTCTATATATGGATCCGAAAGATAATCCGTTGCAAAAGATGCAAATTCTCCTAAAAATCGATTAGGAGATTCTTTTTTATAAATATGATTTAATATTTCAGGAATAGATATAGGATAGCGTAAAGCAAAAAATTTTCGTAAATTTTCCGGCATACGTTCATTTAAATAATCCGACAATAAACTAATACCAATGCGCGCACCACTACCTTCATCGCCCAATACAAAACCTAAAGAAGGGAGTCGCTCTGTTATTTGCGTACCATCAAAAAAACACGTACTGCTACCGGTTCCCAATACAGCAACCAAACCAGCTTGCGTTCCACATAACGCCAAAGAAGCCCCTAATAAATCACTTTCTACTTGTATGTCCGCACAAGGGAAAAAATCCTCTAATGGGTTATTTAAAATTAAACGCATTTCCGCTTGAGCACAACCGGAACCAAAGAAAAAAAGTTGTTTTACTTTTCGATTATCTATAAATGGATAAATCTCTTTTTCGAGACATTCCTTCATGGTGTCGGAATTTACGAAGTACGGATTCAAACCACAGGTGAGTATCCTTTTCTCTTCTCCTGACTCATTAATAAAGCACCATTCCGTTTTCGTAGAACCGCTGTCAACAATTCCTATCATATGTATCTATATTCTTTTAAAACTGCCTAATTAGCTTAACAAAATAGCTTGTGATTAAAAACATCAATCAATCAATCAATCAATCAATCAATCAATCAATCAATCAATCAATCAATCAATCAATCAATCAATCAATCAATCATAGCTAAAAACGTCCCTTCATTTAATTAAAACAAATTCTAAAGTCTGTTTCTATAAAAGAAACAAAGATACTGGATTTTTGAAGAATTTACAAAATATTTTCCCTCTTATGGACAGGACCTTGCCTATATTACTTCTGTAAGGAAAACACCAATTCCAATCCTTTGTCTTTGCGATTTTTTGCTGCAATTTGTCCAGCATGAAAAAGTACTGCGTTTTTAACAATAGCAAGACCCAATCCGGATCCTCCATCTTTCCGACTACGCCCCTGCTCTACTCTATAAAATCTATCAAAAATACGAGATAGATGCTCCTCTTTGACCCCACAGCCAGTATCGTAATAACTAAAGTAATAAAAATCACTATCTTGATCATAAACCTCAACATGAATAGACACTTCGTTGCCAGCATAATTTAAAGAGTTCTCTATCAAATTGCGAAATAAAGCATATATTAAAGTACGATTCCCATGTATCTTTACTAGAGAATCTACTCTATTTTCAAAGTGTACCTTATGTGTATCCATATTAGACTGCAAATCTCTTCTGACCTCTTCTATAAGATCTTTTACTTCTATATTTTCTTTGGAAAACAATTCGGAAGCTTCTTCTATTTTATTAAGCAAAGAAACATCTTGTATTAAATCGGACAGTCGCAAGGATTGCATATAAGCACGTTCCAAAAAGAATTTTTGCTGCTGGGGATCCACCATAGGCGTTTCTAATACCGTTTCGAGATAGCCACGAATACTACTTACTGGTGTTTTCAATTCGTGAGCAATATTATTAGTCATTTCTTGCTTTAGATTTTTATTTTGCTCTACTTGGGTGATATCATTTAAACTAATTTCAAAACTATTATCATAAAAGATAAGCAATCGAACAGCATAAGAACGCCCATTACAATAAATTTTGGACGCATAAGAAGGTAATTGGTTCGTCTTTCCTTGTACTGGAGTGTTGGCAGAAAAGAAAGCCGATAAGCCCATAAATGCCTTGTTTTTAAAAATCTGAGATGTATCGAAGGTAGGTTCCTCCAAGATACAATTCATGTATTGCACAAAAAGAGCATTCGCATAAATTTTTTCTTTTTGAGGAGAAAAAATACATATGCCTTCCTGTGAATAATGAAAATGCCTAATTAATTTATCTTGTAAAAGGTTCACCTCCTCTTTCCGTTCTTGCAAAAGCTGATAGGTCTTTACTATTTTTTGCCCTACATTCCCCAATTCTGTTTCTGGGAATTTCCAATCTTCCGAATTCAATTTTTGATTCTCCACCGCATAAACAAAATTTTTCAAGCCACTTACAGAACGACCAAAACGATCGGTCATTAAAATAATAATCCACAATGCCGCAAAAAACAACAGCAACATGAAATACAAAAAAAGATGATCATTTTGAAGATAGTTTTTTATATTAACATCGTATGGCAAAGCAACCCTAATAAAGTAGGTATCAAAAAAACGGGCATAATAAAAAAAATCTAAGCCTAACGTTTGAGAATGCCTTATATGCGCTCCACTATGATTTATTAAGGCTTTGGCTATTTCAGGACGCTCCAAATGATTTTTGGTTATAGAAAGATCGGCAATTTCATTGTCGTATAAAACTCTTCCTTCTCTATCAATGATGCTAAGACGCATATTATTCGGGAAAAGCCCTTTTATTTTCACCACCGAATCCATTTGGTGTAAGCGTTCAAAATTGTTTTCACGAAGATATTCATGAATAACACGAGTATAAGTATCTAAACTCGAACGCAAAATTTCTTTTTTAAATTCCTTTTCCCTATTAACCTGAACCACCGTTATTATCAATGCAAAAGCGGCAAATAAGGCAAAAAAAGAAGTGAATAATTTCTTCCTATAGGTCCATCTTATTTTTTTCATTTATCCTATTTTTTATCGTAAAAGAAGAAGTCTAAATTTATTGTAAATTTATTGTAAATTTAAACTAAGAGTTGTATTATAAGGAGTTGTAGATAGAGAGCAATGTCGGTTTATATAGCCTTATATAGGTCTATATAAGCCTTACTTTAAGCAACAAAAAAATATCCGTAACCAGAACGATTTTTTATGCATACTCCGTACTCTCCCATCTTTTTACGCAATCTCGTTACATGAACATCCACAGTACGATCTAACACACAGCCTCCTTCTGGCCAAACACAAGCAAGTATATCTTCTCTGGAAAACACTCTGTCCGGAAATTGAATTAGCATTTTTAAAATTTCAAATTCTCTTTTCGTTAACTGTATGGCTTGCCCATTTATAAATACATCTTTCCGTAATAAATCTATTTTTAAACCGTCCTTTTCGTAAAATTCTATTTGTTCTATCTTTACGTCCTTCACTTGCTTGCTATAACATCGCGCCAAAATCGATTTTACTCGCACATTCACTTCTTTTATCGAAAAAGGTTTAGTTATATAATCGTCGGCCCCCAAGCTAAAGCCAGTCAACACATCATTTTCTGCATTTTTAGCGGTTAAAAAAAGAATAGGCAAAGACATTTTTTTATCATAACGTATTTGCTTAGCTGTTTCAAAACCACTTATTCCGCCCATCATCACATCTAACAATACCAAATGGAAAGATTCGTCTATTTTTCGTAAAGCCTCTTCTCCTGAATAAGCCAATTCTACGATATAACCCTCATTTTCTAAATTAAATTGCAAAATACGGCATAAATCTTCCTCGTCGTCTACTATCAAAATTTTAGCTTTATCCATAATTATATATCTAAATTGGTATGTTTTACATTTTTCCCTTCCATTAAGAATAAAGCCGACTCTGCTATATTGGTCGCATGATCGCTAATTCTTTCCAAATTATAAGACATAGCACTCATATTAATAATATCCGTTAATTCCTCTGCCTGTATGGGGAAATTAATTTCGTTTTTCAGGCCGGTAATAATTTTACTATGCAAAGTGTCGGCACTATCATCTCTCCTAATGGTTTCTTTTGCCAACAAACTATCCTCGCAGGAGAATGCAAAAATAGCATTTTGAACCATATTCTCCGACAGTTCAAGAAATTCTTTCAAATTCCGACGAAAAAGTAAAATTTCCTTCTTTTCAGAATGTAGATCGCCTATAAATTCTGCCACATTCATCAGTAAATCTCCTATTCTTTCTAAATAGGACGACAAATCATAATAAGCCATTATCTTACGTAAATCGCCTGCTCTCGGACAATATAAAACAATACTTCTAACTATTTCTTCCCTCATTTTTACTTCTAATCCATCCACTATATGTTCATGATCCATAATCGTTTTCATCGTTTCCATTCTATGAGCATGATCTGCTTCAAAAAGACTATTTGTTAAATGAAATTGTTTTAAAAGCATAGTGGAAAACACTTTAAAATCTTCATTCAAAGTTTCTATGGTTATTTCCGTTTGTGTTTTCATTTTTAATATATTGTTAAAAGTATAAAAGGTAAAATATAAAGTTGTTGATGTAATAAATTAGGGGCGTATTATAGGGTAAGTTGCTTATTTCTAAAACGCATTTCTATCCAAATTGTCCGGACAAATAGGCTTCGGTGCGTTTATCTAAGGGGTTGGTAAATATGGTTTGTGTATCTTGATATTCCACCAACTCTCCCAAATACATAAACATGGCATAATCGGAAATTCTAGCAGCTTGCGACATATTATGTGTCACTATTAAGATGGTAAATTCTTTTTTCAATTCCATTAATAATTCTTCTATTTTATGAGTTGCTATAGGATCCAAAGCAGAAGTAGGTTCATCCATTAAAAGAATTTTTGGTTTCAAGGCCAAGGCCCGAGCAATACAAAGACGCTGTTGCTGTCCACCCGACAAAAAGCTTCCTCTTTTGGTTAAACTATCCTTCACTTCCTCCCACAATCCCACATCTTTCAAAGATTTCTCTACCATCTCTTCTTTTGCATTCTTCGATAATTTTATACCATTTAATTTATAGCCTGCCAATACATTTTCGAATATACTTAAAGTTGGAAAAGGATTGGGACGCTGAAAGACCATGCCTGCCTGTCGTCTTACCTCCATAGCGCTTAAATTCATAAGTTCTTGCCCATCCAATAAAATAGATCCTGTGGTACGAATTTCTGGATAAAGTTCGTGCATTCTATTCACTGTCCTAAGCAAGGTACTTTTCCCACAACCAGAAGGCCCCATAATGGCCGTAATAGTTTTGTTTTGAATAGAGGCACTCACTTTCTTTACAGCATACGTACCTACATGATAAGAAACACTAACCTCTTTTAACTCCAATATAGGTCTATTTATATTTTCCATTTTTTTGCAATTTGTTTCGCTGTTAAATTAAGAAAAAAGATGAATAAAAGTAGAAAAAGAGAAGCGGTCCAAATTAAATTCGACAAATTGGGATCATTGTAAAATTCCCATATTTGTAGAGGTATAGCCGACATCGGCCGCATAATATTAATTTCTATGGCCATAGCTCCTAAAGCCGTGAGCATTAAGGGTGCCGTCTCTCCTAGTACTCGAGATACAGAAAGCAATATTCCCGTAAAAAGCCCGCCAAAAGCAGAAGGTAAAAGTACTTTTAAAATCACATTAGTATAGGAGGAACCCAAAGCCAAACCAGCTTCTTTTAAGCTAACAGGTAGCATTCGAAGCGTTTCTTCCGTAGAACGAATAATTAATGGCAACATTAGTATAGATAAAGCCACCCCTCCTGCAAATCCCGAATATCCCCCAAGGGGCTTTACTACCCAGGCATAAATAATTAAGCCTACCACTATGGATGGCGTTCCTTGTATTAATTCCGCAACCGCTCTAATTAACCCGGAAAACTTAGACTTAGGATGTTCCGATAAATAAATACCTGTAAAAATGCCTATAGGAACCGAAATTACAGTAGCTAAGATTACCATACATAAAGACCCAATAATACCATTGGCTATACCTCCCGGTATAGGTTCTCCAGATTGCAAAGCCAACATAGCATCTAAAGAACTGGGAGAGGATTCTACAAAGAAATGCCAATTCAACTGTTTATATCCTTTTTTCAACAGTTCCCAAAGAATTAGCAGCAAAGGAATAGTGGTAAAAAAAGAAAACACACAAACTCCAATAAAAAAAAGTTTATCTTTTATTATCCGAGTTCTTTTACCTCCTTTTTCAATTTGTAATATACGGAAATACATATATTTTATTTTATTCTATTTTATGGATTATTCCTTGCTCCTTATTGCTTTCCTTTTTTTAAAAGGCCCGTTTCATAATATATTTCCCTAAAAAATTAATGATAGCCGTAATTAAAAACAGTAAAAGGCCTATGGCTATTAATGAACTTAATTTTAAGCCGGAAGCTTCTGAAAATTGATTGGCAATAACACTGGCCATACTATTTCCAGTATCCATTATAGACGTAGGAATTTGAATCGTATTTCCTATTAACATGGTTACCGCCATCGTTTCTCCCAAAGCCCGTCCCAAGGCTAAAACATAACTGGCAAATATACCAGATCCAGCCACCGGAAAAACAATAGTACGAATTACATCTAAACGAGTAGCTCCAAGACTATAAGCTCCTTCTTTCCATTCATTAGGCACCATGCCTATAAATTCCGAACTAAGGGAAGAGGCATAAGGAATAATCATTAACGATAAAATAATAGAAGAGGTAAGCACACCTAAACCATGGTCCGATAAGCCCCAATCTATCATAAGCGGACGAAGGAAATAAAATCCCCACAATCCATACACAATAGAGGGTATTCCAGCCAATAAATCCACTAAAGAACTAACATAAGAAGATAAACGTGACTTTTTAAAATACTCTCCCGTAAAAAGAGCCACCGATAAGGAAAGTGGCAAACAGAATAACAAGGCCAAAAAAGAAGTCATCAAGGTTCCCACTATAAAAGGAAAAGCGCCATAGTTTTCTTGCTTAGGATTAGGATTCCATTCACAAGAAAATATAAATCTAAAAAAGCCAAACTTTTCGAAAGCTATCCATGCACCGGAGACCAATGAATATACCATAGCAGCACACAAAAAAAGTACTGTTAAAGAGGCAATATACAATAGAATTTTAAAAATTTTATCTTTCATTTGTAACTAACTTAAATAGCTTTTAGAATTTTGTAAAAGATTTCGTAAAAGAAAAACGGCCCTATCCTTACAAGCTTTTGCCATTATAAGTCATACTTTGTATTCTCTCCTGTGCCCTATGATGCAAAGAAGAAGACAAGGGAGCATAATGCACTTTCGTAGCCAAATTTTGTGCTTGGTTTCCTATCATCCAAAGCAAAAAATTCTGCAAGGCTTTTGCCTGAGAAAGAGAACGATCTCTATAGGCTTGTTCTTGATAAATTAGTATCCATGTTAAACAACTAATTGGATAGGCATTTTCTACCTCGGAATTGGTAATCATTAAACGAGTATCGGAAGGAATATCCCCTTGTGCAGCAGCAGAAATACTGTTATTCGTAGGTAAAATAAACTTTCCGGAAGCATTTTGTATATAAGCTACCGGTATTTTGGAAGCAAAGGCATACTCCGAACCTATATACCCCAAAGCTCCTTCTGTTTGATTAATCATTCCTGCAACACCAGGATTCCCTTTGGCAGCCATACCGATTGGCCATGACAAAGATTTTCCAACCCCTATACTATGGGCCCAATCGGAGTTAATCTGTGCCAAATAATAACTAAATACATAAGTAGTACCACTTCCGTCGGAACGATATATGGGATGAATCGTTATATTAGGCAAGTTAACTCCTGGATTTATAGCCTGCAAAGCAGTATCTGACCATTTAGTAATTCTCCCAAGATAAATATCTTGTAAAAGGAGAGGGGTAAGATTTAATTTGGATACTCCCGGTAAATTATAGGCCAACACTACGGCACCCAAGCAAGATGGAATATGCAATACGGTGGAGGGCATTTGCTTTAGCTCCTCGTCGCTGAGGAAAGCATCACTTCCTCCAAAATCCACTAATTGATCTTGTAGACTACGTATTCCACCGCCACTACCTATTCCTCCATAATTGACTTTTACACCACTGTCTTTTTGATACGTTGAAAAAGCCAAATTATAGTAAGGCAGAGGGAAAGTAGCTCCTGCCCCTACTAAGGAGGCGGATGCTTTTTTTTCGGAATGATCAGAACAAGACTCCCACGAGAAACACGTAGCCACCATAGCAAAACTAAATAAAACTTTCAAAAAAGATTTCATTCTTATTATATTTTAATTTGCGGCAAAACTATTACGAAAAAGTTTCTCTATTATTACAAAATTATTGCAATATTGTTAAGTTTTATATGAAAGCCTCTTGGACGGAAAGGTCCTTTATCCATACTTTCTCTATCCTTGCTCTATCTTTGCTCTATAATTGTTCCCTAAACGTTCAAAAACGTCCCTAGAAAAGACGAAAACATGTTTTATAAGCAGTATTCTACTACGTATAAAGCAAAACACTCCTATTTATTTATACACATATATCATTAAAGACAAATATATTAAGTAGAATAAGTAGAACTTAAGTACTACTACTTTGCTATATGAATACTTTTTTAGTGCCTATTTCTTATCTCATTTTCTTATAATTCTATTACTTTAGCTCAAATATAAAATATTCCAATATGAAAAGTATATATAAAAAAATACATTTTCTTTGCCTTTTTCTATTGAGTTTGAGTTTTTGCATAGCTCAACCAGATGCCAAATTAAGCAAGCAAAGAGATTATTATTCCAATTCAGTCCAAGAAAAAGTTCCAAATGTGTATGGCTACTTAGAATTTGACGTAGTCTATCAAAAAATGGGAATAGCAGAGTTTCCTATCAATGATCCCTCTAAGGTTACTCTCTCTTGGCCCAATACCAACGACCTCCTTGGAGTGGGTGCCTATGCAGAAGACATATACTATGTTTTTCACATACAGCAAGTAGGCGATCTCGAAGTTTCTCATTCGTTCGGAACCATAGATATTGAAACAGGAGAAACACAACAAATTTGTAGCTATTCCAATGCTGTACCTAAACTAATCGATTTAAGCTACGATTATTCTTCGAACACCATGTATGCCTTACAACAAAAATCAAATGGTTCTGCCTTAGTTACCATAGATCTGCCTACTGGAAAAATCACCGAGATAGCCTCTTTACGACTACAAATGAAAACCTTGGCCTGCACCCTTAATGGAAGTCTATTTTCTTTAGGAGGAGATGGCGCTTTATACAAGGTGAATAAACAAACAGGAAGTCTTTCAGCGGTGGGCAATACGGGAATAAGTCCTATTAGCTACCACAGTATGGAATTTGACCATGAGCACGAAAAATTATATTGGAGTGGGGTGTATTTCAATGCCGAATCTCATCCAGTTTTCTTTTGGACTTCTATAGATACCAACACTGCTAAACCCTCCAACCTTACCCCATTCGCCAATAGGTCCCAAATCGGAGGTCTATATATTCCTTTCAATCAAACAGCCTTAGGTGCTCCAGGAAAAGTAAGCCATTTAGATATTAGAGTAGCTTCACAAAATCTCAACCAAGTAGATATTCTATGGAAAAATCCTACTATAGACTCTCGCGAAAAAAATCTTCTTTCTCTAAGCGGTATAAAAATTTATAGAGATAGAGTATTGATACAAACTATTCCCTCTTCAGAGCTCGGAGCCGCAATGCATTGGGCGGACCCTTCTGTTACTCCCGGTATGCACACCTACCGGGTAAGAGCCTTTAACGACAAAGGAGATGGTTTAGTTTCTACTTTACGGATTTTTGTAGGCAAAGATGCTCCAGGGCATGTGGAAAATATTTGCGTAGAAACTAAAGAAGGAAATGCAATAATTACTTGGGAAAAACCAAGTATAGGATTAAATCATGGCTGGTTTGACACCACCAATGTAACTTATGAATTAATGCGTTTTCCCGATTCTCTTCTTTTAAACACGGTTTCTACTACTTCTTTTACCGATCAAAATATACAAATACTACAAAATTATTGGTATAAAATCACTGCCATCAATGCACAAGGTCGAGGTTTGGAATCGTTTTCCTATCCTATAGCCATCGGCCCTTCTATGCAAGTTCCTTTTCACTATGCTTTTTACGAACCTTCTATATTCAATAAATTCACCATCGTAGACGAAGATAAAGATACGAAATTATGGAAAAGAGTAAGTAATGTTTTTGATACTATTTCTAAGGTTTCCTATTTTAACATGGATACTGCTAATGATTATTTATTTATGCCTCCTTTCCATTTCCAGGACGGAAAATACTATCAGCTGACCTTTACCTTTTCAGGTTACGGACCTACAAACCCAACTAATTTACGTGTAGTAAAAGGCACTCAACCAAAAGCAGATAAACTAAGCTATCTTGCCGATTATCCAAATACTATCACCCAATACACCGAATTCCTTACAAAAAAAGTAATATTTGCTGGTCAACAAACAGATGAAACTTCTTATATTGGCTACCAAGTTTACGGCAAACACGGCTACACCACCTCTATTTACCAAGTGGCATTAGACGAAATACCGGGCAATGATTTAGCGGCTCTAAAAATTAGCGGAAATACGATACCTAATGCTCAAGAAGAATGCTCTTTTTTGGTGGAAATAGAAAACAGAGGAGCAATCACCCAAAAGAATTTCAAATTACAACTCTTAGATCCCAATAATAAAATTTTATCCGAAACTAACATCACCGATAGCTTACAAGCCAATACTTCCAAGAAATTTTCTATTTACTGGACGCCCTCCAAAGCCGAAAATATTAGCATCCGTTGTCTAGTAAGTACCAAACAAGACGAGTATCCGTCCAATGATACCTCCTCTAAATTATTGGTAAAAATTCAAGCTGCAGGAGATTTAAATACTATAAAAATAGGCGAAGAAGAAAAACAAAGCCCTTTTATGCCTTTCGCCTTTTCTCAAAAATATAGTTACACACAAAACCTTTATACCAAACAAGAATTGCAAAAACCGGGCATGATAGAAAAATTGGCTTTTCTGAATTCCTTTAAAAATACCGAAAAAAAACATATCCGCATTTACATGGGCAATACCACCTTGTCTAACTTAGAAAAAATAGATAAAAATTCTCTTACTTTAGTCTACGACCAAGAAACGGATTTTACAAAAGGGAATAACACCATCACCCTAAACCTAAATAAAGCTTTTCTTTATAATGGCGATAACCTTTGTATAGCAGCCGAAAACATAGGGAATTCCACTCTTTCTTCTAATCAAAATTTATTTTATGTTTCTACTATTTCCGACACCAATCGGGCGTACTATATCTATGGTGACAGCACTAAAGAGAAAGTCTATACCCCTCTATTAGCCGATGCTATTTTTAGTTTACAAACCAAAAATGGAGGTGTTTTATCGGGTAAAACCACTTACAAACAAGAAAATCTATCCAATGTTCGTGTATTTGTTAACGATCACAAAGTAGAAAAACAAACCGACTCCAACGGGAATTATGCATTCCTTTATTTACCTCAAGGCAATCATAAAATTACTTACAGCAAATTTGGCTATGTCGATACAAGCACCACCGTTTACATTACTAAGGGATCAACACTTATTCGTAATATAAACATGGAAAAGCGCAAACAATATAAACTTACAGGAAAAGTAACCGATTTGAATGCGAAACCTATTGCCGGAGCTACTATTTATTTATCGGGTTACGATACAGCCATTAGTATCTCCGATGCAAATGGTGTCTTTACTTTCCCTGCTATTTTCGGTTCTGCAACATACACTATTGAAATAAACCACCCCCTCTACAAGAACCTCTCTTCCAGCTTCCACTTAGAAGAAAGTCCCTTGGAATTAGGCTCCTTAAAAATGGAAGAAAGACCATTCCCACCATACAAAGTAATAGCGCAAAAGGATAAGGAAAAGGATTTCGTGAAAATAAGTTGCGAAAACTTACATACCCCATACCATAAAAATCAAATTTTAGATGATAGTACTTTTGAAAACGGAACCTGTCATAATCCCAACGTTAATATTATGTTAGGAAATAAATTTGCCAATACCGATTCTGGAATTATTACCCACGTAAGTATTTATGGTTTCCGTAAAGCAGATGCTATTGCTGGAGTTAGCGTTGGTTTGTATATTTTCGATCAACATCGCAACCCTATTCTCTATAATGTTCCTGTAGAAATTCCCGCAGATACTTGGGTGGACGTACCTATAAATAATCTCTGCTTTTCAGGTGATTTCTACGTTATGTTATGCTGGAAAAACGCTGATGGATCCACCAATTATCTTGCAAGAGATCAAAATGGTCCGTTTTCTCATGCTTCCTTAGACTATGAATATAAAGTAAAAACTGGCGAATGGTTAGAAAATAGTGGTGGAAATATTGAAGCCGGTGTGTATGCCATTCGTGCCGCCACCATTTTAAATGGAACTACTGTCGGCAATGCAAAAACATTAAATAAACAAAACGTTTATCGTCTCCTAAGCGATAAGGAAAATGCAGACACCTCTTGGACCTTGTTAGGCGAATTAAGCTCATCCTACCCCTATTATACGGATAGCAATTTTTCTCTTTTACCGCAAGGAATATACCAATATGCCGTTAAAAATATATACACAGGAATAAACAATATTTCCACCCCCAGTTTTTCTAATTCCATCTACCTGGACATGTTTACCCAAGCTACTATTACCGTAAAGAGCAAGCCTTCCACCAATGAAATAAACGAAGCCAATGGTGCAAAAGTAACTTTGAGAAATATAGGGAACAATATGGTAACAGAGCAATCCAAATGGGTAAAAGATGGGAAAGTCGTTTTTGATAGTATTCAAAAAGGCAATTATCATCTAAGCATTGTTAAAGAAGGCTTTCTTTCGATAGAGGAAGACATTCAAATGCCCACGAAAAATCTTTACAGTTTTGGCCCTTATACCTTAACCGAAATTATAGATTCTCCAAAGGACCTCCTACTCGAAAACACCACGAACCCAAAAGACAAAATATTGCATTGGAATACTAATAAAATGCGCTACGAAACTTTTGAAACCCACGAAGATTTTGCCGTTAATTCGCCTGGAAGCATAGGATGGAAATATATAGATGGAGACAATTCCGAAACACAAAGTATTGCAGGGGTTTCTTATCCACATCAGGGAGAGAAAATGGCCTTTATGGTATTTAATTCCTCAGCAACTACGCCAAGTCTTAGAGCAAGTAATGTAGATGCTATTCCACATAGTGGACAGAATTTCTTAGCTGGTATAGCCGCCATAAAAGGTCCGAATGCCGACTACATCATAAGTCCTAAACTCTTTTATACCAAAAATTTTTATATGGTATTTTCTGCCAAAAGTTTTGGATATGCCTATGGAACAGAAACCATAGAATTAGGAGCCTCTCTTAAAAGTGATAGTCTTAAAGATTTTACTTTCAAAAAAATAGACTTATATCCTGCTTGGGATATTATTAACTTTACCATGCCTAAAGAAACTCGTTATGTTTGTATAAAATACGCCTCCAACAATAAAATGATGGCCATGATAGATGATATCTATATAGGAGTGGAAGATCCCTTTTCGGAAACAACCGCTTTAATAAATCCAATAGAAGCACTTTCCATAAAAGCGCTTCGTCACGCAGGTAGTGCGAAGTCCATTTCTAAATACGAAGTTTATTTAGACGATATTTTAATGGGAGAAACCAATAAGGAAGAATTTTTACTTAGTAATCTTACGGTGGGAACCCACGAAGCAGGGGTCAAAACCATTTATACCTCCGGCTCCTCACAAATGAGTACTATTCGCTTTGCCATAAAAGGTACGAACAACGACGCCATCTCCGATACAAAAAATACAAAAATTTCCATCTATCCAAATCCTGTTAATCAAATTCTTCATATAGACGGAACCTTTGATCAAGCGGAAATTATAGACTTCAGCGGAAAAGTTATTTATAAAACCAACAACGAACGATCTTCTATATCTACCCAAGCACTGCCACAGGGATTTTATCTTTTAAAAACCTATGGGAAAAATGGATGCGATATAAATAAATTTATTATCCAACACTAAAAAGAAATAAATACGGGACTTTAACCTTTATTGGCATGTCCCGTATTTATATATTAAAGATATTTTTTCGTATGAAACAAACAGGAACGCAATGTCTCAACCAAGAGCATAAAAACGAAGCTCACGGAAGTAGACCAAATCGCCAATTGCTCACCACAGCAAAGCTAAGAACTACCTTTTCCTCTATTTCTGCTTAAGTCAATCGCTGCATAAGACCTCTTTATTAAAATTATTTACTTATGAATTTAGATAAACTCAAATCGTTTTATTCCAAAAACAGTATTTCTATTGTTCTGCTGTTTTACTTTGCCATTCTTGTTTTTTTAATTGTACAAATGGTAAAACTATTTCAAAATTAAAATCAGAAACAGGGATCCCTCCAAAAAAATAGGATGTCTGAGAACAGACATCCTATTTTAATAATAAGAGCAAAATATTAGAATTAAACCCAACAATCTCTCGCTCATAGTTTAAACTTACCTATACTCTACCCTCAGCCTTTTAGTGTTGGTAGCCCTATGTACCAGGACTATTGTTTAAACTTACCTATCCTCTTAGCCATAGCTAAAAATTGATAATCTAAAACCGAACAATCCCATCTAAACGAATTCCAAATAAACTTGCCCCTGCCTATAACTTAACGAAAGCAGTGACTAAAACCGTTGCCCATTGGACTATACTTTCTTTACATATTAGCCCAATAATCTACTTAAAAAATGAGTCGTTTTTTCCTCCAAGGAAATTTTTAATTTTTTACGAATTCTATAATTAAAAGTTTCTATAGTCCGAACCGAACGATTCGTGATAGAGGCTATTTCTTTGGCGGTAAGATTCAGTGCTAACAAAGCACAAATGCGCTGTTCTGTTTTGGTAAGTTCCGGTGAAATGGCAAATAATTTTTCATAAAAGTCGCCATTTACCTGCTCGAAAAATAATTTAAATTCATCCCATCCCTTATCTAATTCCATCCGCCCTAATGCATTTTCCATTTCTTTGAGTAAGGTATTTTTCTCTTGCTCATCCTTGGTTTCTTTACATTTTTGCATACATTCTTTAATACCATTTAATTGCTCCTGTGTTTGAGCAATAACCAAAGCCTTAGAAGTTAATTTTCTATTTTTTTCTTCCAACAAATTAGTAAACTTCCTAGTATTTTCCCCTATAATTTGACTGCTTTTTTCCTTGTCCGAAGAAATTTTTATATGTAAAGTTTCATTGGCCTCATTTTGTTTTTTCAGTTTTTGAACCATTTTAAAAGTAAAAAACGTAATAATTAAAATAAGACCAATAAATATAAACAAGAGAATTTTCTTTCTTTCATTTTGTAACGAACTAATCAATAAATCTTGCTGTAATATTTTATTTTCCGCTTGCATTCGGCCATTCTCATAACGATTAGAATAAAGCATTATTTTTTCTGCATTCTGTTCGTTTAATACTGAGTCTTTAGAAAGATAACTTAATTCTAAAGTTTGATAAGCTTCTATATATTTTCCCTGCTTATATAGTAATTCGGCTTGACTTCGAAGAGAAGCGCTCTTCAATTTAAGCATTTTGTAAGTAGTAGCTAAATCTATAGATTGTGAATAATAATCCTGTGCCAACTTATATTGATTCTGTCGTTCATAATATCGGGCAATTCCTTGCAAAGTGATGCCTCGGGTATAACATAATTTATTTTCCGTAGCCAATTGCAAGGCTTGAAAGAGGCAATCTTTAGCCAATTCATCCTCTTTAAAATTTTCATACAATAGAGCCAGGTTGTTTAAATAAGATGCCTCTCTACGTTTATCTCCCAAGGCGAGCACATAGTCATGCGATTTTAAAACATAATACAAAGCGGAATCATATTGTCCTTTTTGATAATACATACCGGCATAATTATTATACACAGAAAATTTGGTATCATTATCCAAAGCTACATTATTATCTATCGCTTTCAGTGCAAGGGTGTGATATTTTTCCGCCATTTGTCTATTGCCTATTTCTGAAAACACCCCACCCAAAAACGACAATGTTTTAACAATATAATTATCCTCTTTCTTTACCTTAGCTACCTTTAACAAATCAAATAGATAGCGCGTGCTTTCTTCATACAATCCCATATTTCGACTACATTTCCCCATCTGCAAAAGAGATTCCAATTTATACTGATGTAAATTTTCTTTATCTTCGACAGAGTTCTGCTTAAGCAATAAGCTTACCTTATCTAAAACAAAACGGTAATTCTCGAACGACATTAAATACTCCCCCTCATCCATACAAATTTTTGCCTTTTGCAATTCGTAAAAAAGGCTTTTGGATAAGGAATCTGATTTTAGACATATAGATATAAGGGTGTCTGCAGAAGTAATTCTTACCGAAAGAGGAAGGGTAGTATTAGAAATTTTATTTACGTAATGTTTTTCTTTAACGCCAAAAGAAATTTTTAAGTTAGCAACCGGCTGCGAAGAAACCTTTGCTATTGCAGGGTTCCATATTCCTATTTGTGCCAATAAACCGAATACAAAAAAAACTCGTTTCCACAATGGAGCAATGAAAAACGGACAAATTTGAAAACCTCCCATATAGCTTTATCTTTTGAGAATTTTAGCTTACAAAGTTATAGATATAACCATAAAAAAACCAAGAAGCCACTTAAATTTGTTAACGAAATTATATTACTGTTTATTGGAATTATTGTGCTCATTATAGAAACCCATTGTTATACTGGCTGATATATAATAAAGTTTATAAGTTCTAAATAGTTCTAATAAAAAACGGAAAACTTTCAAGTCTTCCGTTTTTTATTAGAACTATTTGAATAAAATTTACACACAATTAATTCTACATTAGTGAATTAAAAGTTTTACATAACTTTTATTAAGTTGCAAGATGTATATTCCTTGAGGAAGATTATAGGCTTTAGTTAATTTATCCCCAATTATTTTTTCATAAATAGGATTTCGTCCTTGTATATCTGTAATTCTTAGAATATCTCCGAAAGACAAATTCTTTACATATAAGGTTCTGTCTTGAACAGAAAAAGAAATTTCCTTTTCCCCTACTATAGTAACCTTATCTTCATTCGATATAGACTGCACATAAATGCAGGAAGTTTTATATGCATTGGTATCCTTAAAATCAGGGAAAGCCTCCGTAGATAAAACGCAATAAATACTATCTTTCATAGAATGTAGAAAGGTAAATATTCCTTTTTCTTGCGAATAATCTATTCCTAATTTTAACGTTTCCTTATTTTTACACACCCAAGTATAATTGGTTATTTCGTTCTTACTACTAACCCCTTTTAAGCTATAAAACGCACTCAAATCTATGGTATTCCCATTTATTGGAGACAACGCATAAGCAGATTGAGGAGCATAGGTATATCGAATCCAATTATTTCCTTTAACTGGTAAATCGGAAAGTTTGAGTAAATTATTAGAACAATCTAAGTCTTCTAACAATAAATTATCATACACTTTCAATTGGTTCAAGCCTAAATTATTTACATGCAATAAGGAAATAGAAGAGGTATATATCTTTATATTCTCACCCATTATAGTATCTTTCACGGCCACAGAATCTGTTAAATGAAAGGTCTTTATTTTTCCATCTCCTCTATCCATTTGAAACAAAGCATATTTTTCCGTTGGCAACACTAATATAGAAAACACACTTCCTATACTTAAAGAAGTATTCATCTCCACTAAAATATTTTGTTGAGAATAGCTTGCGGGAGTAACCACAAGGCTCGTAGTTTTCCATATATTCTTTCCACTAAAATCGGGGAAATCCGGATGAGAAATTTCTGCATGAATTCCATAAGGATACACTTTAGCAAAACGATACAAACTACTATCCGAAAAATAATCCAATAAATTATATAAAAGTGAATCCTTTTCTGTTTTCCACATCACTTTCGCTTTAGTTCCAAGTACCGACATATCCAATGTATCCCATTCTACTATACTTTTACGAATATCTAAGTTCTTTTGCGGAGCATAAATATACCTTTCTCTATTGGAATTTACAGGAGGCAAGGTATGGAAATTTAATTTATTATCAGAAACATCCAGGTATTTCAAGCTATCAGACAAACACACAAATTCTATATCATTAAAAGAAGCATCTAAATATCGTAAAGAGGAAAGGTTCTTTACGTTTAAATTTCTAATTTCATTATGTGCAATATTTAAATAAAGTAATCCTGAATTAGCAGCAATTTCTACAGAGTCCAATTTCATATTCTTTATAAACAAAGAATCTATCGCATTAGTATAGATTTTCACCTTTTTTCCCAAGAGACTCTTTTTTAGTTCTATATTAGTTACCCCAGCTTCCCATTCCTCTATTTCCAAACTGCCATTCCCATAATCGCACCAAAAACTTGTTGCTGTTGTAGAGATAGGGATAACTAAAGAAAATTTCAAAGTATCTCCAATTTGTTTTTTACAACTAAACGACAAAGCCAATGGAGGTTGAATTAATTCTTTACATTTTTTAATATAGGTGGAACGCAAGGCTTTTGGACCTGCAAAAAGAGGATAAGCTTCGTTAGAGAAAATCACATAAATGCTATCCTGTGGTTTTAAAAATTTGAATTTTCCTCCGTCATTGGTATAATCTATGCTTTCTTCCAATATTTTACCGGAAACATTTTTCCACGTAAATACCGTAGATACTTGCTCTCCAAGAGCATTCTTACATATTGCATGAGCACTCAAATCTAATACTGAATCCGTGAACCATTGTTCTGGTATCGATACCAAGGCCTGTGGCGCATAATTTTTTTGTTGCCAATCATTGCTAATAACAGGCAAGGTAGTAAAATCAAGAGCATTCCCTGGGCATTGAAAAACTTTCAATGCCTTACTTTTCGAAATATCTAAATAATTTATCTTGTTCCTTTCACAATTAATAACAAAAAGATCCTTAGAACCTGTATCTAAATGTATAGATGTTAAACTTTGGTTCGTGACTATAAGCCCCATTAAGTTTCCATAAATTTTAATAGTATCTCCCCCAACAACCCCATTAATAGGGGTTTGTCCCATAGGACCTTTTTTAACTTCATATTCCATCAACTGCCCATCCCCAAAATCTACTTGTATAGGCGTATTGGTGATATTCCCTGTGAGACCTAAAAACATAGTTTCTCCTACTTTCTTTTGTCCCACCATAAGCACGGCTAAAGGTTGCAAAACAAATGCTCCAGCCGCCTTGAATTTTTCTGTTTGTAATATTTTAACCCCATTTAAATCGGGAAAAATCGAAGAGGTAATTTCTCCATGAACGGAATCTTTTTGTGCATTAAGAAATATAAACTTACCGTTTATACTAAGATAATCCACCCCCTCCACTAAAATGGTATCCAAATCGGTTTTCCATACATAATGCATCTCCCCTTGTGTTATTTCACTTAACTCCAAAGTGTCTTTAGTGTAATATTTCCCTTTCACAGGAATTGGCCATTGGGGAGCGTAGACATAATTTTTTATGCTTGCTGTTTTCGAAGGAATAGTAGAAAAATGAAGATAATTATTAGGGCATTGCAAAACCTGTAATTTTTCGCATACGGAAACATCTAAACTTTCTAATAAATTATTGCCACAATTAATAACAAAAAGATCTTTAGAGCCTTTTTCCAATCGAATAGAAGTTAAATTCTGTCCCGTTACTATAATTCCATTCAGAGCCCCATATATTTTAACCGTATCGCCTTGCAGCTCCCCATTTATAATAGTTTGCCCCATGGGACCTTTTTTAACTTCCCATTCCACAATTTCACCATTTCCAAAATCTACTTGTACAGGTTCATTCACAACAAAACCTGTTAAGCCGATAGTAAACATATTTCCTTTCCCTTTTTCAAGAGACATAACCGCTGCCAAATCTCGTAAAACAAAAGGAGGACGAACCCGTATAGCATTGGTTCTTAACATACATTTATCCACAAATTGTGGATATTCTGTATTAGACATCACTACATAAACACTATCTCTGCCAAAATCTTTAAGCAAAACTAATCTACCAGAATCGGAAATATAATCTGTCCCCTCTACCAAAGAAGAACCTAAATTGTTTTTCATTCCAAATTGTGTAGTCACCAAAGTAAGCCCATCGGGTGCCAGTACACGATAATATCTATTTAAATCAATAGTATCCCCCTGGTACAAAGCCGGTTTTACATCTACCGCTAACTGAGGGGCATAAATTAACTCTCCTGTTTTTACTGCCGCTAATATCGAAGCAAGACTCAAAAAATCCAAATGATTATTTTTGCAATCCAAAGTATCGCAAGCAAACATATTCGGAATCACGCAAGAAGAAATTTGATTATTAGCACAATAAACTTTTTTTAAATTCGCATTGTTCGCAAGATTCAAAACGCTCAACTTGTTTTTCTCACAGTACAAACTTTTCAAGGAAATTTGTTTTTTTAAGTTTATGGTCGTCATTGCATTAGAAGAAAAATTAAATTCCTCTAAACTAACGGCTTCTCCAAGATCATATATGGAAGAAATCATGTTTTTGAAAACCTTCAATACTTTCAATTTTTGACTATATGCTAAATCTAAAGAGGTCAATTTATTTTGAGAAGCATTCAAATATCTCAACGAATCGTTATTGTTTATATTCAGATCCGTTAGTTTGTTAGCAGACAAATCTAAATATTCCAAATATTTACACTTAGTCAAACTTATACTGCTTAAATTGTTTCCACTTAAATCCAAATATTTTAATTTGCTCAAAGAAGAAATATTGATAGCCTCCAAACGTGCATTAGACACCTCTAAATGCAAAAGAGAAGAACATTTAGCAACATTAAGGAGGGATAATGTATCCTGTTGTATTTTCAAGCCAAGAATACCATCTGCATAAATTTGGAGAGTATCGCCCAACCATTCCCCGGAAATTTCCGTAAAATCAGAAAGAGAAAGATTGTCTTTGGTAACTAAGGCATGATCCCCAAAATCTACTTCTATTTTCGATACTCCACTCACCGCAAATTTAACGGTCTTGCCTTTAGAAAGATCCGATTTTACCATCCATACATTGGGCAGCACTTGCGCTTCCAATCCGATATAGGATAGAGTAAAAAAGCATACAAATACTATAAATATTTTTTTCATAATTGGAATTTTTTAGGTTTCACATTATTAAATTAATTTTCCAAGTATAAAGAAAGGAATAAGCTTAGAAAAAAAAGAAAAAAAACTTACTGAAAAGCACTGAAAACTCAATATCGTACTACTTCAAAAAGACTACACAATAGAAAGGACTGAATAAGAGACGAATAAAAAAACAAAAAAAGCAATATTTACCCGACAAACGTAGTTCTCTTCGCTTTATAGGGAAAAAGAGAGCGAGATTTTTCTTCTCATAAGCAAGGCAAGAGGAATATATTCTCTCTAATCGAGTAGGAGAAAATTAAAGTAGTTTTCTCCTACTTTAATTTTCGACCTCTCACACCACCACGCATGCCGTTC
>JAVVTR010000025.1:0-31010 GCA_036653535.1 Bacteroidales bacterium | reverse complement strand
GAACGGCATGCGTGGTGGTGTGAGAGGTCGAAAATTAAAGTAGGAGAAAACTACTTTAATTTTCTCCTACTCGATTGTATATATGGAAGTATTACAAAGTTGAACTTTCGTGGCTTATCTTTAGCATAGAGAGAAAGTAAGCAATTTCCGCAAGCAATTCTTGCGAAAATCGCTTGCTTTTAGCCAATTATATCTTCATCTTGGTAAAGCAATTGATCGTAAGGATATCGTGTTAAATGTATACGTTTAACCTCTTCATATAAGAACTGTCGGAAGGAAGGAAGGTTTTCTTTGGTATGGGCAGAAAGAAAAAAGCAGGGAGTATGTGCCTTGCCTATCCACATTTTTTGTAAAGTTTCGAGACTGTAATTTTTTTTCGTAATAGGACTTAAATCGTCTAATTCTTTTTCTTCATAAGTATAGGCATCAATTTTATTGAAAACAACAATGGTGCGTTTATCGGCCGATCCAATTTCATTTAAGGTTTGTTGCACTATTTCTATTTGTTCTTCAAATTCCGGATGGGAAATGTCTACAATATGTAATAAAATATCCGATTCCCGAACTTCATCTAAGGTGGATTTAAAGGATTCTACTAAGTGATGAGGTAATTTGCGTATAAATCCAACGGTATCGGAAAGGAGGAAAGGCAAGTTTTCGATAACCACTTTTCTAACGGTAGTATCTAAGGTGGCGAATAATTTATTCTCGGTTAGTACATCCGACTTACTTAATAGGTTCATTAAAGTGGATTTTCCTACATTGGTGTAACCCACTAAGGCCACCCTCACCATTTTTTCCCGATTCTTTCTTTGGGTTATTTTTTGTTGGTCTATCTCTTTGAGTTTTTCTTTTAATAAAGAAATTTTATCATGAATAATACGGCGGTCTGTTTCAATTTCTTTTTCTCCAGGTCCTCTCATACCCACGCCACCCTTTTGCTTGCTTAAATGGGTCCACATACGGGTGAGTCGGGGCAAGAGATATTGATATTGTGCTAATTCTACTTGCACTCGAGCATGAGCAGTACAGGCATGTTTAGCAAAAATATCAAGAATCAAAGTGGTTCGATCTAAAATTTTACATTTTAAAACATTTTCGATATTGCGTAATTGAGCGGGAGAAAGTTCATCATCGAAAACGACCAAATCTATTTTTTCCGCTTCAATAAAGGCTTGCAATTCTTCTAACTTCCCTGTACCTACATAGAATTTATTATTAGGCGACTCTAATTTTTGAATAAATTGTTTTACGCTTATCCCTCCAGCTGTTTCTACTAAGAATGCTAATTCTTCTAAATATTCTGTTTCTTTTTCTATGCCGATATTTTGTGTGGAAACTCCCACCAAAATAGCTCTTTCTTTAATATGTTCTGTACTTATCATTTTATAATTTTAAAATAGAAACCGCCTCAAAATACCTGTGGAGTATGTTGAAAATCTCCTAAAATCCAATAATTTGGCGAACTTCACGCAGGGTAGTTTGTGCACTTTCTTTTGCTTTTTCGGCTCCGATACGACTTATTTTAGTAAGGTAATCATCGTCCGACAATAAGGCTTTTATTTTTTCTCTAAAAGGTTTGGTAAATTCAATAGTATCTTGTGCCAATTGTTTTTTTAAATCTCCATAGCGAATATTGCATTGGTTGTAGGCATCCTCGTAGAAAGTATATATCTCTGGAGAGCATATAATTTTTAATAGAGAAAATAGATTGGAAATAATTTCCGGTTTTTCTTGATTAGGTTGAGTGGGACCCGCATCGGTTACAGCACGCATGATTTTTTTACGTATTACTTCCGGTTCATCACTAAAGAAAATGGCATTCATTTCCCCCTCCGATTTTCCCATTTTTCCGCTTCCGTCTAATCCAGGTATTTTTATTAAATTTTCTCCAAAGTTAAAAGCTTGTGGTGGATTAAAATATTCTGTTTTATAAAGTTTATTGAACCGAGCGGCAAAAGTACGAGTCATTTCTAAATGCTGTTCTTGATCTTTCCCAACAGGTACAAAATCGGCTTTGTGTATGAGAATATCTGCTGCCATAAGCGTTGGATAGGTTAATAAACCTGCATTTACGTTATTTGGATTTTGGCGAGCTTTGTCCTTAAAGGAAGTACAGCGAGAAAGTTCCCCCAAATAGGCGTTCATATTTAGAAATAAATATAATTCCGCAGTTTCGGGCACATCACTTTGGGCATAGATAGTTGCTTTTTCCGGGTCAATACCGGATGCTATATAATTGGCTAAAATAGTTTTTACATTCCAACGCAAATGCTCAGGAGTAGGATGAGTGGTAAGAGAATGGTAATCGGCAATAAAAAAATAGCATTGATAATCCTCTTGCATGCGTACAAAATTTCGCAAAGCTCCGAAATAGTTTCCCAAATGTAAAGCTCCGGTTGGCCGGATCCCACTTACCACTGTTTTCATGTTTTCTTCTGATTTTAGAAAAAGTCTAATTATCTCCGTTTATTTAGTTTGTTATTTCCATATAACTTAGACTAAGTCCCATAGTAAAGGTGCAAAAATACGCTTTTTCTTAGAAACTAGGCGATTTCCTTTTTAGTTTGTATTTTTGCTCTTCCTTTTTTCCTTATTTATAAGCGGAACCGAAATACAAATTATTATGAAACGAGCCTTTTTATTTATATTGAGTCTATATCCTTTGCTTGCAAGTTCCAGTAGTTATGGGCAAAAAAACATGGAGATTCCTATACAAGCGGATACTACGGTACAAATTAAAAATATAATTTTTTTAATTCCCGATGGTTGTAGCTCCGATTTACTCTCTATTGGTAGATGGTTGCAAGGAGGCATCCCTCTTGCTTTAGATCAAAGAATTTGCGGATTGGTGCGCACTTATTGCGCCGACAGTCCTATAGGAGATTCGGCTCCTACCGGAAGCACCTATGCCTGTGGACATCGTTCTATGGCAGGCTATATAGGTACGTTTCCCGATACTACTATGGATAAGCATGGTAAACGATATCCAACAAATAAAGAAGAGGCTTTTCGTCCTATGTTTAGTTTTATGGAAGCAGCACGCTTGCAACAAAAAGCGACCGGTATGGTGGTAAGTTGTTATCTGCCCCACGCCACTCCTGCCAGTTTTTTAGCACATACCCCTAAGCGTAGAGATTTTCCAAGGATAACCAAACAAATGCTGCATAATCCATGCGATATATTTTTGGGAGGAGGAAGCGATTTTGTGGAATTTCCCTTAAAGGAAGCCAATTATAATGCTCTTTCTGTTTTAAAACAACAAGGTATTGATTATACCAACTCTTTTGCAGAAGTGCAGCAGGCTGCACAAAAAGGAAAAACAAAAATATGGGGCCTTTTTTCCCCCCAAGAGATGGCTTATGAAATAGATAGAGATTCTACCAAAGAACCGTCCTTGGCCGAAATGAGCCAAATTGCGATAGATATGCTTTCTAAAAATCCTCAAGGATTTGCATTGATGATAGAGGGTAGCAAAATAGATTGGGCTGCCCATAATAACGATGCTCCCGGAGCTGTTTTCGACTTTCTTGCTTTCGATCGTGCCGTGAATATCGCCATGCAATTTGCAAAAAAAGATGGACACACTTTAGTTATAGTTGCTCCCGATCACATGACCGGAGGCCTGCAGCTTGGCAATCATCAAAGTGACAGACATTATGCACATATCCCTGCCGACGAATTGTTGGGATTTTTATCTCGTTGCAAGCATAGTTCCGAATGGTCCGTACAAAATATTTATTTGGAAAAATTTGCAAAAAACACGGAACACGCAAAGGATTCCTCCTTGGTGCTAAAAAATTATTTACGTGAAATGATAGCCAAAGATCAAGGAATTATTGATTTAAAGGAAGAAGAATTAGATACTCTAATGTATTATTTTCAGAAAAAAGGATTTACAGTGGCTACTATTTGTGCCTATACAAAAATAATAAACCAGCGTGGGTATTTAGGTTGGACTACTTATGGACACACCGGTGGGGATGTGTTTTTAGCCATGTATCATCCACAAAATCGTTCTCTTACTGGAGTGGTAGACAATGAAGAAATAGCTCCCTATATCTGCCAAGAAGCTCAGTTGGGTAATTTAGATTCCCTAAGTGCTTTATATTATGCTCCTATAGAGAAAGTATTTGAAAAGTATGCTATAAAAATAGTAGATACGTCTATAAAGAATATAAAACTTGAGAAACAAGAACAAAAAGGTGCGAAAAAGAATGCCATTGCAGAACCAAAATATAGAGAAACAGAAGCCTTTTATGCGGAAATAGTTAATGGAAAAAAGAAATTAAAAATCTATCCTAACGTAAATTATATAGAACTTAACGGAAATAAAATTTATCTTTCCACTCCTGTAATTTACAACGGATACCATTTTTATCTTCCTGTCTCTGTGAAAACCTATATAGAATAAAACCGGCTCTTACCGACTCTTATCGACTCTTTTATTTCAATCTTTGGTATGCAGCCCACCAGCGTTCTGGGGTTTCGTTAGACAAGGCTGTTTGGTAATCCTTGTAAGAGCAAGAAATAAAACGATGACGATTGTACTTTTCTTGTTGTCGTCCATCGCAAGGTAGTTCCATCCACCAACGATCGGTTTCCTTACATTTATAAAAAGTTAATTCGTGATCGCTATCCTCTAAGGTCACCATATATTTTTTATAATTCATTCCGTTGTTTTGGCACGGATGATCGTTGAGCCTATGTAAAAAGCCATCTACAAAACACCAAATCATTTCTGCTAAAAGTTTTGCACTTTGTTCATTAGAGTCTAAAAGACGGTGGTATTCGAAGAGACCAACGGTGGAAACTTGATCACTAAGACCTGCATAGTGCATCATTTGGCACGCATCCTCCGAGGTAAAACCGGTAGGACGAGCATAATTATTAGCCGGAGAATCGGAATATCTAATAGCCGATAAGTCTATAGTAACACAATCGGAATCTCTTATCATAGGTTCTGCTTCTTTTATTTCTCCTCTAAAGAAACCATAACGATAGGCATCAAAATATAATTTCGACATTAGGCTAATTGCTTCGCCCTCTACCATATAGGTTTGATAGCCTATGTTAGTGTAATTAAAAAGATAGTTAGCCGGATCCACTATAATTTTTCCCATATAGGAATTATTTTTCATAGGCACATCCGGATCTCCAAAGTCAAAAGCGGAGTCTATGTTTAGCAGGTTCACCATCTGATTAAGCTTTGCATAGGCTTTATACATAGCATAAGTTAGATCTTGAGAACCACCTAAAAGAATAACTACCGTTTTTTGAGCCAACAAACAAGTAATGGTTTCGCATAAGGCAAAATAGGTATCTTGGATAGTTTTGCCCGTTTTTAAATTGCCTAAATCCACTATTCCTGGTAGAAATTCGGGCGGATACAAATTATATAATTGCTTCCTCACCGCATCGGCTCCATTGCAAAGCAAACCCGATTTTTCGCCTCGATTTTCTGAAATTCCTATTAATGCTATTTTTATATTTTCCGTGCTTGGAAAATTACCTAATTGGGTATATTTACTAATTTGAGAACTCCAACGTAAGGTTTTATCTTCCAAAAAATCAGGATCATCCATAAAAGGACATGGGTCAAAATACAAACTTAAATCTATTCTTTTTTCTTGCATAATTAATAATTTTTCCAAAAGGAGGGAACCAACAAAATTAGGACGGTAAATACTTCTAATCGTCCGACTAACATTAAAAATATGGCGAGCCATTTAGCTGGGATAGATAATATTCCAACGGAACACATGCTGCAAATCTCCCCAAAACTTGGTCCAACATTCCCCATGCTACTGGCTGCTATACCAAAAGAGGTTTCCACATTATATCCCATAATAGAAAAGCCTAAAATGCCAAATAAAAACACGGCTATGTATAAGAAGAAAAAGGCTAAAATTCTACGCACTGTATCGGTTTTCACTACCATACCACTCATCTTTAAAGGAAGTACTGCACGAGGATGAGAAGCTCGTTTAAATTCCAAAATGGCATTTTTAATCATTAGCAATATACGAACTACCTTAATTCCTCCGGAAGAAGAACCTGCACAGGCCCCTGCAAAAAGCAAAAGTAGTAAAATCATTCTAATACCATTGGGCCAATAGTTGAATTCTGCAGAAACAAATCCAGTAGTAGTAATTAAAGAAATACACTGAAAAAAGCCCTCTCTAAAACTTTGTTCCGTAGCGTAATTATTGACAAAGAAATAGAGAGCAGCACTAACTGCTATTCCCGATATAAGAACATAAAGGATATAGGTTTTTAGTTCTTCATTTTTACAAACCCATTTAAAATCTCTTTTAATCACAAAATAATATAGAGAGAAATTTATACCGGACAAAAACATAAAAAGCATTAAAATATATTGTATGGAAGGAGAAAATGCTGCTGCACTGGCATTTTTAGTGGAGAACCCTCCAGTAGCTACAGTGGAAAAAGAATGACAAATGGCATCAAAAACGCTCATTCCAGCTATAATTAATGCGATAATTTCCACCAAAGTAATGGCGAAATAAACAATACAAAGCATTTTTGCCGTACTCTTAATACGAGGGTTGATTTTATCTTTAATGGGACCTGTAATTTCAGCTACAAACAAAGCGTTTCCGGCCAAGCCCATCATGGGTAAAGCTGCTACAAAAAAAACGATTACTCCTATACCGCCTATCCATTGTGATAAAGCTCGCCATAACAATATTCCATGTGGAAGAGATTCTACCGAAGAAAAAACCGTCGATCCTGTGGTGGTAAAACCCGACATACTTTCAAAACAAGCATCCGTTATATTAGTAACTGAACCTGAAAAAAGGAAAGGTAAAGAACCGCATAAAACCATTAATAACCAAGCCAAAGTTACGGTAAGAAAACCATCTTTATTTTGAAAATAAAGATTTCTCCAATTTCGAGTTTTTATAATTTGTACCATTGCCCCAATGCTAAAGCAAATTCCAATACTAAAGAGAAAGGCATTGGTGTCGGACTCCCCTTTATACCAAGAAATAGCTAAGGGTATTAGCATAAATGCTCCCAATATTCCTATTAGAGAACCCAATATTTTAATAATAACAAAAATGCGTCTATGTTTATTCATAACTAATTAAAAAAGGCCGGTAACTTACGAACAGCATAGGGTTCGGCAAAGACAACCACTCTATCGCAAGGTTCAATTTGAAAATTTCCAACGGCAATATAACTTTCTTTTCCTCGAATAATACCACCGATAATACTTCCATCGGGTAAGGATAAACGGCGAATAGGATAACGTGCTACTTTCGCTCCTGGTTTAACTACAAATTCTAAAACCTCGGCATCCACTCCACTTAAAACCTTAGAAGATTCTACCTCTGCATTTAAGGTGAATCGAGCGATATAACTGGCTGTTATTAATTTTTTATTAATAATAGTATCTATTCCTACCGTTTGTGCGATATCAATATAATCTATGTTTTCCACCAAGGCAATGGTGGTGTAAACGCCCGCTTTTTTGGCATGCAAACAGGCTAATATATTACTTTCTGTATTATTGGTAACGGCAATAAGGGCATCCACATTTTCAATACCCTCATCATGTAACATATCAATATCCGTTGCATCTCCATTAATAACTAAGGTAGAAGATAATTCTTCGGCTGCATCATGGCAACGTTCCCTATCTATTTCCACCATTTTCACCTTCATGTTTTGTTCTATACGCAAAGCGGTTTTTCTTCCTATTCGTCCAGCGCCAATGATCATAGCACTATTAATCAATTTTTCTTTTTTCCCACTTATTTCAAAAAGGCATTTCACGCATTCGGGCTTGGTAATGATGTAAGCTAAATCTCCCGGCCAAATTAAATCTTCGCCGTTAGGGATAATGGTTTTTCGATTTCGGTGTATAGCCACCACTCTAAAATCTAAAGTAGGATTTTCTTTGGCAATTTGGCTCAAGGTTTTGTGTACAATTAGCGCATTTTCTCCAAAACGAATCAATAATAATTGTAATTGACCATTTCCAAAATTAAACACTTCTGTTGCTCCGGTTTGCCGCAAAAGATTTACGATTTCGGTAGAAGCAATTTGTTCTGGACATACAAATTTATCTACACCTAAAGCCTGGAAAAATTCTCGTTTATCTTCTTTGTAAAGTTCCATGCTATTGGTGCGAGCTATGGTTTTTTTCGCTCCTAAACGCTTGCCAATAATACAAGTTAGCAAATTTGTTTGTTCATCGTGCAATACAGAAATTAGCAAATCTGTATTTTTTATATTGGCTTTTTCTAAAATATTTACAGAACAAGAATCTCCAGTGATAGTAAGTATATCGGTATTAGACTCTAATAGTTGAAGTAAATCACGATGAGGATCCACCACTATAATATTATGATCTTCCACCACCGATAACATTTTAGCCAAATTGAATCCAACTTCCCCGTCTCCTGCTATCAAAATATTCATTTTCTCTGTTTGTTTTTCTCTTTTTTAACCGAATTTTAGTGCGAATGTACGTTTTTTTTTAGATATTTTGAACACAATAAAATTTGAAAATTATGATTTGGTTTTATTCTCTGATTGTCTTATGTTTATAAACTAAAGAAGCCTTGGGTATAGATTTCTGTTTGGAGGATAAATTTTCTAAAAACAGACAACATTTTCTATGAAATTATAAAATAAGTATCTTTGCGGTTTCTTAAGTTTCTGCAAGCAATATTGAACGTCTTAAATGAATATTTATGAAAGCTTTTTTTGCCAAAATTCCACGATTGATTTTAATTTTATTGTTAACGGTGGCCATAGGATTATCGGCTCGTTTGCAAGAAAATTTTCGGCAGAAAGATAACAACCATCTTCTGCAGGGAAAACAATTAGAGTTGCCAATTTCCGAGTTGCAAAAAGTATATCCAACAGGGGTAAAAATGATATTATCCGATACTCTATTATGCCAAGTTTTGGATGCGAAAAGCAAAGTAGTTGGAACGGCAATTTATACAGGCTACGTGGCCTCTACGGTGAAAGGATTTGGAGGAGCTACCCCCTTATATCTTCTATTAAATGATAAAAAACAGATAGCGCAAATCTATATGGTAGAAAATGCGGAAACAAAAGAATATTTAGAAAATATTCAACGGCATCGTTTTTTAGAAAATTGGTATGGAAAGACTCCGAAACAAGCCTTATCTCTAAATATAGATGCCGTAAGTGGATGTACTTTTTCTTCTACTGCATTGAAAAAAAATATAGAAATGGGTATATCGGCATATGTGCAACAACAGCCTTTAAATGATAGAATATCTATTCTCTCTTATGTAAGAGGAATATTGTCAGTAGGGGTGGTTCTGTTTGCTTTATTATCTTTCTTCTTTCCTCATCGATTCAATAATTTTAGGTACTTACTATTGGCTTGTTCCGTGATTATATTAGGGTTTTGGCAAGGGCAGGTATTTTCTTTGGAAAGATTTTATCTTTGGATAGTAGCCGGATTATCTCCTGCCTCCTGGTTTTTGTTAGTCTTATTAGTCTTGTCTTTGCTACTACCTTTATTTTTGAATCGAAGTTTTTATTGTATTTATGTATGTCCTTTTGGAGCTGCACAAGAATTAGCAGGAAAGATACCGTCCAAGAAGTATCCACTTCCTCGGAAAATGGCGAATTACCTTAGTCACATACGAAAATTGGTGCTGTTGATTTGCGTTTTTTTAGCCCTTACCGGTTTGGTAAATGAGTTTTCTAAAGTGGAAGTCTTTGCTGGTTTTATGCCCCTTTCAGCCTCTTCTTTTAGTTTGGTGCTTTTTGGAACCTTTCTTCTTTTATCCGTATTTTTTCAAAAACCTTGGTGTAGATATTTTTGTCCTACAGGTTTTCTTTTCGAATTATTTAGAAGGCCTGTTTTAAATAAGGAGAGAACAAAAGAGAACCATTGTAAGCTTAAAGAGCGCCCTTAAAGAGCGCCCTTTTTCTGAAAAATAAAAAGCAGAAGAATTTTTCCAATAAAACGGCGATATTTTTCATTAAAACAAATAATTATGAAAAGAAAATTTAACTTAAGCGAAGTGTTAAATATATTTTTGGTACTTGCTATAATTGTTATTTTTATGATGCAAAGGTGGTCTGAACCGTCAAACTCTGCTACATACACGCCTAAAAACACCGAAGAGATAGTTTTAAAAAACATACACCAACGCAAAAGTGTGCGTAATTTTGTTTCGCATAAAATGGTAAGTAAGCAAGATTTAATAACCTTAATGAAAGCCGGAATGGCGGCTCCTACCGCTAAAAATCAGCAGCCTTGGGAGTTTATAGCCGTTACCAAAGTGGAAGAAATGGAGGCTTTAGCACAAAAGTTGCCTTATGCGAAAATGCTTCAAGATGCGGGGGGAGCCATTGTAGTTTGTGGAGATTTAAAGCAAGCTAAAAAAGGAAGTGTCGAAGCCTTTTGGGTGCAAGATTGTTCGGCCGCTACTCAAAATATATTATTGGCTGCAGAGGCTATGGGATTAGGGGCGGTGTGGACAGGGGTTTATCCTACCGATAGGGTTAAAATTGTTAAAGAAATATTGTCTATACCATCCGATGTAATCCCCCTGTGTGTTATTCCAGTGGGCTATCCTACAGGGAAAGACCAGCCGAAGGATAAATTTAAGGAAGATAAAATACACTGGGAAAAATATTAGAACAGTTTCTTTAGAGATTCACATACTATGTTATGGCTATGCTATGGCGAGAAATGTTCGATATTCTATAATGGGAACAAATCTGCTTTGCGTTTTGGGTATTGGCTGTATAGGGTCGATTCAATATAAAATAAATCAAAGATCGCATTAAATCTAAAGATGTAATATATTGTTTTTGTGTATTTTGGCATAAGTTTGCACTGGTTATCGAGATTTGTATATGCCTGTTTTTTTTGGATTATTAGATATTTTTATTAACTTTGCGCTCATTTTTAACATAAAAAATTACAAATATGCCTGTAAGAATTAGATTACAAAGATATGGTAAAAAAAGGGCTCCCTTTTACCACATTGTTGTTGCGGATGGTCGTGCACCTCGAGATGGGAAATATATCGAGAAAATAGGCACTTACAATCCAATGATTAATCCTGCTCAAATAGAGTTGGATGTAGACAAAGCCGTTAAATGGATGAGGAATGGTGCTCAACCTTCCGACACCGTGCGTTCTCTTCTTTCCGTTAAAGGAGCGATGATGAAACATCACCTTTTAAAAGGAGTAGATAAAGGGGCACTTACCGTAGAACAAGCGGAAGCAAAATTCCAAAGTTGGCTAACGGAAAAAGAAGCTAAAATTCAAAAAAGCATACAGGAAGTAGATAGTAAAGCGCATAGTAGTTTGAAAGTTCGTTTAGAAGCGGAAACCAAACTTAAAGAAGCGAAAGCTGCTGTTGTAGCTCAAAAGAAAGCGGCCGCTTTGGCAGCTGCTGAAAAAAGTACGGTAGTTAAAGAAGTAGCTGCTCCAGTAGAAGCTACAGTAGAAGCTCCAGTAGAAGTAGCTGCTCCAGCTCCAGCAGAAGCGGCCGCTACAGAAGCGCCTGCTCAAGCTTAATTATTGTATATATAATTTAAAAAAGGCGCTCAGAAAAGAGCGCCTTTTTTATTGAAAAGAAAAATGTCTATTCTATAGTAAGCTAAGTTTTCTCCTATTTATAGCTGTACTCTAAGAGTAGACCATTTATAAATACAAAGCGACCGTTGGCGAAAGTAGCGGTTTTATAAAATAGAAAATACTATGCTTAGATTTATATTAGACCATGTGGCCCTTTTAGAAAACAAACTTCTTTCTATGGGATGGAGCGAAGCTTTGGTGAAAGGCATTACCTTTTTAACGATCTTAGCTATTATTGTATGTTCTATTTGGTTGGTTTATCAGGGAGTTCGTGTACTTTTAAATAAAATAGTACGTTCCGTATCGCGCAATAAGAAGAGTGTTGTAGGAGAGATTATCATTAAACGTAATATTATTAAATATGCTTGCTATTTTGTATTAGGCATTATTGTATTAAAATCTATAGCCTTTATTTTCGAAGATTTTCCCTTATGGATTCCTTTGTTAGAAAAACTTTTGGAGCTCTTTATTGTATTTTTGTTTATGAAAATAGTGGTGGCTATTATGTGGGTTGTAGTCGATTATCAAGAACAAAAAGTAGGAGTTAGAACTAAATCCATTAAAGGATTAGTTCAGTTTATGGCTATTATTGTTTATTTTTTGGGTAGTATTGTTTTAATTTCCATTATAGTAAGTAAATCACCATTAGTTTTTATTGGAGGATTAAGTGCTATTTCTGCCGTATTGATGTTGGTTTTCAAGGATAGTATTTTGGGTTTGGTTGCAGGGGTTCAGCTATCTAATAATGATATGGTGAGAATAGGCGATTGGATTACCATGAGTAAATATAATGCAGATGGTACAGTTATGGACATAACCCTTACTACGGTGAAGGTTCAAAATTTTGATTTAACCATTACGACCATTCCTACCTATAATCTTATTACAGATTCGGTAACTAATTGGAGAGGAATGCAAGAGGCTGGGGGACGACGTATTCAACGTTCTATTTACATAGATATTACTACCATTCATTTTTGCACAGAGGAGATGTTGCTTCGTTTTTCTAAAGTAGATTTGCTTAAAAATTACATCCAAGAGAAAAATGCAGAAATTAAGGCAGATAATACCCAGCAAGGGTATGAAACTTTTGAAAATTTGAATGGACGTTCTCTAACCAATATTGGGGTATTTAGAAAGTACGTGGAATTATATTTAAAAAATCATCCTCGGGTAAGTAAACTTCCGGGATTGACCTTGTTGGTGAGACAGCAAGCGGCCGACGAAGTGGGGATGCCTATACAAATTTATTGTTTTCTCAATACTACCGATTGGTTGGTTTACGAAGAGATTCAATCCGATATTTTTGATCATCTTTTAGCGGCTATTCCGTTTTTTGATCTTAGTGTATATGAAAGGACGGCACAGGTGGATAATCGGTGGTGTAAGTAAATTTTAGGGGCAATTTTGTGTTTTATACGCTTTCTACTCCAAAATTCCATGGGAAAACACCTTTGTTTAAATAGATAAATTATGAAGACTTCTCTGCAATTGAGATTTGGAGATATAGATCGTTTGGGACATGTTAACAATGCGGTTTATGCTCAGTTTTTTGATATAGGACGAATACATTATTTAAAGGCTTGTTTGCCAGCTTTGGATTTTGAAAATAAAACCTTGGTATTGGTTCATTTAGACATAGATTTTATACACCCTACTTTTGTAAATGATTCTATTTTTGTAGAAACATTGGTAGAGCAAGTAGGAAGACGCAGTTTAAGAATGAAACAGGAAATCATAGAGGAAAATGCAGGAATTAAGGTTAGATGTAGTAGTGTTTTGTCCACCTTCGATATGAAAACTGCTACCTCCTTTCCTATGCCAGAAGAATGGATTAAAAAATTATCTTTGCCATTATGAGTATTACAAAAGAAGAATGTTATTATTTAGGAACTATCAGTAAACCTTTTGGTTATAAAGGAGAGTTGGTGTTTTTTTTAGATGTAGATGATCCGGATGCCTATTTGGGATTGGATTCGGTATATATAGAAATCAAAGATCGTTTGGTTCCATTTTTTTTAAAAGGCTTGCAGCTAAGGAAGCAAGATTTAGTAGTAAGAATAGAAGATACTACTGTAGAAGAAGCCCAAGCATTAGTGGGTTGCGATTTATATTTGCCATTAGAAAACCTACCTCCTTTAGAAGGAAATAAATTCTATTTCCATGAAATTATAGGTTTTATAGTTATAGATCAAGAAAAAGGAGAATTGGGACCCCTAACTAAAATTATGGACAATGGACCTCAGCCTATTTTATGTGTGGATTGTAAAGGCAAAGAGGTAATGATTCCTTTGATAGATAATTTCTTGATAGAACTGAAACGGAAGGAAAGGCAATTGATAGTTAAAGCGCCAGAGGGTTTGATAGATTTTTATATAGAAAGCGTTTAAATAGCAATTTTATTTTCTTAGATGTCGTTTTTTCAATTTAGAAAATTTAAAGTAGAGCACGATCATTCCACCTTGAAAGTTGGAACCGATGCTATTTTATTAGCTTGTTGGGTAGATCTTAGCCATCTTTCTTCTAAATCCAAACTTTTAGATATAGGTTGTGGTTGTGGTATTATTTCGCTGATGTTGGCACAGCGTACCGAAACCTTACGCTTGAAGCAGGCCATAGAAGCGATAGATATAGAAGAACCTTCTTGTAGAGAGGCTCTGCATAACGTTCTTTTTTCTCCTTGGCCTAATTCTGTAAATATTTCTTGCATAGATTTTAAAGACTATGTTCCTTTTGCTCCTTCCCATAGCTTTGATTTGCTAATTTCTAATCCGCCTTTTTTTAGCGATTCCCTTAAAAGCACCGATGTATCTAAGGCAAAAGCAAAACATAATGACGTGCTGCCATTTTCCACTTTGATTGCCGGAAGTCTTCGTTTGTTAAGTGATGATGGGCGTCTATGTTTGATTTTGCCTATGCAGGAAATTCCTTATTTTGAACAGCAACTTTCTAAAAGAGCGTATATGGAAGAGTTGTCTTATTTGGGAATAGAAAAGAGACGGAGCTTTCAGATACTTCGTTATACCAAAGTTTATACTAAAATTGGAAAAGATTGTAGTAGAGTTTTGCTGGAATTAGGGGTAAATACGCAGAATATAAACGTGGAGGAAAAGGGTCTCATCGTTTCTAATAAAGGAATTCCTTTGTTGACGCAAGGGCAAGGGCAAGGGTTGTGCATACAAACCGTCGATGGGACTTATACCAAGGAATATCAAAAAATGACGGAAGAATTTTATTTGTGAAGCGAGAGGATAGTCCTGTTTCTTTTCTGCTGTTTCGTAAATTTCAGTTATTTTCCATTGGTAAATACAAGCAAGATAGAAGAAAACATTTTGCCATATAAAAAAATATGCCGAACTTTGTAAGTTACAATAAAATTGGGTTGTATGGTAAACGATATGGAAGACCTTGAAATCGCAAATTGTGTAAAGGTGTTAAAAAGTGGCGGAACCCTTTTATATCCTACAGATACGATATGGGGAGTAGGTTGCGACGCTACTTGCTCCGAAGCGGTTTCTAAGGTTTATAAATTAAAACATAGAAACGAAGATCGAAGTTTTATTATTCTTTTGGATAAGGAAGAACATCTTTTGAATTATGTGACCGAAGTTCCTCCAACGGCATACGATTTAATACATGCGATGGATGAAACTCCCCTTACCATTATTTATCCTCAAGGAATGCATTTGGCCAAAAACGTATTAGGCTTAGATGGAAGTATAGCCATTCGTTTAGTGAAAAATGATTTTTGCGTTCGATTAATACAAGCTTTTGGAAAACCAATAGTGTCTACATCGGCTAATTTATCGGGTGAACCATCTCCACTGCAATTTACTTCCATCTCTTCAGAGATAATCTCTGCGGTAGATCATGTAGCTTTACTTAAAGATCAACCCTTAAAGGAAATGCGTCCATCTCGTATCATTAAATTAGAGATGAATGGAATGTTTACCGTAGTAAGAGAATAAATTTTCTGTATAAAATATGATAAAGAAAAAAGCCATTAGGGTGTTGCCGTCCCATTTGGATTATGCCAAAATTTTTGATTCTTTTAATAAAAAAAGGATTATGATTATTGGAGATGTGATGGTGGATGCCTATATGTTTGGCAAAGTAGAAAGAATTTCTCCGGAAGCACCTGTACCTGTGGTGGCTATCGAAAAGCACGATCTTCGATTGGGAGGTGCTGCCAATGTAGCCCTGAATATAGCCGCTATGGGAGCTGAACCTATTCTTTGTACCATAGTGGGGAAAGACGATAAGGGTAAAAATTTTGCTCGTTTATTAAAGAAAAATCATATATCCGATCAATACTTATGTCGTTCTTCTGCCCGTTGTACTACCACTAAATTTAGAATTATGGGTAATAATACTCAACTTCTAAGGGTAGATGAAGAAGATACGCAAGTTTTAAATGAACAAGAGCAAAAAGATTTTCTTTCCTTGTGCCTTTCTGTTTTGAAAAAAGAAAAAATAGATGCGATTATTTTTGAAGATTACGACAAGGGGCTTTTAAGCGAAAAAGTGATAAGAACCGTAATAGAGGAAGCTCAAAAAAAAGGAATTCCTATAACGGTAGACCCAAAGAAAAGAAATTTTTTATTTTATAAAAACGTTACTTTATTTAAGCCCAATTTGAAAGAAATGCGGGAGGGTTTGAAGTTAGAAAAATTGAATGTCGATGAGAAATCGGTAGGAGAGGTAGCGGAAAAATTACGAAATATTTTACAGTGTAAAATGTTAATGGTGACCCTTTCCGAAGATGGCGTTTTGATACAATCTTCGAATACCACGGTTTCTCTACCTGCATGTTTAAGAAAAATAGCGGATGTTTCTGGGGCTGGCGACACTGTTATTAGTGTAGCTACTTTATGCCTTACCCAAAAAATGGAAGAAAAAGATATTGCTTATATTTCCAATATGGCGGGAGGATTGGTTTGCGAATATGTGGGAGTGGTGCCTATTAATAAAAATGAATTATTGAGAGAATTGCAAGGAAGTAATTAAAATTCCTTACCCTTTAATAAAAGAATTCGGATACTACCGAACTTATAACAGGCTCTTGCCTAATAAAGGTTATGAGGCTTGGAAAGTTTTCTTTAGAATTCTTTGCTAAACATGCAATAAATGAAGAGACTAAAGCAAGGAATAATATTTCTATTGCTATCCGGTCTTGTTTTGTTTGGGACTAAGGGGTATGCGATTAATTTCCGTACTAACGTGCCAAACAATCCAAGATATGACGAGATGCTTTTCCATTTCGGCTTTCTTTTGGGGGTGAATACCATGGATTTCATGCTCAAAACCACCGATAATATTGGGCTTCCCGGAGATAGCCTTTTAGGTATAAAGCATAATATGTTGCCGGGATTTTCGGTTGGGATAGTTACAAATTTACGTTTAGGTAAGTATTTCGATTTACGTTTTATTCCTACTTTTTCTTTAGGTCAGCGAGATTTGATTTATTCTTTTAGGCAAACAGATGGGAGTGTGCTGGCCGATAAAAAATCAATAGAAAGTATATTTTTGGAATTACCCTTGGAGTTTAAATGGAAAGCAGCTCGCTTAGTTAATAGCAGACCCTTTGTTACAGCAGGTTTTAAATATACAGTCGATGTGGCCTCTCTTACTAAGAAAAAGAAAGAAAATATAGATATTTATGAAATGAAATTAAGGAAGCACGATATAGGTTTTACTGTAGGAGTGGGTTGGGACTTTTATTTGCCTTATAACAATAAAATTGCGTTAGAGGTAAAAATGTATTTTGGGTTAAGAGATTTATTAATAAGAGAAAATAATATATATACCAATTACATCGATAGGCTTGGTAGTAAATTGCTTCAAATTAATATTACCTTTGAGTAATTATGATAGATGAAATACAAATACGCATGCCTGTTGCTCTTCTTTTAGGAGAACAAAAAGAACTTCTTTTAAAAAAGGAAGTAGCGCATATTTTGTCTTTGGCAGTAGAGTCGATATCATACGTAGAAATACTTAAATTGTCGTTAGATACTCGTTCGGTTCGACCTTTTTATCAATTATCTTTAAAAATTTATACCCTTCCCGATACTTATTCTTTTCCTACCTATGAAATACAGATACCAAAATTAGAACACAAGGCCAAGGTTCTGATTTGCGGTTGTGGTCCCGCCGGCTTATTTGCAGCCCTTACCTTAGCCAAGGAAGGCCTATGCCCCGTTATTATAGAAAGAGGAAAGACTATAAAAGAAAGGAAAAAAGATATAGCTCTTTTGTGCAGAGAGGGATATTTAAATCCTAATTCCAATTATTGTTTTGGAGAGGGAGGAGCCGGGTGTTTTTCAGATGGTAAATTATATACTCGTTCTAATAAGAGAGGAGATGTGCATCAAGTTTTGGAAACTTTGGTTGGCTTTGGTGCAGATCCTGAAATTTTGTATCAAGCCCATCCGCATTTAGGTAGCGATAAACTACCAGGTATTATGGAAAGAATACGCTTAGCACTTATCCATTCTGGGGCAGAATTTCATTTTGAAACCTGTGTGGAGGAAATTTTGGTTTCCAATGGAAAATGTACGGGTGTGCGGGATACGAAAGGGAATGATTTTTTAGGCGAAGCTTTAATTTTGGCTTGTGGACATTCGGCACGGAATATATATGAGTGGTTAGATAAAAATAATTACAAGATAGAAGCTAAAGCCTTCGCTTTGGGGGTAAGATTAGAACATCCGCAAGCATTAATAAACGCCATACAATATCATGGGGGTAAAAACACTATAGATCTTCCTCCTGCCCAATATTCCTTTGCTGAGCAAGTGAATGAAAGAGGTGTGTTTTCGTTTTGTATGTGTCCGGGAGGAATGATAATACCTTCTTCCACAGAGGCAGATGGATTGGTATTAAATGGAATGTCGGATTCTGGGCGAAATTCTCCTTGGGCTAATTCGGCTATGGTTGTTACGGTTAATGGTTCGGATTATGGAAAAGAAAGTGTTCTTTCTCCTTTAGCTGGTTTAGATTTTCAGCGTTCTATAGAGCGCCAGTTTTTTAATCTTCAAGGAAAATTTCAAGCACCGGCTCAGCGTATGACCGACTTTGTAAAGGGAACAGAAAGTAGCGATTTTCCTAAGTGTTCCTATCCTTTAGGGATTTTTTCGGCTCCTATACACCAAATCTTACCTTCTTTTATAGCCAAATCTTTGCAACTTGGTTTTAAAAAAATGGGCGAAAAGCGCAAAGGTTTTTTTACAGAAGAAGCGGTGGTGGTAGGCTTGGAGTCTCGCAGTTCTTCTCCAGTGAAAATAGGGCGGAAAGAAGATACTTGGGAGCATCCACAGATAGAAGCATTATATCCTTGTGGAGAAGGATCCGGATATGCAGGTGGAATTACATCCTCGGCTATAGATGGGGTAAATAGTGCAAAAAAGTTGATAGCTAAATTAAGAAGCGAATGAAATTTTATTTTTTTTCGTTGGGAAACGGTCAACTTTATTTTCTGTCGTAGAAGTAAGTAGAAAGATATAATAGATAAAAATTATGGAATTAGAAGAAAAAGATCGTGACCTTTGTCGGATTATTTTAAAGAAAGACCATTTAGAAAAAACGGTTGGAGAAAACACGTGGAAAGTTTTTCAAATGATAAGGAAACAAGCGGAAATTCTTTTTGCGGATATGCGAGATTGGCAGAAACAGGAAGCGCCCAACTCTACTCTTAAATTGGAATTTATGGATAGAGGAAAATTGGAATTTAATTTAAAATTTTCGAGTGATATGTTGCTTTTTAGTATGCATACTAATGTATTTGAATTTTCCAGAAATCATGAAGTAATGAAAACTTCTTATATCAAAGAAGACACAGAGCGTTCGTATTGTGGGGTTATTCATATATATAATTTTTTATCAGATTCTATTGTTTATCAAAGAGAAAACGACCTTGGGTACCTTATAGGTCGTGTTTTTGTCAATAAGGAAATGCACTATTTTATTGAAGGAAAACAAGAATTAGGTTTGATTTATACCAATTTTAACTCTTCTGTTGTGGATGAAAATGCTTGTAAAAACTTATTACGTGCTGCCATGGAATATACTTCTAAATTTGATTTGTTGACCCCGCCCTACGATGAAATAAAAGAGGTAACTGTGGCCAATGTGCAAGATGAGATAGCTTATAAAAAATTAGCTACCGGGAAACGTTTAGGGTTTAGATTTCAGGCCGACCAGTAAAGGTTTCCCAATGTTATGCAGTGTTATTGTTCGTTGAAAAATAATAATAAAAATACTTATGAAAGGAATTATCTTAGCAGGAGGTGCCGGTACTCGTTTACATCCACTTACCTTAGCAATGAGTAAGCAAATGATGCCTATTTATGATAAACCCATGATTTATTATCCGCTTTCTGTATTAATGATGGCTGGGATAAGAGAAATATTAATTATATCTACTCCTCAGGATCTGCCGAATTTTAAACGGCTTTTGGGAGATGGAAAAAAATTAGGTTGTACTTTTAGTTATAAAGAACAACTCCTTCCTAATGGTTTGGCTCAAGCATTTGTTTTAGGAGAAGAATTTATAGGCAAAGAGAAAGTAGCCTTGATTTTAGGGGATAATATTTTTTATGGAAGCGGTTTGCAATTGTTATTACAAGCTAATAGCGATCCAAAAGGAGGCGTAGTATTTGCTTATCATGTTTCCGATCCGGAGCGTTATGGAGTAGTAGAATTTGATCACGAAATGAAAGCTGTTTCTATTGAAGAAAAGCCATCAAAACCTAAATCTAATTATGCCGTTCCTGGTTTATATTTCTATGATAATTCCGTGGTAGATATTGCCAAAAAGTTGAAACCAAGTGCCCGTGGAGAGTACGAAATAACCGATGTAAATAAAAAATATTTAAAAGATGGTTTATTGAAAGTGGGTATGCTTAGTCGGGGTACGGCTTGGTTAGATACGGGAACTTTCGAATCGTTGATGCAGGCCAGTCAATTCGTGGGAACCATAGAGCAGAGGCAAGGACTTAAAATAGGATGTATAGAGGAAGTTGCTTATAGACAAAATTTTATTGATGGGCCGCAGTTACGTTCCTTAGCCGATCCTCTCTTAAAGAGTGGCTACGGTCAATATTTATTGGATATTTTGAATAAAGATTAAAATTTGTTATTTCTTTCTTGGAGAGTATATAGTAAGAAAGGGCATTAGCCCAATAATTCTTACAGAGAGAATAAAAAATAAAATTATTTTTAAGTATGGAAAATTTTGAGCAATTGCTTCTTCGGGTTAATAATGCCGTGGCAGCTTTACCTTTGGAGCAAGAACCAAAGGCATTATACGAGCCTATTATATATACTCTTTCTTTAGGAGGAAAACGGCTTCGGCCTGTAATGGCATTGATGGCTTGCCAATTATTTAAAAAATCTATAGAACCCGCTTTGTTACCGGCTTTAGGGATAGAAGTGTTTCATAATTTTACCTTACTGCATGATGATATTATGGATCACGCCGATATGAGGCGTGGAAAAGCTACCGTACATGCCAAATGGAATGAAAATGTGGGTATATTGTCGGGAGATGCCATGTTTGCAGTTGCCTATAAACTTTTGGCTCAAGGGCCGGAAAAAGTTTTAAAAAAGATATTAGACTCTTTTAATAAAATGGCCCTTGGTGTGTGTGAAGGGCAGCAGTATGATATGAATTTTGAAACTACTAAAGAGGTAAGTATGGCAGAATATATGGAGATGATTAGACTCAAAACCTCCGTTTTGATTGCCGGTGCCTTAGAAATAGGAGGAATTATAGGAGAAGCTTCTCCAAGTGCCTTATCTCATTTATATACTTATGGGATTGAATTAGGTTTGGCTTTCCAATTACAAGACGATTTATTGGATTTGTATGGGGATGAACAAAAATTTGGAAAGAAAATAGGAAGCGATATTAGAGAGAATAAAAAAACATTTTTATTCTTAAAAGCATTGGAATTATTGCCTGAAGAGGAAGCCGTCTGTTTGAAAAAATATTTTCAAACAGAATCTGAGATTGCCTTAACGCAGGAAGAAAAAATCAAAGCGGTTCGGGCTCTTTACGAAAGTATTGCAATGAAAAAAGTTTGTCAGCAAGAGATACAAAATCTTTACGAAAAGGCGGTTTTGGAACTTCATGCTATTTCTAAAAAGGAAATAGATCCTCAAGGATTGGATATACTTTTAAATTTTAGTGAACGGCTTTTGCTTAGAGAGTATTAAATTAGCTTGCTTAGGATTGCATTTTTTCCCATTGTGCCATTTGTAAATCTAATTTTTGCTTGGTCTGTTCATATTGTAAGCATGCTTGAGCGGTGCATGCTTCGGCAGTTTCAATAAAAAGCTTATCCATTTCCGCTAATTTTGTCTCTAAAAGCGTTATTTCGTTTTCTATTTTTTCGACTTGCGTTTTATGTTGTCGTTCTCGACGTTCTATGGCTTTTTTCTCTTCTCTACTTAAAGTAGGTTCTATCTTTTGTGTGTCTATGCTAATGGGAGTAGAAGCTTTTTTCTCCTTTTCTGGTTTAGTGCGCGCAAGGTTAAATTCTTGTAATTGTTCCATTTTTCTGTCGGCTAAAAAAGTGGTTACATCGCCTAAATGCAAACGTACTTTACCGTCTTTGAATTCATACACTTTAGTAGTTAAGCCTTCTAAAAAATCACGGTCGTGAGAAACAATAATTAAACTGCCATCATATTGGAGTAAAGCATTTTTTAAGATACTTTTAGAACGCATATCTAAATGATTGGTTGGTTCATCCAAGACTAATAAATTGACTGGTTCTAATAAAAGTTTGGCTATAGCTAAGCGGGTTTTTTCTCCACCCGACAATACCTTTACTTTTTTTTCTATATCTTCTCCCGAAAATAAAAAACAGCCTAAAATATTACGAATCCTTGGACGAACATCTCCAATGGCAATATCGTCAATAGTTTCAAAAACCGTTTTTTCTCCGTCTAATAGGGCTGCTTGATTTTGTGCAAAATATCCTATTTTTACCTGATGTCCCAATTCAAAATCTCCGGTATAATCGGTAATTTCACCTATAATAATTTTAGAAAAGGTAGATTTGCCTTCTCCGTTTCTGCCTACTAAAGCTATTTTTTCGCCCTTTTCCAAGGTGAAATCTACATTGGCGAATATAAGTTTTGGATCATAAATTTTCTTTAAATTTTGGGTCCTTACCATTACTTTTCCGGAATGGGGAGCCGGTGGAAAACGAAAGGCGATGGAGGAATTATCCGTCTCGTCGACTTCTATTCTTTCCATTTTATTTAGTATTTTAAGCCGAGATTGAGCTTGCTTTGCTTTAGTAGCCTTGTAGCGAAAACGTTCTACAAAACGTTCTATGTTTTCAATTTCTTTTTGCTGGTTATCGTAAGCGGCTTGTTGTATTTCACGCCGTTCCGCCCTTTGTATTACATATTCCGAATAGGAAACATTATAGTCCTCGGCTTTTCCCAAAACTATTTCTACGGTACGGGTAGTTACTCGATCTAAGAATTTTCTATCGTGAGAAACCAATACTACGGCCCCGGAATAACTCTGTAAAAAATTTTCCAACCATTCTATCGACTCTATATCCAAATGGTTAGTTGGTTCATCTAATAACATTACTTCGGGGTTCTTCAATAGAATTTTAGCTAATTCTACCCGCATTTGCCAACCCGAACTAAATTCGGTGATAGGACGGGAAAAATCGCTATGACGAAAACCTAAACCTAAGAGAATTTTTTCGGTGGAGGCTTCTTTATTGCTACCACCTATTAGATGAAAACGTTCGTTGGATTCCGCTAATTTTTCTATAAGCTTATGATAGGAATCCGATTCGTAATCGGTTCGTTCGTTTATTTGTTGTGATAAATAAGCAATTTCTTTTTCCAAAGCATCCACTTTGTCGAAAGCAGTGAGGGCTTCTTCCAATATAGTTTTAGTGGAATCAGGTATCATTTCCTGTGGTAGATACCCAATTTCATGGCCGTTGGTAAGAACTATTTGTCCGCTATCTGGTTCTTGTTGTCGGGCTAAAATTTTTAGCAAAGTAGATTTACCTGCACCGTTTTTTCCAGTAAGCCCTATGCGGTCTTTATCTTTAATAATAAAAGAAATTTGATCGAAAAGAGTGTTTCCGGAAAAGGATATGGAGAGTTGATTAATGGAAATCATAAAGTCGAATTGTCGGGGTTGTTTGCCTTATTTGGATCCATAAGGACTGGATTATGGAGAGGGTTGGTAGGAGTTTCTTTGTTTTTGCTTTTCCAACTTGGAAACCAAAGATCACTTTGTGTAATGAAAAATAAAACAAATCCAATGGTAATGGAACTGTCGGCGATATTAAAGACAGGACGAAAAAATAAAAAATCATTTCCGCCCACTAAAGGGAACCAAGAGGGATATGTTCCAGACCAAAAAGGAAAATAAAACATATCTACTACACGTCCGTGTAAGAAAGGAGCATAAGTTCCATCGGTGGGTAAAAATTGAGCAAGCTGAAAATAACTTTCCGAAAAAAGCAAGCCATAAAAAGCACAGTCTATCATGTTTCCTATCGCTCCAGCTAAAATTAAAGAAAGAGATAATATAAGCGAATTTTTCTTTTTTTCTCGAATTAATTTAAGCACGTACCAAATTAGAATGCCAATGGCTACCAATCGTAAAAGACTCAGGGCTAATTTCCCATTGTCTCCTCCAAAACGAAAGCCAAAAGCCATGCCCTCATTTTCTAAAAAATGTATTCTGAACCAATCAAAAATATAGATTTCTTCCCCAATTTGCAGGTGCAATTTGATCCAAATCTTTACAATTTGATCTATCAATAAGATAAGGCCTATTAATAGGAATGGAAAGTATTTTTTACTCACAGTTGTATTAAACTTTGCGATGTAGAAATGGTTTTAAATTAAACCATTTCTACAATTTTGAAATTATCGCTTATTTTGATTTAGTTTTGCGTCTATGCTCAGAGTTGCGTGAGGAACTATACGTAGACGTTCTTTGTCTATTAATTTACCGGTTTCACGACAAATTCCGTAAGTTTTATTCTCTATGCGAACTAGAGCAGCTTCTAAGGAAGCTATAAATTTTTGTTGACGTGCCGCTAAACGAGCATTATCTTCTTTAGACATTACTTGATAACCCTCTTCCAACACTTTAAAAGTGGGAGAAGTGTCGTTGATATCATTTTCTCCGTTATTGACGTAGGCTTCTTTTAAAATTTCCAAATCATTTCTTGCTTTATCTAACTTGTCAAGAATGATTTGTTTAAATTCTTCTAATTCCGTATCGGAGTAGCGGGTTTTATTCGTTTCTTCTGTTTTCATTGGGGTCCCCTTTTCTATTTCTGAAATATTTTTTTCTATTCCCACTTTGGTTTTTGTTGTTTTAGAGCAAGTTTCTTTTGCTTTTTTGTTATCAGAAACTGCAACCACTTTGCTTTTCCCTTTGGTTGAAGTTTCTTTTTGGATAGTACTTGTAGCTACTTTCGTTTTCATCACAACCTCCTTGTTTTATAATTTTTCAATACTTACACTTACCGAAACCAATTCGGTTAAATCTTGTTTAAGAGTACCGGAGGGTAATTGCTCGCAAATTTCTAATTTGTCGGCTAAGGTTTCGGAGCAAATATAAGTATAATTATATTCAATAGCTATATCCAATTCCTTATTCTTTTCAACTTTTACCGCAATTCTATCGGTTACTTCAAATTTATGATCTTTGCGTAAGTTTTGTATTCTATTTACTAATTCTCTTGCTAAACCTTCCATTCGAAGTTGCTCGCTGAGGTGGGTGTCTAAAGCTACAGTAATGGGGCCTTCATTGGCTACCACCCAACCGGGAATATCTTCGGTAAAAATATCTACATCGCTTAGTAAAATATCTACTTCTTGATTTTCTAATTGGGTATGAATTTGCCCTTCTTGTTCTATAATTTGAATTTGATTTTGATCTAAACTATTAATATATGCAGCAATGGGTTTCATTAGTTTGCTGTATTTGGGACCTAATGTTTTAAAATTAGGTTTTATTTTTTTCGATAAAACCTGAGTGTTGGTAATAAAATCTATTTCCTTAACATTGACCTCTGAAAGTATTAAGTTTTTTACAGCTTCTATTTTTAAACGAAAATCATTGTTTAAAATCGGAATTTTAATTTTTTGTAAGGGCTGACGAACGCGTAAATTGCTTCGTTTTCGTAAAGATAACACCATGGAGCAAATTTGTTGGGCCAATTGCATCCTTTCTTCCAAAGCTTTGTCGATAAAAGATTTTTGTATGCTTGGAAAATTGGTAAGATGAACCGACTCTGCTTTTTCTTTTTTTGTAATTTCATTAAGATCTTTATAAAGTCTATCTCCAAAAAAAGGTGCGATGGGCGAAATCAATTTGGACAGGGTAATTAGGCAAGTATATAAGGTTTGGTAGGCGGAAATTTTGTCTTGTGTGTAATCTCCTTTCCAAAAGCGACGACGAGAAAGGCGTACATACCAATTGCTTAAATGTTCGTCTACAAAAGTTTGTATAAATCTACCGGCTTTAGTGGGTTCGTATTCTTCCAAAGAATTTTGCACGTGCAAAATAAGGGTATTTAGTTCCGATAAAATCCATCGGTCTATTTCCGGTCTTTGGTTAAGGTCTATTTCTGCCTCTGAATAGCAAAAATGATCGATATTGGCATATAAAGCAAAAAAGCCGTAGGTATTGTGGAGGGTCCCGAAAAATTTACGTTGCACCTCTGCTATTCCTTCTTCATCGAATTTAAGATTGTCCCAAGGTTGAGAGTTGGTAATCATATACCAACGAGTGGCATCCGGGCCATATTTCTCTAAGGTTTTAAACGGATCTACGGCATTGCCCAAGCGTTTAGACATTTTATTTCCACTTTTGTCTAAAACAAGTCCATTGGAAATTACATTTTTAAAAGCAACCGAGTCGAAAACCATAGAAGCAATAGCATGCAAAGTAAAAAACCATCCTCGAGTTTGATCTACCCCCTCGGCAATAAAATCGGCAGGAAAGGAGGTTTTAAATTTTTCTTGATTTTCGAAAGGATAGTGAAGTTGGGCATATGGCATGGAACCACTATCAAACCAAACGTCAATTAAATCAGACTCTCTAAACATTTTAGCCCCTTTAGAAGAAACTAATATTATTTGATCGGCGTAAGGTCGGTGTAAATCAAATTTGTCATAATTTTCTTTGCTAAAATTCCCATCTATATAGTCTATAAGAGGGTTTTGGGTCATAAATCCGGCCTGAATAGATTTTTCTATTTCCTGTTTTAGTTCTTTTATAGAACCAATACAGATTTGTTCTGTGTGGTCTTCATTAATCCAAATAGGTAAAGGAACGCCCCAATAGCGAGAACGAGATAGATTCCAATCCACTAAATTTTCGAGCCAATTGCCAAAACGACCGGTACCAGTGGCTTCCGGTTTCCAAGAAATGGTTTTGTTGAGTTCTATCATACGCTCTTTACAAGCAGTGGTTTTTACAAACCAAGAATCTAAAGGATAATATAATATAGGCTTGTCCGTTCGCCAGCAGTGAGGGTAGGAGTGTTCGTATTTTTCCGATTTAAAAGCGAGCCCTTCTTTTTTTAATTTTACGATAATATCTATATCTACACTCTGTGTTGTTTTGGGATCGTAAAGCGCATCATATTGGGGTTTTACATAACGATGAGAAAATTCGCCCATATCTTCTATAAAACGTCCTTGTTTGTCTACTAAGGTAAGAGAACCTATGCCGTTTTGTTTGGCAACTCTAAAGTCGTCGGCTCCGAAACTGGGTGCAATATGTACTATTCCAGTTCCATCTTCTGTGGTTACAAAATCGCCACTAATAACTCGAAAAGCATCTCCGTCTTGTGGCTGTTGGTAGGGCATTAATTGTTCGTATCGTAAACCGACTAAATCATTTCCTTTAAATTCTTGTAGAATTTGATACGGAATTTCTTTATCGCCCTCTTTATATTGATCTAAAGTTAATGTTGCATTTTTATTTGGAAAATATTTTTCGAATAAATCTTTACCTAATACAACCGTGATAGGTTTAAACGTATATGGATTAAAGGTGGCAACCTCCAAATAGGAAATCGATTTTCCTACGCATAAAGCGGTGTTGGATGGTAGGGTCCAAGGGGTAGTAGTCCAAGCCAAGAAATAAAGTTCCCCTATAGCAGGAGAAAATAAAAATTCGGATTCTTTGTTTTTTACTATCTTGAATTGGGCTGTTAAAGTGAGATCTTTTACATTTTTATAGCAGCCTGGTTGATTTAGTTCGTGGGTGCTAAGCCCAGTTCCCGCTGCAGGAGAATAAGGTTGAATGGAGTAACCTTTATAGAGTAAATCTTTTTTATATAATTGTTTTAGCAAAAACCAAACCGTTTCTATGTACTTATTGTCGAAAGTAATATAAGGATCTTCTAAATTAACCCAATATCCCATGGCTTTGGTAAGTTCGTCCCAAAGATTTTTATACTTCATTACTTCTTTGCGACATTGGGTATTATAATCTTCTACACTAATAGACTTGCCTATATCTTCTTTGGTAATACCCAAACTTTTTTCAACGCCTAATTCTACGGGTAAACCGTGAGTGTCCCATCCGGCTTTACGTTCCACATAATAGCCGCTTAGTGTTTTATAACGACAAAAAACATCTTTGATGGTACGGGCCATGACATGATGTATCCCAGGAACTCCGTTTGCAGAAGGGGGGCCTTCATAAAATACAAAAGAGGGATGTCCATGGCGATTTTCTATGCTTTTTTCGAAAATATGCTGATCCTCCCAAAACTTTCGTATATCTTGCCCTATTTGTGTAAGTTGTAATTGTTTGTATTCGGGGTATTGCAGATCTTTTGTGACTTGACCTTCCGTGCTGGACAAAGGGTGATCTATGTTTGTAGTGAGGTTCATGTTTGTAGAATATTTAAATATATTTCCGATTATAATATCGCAAGGATATGAAATACGGTTATATATGAAATTTTTGTAAAGCTGCAAAGATAGGAAAAATCTATGTAAAAAAGGATTGAAGATAGAAAATTTTGACTTATGTAAACATTTTTATACTTTTGTGCTCCTTAAATGGGGGATTAGCTCATCTGGTAGAGCGTTTGGTTCGCAATCAAAAGGCAGTGGGTTCGAGTCCCATATCCTCCACAATAAAGGTGGATACTATTATCAAAAACATCCTTAATCGTTTTCTATTTAAGGAAGTAAGTCGGCAACATCTTCTCCGTTTTTTATTTTATTACGGATTTCGGAGGAGGAAATATTAATCAAGGGTTGCTTTAACCATAAGATTTGATTGGGATATTCCCTAAGAATAGGATAGTCTTTGGATGCAGTCTCTTGGCAAACAGCGTGATTTTCTCTTGGATAGACCATGATTTTATGTTGGGTTAAGATACGAGAATAATCTTTCCATAGATGCAGTTGCGACAAATTATCTTCGCCCATCAAAAGATAAAAAACATTGGTTGGATAAGTTTGGTGTAAAAAATCTAAACTTACTATAGTGTAAGAAGGTTTGGGAAGTTGTAGTTCTACTTCGCAAAATTTAAAATTCGGAAAGGCGAAAATTGCCTGGCGAATTAATTCCGCTCTTTTATTATCGGGCCACAGATTAGCTTGTTTTTTAAATGGATTTTGTGCTGAAAGCACAAACCATACTTCTCCCAAAATATTTTCTGTAAGTTTTAGTTCAGAAAGAGCTGCGTTTGCCAAAGCAAGGTGCCCTTTATGTATAGGATTAAAGGAACCAAAGTATAATATAATGGTTTTGCAATTGTTCATTTTTTTTGCAAAAATTGATTCACTATTTTTTGTGTTTCTTCTATAGCCTTATCTAAATGTTCGTTAATGATAATTACATCGAATTTAGAGGCATAACTCATTTCCTTTTCTGCTTTTTCCAAGCGTTTTTTTAGGCTTTCTTCGCTTTCGGTTCCTCTGCCCAATAAACGGTCTTTTAAAATATCTAAAGAGGGCGGTTGTATAAAAATAGCTAAACTTTGAGAGGGAAATTGTTTTTTTATATTAAGTCCACCTATTACGTCCACATCAAAAACTACCTGCTTTCCAAAGTCCCATATACGCTGAACTTCACTCTTTAATGTACCGTAAAATTGATCTTTGTAAACTTCTTCCCATTCTAAAAAATCGTGAGCAATGCAGTGATTTTTAAATTCGTCGACGGAAAGAAAATAGTAATCTTTACCATCTTCTTCTTCGGGGCGTTTCTCGCGGGAAGTGGCAGAAATGGAAAAGGATAAGTTCTTGTTTCCCTGAATTAAACGGTGTACAATGGTGGTTTTCCCAGATCCAGATGGGGCGGAAAAAATAATGAGTTTACCTTGTTTATTCATATTTTGAGAGATTTTAAATCCATTCCATTACAATAATTCAAAAGTTTCTAAGTCAAAACCCAAAACTCGCTTGCTCGTGTTTGGGTTTAAACGTCATTTATGCTAAAGTGTTTTCATCCGGAAATCTACGACGTAAAATGTCTAAAAGGGTCATATATGCTAAAGAATCTTCTTGCCATGCGTATGTATCTTTGAGGGGTTGAAGTATTTCCATGGCTTTTTCATAAGAAGATAAATCATTAATTTCTACTATTATGTCGGTGCATTCTTTCATATTCCCTTTAAAAAGTTCGTTAATAAAGAGAAACTTTTCATTCACACCAATAGCTAAACGTAAATCAAGGGGTTGATTCTTTTGTATATCGTGTAATGTTTTTGGAGATTTAAATTTATCGACTATACTTTTTAGAGAGGATAGATGGTCGCCTCCCGTATTAAGATTTGCATTCATTTCTCTTAAGCGTCCTAATAAATTACTAGAAGAAAGGGTGGGCTCTACTTTTTCTTGCGTTTTGGATGTATTTCCATCCGATGGCATGGCAGTGGATGAAACAGCAACTTTAGACATATCTTGATTTTTGGGAGCACGAGCCTGAGCTAAGGCGGTAAGATCGGTTACATAGGAGGATACTTCTTCTTTTTCTTCTTCTTCTTCTTCTTCTTCTTCTTCTTTTTCAAAAATAAAATTGAGGATAGAGCTTTCTTCTTCCTTCTCTTCTTTTGTGTTTAGAATAGCAATATTTTTTGTATCGGTGATATTATTTGTAATATTTGGATTTTCTTTATCGTTTGGGATATCCTCTTCCCTGTCCCTTTTTATTGCATCGGCATTTTGGCTTTCGTTAGTTTCTTCTACAGGAGATGGGTCATTGTTTTCTCTTGGCTTTTCCAATAGCTCGTCCAAATTTTCTGTAAGGGTTTCGTTAGTTTCTTCTATAGGAGATGGCTCATTGTTTTCTCTTGGCTTTTCCAATAGCTCGTTCAAGTTTTCTGTAAGAGTTTCGTTAGTTTCTTCTATAGGAGAT
>JAVVTR010000024.1:0-36085 GCA_036653535.1 Bacteroidales bacterium | reverse complement strand
ACAACTATATTTAGCGGAGCCCTATCGGAAATTTGGCAACTTAGCTACAGATTATGCAAAATAACTATATCTAGCGGAGCCTTATCGAAAAATTGGCAACTTAGCTACAGATTATGCAAAACAACTATATTTAGCGGAGCCTTATCAAAGAGCGTATTTGGTTCATCCTATTGAAAAATTGGTAACAATGGCTATGTCTGTAAATACGATAAAAAACTAAGGGCTCTGCTCCAAAGGAACGATTAAAATGCGCAATGCTTTCTATGGAAGAACCTTCAAAGTCGAAAATAGACGAAACCTGGGAGGCAAATTTAATACCTTCCCATTGTAAGAGACTTCCTGCTCCTGTGGCTACCTCTGTTTTTTTATAGGCTGGAATTAAACTATAGCAACGCATGGAATCATAAACAAAGAGTCCACAAGCCAATATTTGCCCTTTTCCATCCGCAAGAGCCAATAATTTACCGGCTTTGTGTTCTAAAAGTGCAGTGTATAAGTTTCTTATCGTTTGTGCAGAAACTGGATTTTTCCTTTTTTGCCTATCAAAAGTTTCTTGTTGTAATATTATAAGATCTTCAATATTAGGATTTTCTACTAATTTTAATTGCTTTTCTGCTTTTTTAATTTGCCTTTGTTGGTAGCTTTTAATATTGGAAAATACTTTTTCTAAATTGGTTAAATCCGAAATTTGGTAAGTTAGTTTATGTTCTATTGTAAATCCTTTTTTTCTAAAAAAGCTATCCTCATATAGGCCGGGACTTATACTTATATCTATATTTCCTTTGGGTAATTGATCTATTAAAAGGGATAGATATTCTTGCTTATAATTATGATTATTAGTGGAATTTATATTAAAGGTGGATACTACGGCTTTGGATTCCTTGGATTCCTTGGATTCCTTTGGACTACGTAAATATGGCCCAGTGTGAGCCGTGAGCGGAGCTTGCGCATAAAGGTTCACCAAACGAAATCTTTTCGTTTTATATAAAGGCCAATAAGCAATAAGCTCTCCTGCTTGGAAAATTTCTATCGTTTGATAGCTGTCTTTTGCTACGGCATCCCACCACCACTTTTGCGCAAATAAAGGGTACTCTTGCTTTTCTAATATCATTTTTGGATGCTATTAATTAAAATTCATTTGTTAGCTAATTAATTAAAATATAATTAATTAACTAAATACTTAGCTAATTAAAATCCACTCTTGGACTCCAATTTCTATAGTTGAAAGCTGGAAATGGAAAGCTGAAAGCCGTTAGGCGGAAGCAAAGTTACCAAAAAAAAGGAGATACTTGCTTGCACCTAACGTTAAACTTCCGCCTAATGCTAATTTTTGGGTTTGCATCTGGCTTGGGGCCCAAATCGTACAGAAGCTCCAGCCTTGGCCCAAATACCAGCTTGTGGAATATTTCCCAAATCAAAATACTTGGAGTTGAATAAATTCGAGGCCATTACATAGATCTCAAAACGAGGACAAGACCAATATAATTTTAAATTGCATAATACATAAGGCTTATAAGAGGTTTCCTTCCCTTGTGTATTAACATAGGTTCCCGCTCTATCATTGACACAAAGCTCCCAAGAGGCGCCAAGAGATTTATAAATAGCGTGATCCAAACTAAATATAAAGGCATTTCGTAAATAATCGGTAGCATACAAGGAAATATATTTACTCTCGTTTTTGCTTACATGGGTATAGGTGTAATGGAAGCCTACCCTATGTAAGTAGGGAATATTAGGTCGATAATATAAATTCACTTCCGCCCCTACCGTTTGTAATTTAGTTAAATTACGGCTGAACCAAACTTCTTCCTCTGCTAATCGTACCCAGTCGATAATTTCGAAGCCGTAACGATAAAACACTCCTGCCCTGCCCTGCCAAGGTCCGTTTTCGTATACGGTACTGATTTCGGCACTAATAGCTTGTTCTGGCTTTAAATTTGGATTTCCAATTTGAGTAATCGATTTATAATAAAGATCGGTGAAAGTAGGTAGCCTATAGGCATGATTTACAAATGCTTCCATGCGCCCGTGTGGAGAGTAGCGCCACAGAGCACTCAGACCACCAAAAGCATGTGCTCCATAATCTTTGTTTCCATCTACCAAAGCGCCAAAAGAAACTTTCCATTTTGGCGACTCCCAAGTGTGCTGTAAAAAGCCAGAAAAATGAGTTCTATCGGCTTCTTTTGTGTAATAATATCCCTTATAAAATGGTACAGGCTTTCCTAAAGAGCTGTGATTTAATACATCCGACATAGTATCTCCAAGATTATTACTAAAGAGATGTTCGTAGCGTATATTTACTCCTACAACGGTGGTTCCTCCAATCCAAGCATAGGCTAATTGTGCGTCTAATCCGGCCACATCATTACGGTGCATATTCGGCCCACTATACCAACTTGGGGATTCATGTCGAAATAAATCGAATCGGTCATAGTTTTGTCGAAAATAAACTTTAGCCTCTACACGGAAAGCATCCCATTGTTTTTTATATTGCAAGCTGGCCAAAAACACCTTGGTATTTTCGTGCTGCTCTTTATATTTTACAGAATAAAAGCTATTAGCCCCATAATCTTTGCTTTGAAAACCGGCAGTAAAATCAAAGATGCCAACATGTAGCGGATCTATCAAGGAGAGGTTCACTTTAGCATTATAAATACCAAAGTCGGTATTATTGGTGTAACCATCGGAGGCCGTTCTTCCAAAATGGGCACCAATGATCCATTTTTTTAAGCGAAGTTGTCCTCCTGCTTCCACTTGATAATAGCCATACATTCCACCGGAAGCTTTCAGGTAGGCTTCATTTTGATCGGATTTTCGCGTTATAATATTAATGGCTGCAGTAAAAGGAGCGGATCCCATGGTCCATGCCCCGGAACCTTGTAAGACCTCTATACGCTCTATGTCCGAAAAATTAATAGGTAAATTTAAAGAAAAATGCCCTGTTTGAGGGTCTGAAAAATTAACGCCGTTGAGAAGAACTTGCGTTTGATCGAAAGTGCCGCCTCTTAGAGAAAGATCGGCTTGTACGTTTTCACCACCTCGGGTGCGTACGTCTACGCCAGATACATACTTGAGTAAATCTTCGAGATTTTGAACTCCAGCTCGCTCTATATCTTGTTTTTCTATGATGGCCAAAATAGGAATAAGCGCTTGTATGGGAACCGCTTTTTGACCAACAATCTCTACCGGAGAAAGCTCTATGGTAGTATTTTCTATCGTATCGGAAGATGCGATTTTACTTTGAGCTAAAACTGGTTGAGTTTTCAAACAAACTAAAGAGCAAGACAAAGCCAAAACGCCAATTTTTACTTGCAGGTGTAAAGAGTTGAATATCGCATAAGAACGACGAGTCCAACGTCTAAAACACGCATTAAATTGATTTCTTGTTGTTTTGTGTTGCATGATTTGTTTTTTTTATTTGGCGCAAAAGTAAGGATTTTATCCCATTCTAAAAATGAAATCTTTCCTATTAGAATTTGCCCAAGATATGCAATGGAAAAGTTGTTTTTTTAGTACTTTTACTTAAAATTGTATTTGGGAGTAGAATGCTCCATGAATACCCAAATTCTATTCTATTTTATTATTTACTAAAAATACTTTAACTTTGTCGTTATGAGTTTCTTATATCCTAATATTATTAGTGGACCTATCCACAGCCGGCGTTTGGGACTTTCCTTAGGCATTAATCTTTTACCAACCCAGCATAAAATATGTAATTATAATTGTATTTATTGTGAATGTGGCCTAAACCAGGATCCTACCCTAAATACTTCTCTTGCGGATAGCCTCCATTTGCCTACACTGGAGCAAGTTTCCAAAGCTTTAGAAAATAGTTTAATACATTTTAAAGAAAGCAAACAAGAAATTAATTCTATTACTTTTTCCGGTAATGGAGAACCTACCCTACATCCGGAATTTGAACAGATAGTAGAAGAAGTGGGGCGTTTACGAACGCTGTATTTAGGTGACGTTTCCCAAAAGGGCCCCAAGCTTACTATTATCTCCAATGCCAGCCGTATAGGTTCAGCCTCTGTTATAGAGGCTTTAAAGAAAGCCGACTTATGCCTTTTGAAATTAGATGCCGGAACGCCGGAAATGTATGGCCGTATTAATCGTTTGAATACCAATTTTTGCTTATCTAATTTAGATAAATTCTCCGATAAAAATATGGAAAACAACTATAATCAACTAATTGAAAATCTTCACCTTCTCTCTTTTCAATATCCCTTTTATATACAAACTCTTTTCTTTAGACAAAAAATAAACGGAGCCTTTTTTATAGATAATACCCAGGGGAAAGAATGGGAAGCATGGTTGAGTAAAATTGCCTATATAAAACCACATGGGCTTATGATTTATGGCTTAGATAGAGAAACGCCAACTAATAATTTAGTTAAGTTAAGCCAAAAAGAATTGGAGTCATTGGCAACTAAAATCAAAGAAAGTGGAATAAAGCAGGTGGGAGCTTATTATTGAGAGCGTTTTTAGGTAAATTTTTAGATAAAATTTTAGAAGCAGTTTAAATTTATAAACTTCATTAGTACCATAAAATGAAAATAGAAGATTATCCCTTGCAGGTATATTCGTTGTTTGCTAAGGCTGTAGAGGGATCCAACGCCAATTTTCAAAAATTATTAGATTTGGGTTACCCTCAATGGGCGGCATTTTCTAATGCAATATTGGGGGAAGACGATGCCTTAAAATGGTTGTTAGAAAATGGATACCCGGAAATGGGGGTATTAGCCAATGCCATAGATGATGAACCTAAGGCCATAGAATGGCTTTACCAATACCCCGATCCCCTCCTCTTTCATTTTTATCAAGCTACGAAAAAAAACGAGAAAGCCATAGCATGGTTGGAAGAACAGCAATGTATTCCTTTAATTCTCGTAGCTCAAAGCATACATAAAGCCATGAAAATACGGATTAAAAGAGAATCTTTTTGGTATAAAATTCATTGGTAACAAGGAAAACTATTTTATGGTTCCACCTTAATATCCCATATACCTACGCTCTTTTCTATTTCTATAAGAGAAAGAGCACATTGAAAAAGAGTTTCTATATAAGTCGACTGCACGTTATTATAGGTTCTTCTAGCATCTAAGACTTCCAATAAGGAATTTTCTCCACGTTGATAACTGTATATTTTCCCATCTAAACCTGCTTTTGCCTCTTCTAATATTCCCTTGGTGAAATTTTCTACTTGCTTGCAAAAACTTTGATAGGCATGGTAGTTTTGCGAAACTTCCGTTTTTATTTCCAATTGAGCCTGCTCATAGTGATTTTCTGCTTGTCGTGCTTGTAAATTACCTATAGAAACACTTCCTTTATTAAAATTGGAAAATTTCAGAGGAATAGATACCGAAAGAGTAAGCCCCTGAAATTTAGGTGCTGGAGCAAGTTCGTTGCGTACTTCCGTGTTGTAATTATAACCTAAAGCCACATCAAAGTCTATGTTTTTTTCTCTCTTAGCCAATTTTAATGCCTTTTGCGCAAGTTCTACCTCTTTGAGGGAGGCTACCAAATCGGAACGATTTTCTAAGGATTGAGATAACAAAGGCAGAAGATCCCATATTCGCTTACGCATATTTAAACTTCCTATAGGAACATAAAGGGTATCGGCATTAAATTGTCCCATAGGAATATACAAAGCAGCATAGGCATGATAGAGTTCGCTTTGGGCCTGAAGTAGTTCGTTATAAATAATATCTGCTTCTATACGGCTTTGTAGGGCATCTACTGCAGTAATTTTACCAAGAACAAATCTAATACTGTCGCCCTTTGCCAATTCGCTAATACTATAATAAGATTTTAGCTGCACTTCGTAGAGTTTTTCCTGCTTAATAGCTTCTAAATAGGTAATGCTGGCTTCGGCTCGTAGATTCCGAAAATAATCTTCTAAAAGAGCTAAGTCTCTTTCCTTTTCTTTATTGGCAAAATCGATTTTTACTTTGCGTTTACCTACAGAAAAAGTTTTGCTTAATTCGGCCGATATCCCCTGTCCCATTTGCATTCTATGATCATCGTTATAGGCGTATTCTACCGATAAAGAAGGATCTAAAAATATCTTAGCGGAAGTAATATTGGCATCGGCAATGGAAATATTTAGTTTCTCAGCGGCATAAGCAATGTTTTTTTGCTGTACTTGTTCTATGTATTGATCGAAACTTATATTTTTTTTTAGTTGTGCTTCTACTATTAGAGGCAGGAAAACTATTAAGATTAAAATGTTATTTTTCATGAATAATGGGTTCTGCACGTTTACGTTTTAAATGATATTTTTCTACCATATAGTATAGGGCTGGTAGAATATAAAGGGTAACTATAGTGGAAAATAGTAATCCATATACAATTACTGTGGCTAAGGGACGTTGTACATCGGAGCCTATACCGGTGGAAAGAGAAGCTGGAAGAAGTCCGAGAATGGCTACGGAGGCCGTCATAAGAATAGGTCGAAATCTATGCTTGCTTCCCGAGAGAATTGCCTCTTTTAACTCTACTCTTTCATCTTTGCGTAAATTATTAATATGGGAAATCATAATTACGCCATTTTGTATAGCCACTCCAAATAGAGCTATAAAGCCAACGGCCGACGACACATTTAGGGTCATGCCACGTACATTCAAAGCCAACATGCCTCCAAATAAAGCCAAAGGTACTACACTCATTAGGGTTGCTGCCTGACGAAATTTTCCAGTAGCAACAATAAGCAGTAGTAGCATTATTGCTAAAGTTAAGGGTATTACCATGGCTAAACGAGAATAGGCACGGTGTTGGTTTTCAAACTGTCCAGCCCATTTTAGTTGTATATTCTCTGAATCGTATTTTACCTTGTCATCTATGGCTCGATTGGCTTGCTTTAAAAAAGAACTTAAATCTACCCCTCTAAGATTAACCCTCACGCTTAGGTGTCGCTTATTTTGTTCGCGAGTAATGGTACTTGCTCCAGTAGTTGTCTTAATCTGAGACACTTGCGAGAGTGGGATTTTCACTCCATCCGAAGTGGTAAGCATTAGGGAAGCTATTCTTTCGGGTGTATTTCTGCTACTTTCGTTGTATCTACAAATTACATCGTATGATTTGCTACCCATAAAAATTTGGGATATAGCCTTTCCTCCAATAGCTAATTCTATTAGTTCAGTTACATCCGATACATTTAGTCCGTATTGAGCAATACTTTCCCTATTGGCAATGATTTGAAGTTGTGGTAAGGGAGGTTCTTGATCCACGGCCACATCTACAGCTCCTGGTATAATCTTTAGCGTGGAGGCGATTTGTTCTGCTATTTTCCGTGTTTCATGGAGATCGTCCCCATAAATTTTAATAGCCAAATCGCTGTGGGATCCAGCTACCTGATCCATAACCATATCTATGATGGGTTGGGAAAATCCTATAGAAAGCCCCGGTATTTTTTGGAGCCTTTCATTCATTACTTCTATCAATTCCGCTTTGGTGCGGCCACTTTTCCATGTATTATAGGCTTGAAGTCCTACTCCACATTCTATATGGGAAAGGGAAAAAGCCTCTGCTCCCTCATCGTCACGACCCACTTGGGTCATGATATAAGATACTTCGTCAAAAGTTTTAAGTTCTGCCCTAAGTTCCGCTCCTAACTCTTTAGATTTTTCCATGGAAATTCCTGGAGGAAGTTGTACTTGTATCCAAATGGAACCTTCGTCTAAGGGAGGAAGAAAATCCTTACCCACTGTTATAGATAATACGCTTGCACCCATTAAAATACAAAGTAAAGGAACTATAATTCGGCGTGGTTTATTTAGAATTTTGCTTGTTTGTGTACTGTAAATATTATTTAGGCGTTCTAACCATCGGTTTTTATAGCTTTTACTTGGCATTCTATAAGCAATAAATGCTAAACCAGGAATAAGTAATAAGGCCACTGCTAAAGCTCCTATTAGTGCGTAACCAACCGTGTAAGCCATGGGCGTAAACATTTTCTTTTCTATATGTTCAAAAGAAAATAAAGGCAAATAGGCGGTAATAATAATAAGAGTGGAAAAGAATATGGGTCGTGCTACCTCGGTGGCCCGTTTTATAATGCCATCCTTCGTTAATTCTTCTTCTGGATCACTTTCTCGCTTTTTTAGAATAGTTTCCATCATTACAATAGCTCCATCTACTATAATGCCAAAGTCTATAGCTCCTAAAGAAAGTAAATTGGCGGGAATATTGGTGATTTTCATTAAAATAAAGGCTATAAGTAAAGAGAATGGAATGGTTATGGCTACCAAAACCGCTCCTTTCCAACTTCTTAAAAATAGTATCAACACCAATAATACCAATATCATTCCCTCTATTAAAGTATGAGAAACGGTATGTAAAGTAGTATTTACTAATTCGGTTCTATCCATAAAAGGATGTATAGAAACGCCTTTAGGTAAGCCAGTTTCATTGAGTTCTTCCACGGCTGCTTTCACTCCTTGCAGAACTTCCGATGGATTTTGCCCTCTTAGCATTTGTACAATACCCTCCACGCCATCGCTATAATCTCGCTTAGAGTCGGTAAATCCAAGCACCCCTTTGCGTTCCAAGGTTCCATATTTGAGAGTACCTATATCTTGAAGATAGATAGGAACCCCATTTTGGGTTTTTACTACAATATTACCTAATTCTTCCAAGGATTTAAGCAAACCTATTCCTCGAATAACATAACTTAAATCTCCGTGAGAGAGCATACTACCACCAGAAGAGAGATTGTTTTTCTCTATTTTCTCGGTAATTTCGCTTAAGGAAATATCGTATTGGTTCATCTTAGAGGGGTCAATCTCTATTTGAAATTGAGTAGTAATACCTCCAAAATTACTCACATCGGCTACTCCTGTAACCTGTTTAAGACGTGGAATGATAAGCCATTTATGTAGATCCGTGATTTGTCGTAGATCGTGATTTTTGCTTTCCACAATGTAGCGAAAAATTTCACCGGTAGGAGAAGTCAAAGGATTGAGTGATGGAATGGCATTGTAGGGTAATTCTACATCTCTTAAACGTTCCTGCACCCGCTGACGGGCCCAATAGTCTTGGGTTCCATCTTCAAAAACCATAATTACGGTAGAAAGACCAAAAGTATTTTTACTACGCATTACTTTCATAGCCGGCATACCATTCATTGCACGCTCAATAGGAATACTAATCTGTTGTTCCATTTCTTCGGCTGCCATTCCAGGCACTTGGGTTACTACCTGTACCGTTACATCGGCAATGTCGGGATAGGCATCTATAGACAATTTGGTCCAACAATAATAGCCTACTATAGCCAATAGTGCAAAGAGTACGAACATAAGGCTTCGCTTATGTATCGCTTCATAAATTAGTTTTTTCATACTCTATTCTATTTGCTATCTAATAAATAAAAAGCGCCCTCTGCCACTATCTTATCTCCTACTTTCAAACCTCGACTAACCACCGATCGATCCTCTACATTATCGGATACTACAATAGGAACTTTGCGAAATTGATTTTTTCCCTTGGCAATTAATACATAAATACTTTCCTCTTCTTGCAAAATGGCGGAGGTGGGAATTTGTATAACATTTTTACTTTCCTCTGTAAGTAATACATTTCCATACATAAACGGTTTTATTCGCCCTTGCTTATTATCACATTCTATAATTACTTCTGCCGAACGGGTTGCCTCATCCAACATCTCACTAATATGATAAACCCTACCATGGATAGGCTCGTCTTTAGAGGCGGAAAGCCGAATCTCCACTGCTTGTAGATGCTCCATTAAGGGAATATCTTTTTCTTTTACGTGAGCTACCACCCATACTTTGCTTAAATCGGCCACTACAGCTTGTGCGGGGTCCTCTTCCTTGATATATTGACCAAGTAAAATATGGTTTACTACAACCTTACCCGCAATAGGAGAACGAACAATTAATGCTTCCCCTAATTTTAATTGACCGGGATCCACCTGAAAAACCCTTAATGCGGATTTGGCATTTTCGAAATTTTGCTTTTTTAATTGATAGTTAAGTTCGGCCTCTTCTACTTCTTTAGCAACACCTACCCCATTGGATAATAGATCTTTTTCTCGTTTTAAATTTTTTAGAGCCTGTTCCATTTCTTGCTTGGAGTCGAAATAGTTTTTTCCAGTTTCAGAAAAGGAGGGAGAACTAATAGAAAAAAGTGGACTTCCTACCCTAACGCTTTGTCCTAAACGAACAAAAGAATGCACAATACGCCCAGAAAAAGGACTTGCAATTTCAGCATAAGAACTTGGAATAGCTTTTACTACACCGGAAGTACTAAATTGTGCTTGGTAGGGGGAAGTTTTAACTTCCTGTATTTTTATTTTTTTTAGAATGGGAGAGTGATCCTCAAGGCAAATTACGTCCTTTTGGATACTTATTTCGTTTTTTTCTGTTTGGTTTATATTTTTTTCGCTGCATCCATATAAACACAACATGGCCCATAAGGGTATTATTGAATATTTCATTTACTTATAATTATATATAATCTTTTCGCAAAAATTCTATTATAAGCCATAGTTTGTGCTATATTATCCTATAATGAAGTTTTTGCAGTGTAAAATAGATTACTCCCCCTTTCCCTTTATTTAAAAAAAAGAGTAAGAAGAAAGAAAAGAAAGGTTTTTTGAAGAAACCAAGCATTTCGTGAAGCCATAAGGAGTAAGTAGAGATTAAACTCTTGGGACTAGACTATGGCAGGAGGTGCTCTAAGAGAACAGTTTTCTAAGATATATTTGGCTAAAGCGTGTAAACGTGGAGCCTGAAAAATGGGAGTCGCACGGAAAATAAAGGCAATAAAGGTAGTGCCACTAAAAGTAAATAATAAATTGGTAAGAAATTGTATGGTTTGACACTCAGAAGAGGTATGAGTGTGCGGTCCTGTAGGCATATAGGGATGAGAATGGGTAACGGTACCCCAAGTAAAATTATGAGTATGTAAAAAAAGCGTACTCTCACAATAATAGCTCACAAAAAGAACTATTAATAGGTATTTGAGTATGTTAAATGCCTTTTTTTTCATTTATAAATTTTGTGGGAGCAAAGAAATTTTGTGGGGCAAAGATAGTAAAATATTTAAAAACCATAGATAATATGTAAAATAGGTCCCTTTTCCACATTATCTTATTCATTGCTAATACTATTTTATTCTTTACTACGAAAAACAGAAAGTGCAATCATAACCGCTAAAAAAGTAAGAATACTACTTCCTATTATAAGCCATAAGGTGTATAAAATATGTCTAAAGGAAAATGCCTCCAAAAGGAAAAAGAAAACATGGTGACAAACAATAAGAAGAATACAATACCATATAAAATTACCACGTCCCATACGACAACTTCCTGGAGTCCCTTGTAATTCATTTTCGTGAGGGCCTGCTTCGTGCGCCTTAAAATACAATATTCTACAAAATCCCATAAAAGTGCAAGTAGCGGTATGTAAACCTATGGTTCCTGTAAAAAAATCTATGCAAAAACCTAATAGGAAACTAAGAATAAGCAATATACTGTTTGGCGTTTGATAAGGCAAGAGGAGAATAAAAAGGATATAGATAAAAACTTGTAAATTGCCAGGAATAGGAAATTGAGTCAAAGCCATTCCCTGCAAAATAACAAGAAACAAAAATCGTATTATATTTTTCCAAATAAGTGTTTGCATTTTACTTTATCTCTCCTTATTTTATTCTTCGGTGAGAGCATGGCCTTCTTCCAAGGCATCTATTTCTCTTTTATAAAGATTTTTTACGATATATACCTTGTGTAGCCGTTTATAATCTTCACTAAACGTAATTTTTAAAGTATAAAAATCCTCTCCATTAATGGGCAATATTTCCTTTACAAATCCTACGGTAATTCCAGCGGGATAAGCCAAAGAAAATCCACTGGTTATTACGGTTTCTCCTTCTTTCACTTGTACGTGAGATGGAATATCCGTCAGCAGGGCTTCGTTATAATTTAGGCCATCCCAATGGAGGGATCCGCTATAAATACTGGATGCCAAACGTACACTAACTCGACTTTGAGAATGTAGTACCGAAATAACAGAACAAAAATGTTCGGATACTCTTTCTACAATACCTACAATGCCGTTGGGAGAAATAACGGCCATACCAGGAGCAACCCCCGCATCTTTGCCTGCATCTAAAATCAAATGATTATTACGAAGATCTACCGAATTGCTTAGCACGGTAGAGGGAATGTAGGTGTACATTTGTTGAAATACCGTATCGTAAAGCGAAGAATTTATAGGGTGAACCGCCGAAAAATAAGAAGTTGCAATTTGTGCTCTTAGTTGTGCATTTTCTTCTTGTAAAGCAGCATTATCATCTTTTATCATCCAATAGTGACGATAATCCTCCCCTATGTTTTGCATATATCCGTTTATTTCTGTACAAAGGGTGTAAAATTGTGTACTTTGATAATGATTATAGCGAAAGAATAGAAGTAAAGAAAAAAATTCTAATATAAAGAAAATCAAAAGGTATAAATTATGCCTTAAAATATCTAATACTGTTTTCATAGATAAAGAAATTTATGAAAACAGTACAATGGTATAGGGCAAGAGAAAATATTTATACTGTTCATGCTTTTAAAATCCCAAACTTATTTTAAACATCCTTTATGGAAGGAAATAAAATAAATTTGGGGTATAAGTTTTATTTGATGAGGAAAGTAAATTTATCGAAATTTTTCAATGCAATTCCTGTTCCTCTAGCAACGGCACGCAAAGGATCTTCAGCAAGATGAACTGGTAATTTAGTTTTGGAAGCCAAACGCTTATCTAAACCACGTAAAAGAGATCCTCCGCCAGCTAAATAAATACCCGTTTTAAAAATATCTGCCGAAAGTTCAGGAGGAGTCATTTCTAATGCGTTGAGCACAGCGGCTTCAATTTTTAGTATGGACCGGTCTAAAGCTTGCGCTATTTCCACATAATTTACTACTATTTCTTTTGGAATACCTGTTAGCATATCTCGCCCTTGCACTGCAAAATCTTCCGGTGGATTATCTAATTCAGGTAAGGCTGCTCCTACTTCTATTTTTATTTTTTCGGCAGTATAATCTCCAATACTAATATTATGCCGTTTACGCATATATTCTTTTATATCTTGATTAAAATCATCTCCGGCAATACGAATAGATTTGTTACTAACGATACCCCCCAAGGCAATAACTGCAATTTCGCTGGTTCCCCCGCCTATATCTACAATCATGTTTCCATGAGGTTCCAATACATTTAAACCTATGCCTATGGCAGCAGCCATGGGTTCGTGTATTAAACGCACATCCCTTGCTCCTGCCTGTTCGGCAGAATCTCGCACCGCTCTCTCTTCTACTTCTGTAATTCCAGATGGAATACAGATAACCATTTTTAAAACTGGAGGGAATAAGGACTTTTTGACGGGAACCATTTTAATTAATTCGCGCATTAGATTTTCCGTAGCTTGAAAATCAGCAATAACCCCATCTTTCATAGGACGTATAGTCCTTATATTATCGGGGGTTTTACCATGCATCATCATAGCATATTTTCCTACGGCTAAAACTTTGCCCGTATTTTGGTCCATCGCTATAATAGATGGTTCATCCACTACTACCTTATCGTTATATATAATAACAGTATTAGCCGTACCAAGATCAATTGCAATTTCTCGTGTCATAAATGAAAAAAGACCCATTTGCTTATAAATTAATAATTTGCTACATTTTGAATGTTTGGCAAAAGTAGAGCTCAAAAGTAGAAAAAAATATGTAGATATGCAAGTCTAATGTATCAAAAAAGGGGGTTGGCGCTTAATGTTTAAAATGTCGTATTCCTGTAAATATCATACTCAAATGATGTTCGTTACAATAATCTATGGAAAGATTATCTCTTATGGAACCTCCAGGTTGAATAAATGCGCTTATACCCTCTTGATCGGATATTTCTACACAATCGGCAAAGGGGAAATAGGCATCGGAAGCCACTACTGCTCCGTGAAGATCGAATCCGAAATTTTTCGCTTTTTCTATGGCTTGACGTAGGGCGTCCACACGAGAGGTTTGTCCTACTCCAGAAGATATAAGTTGCTGATTTTTAACAATAACAATAGCATTCGATTTACTGTGTTTTACTATATAATTTGCAAAGAGTAGATCGGCTTTTTCCTGAGTAGTAGCTTCTGTATTGCTTACGGTTTTCATTTGCTCTTCGGTTTCTGTAACCGTATCTCTATCTTGTACTAAAACTCCATTTAAACAAGATCTCATAATAGGATTTCCCGCTTTAAAAGGGTGGTATTGTAAAAGAATTCTATTTTTTTTGCCTTGTAATATTTCTAAGGCTTCCTCTTCAAAATCGGGAGCTAATAAAACTTCAAAGAAGAGGCTATTCATTGCCTGGGCAATTTCTTTGTTTATGGTATCATTGCAAATTAACACCCCACCGAAAGCCGAAACCGGATCTGCTGCCAAAGCGTCGGTATAAGCCTCTAATAGGTTTTCCCGAGTAGATAAACCACAGGCATTGTTATGTTTAAGAATAGCAAAAGTGGATTTAGAGAAATCTTGTATTAGGGCCAAGGCGGCATCTATATCCAATAAGTTATTGTAAGATATTTCTTTGCCGTGCAATTGGGTAAAACATTGAGATAGGTCGCCATAGAAAACACCTTGTTGATGGGGATTTTCGCCATAACGAAGTACTTTATTTTGCTTTTTAGGACTATTCTCCGGAGCATTCTTTGGGGTGGAGTTGGCATGGGTTGCGTTTAAAGACTCTTGGGGGGAAAGGGTGTTTTTAAAATAATTAGCAATAAAGGTATCGTATTCCGAACTTTTCTTAAAAGCATAGGAAGCAAAACAACGTCTGTCTTCTATAGAAGTTTCTCCCTGATTTTTCTTTAACAAAACGGCTGCTTGTTCGTAATACTGAGTAGATGGTACAATGAGTACCTCTTCAAAATTTTTAGCTGCTGCACGAATTAAAGAAATGCCGCCTATATCTATTTTTTCTATAATATCTTTCTCGGAGGCTCCCATGGCTAAGGTTTCTTCAAAAGGATATAAGTCTACTACCACTAAATCTATTTCTGGTATGCCATACTCTAACATAGTATTACGATCTTCTTCTAAAGATTTTCGCCCTAAAATGCCTCCAAATACCAAAGGATGTAGTGTTTTTACTCTTCCCCCTAAAATAGAAGGAAAACCGGTTAAGGACTCCACGCTGTGTACATCCATTCCTTTTTCTTTAAGAAAATCATAGGTTCCACCGGTAGAATAAATACTTACTTTTTGCTCTTTTAGCGTTTCCAAAAGCGAGGATAAGCCCTCTTTCGAAAAAACAGAAATTAGAGCGGTTTTGATTTTTTTGGTCATAGTTGAGGCGTTTTATTTATTAAAGCTAATGTTTTTTTGCGTTAAGGCTTTGGAATTAGATAGTTTCTTAGGACGTGCAAAAATAGTGAAATTAAAAAAAAACGCAAAATAAAGAAATAGAAACAATTTTATACTCGTGCAAATCCCGAACCCTAAGTATAGTTTTACAAACGGTGAACACAGACCAACATTTCTTAGAAATTAGATTTCTCTACAAAATTATTTTCGATATTTTGTTTGCTACAAGACTTATATCTCCTATTTCTTAGTATAGTTTACACACCATGAAACGATTTCTTGTTTATTTTCTCCTTTATAGAATTTGCATACTACTATTTTAAATTGTAATTTCGTATCCATTTGGTGATTAAAATTATCGCCTTGTCATAGCAAACCTAAGCATATTGGCTCTGCAGGTCGTTTCTTTGCGATAATTATTTTATGGTATGATCCTAAACTATATCTTTTATGAGAAAAAATTTTATTTCATCGTTTATTATAGCATTGGGTATATTCCCTTTTCTATTTTCTGCTTGTGATTCGAAAAAAGCTCCCACTTTGCCTGGTTCTGGTGGAAAAACCTGTGAGATTATGGTGGTTTGTCCTAAAGTTTATTTCGAAAGTGCCCTTGGTGATAGTTTGCGAGCCTTTTTTATGCAAGCACAAGTGGGCTTAAATCAAGAAGAGCCCCTATTCACTTTGGCCAATATTCAACCGGAAGCGTTTAATAAGAGTGAAATGTTTCAACATCATCGTAATATCCTTATTGTTGAATTCGATAAAAGCAAAAAAGCCAAAATGGAAATGCAAGAAAATTATTGGGCTACTCCCCAAACCATCTTTAAATTTACGGTGCCCGATCCTCAAGCCTTTTATCCTTTATTTCAAGCAAAAAGAAACCAAATTCTTTGGACCTTTTACGATAAGGAATACTTGCGTATTCAAAAAGTATTTAAGAAATCGGAAGCTATAAACGTAAGTAGCCGTTTAAGCAAACAATACGGTTTTAAATTAACTTTCCCCGATGGTTTCGATTTTGCAGCTTCTAAATCTGATTTTGCATGGATAAGAAAAGAAAGTAAAGAATATGGACAAGGTATTCTTATTTCTATTTTCCCCTATAAAGATCTCTCTATATTTGATCTCCAACAAATTATACGTAAACGGAATGAAATAAGCGCCAAGGTTCCAGGACCAGGAGAAGGCTCTTATATGACTACAGAAGACCGTTTTCCGGAGGCAAATCCTATATCCAAACCTATTAATTTTAATGGACTTTATGCCATGGAAACTCGGGGAATATGGAGATTGGAAAAAGATTTTATGGGAGGTCCATTTGTAAACTACGTTTTTGTAGATACAGCTCTACAAAGAATAATTATGTTAGATGCATATCTTTATTCTCCACGTAAAGCCAAACGTGATTTGCTTATGCAAATGGAAGCGATAGCTCGAAGTTTAGTATTTACCCCTAAGGATACTACCTCCATAAATTCTAAAGAAAATGCCATTTCTAAGAACAAAAAGTAGTAAAACTTTAAAGATAAATAGTTTATAAATTAAATTTACAAACTATCTCCTTGCATTAGCTTTTATTAAAAATTATACGATGATTATTATAGGAATTACTGGAACCTTGGGAGCTGGAAAAGGTACCGTAGTGGAATATCTAAGAAAGCAGCATACTTTTTCTTATTTTTCTGTACGTGACTTTCTTACTAAAGAAATTCAAGATAGAAACATGGTCTTAAACAGAGACTCCATGACCTTTGTAGCCAACGAATTAAGAACTTTACACTCTTCCTCTTACATTGTAGATGAATTGTATAAACAGGCTTTGGCAAGTGGAAGCGATGCCATTATAGAAAGCATACGTGCTATAGGCGAAGTGCAATCTTTAAAAGAAAAAGGCCATTTTATTCTTTTGGCTGTAGATGCAGATCCTAAATGGAGATACGAACGCATACGTCTACGTAGTTCTTCTACCGACCATATTGATTATCCAACTTTTTTAGCTAACGAAAAACGCGAAATGGAAAACATGGATCCTAATAAGCAAAACTTGTTGGCTTGTATGCGTATGGCGGATGTACATTTGTCGAATAATGGAAATATAGAAGAATTGTATGTTTCTGTCGATAAAGTACTACAAAATCTTCCTATAGAAAATAGTCATAGTACCTCTTCTACTTCCATGTTTAGGGTAAAAAATCATCGCCCAAACTGGGAGGAATATTTTATGGAATTATGCCATAGTGTTGCTAAAAGAGCAACTTGCGATCGTGGAAAAAGCGGGTGTGTTATTGTGAAAGACAAACAAATTCTAGTAACTGGCTATGTGGGATCCCCCTCTCATTTACCACATTGTGATGAGGAAGGACATCTTTTTCGAAAAATATTACATGATGATGGCCATATTTCTACCCACTGCGTAAGAACGGTTCACGCCGAACAAAACGCTATTTGCCAGGCAGCCCGCCGAGGAATTGCTTTAGACGGATCCACCCTTTATTGTACTATGACTCCTTGTAGGACCTGTGCTATGCTAATTATTAATTGTGGAATAAAGAAAGTGATTTGCGAATACAAATATCATTCTGGTGCAGAATCAGAAGAAATGTTTGCCATAGCGGGAATAGAATTAAAGTATTTTCACACAGAAATACTACAATACAACCAGCAGTAAAAGGTTTTAGACACAAAACCAAAAGGATAGTTTCTCTCCAAAAATTGTCTAAAGTTTCCTGTCAAAAGAAAATAATTCTAAAAAACCGCCCACAAAATTTCTCTTATCTTGCTTTGCTCTTCTCTTAAAACATTTTTTACCTTTTGTAATCTTTGTCTTAAAATTGAAGGAAGCCTCTTACGGAAATTTTGTGGGCGGAATATAAAGAATCTAATAGCTATGATGCTATGCGAGATAGCTAAATACCATTAAAATAGCTGATCCCTAACGTCTTTTTGACGTAACATTTCTAAACGTTCTTTTAGCTCTTTTTTAATTTCACCTTCTGGCATTTTATCCATTTCTTTAGCAAGAAGACGTTGACCTTCTTCTTTGGTAGCCTCACTGCCATAATCTTTTAAATATTCTGAAAGGGTCATCATGGCATTAGGAGTACAAAATTTACCTATAAAGCCAGGAATAGCATATTCCATAAAATGTTCGCCGGTTCTACCTACTCTATAGCAGGATGTACAAAAAGAAGGAATAAAATCTCTGCTTAATAGCCAACGAATTACATCGTCTAATGTACGGTTGTCTGCAATTTGAAATTGCTCCTTTTCCAAAGCCTGCTTATCGGTAATTGCTTCTTTCTCGTGATAGGCTCCTATTTCTAAGCGAGTTCCAGCATCAATCTGAGAAACACCAAATTCCATAACTTCATCGCGTATAGAAGCGGATTCTCTTGCGGTCATAATTAATCCCGTATAAGGAACCGCCAATCGCAATACGGCAACTAATTGTTTAAATTGCTCGTTAGTAGTTTGATAGCGAGAATCCAAGCTTAATCCTTCTGCTGGTTGTATTCGAGGGAAACTAATAGTATGTGGCCCTACCTGAAATAGTTTTTGTAAGTGCAGAGAGTGGGCTACTAAACCCAAAACCTCAAAACGCCAATCGTAAAGTCCAAAGAGAGCCCCTATTCCCATATCATCGCATCCTGCCATAAAAGCTCTGTCCATGGAATTTAAACGCCACATATAGTCGCCTTTACGTGTATTTTGGGGATGATAATGTTTATATGTTTCTTTATGATAAGTTTCTTGAAAAATTTGATAGGTTCCTATCCCTGCCTTTTTAACCGTTTTAAACCCCTCTATGTCTAATGGTGCGGCATTAATGTTTACTCTACGTATTTCTCCATTACCAATTTTAGTGCCATATACGATTTCTACAGTATGAGCAATAAATTCTGGAGAATATTTTGGGGATTCTCCATAGACGAGAATTAAACGTTTGTGTCCCTCTTTTTCTAATTCTTGTACTTCTTGTACTAATTCTGCATCACTTAGGGTTCGCCGTACTGCCGTCGTTAAACTTCGGCGAAAGCCACAGTACTGACAATCGTTAATACAATGATTCCCTATGTATAAAGGGGCAAAGAGAACAATACGATTGCCATAAATCTCTCTCTTTAACTTTCTAGCCGATTGGTAAATCTCCTCTAATAAATCGGGGCTTTTTACGCTTAGCAATACGGCGGTTTCTTCAAGGCTAAGTGCTTTCTTTTCTAAGCTTTTGGATAGGACTTCTCTTACTCTTCCCGCATCTTCGGGCAGGGTTAAGAGACTTTCCAAATAGGCGTCATTGATAAAATCTTCTGCGCCTTTGGTTAGAGAAAAATCCATAATTATAATTTTTTATTGGTTGTTTCTGTTTATAAAGGGAATAGGAAATAGGAAATAGTCTATATATAATCGTCTAAATACAAGGAATTTAAAATGCACAAAATATAAGGTATAAGATCTAAAGTATAGAAAAATAGGCTTTCCTGTAGCTTAGTTTCTTCCTTACAAAATATTAAATAATTGTTCTTTGATTTTTTCTAATTCATCTTTCATCTGAACTACTATTTTTTGAATATTTACCTCATTTGCCTTAGATCCCATAGTATTTATTTCGCGCCCTATTTCTTGGGTAATGAAAGCTAATTTTTTTCCAGCAGCCTCTTCTTCCAAAGTTTGACGAAAATATAAACAATGCTTATTTAAACGTACTTTTTCTTCTGTAATATCCAATTTTTCCAAATAGTAAATCATTTCTTGTTCTAAACGATTTTCATCTATTTTATCGGGCATACCAAGGGAATCTAATTGCTTTTTTATACGCTCTCTCGTTGAATCAACTCTTTGCTTTTCAAAGTTTTCAACAAGTTTACTTAAATTTTCTATTAATGTAATGCGACGTAGAAAATCTTGTTTTAAAACTTCCCCTTCTATACTACGACTTTCGTCTATTTGCTGTAGTGCCAAAGAAAGTAGCTCTATTATTTTTTGCTTTTCCGTATCTTCTATTTCTGCGCTTTCTTTTTCTATTATTATATTAGGCAGGGATAATAAGGATGGGAAAATATGGTCTATATCTCCTTTATATTCTATTTCGGAAGTGAGTTCTTTTATTTCTTTATAATATTGCCTTAACTGATCTTTATTAAGTCTAAGATTTACAGAATTATTATCTTCCGTTTTATGATTAACTTGTACTATACATTCTATTTTTCCTCTTAACAAAGTATTGGCGATACGAGTACGAATTTCGCTTTCCAATTCTCTATACAAAGATGGAATTCTGCAAGTTAAATCTAACTGCTTAGAATTAATGGATTTTATTTCTATATGGATGAGTTTGTTTTCGTATTCCCATTGGTATTTTCCAAACCCCGTCATTGATTTTATCATAGAATATGTTTTTAGGTACTTAGATTTGCTCTATACGATGTACCGCAGTGCAAAGTTACTCAAAATATGGATATATTAAATGAATTTATGCAAGTTTGTTTCTAAGGTCAAGTTATAATACCTCAGGCAATTTTCTAAGTAAAACTTATACTGAAAACTTATATTTTGGGGTCAATTATTTACCATATCACCAGCCAAATTTTCCTGACCTTCGCCTCCATGGTCTCCTCTATCCATAGCGTTTTTCGTATATAAAAACACCTAAAAAGTTTTTTATATAACTTTTGGGGTACAGATCCAAGTAAAAAATGGTCTTTTTATTTTGGGGGTATTCATAAATTTTGTAAGTTTGTGGCACATAAGAAAGGGTCTAAATACAGACTTTATAATATGTAAATTTCTATTTATGCTATATCCTGAAGAGTATTCTACCCAAATTTTCGACGACAACTTATTGTTGTTTTCTTCTATGATTAACGATATTCGGTCTGCTCGTAAATACATTTACTTGGAAACCTATCGTTTTGGGGAGGATGCCATTGGAAAGCGTTTTAGAGAAGCTTTATTAGAAAAAGCGGAAGAAGGAATAGAAATAAAACTATTAGTAGATGCTTACGGCACTAAAGCCACTGAAGTGTTTTTTGGAGAACTCCTTAAAGCAGGGGTCAAACTTTGTTATTTTAAAAAAATAAAGTTTTTTATATCCAATACTTTTGCAAGAAATCACACCCGAAACCACCGTAAGCTATTGCTTATAGATGATAGTATTACCTATATAGGCTCCTCTAATTTAACCGCCTATTCTCTTAGTTGGAGAGAACTAAATATGCGTATCAAAAGCCCTATAACGCATAAATTTAGAGGAACTTTTCTGCACAGTATGTCGCAATACAAATTTTACGAATTAGCTCCTTTTGAAAGAATTAATATTATTCAATACCATGGATATAGTATTATTCAAGATACGCCCTCTACGTATTTTCAACCTATACGTAACTATATGTTAAAATTAATAGAAAATGCCAAATCGGAAATTATTGCCGAAACCCCCTATTTCTTACCCGGAAATAAAATAAGAAAAGCATTAGTGAATGCTGCTCAAAGAGGCATACAGGTCACTATTTATGTTCCTCTATTTTCCGACGTTCCGCTTATAGATCTGCTTAGGAATAAATATTTAGGCCCCATGTTTAAAGCGGGAGTCCGGTGGCGTTTTTACAAACCGGATAATCTACATGCTAAGAGTATGATAGTAGATAATAAACGCTTTTTTGTAGGTTCCTCCAATATGGATTATCGTAGTTTTCGCTATCAATATGAAATTATGCTTTACGGCGAAAATCCTAAAACTATAGAACTGCTAAAAGAACACATTCAACTAACCGATAGCTTGTGTTCCGATTTCGATTATGAAAAGTGGAAAAATGTGCCTTTCCTTTATCGATTTATTGAATGGATAATCACCCCTTTCCGTCGCCTTTTTTAAAGGAGACCCGAACGACGCCCCTAAAATGCTAATAAAAATTTATTTTAAAATGAACGAAATACTAACACAACTAAAGCCCGAAAAAATAGTATACTATTTTGGGGAAATTCTTAAAATTCCACGTCCTTCTAAAAAAGAAGAAAAAATTAGAGCCTATTTAGTACAATTCGGCAAGGAGCAGAATTTGGAAACCATAGTAGATAATACCGGTAATGTATTGATTCGCAAACCGGCTACTGCTGGCATGGAAAACCATAAAGGAGTAATTTTGCAATCGCATATGGATATGGTTTGTGAAAAAAATAGAGATTCTAAACATAATTTTGATACCGATCCCATAGAAGTACACATAGAAGATGGCTGGCTAAAAGCGAAAGATACGACTTTGGGGGCCGACAATGGTATTGGAGTGGCTGCCGAATTAGCTGTATTATCTTCTAATGATTTGGTTCATGGACCTTTAGAATGTCTTTTTACCGTAAACGAAGAAACCGGACTTACTGGTGCATTTGGTCTTTCATCGGACTTTCTTAAAGGAAGCATTCTTCTAAACCTCGATTCGGAAGACGATGGACAATTTTTTATTGGCTGTGCAGGCGGTATAGATACGATTATTCAATATCCCTATCATCCCGAAAAAGTACCCGCTGGATTACAGTCTTTTAAATTGACTATAAAAGGATTAAAAGGAGGTCATTCTGGCGATGATATAAATAAAGGTTTAGCCAATGCAAATAAATTATTAGATAGGTTTCTTTTTGAATATGCCCCTAACTTATCTTTAAGGCTTTCTTCTTTTGACGGGGGAAACCTACGAAATGCTATTGCAAGAGAAGCAGAAGCTATCGTTTGTATTCCTCTTTCCGCCCAAGCCACTTTAGAACAAAAGGTAAAGGAATATGAAAAAATAGTAGCTCATGAATTTCATACTACCGAAGCAAACCTAAGTTTTACGTGCCAAAAAGAGGCTATGCCCAATTCTGTAATGCCCCAGCAAGAGCAGGAAGCCATAGTGAATGCACTATTAGCCTGCCCTCACGGTGTTTTAAGAATGTCGGCCGATATTCCTAATTTTGTAGAAACTTCCACCAATTTGGCAGCAGTAAAAACGAAAAAAGATCACATTCTTATTACTACCAACCAACGCTCCTCGGTAGAGTCGGCCAAGTATGGTGCTGCACATAGAGTGGCTGCTTGTTTTAAAATGATAGGAGCCACAGTAGAGCACTCCGATGGCTATCCTGGCTGGAATCCAAATCCTAATTCTCCTGTTTTGAAAATTATTATGTCGACCTTTAAAGATTTATTCCACCAAGATGGTGTTGCTTTGGCCATTCATGCCGGCTTAGAATGTGGCTTATTTAGCGAAAAGTACCCCAATTTGGATATAGCTTCCTTTGGTCCTACCATGAGAGGAGCGCATTCCCCTGATGAAAAATTGAATATAGAAACTGTGGAACGCTTTTGGAAACTTACCACGGAAGTATTAAAAAGAATTTAATTAATATATTTTAGAGACTTGTATAAGGGAACCATCCTAAAAAAAATGTTTAGACCTACTCTAAATGGAAAGAATTTTTTACGAAAATAGAGAGCTCCGTTTTTTATCACCACAAGATTCTACCGCCTTTTTACCCAAGGGGCATTATACCTATAACTACTTAAATTTGGCTGATTTGATAGAAGTGGTTCATACCCATTTTTTAACCTCTCCCAATGGTAGCGTATGGGATATTACGTTTAGTAATCCAAAGCAAACGCAGCAAACTTTCAGCGATTTTATACACGATTTTGAAATTATAAAAGCGGCCGGAGGATTGGTGCATGCCATAAATCCTAATACCAAAGAAGTAAACTATTTATATATTTATCGGTATAAAATGTGGGATCTACCTAAGGGTAAAAGGGAAAAGAAAGAAGAGAATAGAGAAACCGCTTTGCGGGAAGTAATAGAAGAAACGGGAATATCCAATTTACAACTTGGTAGAGCGCTTCCTACCACTTATCATTTTATAAAGGGGAAAGGCTGCTTTTCTGTAAAAGAAAGTAGTTGGTTTGAAATGGAAGCGGTCTATGATAGCTTTTTAAAACCTCAATTAGAAGAGGGAATAGAAAAAGCAGTTTGGTTAAACCAAAAAGAAATTTTTCAGTACAGAGAGGCTATGTTTGCTTCTATTTCCTATTTAACCGCTTGCTACTTTTCTGAATTTGGATAAAACAGAGCATTTCTTTTCCCCATTTTTATAAAAGTGGCCTTTATGTTCTGACTTGGTTTTTGGAAATTATCTTCCAAAATATGGCCCTGATCATCTACTAACATAAAACACGGAAAATGGACAGCGCCTATTTTTCTAAGCCATTCTATTTGCTGATTAAAATGTAAATAAGGCCATGGGTATTTTTCTTGATATGCATGATGATAAAAACGAGCAAATTCATAATCACATCCTATAAAAATGATTTTCACACTCTTTTCTATCTGATTTTTACTAATGCTATCCTTTCCCAATAAATCTTTCCATACTTTTCTAAGCAAAGCGCTTTCCCTTACCCCCTCCGGACAAAGATCGTGGTCGGCACGTAGAAAAACAAAGTAGTGAAATTTCCCCAACTCTAAAAGCGAGTCTATAAGTATGGTTTTCTGATTTATATCCAACAATGGTATTCCTTTGAAATATAATTTTTCCTTTTCTTCTTGATGATTTTTTAATATATTTTCTATTATTTGGGCGTGTTCCGGAAACTTAGTAGTATTTTTAAGTTCTGTCAATAATGTTTTTAGGCTTTCCTCCTTATACTCCGTTTCTCGTCCGTAAATTTCATGGACCGCATGAATAAACACCCATTCTCGAAGTACCTCATTCCTTAATAGGGTGTCCATGCCCAAAGTGTCTAAAACCTGTTTTAGATGTAAATTAGGAGCAATATTTTCTTTGTTTAAGAGCTTTTTTAGGTTTGTTGGAGAAATTTTGCTTTGACTGTGGAAATACGCTTGAAAGAAAGAGGTTAAAAAATCTATTTGTGCTGGATTCTGATAATGAATGGGCTGATCTTTAATATATTCATTAAAAATAGCCTGCTTAGATTTTATATTAGCAAAAGAAATTAATTCGGCCAAACTATAACGCATATAAGTTAAAAAATACTGGTGACCCGAATAGTCAAAGTCTTTTTTGCAATCGTCCAAAAATTGGTTAATAGCCTTAGTATCTCCATTTACAATCACTTGTTCAAAACCATCTTCCATGGCCCGATTATAAGCTTGGGTATATTTCCACAAAAGCCCATTTAATTCGGCCGAATCTTCTTTTTCAAAGGTAAAAGGCAAAGAGGGCAAAAGATTGGATTTTATAAACGCATTTATTTTTTCATCTAAATGATAATCAAAGTCTAAAAATTTTAATTTATAAAAAGTACCAGGTTCCACAAATAAACAAGTAGAATAATAATCTATAGCAAGGTAAGAGGGGGTAGTTTGTTTTATAAGGGAAGAACTAAGAAAAAATTGCCCTGTACTATCAATTATTACCCGTCCTATTTCTTGTGGTCGGTTAGAAATTAAGTCGGAAGGAATAGTCCAAATTAGCGTACGTCCTTCTGCATGAGGAACATATCCCTGTATAATTACCTCTTCCGAATTAATTCGAGGGGCAACTAAAGACGGTCTTTGCATTTGAGCCTGTGTTTTACTACATAGACTGAGAGAAAAAAGCAAGGAAAGGAACATCTTAAATTTAAACATGGATAAACGCATACAATATGGATATTAAAGATTAGAAAGGCCTATAGGTTACGGAGGATAAATTCTGTTAGTTTATTATAAAGGTGTTCCCTTGTATTACCTCCATAAATACTATGATTTTTATTGGGATATATATGAAATTCAAAGGGTTTTCCTGCTATTTGTAGGGCGGTAATTAAATCCATGGAATTTTGTAAATGTACATTATCGTCACTGGATCCATGAATTAATAAATACTTGCCCTGCAAACTATCTACCATATTAATGGGAGAATTGTTTTCATATCCCTCTTTATTTTCCTGAGGGGTACGCATAAAACGTTCGGTATAAACATTATCGTAGAATTTCCAATTCGTAACCGGTGCCACAGCCATTGCCATTTTAAAAACATCGTAACCTTTAAACAAACAAGCAGAAGACATAAATCCCCCATAGCTCCACCCCCAAATACCTATACGAGCACTATCTACATAAGGTAATTGCGCTAAATATTTGGCGGCGGCTATTTGATCTAAAGTTTCGTACTTACCTAATTGTAAATAAGTACATTTTTTAAAAGATTCTCCTCTACCTCCGGTTCCCCGGTTATCCACACAAACCACCACATATCCTTTTTGCACCAACATTTCATACCATAAATAATCGGTATATCCGTATTGATTTAAAACTTGTTGTGATCCGGGTCCTCCGTAAAGGAACATTAGTACTGGATATTTCTCCCCTTTTTTTAGAGAGTCCGGTTTCATTATCCAAGCATTTAAAGTTATTTCCGCAGTATCTCCTGGTACCTTTATGGTAAAAAATTCTTTATTTACAAAACCCTTAGCATGAATAGCCTTTTCTAAGGTTCTATTATCTTCCAAAACAGATAATAGTTGTTCTTCTTTGTTGCCCAAAAAATACCAATAATACATGGGAGGAATATTTGCTTTGGAATGTTGAAGTATCACATATTGAGCATCTTTACTAAAAAAAGCATGGGTAACCCCTCCGTTTCTTTGTAAATCTACGGCCAAACGCTTTAAATTCTTTCCATTAACATCCACACTCATTACCTCCTTATTATAGGAGGCAGAGTAAGCTGCCTGAAAATAAATTTTTCCTTTTGCTTCGTCTACCGTATATAACTGCTGAACCTCATAATTTCCATTGGTTAAAGCTTGCAGTAGATTTCCTTTATAATCATATAAATACAAATGTCTAAAGCCATTCCTTTCCGAAGAAATAATAAATTTCGATTCGTCTTTAAACATATAAAAATTATCATCTATTTCTACATAGGTAGGACTTTTTTCCTCATAAATACATTGAGGATCTTTTCCATTGGGAAGAATCGACCATATACGAAAATGATTTTGATGCCTATTTAAAGAGTAAACGAATAAAGAATTTCCCTTAGGAGACCAAAAAATACGAGGAAAATATTCTATAGAATCGGCAGGAAAAACAACAGTGACTGGCTGGGAATTAGTATCTTCTATATTATAAATCCAAACAGAGACCTTGGAATTATCTTCTCCTGCTTTAGGATATTTGTATTTATATTCTTTGGGATAAAGTTCCCCCCAGAGGGTCATACTGTATTCTTTGACCGCACTTTCATCCAAACGCAAATAAGCAATTTGTTGAGAATTTGACGACCAATCGTAAGCCTTGGTAAAGGCAAATTCTTCTTCATAAACCCAATCGGTGTGTCCGTGGATGATTTTATTTATTTGTCCATCCTTGGTAATAGGCGTTTCTTGCATAGAGCTAAGGTTCACCCAATAAAGATTATTATTTCTAACAAAAGCTATTTTTTCTCCATCGGGCGAAAAGCTTATTTCTTGTACCCTACTATCGCCACCGTCCGGATTGTTCAATATTCGAGCGTTAGAACAAGTTATTTTCCCATTTTTATTCTTTTCCACTTTCCAAATAATAGCATCGTACTTAGAAGAATGCCTATAAATCATTTCCTTATTAAAAAGCAAAATAAGTTCACTTTTGTCTGAATTAAAAAGGAAAGCCAGCGGAGCGCTCCACTTTGTATCTTTAATTTTATTTATCTCTCTCTCTGTTAAGATAGTATCCACCCTATTGTCTGAAAACTTTTTGCCTTGTTTCTTTTTTTCGTTTGGAATATATCGCAAGAAAGAACCTTTCTCTATTTGATAATATTCGTTACCCTCCAATATATTATAAAGAGCTGGAACTCCTTTTACCTTAAATTCCGGAGCGTGATAAATTTTAGTTAAAGTAAGTAAGCTATCCGGCATAGAATCCGGGCTTGCAACAACACATGTTGCGCCATTTAAAAGCATCATTACCCCCAATATTAACATCCCTTTTTTCTTCATTTTCTTCCCTGTTTTATAGTGAACCCAACGGTATTTTATTCGTTTCTTTGCGTTTATACTGCACAAAACGTTATACTTTTTTTTATCTAATTTTCTCCCACACCCACATTAAAAAGCAAGTAGGCAACAATTTAGCCATTATTTTGTGTAGAACATTGCTGCAACCGGGAGTAGAAACGGTTTTTCCACGAAAGGCATCTTTCAAAGCCTTTTTTACTACCTTTTCCGGAGTGCTCCTAAAAATCGATTGACTTAAAGATTTTAAGGGCATACTCTCTGAGGCTATTTCCCAAAAATCGGTTTGAACCGGCCCGGGAGTAAGAGCGGTAACTCCAATGTGTTTCTTTTTCAATTCGAAGGCTAAGGCTTTGGAATAATATAAAACAAATACTTTAGAGGCGGAATAAATATTGGCATATTGCAAAGGGAAAAAAGAAGCAGTAGATGCAATATTTATAATTCTATCTCCCGAAGTCATATAAGGTAAAGCTAATTGGGTTAAGGCAACCAAGGCTCTACAATTCAAATCTATCATACCCAAAGAGTCCTCCTCTTTTATTTGGAGTGCCTCTCCAAATTTTGCATAACCGGCCGCATTGACCAAGCAATGAATCTGAGGTTGTAGTATTTGTAGCGTTTCTTTTAAAACAAGGAAGCTATTTGGTTTTAAAAGGTCTAATGCAAAAATACGCAATGGCATATTTATTTCCGAAACCAATTCTTGTAGCAAATCTTCTCTTCGGGCTATAAGCCAAATTTCCTCTATATGCTCCCCCTCTCTTTTGCTTAATTGCCGCACAAACTCTCTCCCTATTCCAGAAGAAGCTCCACTTACTATGGCTATTTTCATTTCATTTTTTATTTATAAGGTTTGAATTGCAATACATCCCATCCTTCTATCCACCCATTATTCCATAGTTCTATGGTTCTATCTAAGAGTTGTTCTAACTAAAAAAAGGAATATTGCCTGCAAAAATAAAGGAAAATTTAGTTATATACCCTATTCTACACACAAAATTCTTTCAAAACGCCAAAGCCTTTTTGGGGCAAACCGTCGATGAGAATATATAATCCGCAAAACGGAATGTCCCAAAATGAAAAATGAAATGTGTCCCCAAAAAAAGGAGGCTTCTTTATAGAGACTCCTTTTAAAATATCGTTTGTGTCATCAAACCTGTAACGGTTTTTCAGGACGGGACATTTCGTTTTTCGTTTTTGGACATTTCGTTTTGCGGATTATAGACGTCACTCCTGGCTTGCTCTCTCTTCAGGGGCTGGATGCGGCAGGAGTGCCCTGCCATAAGTTAGTCCCTTTTGAGGGGGCTACGGGCGTGGTGCTTCCTGCTTACTTCACCCTTACTTACGAAACCCAAACCCGTGTGTATGGGGACGGAAAGGCAAAACCGATTGCCTACAAATACAAGGCCGCTCTTAGCGCCATTGCTCCTGCTACGGGGGTGGAATATTTGCAGATCACTAGCGGTGGTGCCCTTCGCTGGGTGGACGTTTTAGGTATCACTAAAAAGTTAGACCGGGAGGGCGGCCAAGCAGAAGTTCTCTATACGCTTGCTAATAAAAAATATATCCAGCCAAACCAGAGAGTAAAATTAATAGAATAGGGTTGCTTAGGCGTTTAGAAAAAGAAAGTATAAATACTATTAAACAAATCAGTATGCTTTTATAATCTATAAAATTAGAGGAGTTCATCATAAGGAGAGCTGCCGAAAAGATAAGTCCCAATACGCTTAACTTTAAAGCACTTAAAGCGTTTTTTACGTAAATATTTTGTTGATATTTAACTAATAATTTCATTACACCCCATATAAATATCAAGGATGGTAAACAAATAGCAAGGCTTGCTAATAAGGAGCCTAATATTCCGTAAGCAATTCCCGCATGCGCTTGATTTGCAGCAGTATATCCAACATAGGTAGCACAGTTAATACCTATGGGGCCTGGAGTAACTTGAGAAACAGCTACAATATCTGCAAATTGGGCGTAATTTAACCATGCGTATTTAACCACCACTTCGTGTTGTATCATGGAAAGCATAGCATAGCCTCCGCCAAAACCAAAGAGACCTATTTGCAAAAAGACCCAAAATAACTCCAAATAAATCATACGGCCTGCTTCTTTTTATAAATCCAACTATAAAGTATTGCGCCCATGACGGTTGCTAAAATTACATAGATAGGAGATAGCTTTAAACCCCATATTAGGGCTATAGCGGCCATAGGAAGAATTGTGTTTTTGAGGCTAAGGTTGGTAGATTTTGCCATTTTAACAGCGGGAACCAAAATAAGAGCCACCACACAGGGACGTATTCCCTTGAAGATGCGTTCTACCACCGGATAATCTTTAAAATCGGAAAAGAATAAGGCGATCAATAAAATAATTAGGAAAGAGGGAAGTATAGCACCCAAAGCGGCACAAAGACTTCCTCTTTTTTTGTTTACCTTATTTCCAACATATAGAGCGGTGTTAACCGCAATAATTCCAGGTAAACTTTGCACAATAGCTATCATATCGGCAAATTCCTTTTCGCTTATCCATTTGCGTTTTTCTACTACTATTTTTTGAATCAGAGATAGCATAGCATAGCCTCCACCAAAGGTAAATGCTCCAATTTGTAAAAAAGTAAGAAACAGGGCCGTTAAGCTATTTTCTTTTTTTTTCATATTTAAGGTTATAGACACTTAGTATAGTTATATACACTTATAGGAATGGGAATAAATAGGTGTACTATTTGCTTTTCCCTGCTTTAGGATGCTTTGCGTAAAGGAATTCCGTAGGATAGTCCTATTTCTGTCCAAAAAGAACTACCATCTTTTTCTTTTTTTCCTTCCCACCATTCACCCACTAAGACCCCTACCGATAAATCGAATTGTAGTGCTTTGGTAATGTAGGCTGAAAAGCCTGCATTCCAGTGCATATTAAAAAGATGCTCCTTAGAATAGTGGAGTTCTAAATTTTCTATATTCATAGAAGAAAACAAGGAGCTCGTACCAATAAATTCTATATAAACCGACATTCTATCACTAATATTATAGTTTCCATTTATGGAATAATTTAAATCCATTAAATTAGAAGATTGGGTGTACCAAGTAGCCAACAAGTTATATGATAAACCAAAACGATCTTCAAAATTATGATCCATAAAAAATCCCAAAGTAGGAGCTCCCCAAACCCCGGTACATTCCTCCACTAAATCTTGAGAATGAATACCTATAGGAAGAGCCAAGGATGCGTATAAAGCAATGCCCGGTTTCCCTTTTTGATTTTTTCGTAAAACATTTACTTTCGCACCTATGCTAAGAGGGGTCATGCTCTTTATCGTATTATACTCCTTACGGTCCCGAATATTTTCGTGTTTTTGGGCGTAGCCCACTCCAAGGTTGAGTTCGAGTCGAGAAATAGGGGAGTAACGTAGAGAATTGAAATTCGACCACGACCAGTTGTTTTTATTTTTTACCATAAAAGTGAAAGAAGTTTCTACCGATAGAGTATGCAAAATTAAAGGATTTGAACCGGTAGTAAATCCGGGTCTTCCAGGATTAAAATTAAAATTTTCCGAGGGTTGAGCCTTAAGAAAAAAAGGAAAGTTTCCCATGATAAGCAGGAAAAGAAATAAAAATAGTACTTTGAATCGTTTCATTATTTGCTTTATATATATTAAAATCCAAAAGAAAGGAGAAAGGAAGTAGGGATTGCTGCCCTTATACCATTATATATAGGTAGAGCCTGCTAAAAAACAGGCTCTACTCCTAATTTTGAGGCAGGATTACTACTGGGCCACTTTCCTTTCTGTATTTTTTTCTTTATTGGATGAAAGCTTAGCAGAGACTTGCATATCGGAACTTTCTGCATGATGTTTTTTTTGCAGATCTTGGTTGGAGAGGCCTTTTACATATTTATCCAAAAAGCGGAAGAAGCGTCTTTGCCAAAGAATGCCATTTTGTGGCTGTAATACCCAATGGTTTTCATCAGGAAAAATCAATAATTCCGCAGGAATGCCCCGTAAAATAGCCGCATTGAAAGCGGACATACCCTGAGAAGCCAAAATACGATAATCTTTTTCGCCATGAATGATAAAAATAGGGGTGTCCCAGTTTTCCACAAAGAGATGAGGCGAGTTGGCATAGGTTCTTTGAGCAATAGCATTTTTCTTATCCCAGTAGGGTCCCCCTAAATCCCAATTGGTAAACCACATTTCTTCGGTCTCTAAATATTGTTGTTCGAGATTAAACATACCATCGTGAGCAATAAAACCCTTAAAACGTTTTTGATGATGCCCTGCTAACCAATACACAGAAAAAGCCCCATAACTGGCTCCCACACATCCTAAACGATCTTTATCTACGTAAGATTCCTTGCAAAGGGCATCTATAGCAGAAAGATAATCTTTCATGTTTTGTCCACCGTAATCTCCACTAATTTGTTCCAACCAAGCTTGTCCAAAACCAGGAAGACCACGGCGATTAGGAGCAACAATAATATAATCGTTGGCTGCCATAATTTGAAAATTCCAACGAAAACTCCAAAATTGACTTACGGTGCTTTGTGGTCCACCTTCGCAATAAAGTAAAGTGGGATATTTTTTAGTAGAATCGAAATGAGGTGGGTAAATAATCCAGGTAAGCATGGATTTTTGGTCGGTAGTAGTAATCCAACGGCTTTCTATGCGCCCCATATCCAACTGGCTCAATAAATCCGTATTGATGGTGCTAATTTGTTTTTGTTCGCATAGGGTAGTATTATTGGTTTGTGCTAAATTTATAGAAAAAATCTCTGCGGGATACGACATCGACATACGAGTTCCTATCAGCAGCTGGTTGCTAATGGCAAATACAGACGTGTAATCGTGTACGCCATCCGTTACTTTCGTAATGGTAGGAGTTTGATTGCTGGTGGCGGAAGCAACTTCTAAGGCATAAATTTGATCCAAAGCATGATAGTCACTAACAAAATAAATTTTCTTGCTATCCTTGCTCCAAGATAAACCATTGGCATTTTGATCGAAATTTTTGGTAGCATCTATCTTTATTCCTGTATGTAAATCTAATAGTATTAAACGTATTTTATCCGATTCGTAACCATCTCTTTGCTGACTTTCCCAAGCTAAATATTGACCATTGGGAGAGAATACAGGATTTTGGTCGTATCCCATCATGGCCTCACTTAAATTTACCGTTTGCTTAGAGGCTAAGTCGTAAGAATAAATATCCGTGTTAGTAGATAAAGCATAGTCCTTGCCGGTATATTTCCGAGAAGTATATACTATGGTCTTGCCATCCGTGCTCCAACTGTATTGTGATATATCACCAAAAGGTTTTACTGGTGCTTCGTAAGGTTCTCCCTCTAAAATGTCTTGGAGGGAACCTACTTTTCCATTCTCTATGGATGCTATAAAAATATGAGGAATGTGACTGACCCATTCATCCCAATGACGATAATTTAAATCGGTGTAAATCATTCCACTGCTTTTATCTAAATCGGGATATCTATCCGAAACGCTGGCTTGCGATTTTATTTGTTTTATAAGAGCTATTGCTTTGGAATTGGGACTGTATTTAAATCCATCTATTCCTTCCTTGTCGTGGCTAATTTGTTTTACATTTTTTCCGTCGGCATCCATTTCGAAAATTTGTCCCCCTTGGTCGTTATCGGTGGTATTTAAAAATCCGATTTTTTTACCGTCGGGTCTCCATTGTATATTCCATTCCGAAGAAGAGGTAGCAGTGATTTGCTTGGAATTGGAACCATCAACATCCATAATATAAATATCGGTATTCCCTTTATTCTCGGCTAAGCTGAAATAGCGCACCGTATAGGCTATTTGTTTCCCATTAGGAGAAACAGATACTTCTCCCAAACGCCCTAAAGCCCATAATACTTCGGGACTTAAACGTCGATTTTCTACTTTAACCTCTGTTTTGCCAATAATTTTAGACTTAGATCCTTCTTGATTTTTGCAAGAGGTACCCAAAAAAAGAAGTCCTGAGAGCAAGGTAGTTGCACCAAGAAGAAAAGTCGGTTTCAAAATATACATTCTATGTTTTTTTAATGATTAGCTTTTTTTATTTTACCAATAGGGAGAGGACATTTCATAAGTGCGAAAAGTTTAGGGAATAGGAAAAGTCTGGGGAATACGAAAAATACGAAAATCTAAAGATGGCCTAAAGTCTTTTGTATTTCTTATGCTCTTCTATTTGGTTTGGTCTAAGTAATTTTGCTTAGTATCTTTTCCTATGGTTTGCGATCTTTCAAAAGTAGTGTTGGTATCAAAAATAAAACGATAAGTGTAGTGGCGTTGGTAAAAATCGGCTCCCACCGCTTGGTGTAAAGATTGCATTTTGGGATTAAAGTCGCCTACCCAAGAAAGTTGTATATGCGTGTACCAAGGTTTAGTTTTCATTACTTCGTTCAGATGATAGAATAGCACAGATTCTATACCAAATCTTTGAAATTTAGGCTTGACTCCCATAATGGTGATACGCGCATGGGTAATGCGATGGTGTTTCTTTAAATAAAGAAATCGTAATTTATTGATTAAGTTTAGTTTGCCATTAAATTTTCTAAAAATAGTGTTAGCATCTGGAAACATAACAATAAAAGCGATAGGTTCCTGCTTATGATAAGCAAACCATATGAGTTCTTCATCTATAACAGCCTTTCCTTCTTCTAGTTCTGTTTGCATAGTTCCCTTATTAATAGGGGAGAAATTCTCGTGAAACTGCCAAGCTTCATCATAAATTTCTTTAAAATCCTGCATAAATTGTTCCGTTTTTGCATATTCAAAATGCTTATATTGAAAATCCGGTTTGGATCTTGCCCAATTAGCTACTTTCCAAAAACGATCAGGAAAAGGTTTCTTTAGATCTAATCGATTGGTTACCTGTTCAAAATAGAGTTTGAATCCATACTGTTCAAACAAATTTTGATAGTAAGGAGGATTGTAGTGCATACCCCATGCAGAAATAGAGAAGCCTTCGACTAACAAACCCCAATAGTTATCGTTTTCCCCAAAATTGATAGGGCCATCCATTGCTTTCATTCCTCTTTCTTCTAACCAATGCTTAGCGGCATCAAAAAGGGCGAATGCGGATTTAGAGTCGTTTATACATTCAAAAAAGCCACATCCTCCGGTAGGTAATTGAAAAGTATAGGCTTTATTATCATTAATAAAAGCAGCTATACGTCCTATCACCTTCTTTTGATCATCGAATAGCAGAAATCGGGTAGCGGTGCCGTGCTCGAAAAAATTATTTTTTCCGGGAGTAAAAATATCTTCTATTTGGCATTCAAAAGGAGCGGAAAAATTAGGATCTTTTTTATAAAGATCCCTTTGAAATTGATGAAATTTTTTCTTTTCTTTCTTGCTTTGAATTTCTTTTATATACATGGTATATTTGTTTTATAGTAAGGAAAAAAGGCTTGCCTCCGTGCCCATTGGTTTGGTAGCAAACTAAACAAACGTAAATATCCTATTTATTAATCTCAATAAATAGGATGTTCTCTAAACTTACAAAGATAAAATAAGCTATGGTAGTTTCCAAATTTCGAAAAACAAGATATGGTTTTTGATAGTAATATTGCTTCAATCTATGATATGGGGACGAGGACGAGGACGAGGACGAGGACGAGGACGAGGACGAGGACGAGGACGAGGATGAGGATGAGGATGAGGACGAGGACGAGTCAAATGTTGGCTTGTTTGGATGAACGTTTTTTGCAAATTAAGGGATACCAAAGAATGCTGGAATTATGGC
>JAVVTR010000023.1:0-36652 GCA_036653535.1 Bacteroidales bacterium | reverse complement strand
ACGGCATGCGTGGTGGTGTGAGAGGTCGAAAATTAAAGTAGGAGAAAACTACTTTAATTTTCTCCTACTCGATTATAGGCCTTTCTCCAGTAGGAGCACTATTCTTGAAAATTTTAGATGAAAGTCTATAGTGGTACGGATCCAAAAAATGTTTTTAGAGGAAAGGGAAGAGCTTCGCTTTTAAAGTGGAAAGATAAGATAGCTTCGGATACATTCCTAAGTTTGGAATATAGGACTATAGGAGATTAAGTCGATACCCTTTTTTATCTCCATATTTTTTTGTAAATTTGTAGTTTATATTTCGTTTTTTATATCCTTTGGTCCCATGTGGCTTTATGTGGGTTCCAAGGAAAAATATCACACCATGAAGTCTTTATATGAGCGCTTAAGCGAAGATGTACGATTCCGAGAAGGAATGAATGCCTGCATGAATTGTGGAACCTGTACTGCTATTTGTCCGGCTGCTGAATTTTATGATTATGATCCAAGAAAAGTAGTTATATCGGTTCAGCAAAAAAACGATGCAGAACTAGAAAGACTATTGAAAAGCAATACTATTTGGTATTGCGGAGAGTGTATGTCTTGTGTTACTCGTTGTCCAAGAAATAATGCCCCCGGCTTAATTATTATGGCTCTTCGAGCATTATCGCAAGAAACGGGTTTTTTTATGTTCTCAGAAAAAGGGCGTCAGCAAATTGTGCTAAAACGGAATGTAGGGGAGTCGATATTAAAATATGGTTATTGCGTATATGCAAGAAATGTATTACCCGATATTCATCCGGAGGCAGGGCCTGTTTGGGAATGGGAACATGCGCATTTGGAAGAGGTTTTTGAACGCTTGCATGGCAATTTAGATCAGCGAGGCCCCGGTGCCTTAAGAAAAATTCCACAATCGGATTTAGATGAATTACAGCGTATTTTCGATATTACCGGAAATACGGATATGTTCAATTTTATTGAAAAATGCTCGGAAGATAAAGCCAAGGAATTAGGTTTGAGCATGGAGGAATACGTAGATAAAGTTAGTTTTAATAAATAAGGTTTCTCTTAACGTTAAGAGAAATATTAGGAGATATTATCGTGAATATAGAAGGCAAGAAAGTAATCTGGAAAGATTATCAAAAAGAAATACCAGACGACCATTATTATTATGTTAGGTCTTGTATTCGTCAAAATTTTTTCCCAGCTTCTGAATATTATTTTCTCAAAATTATGAGGGAGGATTTAGGAAAGGATGTATATGAAACGGAACATCATACTACTTGTGGAGGAATAGGATATCATTGCGATGTAGTGAAAGTAGATACCGTAATGACCATTATTGCTCGGCAATTTGCTTTGATGACGGAGGCTGGGTATAAAAACTATGCGGTTTCCTGTATTACTTCTTTTGGCTTATACAGTGAAATTATTGAAACTTGGAAGCACTTTCCAGATGTTTTGGAAAAAACTAAGAAAAATTTATTGCAGGCAACGGGGCGTTCTTTTGAAATACCGGAGTACGTAGCTCATGCCAGTGATATTATTTATAAAATGAGATTTGAAATTGCTCGCCGTTCTAAATATAGGCTTATTAATCAAAAAACGGGAGAGCCTTTGAGAGTGGTAGAGCATATAGGGTGCCATTATTCTAAAATGTTTCCTCACAAAGGGGTGGGAGGTGCAGAATATCCCTATGTTTTAGTGGGGATGATAGAAGCATGGGGCGGAACTATTGTAGATTATCCAGAAAGAAGACATTGCTGTGGATTCGGTTTCCGTCAGTATTTTGTTCCTGCTAATCGTGGATATTCCTTAGCTAATACCCATAAAAAATTTGAATCTATGGAGCCGTTTCATCCCGATATGATTATAACTAATTGTCCGGGTTGTCCTTACTTTTTAGATCGTTGGCAGTATGTAATAGCGGAATCGGAGGGAAAAACTTATGGTGAAAACCAGCAAGGAATCCCTGTTTTTACCTACGAAGAAGTAGCTGGATTGGTATTGGGCTATAATCCTTGGGATTTGGGTTTACAAACTCATCAAGTTGGTGTGGAACCTTTATTAGACAAGATTGGGATTGATTATAATCCGGAAGATAAATACAAGGGGGCGGCAGGACAAGATATAGGAAGACCCAAAAGTCCGGAATATCTGAAATGCTGTTAACTCAAGTTAAAACAGAAGATGAAGAATATAGCAATAATCGGAGGTGGAATTGCAGGATTAGAGGCTGCTGCGAACTTACTTGCTAAAGGATATGCGGTAGTATTGATAGAAAAATCGGATGGTTTAGGAGGGCATGTATCTAAATGGGATAGATTATTTCCCAATGGAGAAAAGGCAGAACGAATTATTACCGAATTATTAAACGGAATAAAAAGGTTTGGAAAGCAGATAGAAATTTGTCTGCAGACGGAACTACAATATTTTGAAAAAAAGAACGGTATTATTGAAATAACACTAACTAATAATCGGCGATTGTTAGTAGATGCTGTTTTGATTTGTTGTGGTTTTGATCTTTTTAAGGCAGAGCAGAAGGAGGAATATGGATATGGTATTTACGACAATGTAATTACCTCTGCTGATTTGGAGAAAAAATTTCGGGAAGGAAATGTAGTTTGTAAGAATGGCAGTGTACCTAAACGGATTGCTTTTGTACACTGCGTGGGTTCACGAGACGAAAAGGTAAATAATACGTATTGTTCCAAAGTTTGTTGTGTTACTGCGGTAAAACAAGCTTGCGAAATAAAAGAATTATATCCCGATACAGAAATTTTTAATTTGTATATGGATTTGAGGATGTTTGATCGTTATTTTGAAAATATGTATCAACAGGCTCAAAGTAAGTATGGAGTACAGTTTATTAGAGGACGATTATCGGAAACTTCTGAAAATAAAGAAGGAAGAATTGTTATTAAAACGGAAGATACATTAATAGGTAAACCCCTGAAAATTGCGGTGGATATGTTGGTGCTTATGGTAGGAATGCAAGCATGTGCATCGGCTTCGGAATTGTCGGCTAAAACAAAAGTAAAAATAGGTTCCGACCTTTTTTTCGACACTAAGGATTTATTTTTGCAGGCTAATTTGACTAATGAAGAAGGTGTTTTTTTAGCTGGTGCTTGCACCGGACCTAAAACTATTCCGGACACTATTAATGATGCGCGTTCTGCTGCAGGTAGAATTCACCACTATCTTTCTTAAGCACAAAAAAATGCGAAATTTTGGTTATAGTTTAAATAAAAGTAGTGTTATTGACTTGGAAAAAGCAGATACTAATCTTGCTAAAGAAATAGCACAAGAGGAGCCCAGTTTTTTATATTGTATATATTGCGGAACCTGTACTGGTACTTGTACAGCGGGAAATTTTACAGACTTCAATCTACGTAAAATACAACTTTTGGTTAAAAGAGGACAGATAGAAGAAATAAAAAATCTTTTGCCTAACTGTATGTTATGTGGAAAATGTCAAATGGCTTGCCCGAAAGGCGTGAATACGCGCCATGTTTTGCTAATTCTTAATCGTCTAGTTCATGCACGAAAGATATAGTTATGATCCCTTTGTGATCCCCTACATGATAGGGTTGATCTTTGTGCTGGGGTATTTGATAGTGTCGGTGGTTACCGTATTTAAAAATTTACCAATTCGCGACAAAAAGAAAATGCTTCAGTGTCTGTTTAGTTACAGAATTTTTATAGTTATTAAAGATGTTTTCTTAGATTGCATACTTCATGTAAAAATTTGGAAGAAGAATAAGTTGTTGGGCTATATGCATTCTAGTATAGCTTTTGGTTGGTTGATGTTAATAATAATAGGGCATGTTGAAATTTTCTTTTATGCTCCTCATCGAATAAATCTTCCGTATTATCCTATCTTTTTTCGTTATTTTATGATGAAAACGGAAACGACTTTAGGGGGCTCTGTTTTCTTTTTTTTAATGGATTTCTTTCTTCTTATAGTCCTCTCAGGTATTGCCCTTGCTTTAATAAAGCGTATTCGTCGTAAAATGTTTGGCATGAAGAGAACTACCAAATTGAAATGGAATGATCAATTGGCTGTTTATGCTTTATGGAGTATTTTTCCTCTTCGTTTTTTTGCCGAAAGTTTTACTTCTGGTATTAGTGGGGGAAGTTTTTTGACTCGAAGTTTTGGTATGATTTTCGATTGGTTTAGTCGATATCTTAACGATGCTACCCTTATTACTCCTATGTGGTGGTCTTATTCCATCGCTCTTATGGTTTTCTTTCTTACCTTGCCTTGGTCGCGTTTTACCCATATTTTAGGAGAAGTGCTTTTGATTTATATGAGGGATGCCGGCATTAGGGAGTCGAATAAAAACAATGGCTATGCAGGGGTGGAAATATTTTCTTGTTCCCGTTGTGGTATGTGTTTAGATCCATGTCAATTGGTATCTGCAGCTTCCTTGCGGAATATGTCCTCTATTGATTTTACTAGAAATACCAGGTTTAAAAGATGGAAAGAAGTGTTGGCGGCATCCGGACATTGTTTAATGTGTAATCGATGTGTGCAGGCTTGTCCGGTAGGAGTCAATTCGGTTCAGCTAAAATTAAATACGAAACGAAGGAATATTCGTTATCGTTATCCACAGCGTTACAATTACATTCCTCTTATGGAATCCTCTTCTGTAGATGTGGTTTATTTTGCAGGTTGTATGAGTCATCTTACTCCTAAGATAGAAAAGGCTATGGTTCATATTTTGGATGCTTCTAAAGAAAAGTATCTTTTTTTAGACGAAAATGGAGGGGTGTGTTGTGGCCGTCCTATTTTTTTAGCAGGAGATGAAAGAGCGGCGGAAGAATTAATAGCTAAAAATAAACAGAGAATAGAAAAAACGGGAGCACATACTTTGGTTTGTTCTTGTCCTATTTGTTATAAAATATTTAAAGATCTATATGCATTAAATTCGGTGGAAGTATTGCACCATAGTCAGTATATTTTGCGTTTGGTTCAAGATAAGAAAATACATATTCGTATGGGAATGGAAAAGGCTGCTTTTCATGATCCTTGTGAATTGGGGCGTAATTCGGGAGTATATAAAGAACCTCGAGAATTGCTTTCTCAATTATTGCAATTACAGCCTACGTCTTATGATGGGAATCAGTCGTTATGTTGTGGACATAGCATTGCAGCAGAAGCCTTGCCTTACAAGAAGAAGCGTATGATAGCTAAAGATGCTATACAAAAAATGTGTGGAGAGAATATCCATAAAGTTATTACGGCTTGTCCATCGTGTAAAAAAGCCTTTGAAGAGGTTCAAGGTCCTGAAATTGAAGATATTGCAGAAGTGGTAAACCGGCATTTGATTCTTTAGGATAGAAAATTCGATTTTATTTTATGGAGGAAATACTCTAAATCGTTGAACGAGAATAGAGTGCTTCCTCCATATTTTTTTTAAGAAGATAAGGTTGGGATAAAACTACTTCTGTTGTTTTTGTATATATTGAATGATTGCTTTGTGGTGATCCATAATTAAACATAATAGTAAGCCTATTAATAGAGAAAATAGAAGCATCAAAGGATAAGTCGCAAAAGATAATTGACGAGAGATGGGATAGAAATTAGATAAGATGGTAATGGGCGATTTGTTAATTGCAAGATCTGAATGAATGTTATTTTCTTTTTCGTTTAATGCCAAAATATCCGCATGAAAAAGTTGTTTTCCTTTGTTATCTGCATTAGCGGTATATATGATAGTAGAACCTGTAGGTTGTGCACGACGGGAGTTTTCTATGTACTCTATAATTTGCAAACTGTCTAACATTTGAATTTGTTTGGCATATTCTTGTAGTAATAAGAGATTGATATTTATATGAGATTGAAAACAAGCAGTTAAAAAACTGTTTTTATTAATGTATTTTATAATGCTTTGCGTGATGGTATTAAATTCATTAGCATTATTGGTCGATGTTGTAATGTAGAGATATCCTGTATTAGGTAAACGTACTCTTAAGGGTTTCTGAAAAAATTTTTCTTCCATATCTTTTGATTTGCCTTTTATCTCTTCGTACAAATTGGCTCGGTATTTTTTTTTGTAAGTAATTTCATTGGCAACCAAATCTCCATCCGTATCAATTCCAATGCCCATGTGTATGGATGTTATTTTTTTTACGCTTTCTTGTGGTAATTGAAGCATAGAAGATAAGACCAGCGTATTATGGTTTTGTATTAAATGGTCTAATTTGGAAATTTCCGTATCTAACAAAAGATTGTCAAAGCCATTGCAATTAAAGGAACATTCTCCTTCGTAGGTATGATTTTGATGACGAAGAAAAAAAACTATGCTTATACTTAAAGCAAATAAAATGAGAAATAGAACAAAGTGACGGAGGATAGAATTAAGTATCCATACAAAAAACATTCCTATGGCTTTAAAAATAGCGATAAATCCTTTGGAGATGTTTTTGCAAAAAGAGGAAAATAGAGATAATAAGTCGATTTCTTCCGTAGAATGGCTAAGGGAATCCTTAGAGGTGTTTTCGGTAGGGTTGTTGGTTCCTGAGGTCATAATATAATCTATTAATGATAATAATGTTGGTATTAACTTACAAAGTTACGAATAATAGTTTATATATTTCTTTCTATGGATAAGAATTTAAGGTTTTATTTATTTTCTTAGAATTGCATTTATTATTAGAATTTATTTTGCCATGATTATATTGGAACTGTATTCCATTGTTTTGGTCGAATTTTAGAGGATAAATCTCTCCTTGGGGTATGAAAAAAAATTGTATATTTGCTCCAATGTATTGTAGAGATAATCGGCTTGGTTTGCCTTTGCAACTTGGCTTTATCCCATTTTCATTTTAAATTATTTATGTGCGAAACGAACATGAGTTTCCTAACTCAAGCAATCGTTTTATAAGACCTATTTATTAAAATTATATTCTTATGAAAAATTTGAAACTTTACAGTATGTTGTTGGCCGCTGGGTGTTTTTTAATATTGTCTGTCTCTTGTCGAAAAGCACCGTCTCCCACATTGACTGCTCAAATAGATGGTTTGAAAAGTGAAAAGATTTATGTGCAGTATATACCATTAAATATTTCCGATTCTGTTCTTTATGATACCTTACAAGCGGAAAATGGAAAATTTATCTATACCCGACCTTTTAATAGTTTAGCACAACTTATTATAGAGGTGGATAAAGATAGGGTCTTGGATAGTAGAGGGCAATGGGAAGCTCCAGAGGCTTATCGTATGGAGTTTTTGGTTCAAGCTGGAGAAACAATACAGATAGAAGGGAAATATGAAGATGGCTTTTTATCTTATGTAGCTACTGGTTCAGAAGAAATAGCAGTACAGGCTGCTTTGAGAAATGAATCTAAGGAATTATGTAAAGAAATTGCTAAAGTGGAAGGGCAATTAAAAGAATTATATGCCAAAGAGTTGCAAGAGATGGATGAAACTTTGGCGGATAGTTTGTATGAACGGAGAGCAAAATTAATAGAGCAACAGTCTCAGAAGCGCTTGGAATATGTTAAAAATCACGCAGATAAAGTTCTTTCCGGATTCTATTTGTTGCTATATCCGGAAATAGATACCATAGAAGCCTACTACAATACCTTAAGTGAAAAAGTTAGAAATGGAGATTTAAAAAGCAAATTTGAAAAGGCACTTTCTTATGCAAATTTAAAAAAAGAGTTGGAAAGAAATAGGGCCAAGGTAATAGCAGGAGCTATGGCACCCAATTTCACCTTGCTAAATTTAGAGGGAAAAGCGGTGAAACTTTCCGATTTAAAAGGGAAATATGTTGTTTTAGATTTTTGGGGAACTTGGTGTTCTTGGTGTGTCAAAGGTATTCCTTCTATGAAAAAATATTATGATCAATATAAGAAGAAAGTGGAATTTGTTGGAATAGCTTGCAAAGATAAAAAAGAGAAAGTGGAAGCTATGGTAAAAGAGAAAGATATGAAATGGATTCAGCTTCTTAATGGAGAAGGAGCAGAAAATGTATCTCAATTGTATGGAGTAGAGGGATATCCTACTAAAATTATTCTTACACCGGAGGGTGAAATTGTGGATAGATTTATAGGAGAAGACGAAGATTTTTATACAAAATTGGGACAGTGTCTTCGTAAATAAAGAAAGGCAGTGGACTATTCCTTAGGTTTATGTGGATTTAAAGAAAGAGGAAAGGGTATAGGAGTAGGTTTAGTGTACTATATTTTTTAATAAAATGGTCGGTTTTATAATAATCTTAAAATTATTTAAATATGAAAAGCATAGTAAAAAAACTTCCGAAAATTTTTGTCTTGGATACCAATGTACTTTTGCATGATTATAAATCTATCTATAAATTTCAAGATAATGATATTGTTATTCCTTTGGTTACCTTAGAGGAATTGGATCATTTTAAAAAAGGAAATGAGCAAATTAATTATAATGCAAGAGAAATTGTACGGTCATTAGATAAAATAGCTGGACAGCAGCTTTTTAGTGGAGGGGTTTCTTTGGGTAAAGGCATGGGGAAGATTAGTGTGGCTTTAGGAAAGGGCTTGACAGAGGAAATGAAAGCGGCATCTATGGCCGACATACCAGATCATCGTATTTTGGCCGTGGCCTTGGAGGAAAAAAAAGAACATCCAGACAGATTAGTATATTTAGTTACTAAGGATGTGAATTTACGAATGAAAGCCAAGGCAATGGGGATGCCATCGGATGATTACTTGCATGATAAGGTCTGCGAAGAGGCCGATTCTCAAACCCATCGGCTGAAAAAAGTAAGAGTAGAGGATACAATGGTCGCTCAATTATTTGAATCCTCTACAGGAATTAATCCCAAAGATTTAAAAGTAAAACCGGCTTTGAATGAGTATTTTAAATTAGAGGGGCCTAATTCCAAAGCATTAGTTTTTTATAATGCTGTAAATAGAAGCGTGGTAGATGTAAAACCTATGACGATATGTGGTATAAGTCCTCGTAATGATGAACAGGCTTTTGCTTTGGATGCTCTTATGCGGCCGAATATACAGTTGGTTGCTCTTACGGGTGTAGCTGGAACCGGAAAAACTTTATTAGCTTTGGCCGCTGCTATAGCGCAAGTGAGAGATTATAAATCCATTCTACTTTCACGACCTGTTATTCCTTTGCAAAATCAAGATATGGGATTTTTGCCCGGAGATATAAACGAGAAATTAGGTCCTTATATGTTGCCCTTATACGATAACTTAGCGGTTATTAAAAATAAAACTAAAATTTCGCAAAAAGAATTTGTGCAAATAGATGAAATGCAAAAAAGTGGTGCCTTGCAGATAACGCCATTAGCTTATATTCGTGGACGAAGTTTATCGGACACTTTTTTCATTATAGATGAGGCTCAAAATTTAACTCCTCATGAAGTGAAAACCATTATTACTAGAGCTGGAGAAGGGACTAAGTTGGTTTTTACAGGGGATATACATCAAATAGATTCTCCCTATTTGGATTCAAGATCTAACGGCTTGAGCTATTTGTGCGAACGTATGTTTGGACAGGAAATGTTTGCTCAAATTAATTTGTTAAAAGGAGAAAGAAGTCCATTGGCTGAAGTAGCCGGAAGATTGCTATAAGCGGGGTATATCCAGGGTTGTAATTCTCTCATTTTAGAGAGTTACAACCCTGGATATCGGTTTTTATTTCTATAAGTATTCTAAACTTTGCAGGTAATATGCGAGAGACGAAAGCATAAGCATAAGGAATAAAATTCTATAAGGATCCTAAAACTTTGCGAGTAATATACTCCAAAGAAAGCAAAATTAGTAAAAAAGTTAAGATCCATCCGGAATTAAGTAGAGAAAAATAGTCTTGGTAATAATGTATTTGTGGCTTAAGATCCGGTCTGCTTTTGAGAGATTTAGTTATAAGGTTTGGCCAATTATTTTGCGTGTAGTCCATAAAACTAAGGCCGTTATATCTTTTAGCTAAGTTATTTAATAGTTCATAATTTGCGGGAAGTTTTTCGTTTTCTAAAGAAAGGGCAAGTATGCTGAATTTTCCTGTAGTTTCTAATTTTTCTTTTCCTATAGTGGTATATGCTTTATAGGTATATTCTCCTTCTTCTAAATAGCCTGCATTTAAAGAGTAGTTTTTCCCGTAGGGGGAAAATACAAAAGGATATTTTTTATGGGTATGGGTAGAAATAACATCTATATGTATTTCTGCATTACATACATTTTGATATGCTTGATTATAGAGTTCCGCTTCTATTAAAATAGGATCTGTGGTGTAAAATAGCTTAGGACAATGGATAATTAAGGGAGAATGGCTTTTGGGTGCGGCAAGGGTTTGTACGCATTTGCTTATAAGATTGTCAAAACCTTCTGTGTTTTGAAAGGTTTGATAATTGCTAAGTCGCCATTTCCATATTCCGCATCCGCAGAAAACGCCTATATTCCTTTGGTTTGTTCGTTGAAACCAAAGTAAGGGAAGTTTGGTATTAATATTAAGAATTTTTTGGGTTAATAAGCTCTCTCCAAAGGAGGAGGTTTCGAATTTTCCGAAAGGAGTCCAAAGGGGGGGATATTCTGCTATGGGATCTATTTCTTCCTTACTTAAAGTAAAAAAAGCAAAATTGGGAGAGAGTATAGGAGTGGCTTCGTTCCAAGTATTTCCTTGAGCATGAATTTTAAGTCCTGTGTTCCAGCTGTTAAAGAGATTTAAATTAGTGGAGGGGCTGATAAAGAAACAAAGGGATAGATCTTTTAAAAAGGGGCGTAAACCTTCTAAAGGATAATTATTAGAGGGTAAACCGTGTAAAATAATAAGGTCATATTCCTTTATTTTTTTGGAATTAGAAAGAATAGACGCTGAGGCTGATCCGGTGGAAACTAATTCTACTTGAAAAGAGGAATGAGTTTCTAAACTACGCTTTAATGCGCTTAAATCGGGATGTGGCGCTTGAGCTGCAATTAATATTTTTTGTTTGTTTTCTAAGACTTCTATATAGAAAGAATATTGGTTGTTTTGTAGGTTTTTTTCGTTGGCAATACCTTGTAATTGTACCGTGTACTTTTGTATCCCACTTTGTTGGGCTTCCAATTCTAAGGGGATGATAAAAGAAGATGGATACAAAGAAATTTCTTTAGACCAAACTATTTTGTTTTCGTGTAGAATAGATAATTTGCTTTTGGCTTTTTCTGCATCAAAAGATTGTATATTTATTTCTACTGGAAAACGATTATTTAAGTAGGTGTAACGATTACTTACGACCCGACTTATGGCTATATCTCTGTATAAGGTGGTGTCTCCAAAGGTTACTGTATAGAGGGGATATGCTATTTTTTTATAGGCGTAAAATGGATCGCTGCCTTTGTTGTAGTTTCCATCGCTTAATAAAACAACGACTCCTGTGTTTTTATCTAAGGTTTGGTTGTAGATGTTTTCAAAAAGTTCGGAATAATCGGTAGAGGAGGTTTGTTTCCCAAATTCTAAAGTGCGTACTTCAAAATCCTCCTCTAAATTGCGTTCCAATTGGGCAAGTTGTTTCTTTAGCTTGCTTTTATCTACAGAGGAATTCATAGATGAGGAGGAGTCTACAGATAGAAAACAAAATGGTTTTTCTATCTGTTTAACGTGTGTTTTTATCCATGGGGAAAATAAAAGAGTGCAAATTAGAAAAACAGATAGAAATCGAATAGATGCTAAGATCCATTGCCATTTTTTTGAAAATTCTTCTTGGGGCTTTTTTATATACAATAATACTACATATACTCCGGCTATAAGTGCGGCTATAAGCAAAAGCCAAGCAGAGGTAGAAAATTGTAAGTCCATAAAATTACATGTTCATTCCACCGCAAACATGTATCACTTGTCCACTGACATAAGAAGAAAGATCGCAGGCTAAGAATAGACAAACGTTGGCAACATCTTCGGGAGTACCACCGCGGCGAAGAGGAATTTTTTCCGCCCAAGATTTGCGTACGTCGTCCGATAATTGTGCGGTCATCCCTGTAATAATAAAACCGGGGGCTATGGCGTTACAGCGAATATTGCGAGATCCTATTTCTTTGGCAATAGATTTAGTAAAACCAATGATACCAGCTTTGGAGGCAGAGTAATTCGTTTGTCCTCCATTGCCGGAAACACCTACTACGGAACTCATGTTAATAATACTACCGGAACGTTGTTTGAGCATAGTTGGTTGAACTGCTTTGGTGAAATTGAAAACGGATTTTAAATTTACATTAATTACGGCGTCCCATTGTTCTTCGCTCATTTTTAAGAGCAAGCCATCTTTGGTGATACCGGCATTATTAATTAGTATATCTATACGACCGAAATCTGCTACAATGTGGTCTACCGTTTCTTGGGTTTGTGCGGTATTGGAGGCATTAGAAGCATATCCTTTGGCTTTGACATTCATAGATTCAAGCTTTTTAACCAATTCGGTCATGCTTTCATCTTCTTTTAAGTCGGTAAAAGCAATGGAGGCTCCTTCTTCTGCAAGTCGTAGGGCTATGGCTCTACCAATTCCACGAGAAGCTCCTGTAATTAAGGCGACTTTGTCTTGTAATAGTTTCATATTTATATATTTATTATTGTTTCTATGGTTTGGATATGAAAGTTTCCCCTTTGTGTAGTATTTGTTTTCGTGCCTATTTATTGGGCACTTTCACGAATATTTCGTAGCAATGGGAGTAGAAAAACATATTGCAAAAATACATTAAAAATACGTGCTGTCAAAATGAGATGGCTCTTAGCGATTAGAGAAGGTAGGGAACGTATCCATGTTTTTTATTTATGTACCGAAAACTCGAAGCGACCGTTGAGTCGGGGACTCCATACCCAAAGGATACAATAGTAAATTGCAATTCCCGCTATAGTACATAGACCCATTATCCCTTCGTTAGAAGTAAATAAAATGGTGATAAGAAGTGCCAATAGACCACTTACTAATGGCAATACGTAGGCTAACAAAACGGCTTTCATTCCTTTTTTTTCTTCCATTTCTAATACTACCGATTCTCCTTCTTGGAATTTTGTTGCATCTACGGTGTTTACAATAATTTGCTTGTCTTTTTTTTCTGTAAGATGACACATGCTTTTGGCTGTACAGGCGCTACAGGCAGAAACCGACTCTATGGTTAATGTAAGTTTGGAAGGTTCCACTTTGGTTACTATGGCTTGGTGGCAAATATTTGGATGCATGTTTTTTTTGATAGGATTATTAAAAAGGATAGAGGGGTAAGCGAAAAGATTGGGATTTCAAAGATATAAAAAAAGCGTTTCCATTTGGAAACGCTTTGGATCTTTTACAAAAAATTATTTCACTTTTTTTGCAAGACCTGCACCAGCTTTAAATTTAACCACTTTTTTAGCGGCAATTTTAATTTCTTTTCCGGTTCTTGGGTTACGGCCTTTGCGGGCAGCTCTTTTGGAAATGGAGAAAGAACCGAAACCAATTAAGGCAATACGATCTCCTTTTTTTAGAGTGTCGGAGGTTGTGGCAATAAAAGCATCTAAGGCTCTTTTAGAATCCGCTTTTGACAATTTTGCTTTAGCAGCAATAGAGTCGATCAATTCTGCTTTGTTCATGGTTGTAATTTTTAAAATTTATTAAAACCTATTTATTTATTAACACAGCGAATATACAGCGTTTCCGAAATATATTCAATTGCTAAACTTGCAGCAGTACTCACTTTGTTGCTATTAGTTGTTCATAACGTCCACACAACAAAAAGGATGCAGAGAATCCAAAGGAAAACCTCTTAAAAACTCCTCTATGCTAAGTATCTTTTTACCAGGGAGTTGTAGCTTTTTTAAGGAAATAGAGCTTCCGTTTTTGCAAACGATTTTTAGAAAGTGCTTATTGTCAGAGAGAAGCGTTCCTTGTTGATAAGTTTTTGGTAAATTTTCAGAAACACTGCTTTCGTAAATTTTAAGGGGGATTATTTGGCCTGTTTTAGAACTTTTTAAACAAGCAATAGATCCTGGATATGGCGAAAGCGCTCGGATTTTTAAAGCTAATAATTCCGCTGTTTCCCCAAAGTTTAAATAACAATCTTCTTTGAATATTTTTGGTGCAGAGGGCAAATGGTCTATGGAGGTTGTATTTTGTGTGTGTCGTGGTATTCGGTTTTGAAATAAATCTTTGGCAGTTTTAACCACTAAGGGAGCGCCAATGCTTAATAGTTTATCATGTAAACTTCCTGCATTGTCGGTCGGTTCAATAGAAACTTTCTCTTGATAAAGAATATCTCCAGTATCTATATCTTTATCTAAAAGGAAGGTCGTTACTCCGGTTTCTGTTTCTCCATTCCAAATAGATCGTTGAATAGGGGCTGCTCCCCTATATTTTGGTAAAAGGGAGGCGTGTAAATTAAAAGTGCCTAATCGAGGCATGTTCCAAACTTCAAAGGGAAGCATGCGAAAAGCTACTACAATTTGAAGATCTGCTTGATAGGATGATAGTTCTTCTAAAAAAGCAGGGTCTTTTAATTTAAGAGGCTGAAGAATGGGTATGCCTTGTTGTAAGGCATATGCTTTCACTGGAGAAATATGGGTCTTTTGTCCTCTTCCGGTGGCTTTGTCGGGAATAGTTACTACCGCAACCACGTTCATATTCGCTTCGACTAAACTTTTTAAGCATTCCGAAGCAAATTCCGGAGTACCCATGAATAGGATGTTTTCAGACATAATTTCGAGCTTGGATATAGAGAAAATTAAATAATTTCCAAGAAGTTGCTTCGTTCATTTAGCAAAATCTTAGATGGATTTTTTTAGATCCAGCATTTTTATGGCGGTTACAGCGGCTTCTTCTCCTTTGTTTCCTAAACGACCACCGGATCTTTCTTCGGCTTGTGTTTGATCATTGGTTGTAAGAACGCCAAATACAACAGGTTTTCCGCTTTGTATTCCTACTTGTGTAAGTCCGTTTGCAACGGCTTGACAAATAAAATCGAAATGGCGGGTGTGACCTTGTATAACACAACCTAAGCATATAATGGCATCTATTTCTTTTTGCTGTGCAAGCCAAGCGGCAGCGGTCGATAATTCAAAGCTGCCGGGAACCGGATAAAGGTGAATGTGGTTCTTGGGTGTGCCGGATTGTTGTAGTATTTTGGTACAACCATTCATTAAGGCATCTGTGATAGTAGAATTCCATTGGGAAACGACTACGGCAAAATGAAATTTAGATGCATCGGGTATGCTGCTTTTATTGTAGTTCGATAAGGGATGCTGTTCGCTCGACATAAATTGTAAATATTAAAGAGTTATAGATAAAAAAAACCGTCTCATTATGTATTTTGAGACGGCTATACATCTATTAAAAAAATATTTTATTTGCTTTTTAACTGTTCTATACGAGCGATGTATTTATCCATTTCTCGTGCTTCCTGAGATTTGGTGTAATCTTGTTGAATTGCTTTGTAAAAGGTAAGAGCTTCCTCGTATTTTTTTAGTTGTTCGCATACAAAGCCGGCTCGCATCATAATGCCTGGAGTTATTATTTCATTTTTATATTTTTTGGTGCCTTCTGTATAATATTTTAAGGCCTCTTCCTTTTGATCCATTTCCAAATATGCATCTCCAATAGCTTGTTTGGTAAGACAATACAAAATAGGATCGGAAGTTTTGAATTTTTTAAGGTAGGTAGTGGCTGGTTCAAATTTAGCAGTGTGTAAGTAAATCATTCCCACATAGTAATGAGCCAAATTAGCAGAATTTGTAATACTGTAATTATCAATAATATCTAAAAAACCTAAGTGCTGACCATCTCCATTTAGTGCTAATTGTGCAGAGTCCATTTCAAAATAGCGTTCTGCATAAAACATCTCAGTAGAGGCTGTTTTTTCTTGAGGCTCAATGTATAAATATTTTATACCAAAATAAGCGCCAACAAGCAAAATGATAGCGGATACTATGTATATCAATAATTTCTGATGTCGTTCGAGGAAAAATTCTATTTTTCCAAAAGTGGATTCTACGTTTTCTAAAGGGGTGTTTTCGTCTTGTTGTGCCATACTACTTCAAAATTTAGGCGCAAAGATAAGAAAAAAAAACGAGTGTAAAAAATTTTCATTAACTTTGGAAGTTCAAATAAGAAATGGGTTTATAGTATATAAAAGATAGATGAATAGTAAATTAAATTGGGCGTTAAGATCGGCTTTGTTGGCTACGGTGGAAGAGAGAGAGATTTTTATAGACAAATTTAGCAGTGTTTTGGAAAAATACACCGGAAAAGATGCAGATCAAAGTAAAGAAATAAGTGAGCATATACTTTCTGGATTAAATTCTCTTAGAGAAGAATTATCGTATTCTGCTTTCGTAGAATCTCTAAAACCAGAGTCGGATGTATTGGTGGAAGCTAAAATAAGCAAAGAAGATATAGAAAAATTGAATCAAAATATAGAAAAATTGAATCAAAATATAGAAAAATTGAATCAAAATTTAGAAAAAATAATTCATCAAGAAGAAGGTGTATAGGCAAGCCATCGTAGGATGTCTTTTCCATGGTGTTATCGAAATTTATTGTGGATCAAAATACGGAAAATAAAGAAATATGAAACTTTTACATATATATACCAGTTATTTAGAGTTTTGTCGTTTTTTGCAAATTTTAAAAATTCTTGTAAAACATGGTTTTAGAGAGTGGTTCTATAAAACATCTATAGGGAAACGGCATTTGCGTAAGCATCCTCAGGCGCATTGTCAAGTAAAATCTACTCCGGAAAGATTAAGAGCGGTTATTGAAGATTTAGGACCGACTTATGTTAAATTCGGACAAATTTTAGCCGATCGTCCCGATGTGCTTTCCGATAGATTTAGGGCGGAGCTAAAAAAATTACAGTCCCAAGTGCTTCCTATTGCAGACTCTGCTGCTAAAATACTAATAGAAAATGAATTAGGGGAAAGTATAGAAGATGTTTTCGAATGGTTTGATCCCCGTTGTTTGGCTGCTGCTTCTATAGGACAGGTGTATCAAGCTCGCTTGCATTCGGGTCAAAATGTAATTATCAAAATACAGCGTCCGCATATAGAGAACAAAATCAAATTAGATATATATTTGATGCGTATTATTGTTCGTAAATTTGTTAAAGCTTATCCGGAGTATGCGTATATGGATGTAACGGGATTTGTTAATGAATTTGCTGCTCAAATTACTTCAGAATTGGATTATTATAATGAAGCGGAAAATATTAGTCGCTTTGATCATATTTTCAAGGAGGATCCTACCGTACATATTCCTCATCTCTATAGTCAGTATACAACAAGGCGATTATTGATCATGGAGAAAATACAGGGAATATCGCCCGATAGCATAGAAAAATTAAAAGCGCAGGGTTTAGATTTGCACCAAATTGCAGTTAATGGTGCTAATGCTCTGCTAAAAATGATTATGGAAGAAGGTTTCTTTCATGGGGACCCTCATCCCGGAAATATTTTCATTGAAGATAATAATGTAGTTTGTTTTATAGACTTTGGAATGACGGGAGTTTTACGTCCGAGAGAAATGAATTTTATTGCCGATTTTTTATTGAGTTTTTTGCACAAAAATGCTAAAGCTATGGCAAAATCTTTATTAGCACTATGTGGACAGAAGTATTATGATCAAACCGATGAATTGGAATTTGAACTTAGTACGTTAATCAAAAAAATGGGGCAGGTTCCATTAGAAAATATCAATTTTGCTAATATGATGCAGTCTTGTATTAGTATTTTGATAAAACATAAATTAAAAGTGCCATCTGGTTTATTTATGTTGGCTAAAACCTTATTGACTTTGCAAAAATTTGCAGGAAATTTAGATCCAGAAATTTCACTTACGCCCTTGATTCTTCCTTATGCAAAACGGCTATTAGCCACCCAATATAATCCACGTAAAATTGCAACCTCCATCTATGATACCCTAAGCGATTATGGGATGTTGATTAAAAATTTTCCTTTGCAAGTAAATGAAATTTTATATAAACTTAAAGAGGGTAAGATAAAACACGAGGTTCAAATAAATGATATAGAATATTTTAATAAGACACTGCGGCAAGTGGGATATCGTATTATCTCTGCTATACTGACGGTTGGATTGTTTATAGGTTCTGTTCTCTTATTGAGTTTGGCTCCACAAAATCGCTACGGACATTTACTTTTAGGTGTATCTATTCTGCTTCTTATTGGAATGATGATTGGAATTTTCTTTCGTAAGCGAAAGTAGAAGATAGAGATAATCGATGGGTGCCCAAAACAGGACTCGAACCTGCACTTTCTTGCGAAAACTAGTCCCTGAAACTAGCACGTCTACCAATTCCGCCATTTGGGCTTCTTTTATACGGGGACGCTTGGTTTTTTATCTCCGTGGTGCCCAGAACAAGACTCGAACTTGCATGTCGTAACCGACACTACCCCCTCAAAGTAGCGTGTCTACCAATTCCACCACCTGGGCAAGGGAAAAAGAGTAGCAAAAGTAGCATAAAAATATTTTCTATACAAGTTTTTTTTTGTAGTTTTGAATCTTTCGTATAAAAGGGAAATCCCGTATTTGTTTTTTTTGCTAATATTTTACTAAATGTTTGGTAAATAAAGCTTACAATCCAATATGAAAATTATGAAACGAACAGGAGTGCAATAACGAAGCCAATAGGATGAAGGTAAAGCCCATGGAGTTGACAAAGCCGATGATGACTTGCCTCAGAAAAATTCAAAACTACGTTTTAGTTCAACTTCTGTTTAAAGCAAGCGTTCCATAAGAACTATTTATTAAAATTATTTTCTTATGAAAGTAAAAGATTTATTATTGTTACTCAATGCCCACATAATGTGCGGAGAAGAAAGAATGGAACAGTCTTTAGAGTATGCATTTGCTTCTGATTTAATGAGCGATGTGTTGACTTTAGGAGAAAATGCCGGAAAAAAATTATTGCTTATCACGGGTTTGTCTAATATACAGGCTATACGAACGGCCGAGATGTCGGAGATAAAGTTTGTTTTGTTTGTAAGAGGAAAAAAAACAAGCCCGGAAATGATAGCATTGGCAGAAGAAAATCAAATGGTACTTATGGAAAGTCCGTATTCCATGTATAGGGCTGCAGGTTTATTGTGGAAAGCGGGTTTGCCTCCAATTTATTAAATTTACGAGATTGCTAAAGATGAAAATAGTAGAAAACGCTTAGCCCTCATTTTGGGGCTTTATCCAATAAAATAAAAAGTATGAATTTTGAATATTATGTGGAGGGAGGAGATTTTTCCAATGCGGGAGCCGCTTCCAGTGCGGTCAAGAAAATATTAAAACAATTGGATATAGAGTCTTCCATTATTAAAAGGGTAGTTATTGGCATGTATGAGGCGGAAGTGAATATTGTGGCACATGCTTATAAAGGAGTTATTACCGTAAAAATAGATGAAGAAAAAATAAATATTGTTTTAGCGGATCAAGGACCGGGAATAGCGGATATAGAGCGAGCGATGCAAGAGGGATATTCTACGGCTTCCCCTACCGTTAGAGAAATGGGCTTTGGAGCAGGAATGGGTTTGCCCAATATGAAAAATAATGCAGATAAGTTAAATATTAGTAGTAAGGTTGGAGAAGGTACTACGGTGGAATTGACCGTGTATTTTAAAAATTAGAAGACTTTTATGGATATGGAAGGATTTTATGTAGTTTGTTCGGATTCTTAATAATTATATGGTATGGAAGAACCTTTTTTTTATCATGCTTTACATATAGATACTTTGCGTTGCATAGGTTGTTCGCATTGTATGCGTAGTTGTGTAACCGAAGCCATTCGCATTTCTAATGGTAAGGCAAAACTTTATCCTAATCGTTGTATAGATTGTGGTCATTGTTATATTGTTTGCCCTATGACAGCCATAGATGTGGCCCAAGACGATTTTAACACCATCTTTCAGTATGATTATAGGGTGGTTCTCTTACCTGCCGTTTTTATGGCCCAGTTTAGTGATCAGCTTAAGAGAGATATTTCTCCAAGTGAAATAAGGGAAAGTTTAATGTCTTTGGGCTTTACTCATGTTTTTGAAATAGAGCAGGTGGTGGATTTATTGGCAGAAGAGCAGATAGCTTATGTTAAGGAGCATGCGGATATAAAGCCATTAATATCTACTTTTTGTCCAGCGGTGGTTCGTCTTATACAAGTTAAGTTCCCGGCTTTAACGGGGAATATGATGCTGCTAAAACAGCCCTCGGAGGTGGCCGCAATGTATTATAAACAAAAGTTGCTTAGAGAAGGGGCTGCTGAAAATGAAATTGGCTTATTTTATGTAACGCCTTGTGCTGCTAAAATAGCTGCTATAAAAACGCCGGTAGGAGAGGAAAAATCGGAAATCCAAGGGGTGATTAATATGGATTTTCTTTTTAATCGCATTTTAAAAGATATAAAGAATCGTAAAGGGAAATTACCCACAGAAGAGAACAGAGCCGATCCAAGAGACTATATATCGCCTAAAGGTTTGCTGTGGTCTCTTCCTGAAGGGGAAAGCCGTTATGCCGTAGGACGTAGTTTGTCTATAGATGGCATTGAGCATATTAGTGATTATTTAGAGAAATTAGAAGATATAGAAGATTCAAATGTGGATTTTCTTGAATTGAAAGGGTGTGCAAAAGGGTGTTCAGGAGGCGTTTTAGTAAGAGGGCTTCGTTTTTTAATTGCAGAAGAAATGCGTAATAGGGCCTTTTTATCGGCTTCTATGCAGGCTCAAAATACACATCCAGGATTGGACAAGGAAATATGGGAAAGTATTAAAAATAGACTAACCACCAATAAGGTTTTGCCACGTTCCATGATGAAATTAGATAAGGATCTACAAGTGGCTATGCAGAAAATGGAGCATATACGAGAAACCTTACGTTTGCTTCCTCAAAAGGACTGTGGTGTTTGTGGAGCTCCCTCTTGTTTGGCCTTTGCAGAAGATATTGCAAACGATAGGGCGGAACTTAAAAATTGTGTTTTTTTACAAACTTATTTAGAAGAAAAGGGAAATATGCAGGCAGAGGAAAGAGTAGATATATTTAAAACCATATGGGGTGAGGATATTTTTAAAAATGAAAAAGATTTTAGCATTAAAAAAAATAAACATTAAAGTATATGACAGTAGAAGAAGTGGTAAAAGCATTAAACTTACGGGTTATTTCCGATGGAGATGCAAAAGGATTGAAACGAGAGGTAGATGGTGGCTATGTATCGGATTTACTAAGTGATGTTATGGGGCATGCCGAAAGTGAGCAAATTTGGATTACACTACAAACGCATAAAAATGTAATGGCTATTGCCTCTTTAAAAGAATTAGCGGCTATTATTTTGGTAAAAGGATTAGAGCCAAGTTCAGATATGTTAGAGCAAAGCAGGCTCGAAAACATTCCTATCTTAGGAACCGAAGAAGAAACTTTTCAAACGGCAGGGCAATTATATGCTTTTCTAAAACTTGGAAATAAATAAAAAGTGCAGGAATATAAAGCCGATTTGCATATACATACTATATTGTCACCTTGTGCTAATTTGGATATGAGCCCGGTAAATATTATTCAAAAAGCCCAAGAGGAAGGGTTGAGCATTATAGGGATTACCGATCATAATTCCACTCGTCAAAGTGTATTAATACATAGTTTGTCGGAGCGTTTGGGTATTTTGGCCTTGATGGGTTGTGAACTTACAAGCAAAGAGGAGGCACATGCTTTGGCTTTTTTTGAAAAAGAAGAAGAACGAGCGGGTTTCCAGTCATGGATAGAAGAGGTATTGCCAGATATTCCTAATGATGTGGATAAAATAGGATATCAAATAGTGGTGAACCAAGAAGAGGAAATTGTTTACGAAGAAGCTCGTTTGTTGTGGTCCGCCTTGCCTCTATGCCTAGACGATTTATATGAGAAAGTCAAAAAATATAATGGTTTGTTTATACCGGCCCATGTAGATAAACCATCTACCAGTTTAATGAGTCAGTTGGGTTTTGTTCCTTTAGATTTGAAAGCAGATGCTTTGGAGTTGAGCCGATTTACAACAACAGAAAAATTTCTAAAACGTTTTGCTTATTTAAAACGTTTCTCCTTTATTCATAGTTCGGATGCTCATATGGTAGGTGATATTGGTAATAGTTATACTAGTTTTTATATGGAAAAATTAAATTTCAAAGAATTAACCTTAGCTTTAGAGACGAAAAATGGGAGATATATAAAATGAAAGATATGGCTTCCCATGTATTGGATTTAATACAAAATTCTATTAGTGCCAATGCTACTTTGATGAGGATTATTACAGATGAAGATATTTCGAAGAATAGGTATATACTTACTATAGAAGATAATGGGAAAGGAATGAGTCCGGAGTTTTTATCTAAGGTTACCGATCCCTATACCACTACTCGTACTACACGAAAAGTGGGTATGGGATTACCTTTATTAAAACAAAATGTAGAAATTACTGGAGGAACATTGGAAATTCATTCCCAAGTAGGAGTTGGAACGGTACTTAAAGCTTCTTTTGTTATGGATCACATAGATAGAATACCAGTGGGGGATATGGTTGGTGTAATAGGAATGTTAACGGCTATGAATCCAACGCTTGATTTTATATATGAACATAAAAATTCGTATGGAAACTATCTTTTCGATACGAGAGAAGTAAAAGCAGTTTTGGATAATGTTTCTATTTCGGATCCACAAATTCAACACTTTTTAAAAGAAATGATAGAAGAGAATCTTTTAAAATTGCATAGTCGGCAATAAAGACAAAGGTTTCCAAACGTTATACTATAGTTAAATAAAACATCTAAGAACCGTGCTAAAATATTAAGGCTTTTATCGTATAATGGTAACTTGTCCATTTACAGATAAGTCTTTTTTGTTTTCTTTATCGTATGCAATACAACGAAAAACATAGACGCCCGAAAGACAAGCCTGTCCTTTATAAAATCCATCCCAGCTGTCAGAAATATTGGTAGTAGAAAAGACAATTTTTCCACTACGATCAAAAATTATTAAGCGGTAGTTTAAGTCTTCGGGTTTGGCATTGGTAAATACTCCGAATTTGTCGTTGATTCCATCTCCATTAGGCGTAAAAGCAGAGGCAAAAAAGAGAGTTCCACAGAAACGAAAATGTACGTATCGGCTGGAGCTATAAGAACAGGCATTTTGGGTTATAGTTAAGCGGTAAATTCCATCTTCTTGCACAGGAAGATAGGGCATAGTAGAGCCGTCTTGCCACAAATAATCGATATATCCATCGGGTCCCTTTAGTATAAGAGGACTCTCTCTGCAAAGAACGGTATCGGCACCCAAACTAAAAATGGGCTTAGGGCGGGAAGTCACGGCAATATTTGCATTCTGTTTACAGCCGTTTAGGGTCATAGTTAGCCAATAGTTTCCTTGGGTAGTGATAGAAATCGAAGGAGCCTTTATTCCGGTATTCCATACAAATGTAGCTTCGGGACTTTGGGCATTATAGGCATTTAATATTAAGGTATCTCCCATACAGAAAAAAGTATCTTTCGCTAAAATAGGAATAGGTAATGGGTTTATTTTTAAATAAATACTGTCTTTGTAGCTATTGCACAGCTTCAGAGAGGATATAAAGGAGTACCAACCTTGATTTGCAAAGTTTACATTGGGAATATGAAGGGTAGAGGTGTTTTCTCCTGGTAAAATGGTGTTTTGAAAGTACCATTGTTTTTGATCTGCATTTTCTGCATTTTCTGCGGTAATGGTGGCGGTGGAACTTTCGCAATGAAAGGAAGATGTATGTAAAGAGGGGTCTATTCTTGGACGTACGGAAACCATTCTAAAGGTGGTGTCGCAACAAGAATAACGTTGTATTTCTAAATAGAGTTTTGTGCTATCTTCTTTTTGTAAATTGGGCAAGAGGGTGTCGGAGTTAGAGGAATAAATATTTCGATTAGAGGAAAACCAATGATAGGAAGCGTTTTTATCCTTAGGATATGCTTCTAAAGCAAGATCCTCTCCATTGCAATAAAAATTCCGGAGATTAAAAGAGGGGTGGCTGTGAGAATCTATAGAAAGAAAAACACTATCCGTGCTGGAGCAGGATCCGAGCTTAACTTTAACTTTGTACCAACCGCTGTCGGAAAGGATAGTAGAGGAAAGAGAAAAATGCTTACCACCGGGTAATCCATCCTTATGGCGAGGGGTAAACCACCAAATTTGCATATTGTTTTCTTCTATGGGGCTAAGAGCTGTAGTTATAGATAAATTAATGGAGATTCCTTCACAAAAGCGAAGATTTTCTGTTTGAATTTTTGGATTTGGAGTGGAATAGGTTTGTAGTTTTAAGATTTGAGTGTCTTTACAAAAATAGCGATTGGTATATAAAAAATAGGATCCAGTATCTATATCGTGTACGTTTTCTATATTTAAAATAGAACTATTGGAAAGAATTAAATGATTGATACTCCAAAGAAATTTTGATTTTGGCAAGCTATCTACTTTAATTAAAAGCTGGGTACCTACGCAAAGAGTAGTATCGGACGTATTTATATCAGGAACGTATAAGAGACATTTAATTTTTGCGGTGTCTTTACATTGGTGCAAATTTTCTATACCCACTACTTGAAAGATAGAATCCGTATGGATGTTAATATTCAAATTAGGGGTATTGACAGGAGTTTTTATAAGCCATTGATAGCTATCAGCACCTTTAGCCTGTAATAGAGTCGGTCTCTTTGGGTGAACACAAATGGAATTATTCCCATCTGAAATTTGTACTAAAGGGGGAAGATAGGCCAACAATAAAGAGGAGTCTTGGTTCCAACATTGATTAGAACCTTGGATATGAATTACCGCATAACTACTATCTTTGGTGGTGAGTACAATATGAGGAGAATTTAAAAGAAACCCGTTGTGGGTCCAATAGGAAGAAAGTGGGGAACTATCCGAACATTGTGCCTTTAGATGTATAGTATCGTAGAGACAGACTCGGCTTTTGGGTTCTATAAAGATATGGGGAAGACTTTTTGCCTTAACCAAAAAAGATTTAGATAGCCAAATGGGACAAGTATTGGAAGAGATAGCGGTATATCGGGTATTGCTATTACGTATAGTATCACAAAAGCTTAAATAATTAAGGAGATTGGTAACTAAGGTATCTTTGCTATATAGGGATGGAGGGAGAGTCTCTCTTACCCAAGTTACTCTACCGTTGGTGGGAGCTTTTAGAGAAATGGAGTCGCCCATACAAAAAACAGTATCATTCATACCCGATAGATATACATCTAAATCTGCATTTATAAGGATGCTATCTTGAAAGGTATTGTATATGTCCATGTTGGCACAATGAAATTTACTTTGTGCTACTACCGATAGGGTAATATTTTTTTGTACATTTCGGAAAAAAAGGCTTGTTGGTTCTTTAATAAATTGTACTATAGTAGTGTCTATATATGGGCTTAAGTCTATATCACTGCCAGTACAAACGTAAGCAGTGTCTGTGACAAAAGCCTTAGAACTTAATATTACGTGAAGCTTTAGAGTGTCGGGATACGAAAGAAGAGTGTCTCTATTTTTTACTTGTACTACATAAGGATAAATGCCATTTGTATCTGCGAAGGTATAATAGTGCAGCCTATATCTATTGGATATTGGTGGATATTCTTCTTTGTTAATTAAATGAAACCGACAGGGGGACGAGTTGTCCCATATCACTTTTACTAAGGTGTCTTGCACGTTTTTACAGTCTATATAAAGATGCAAACTATCTTTTATACAAGTGCTATTTTGATCGGGAACTCCGTATGGGAAACAAGTATCATTCATGAAAAAAGAGGAAGATAATTCCATGGATTTAAGACTGTCGCCTTCGTTGTACTGCAATATCATCTTTAATTCCGTATTGGTGAAAGGAGCAACGGAAAAATAATAATGCCAACGAGATTGTAAATTTTGGGAAGTGGTATCAAAAAGGGTACAAGATGGAGTGCAAAGGGTTTTTATAGTAAAACTTTCTCGTTTGGTGGTGGGGTTCGAGGCCATAATATCGAAGCGATTTTCACTGCCGGGACACTTGCCGTAAGAGGTTTGTTTATATATTTTTGGCGGGCAGGATATGGCGGTGATGGGGAAAGTTTTGCTTGTGCTTTTAGACAAACCTTTTTGGGTATAATAAGCGGTTACTAATATGTCTCTGAAATATTGTTCATAGTAAGGGAAAAGAGAGTATTCCATGCTTCTATATGCTTCTTCCCCTTGATTGTTTTGGAAATTTCCAATCTGATAAGGGCCTTGACTTATAACTAAACTATCGAAAACAATAGTACGATTTTGGACGTATATCCCAATACTGTTTGCATCTCCTATGCAACTATATTGTTCCTTAGCGTAGGTCGGTGGATAGTTGTGATATAGTTGGGGTTTGCAAAAGAAGTCTTCCTTTAAAGAAATGGATTTAATAATATCTATATCTTGCTTACATTCGATGAGTTTGTAGGTAATTTGGTATTGAAGAGGAGTATAGAGAAGACTGTCTAATACTACATCTTTACTTGCAAAAAGATACAATTTGTTGGAACTTGTATTTAATGAAAATAAGATATCGTGAGGAGGAAGAATTTTTACATTTTTTATATCCTTACTTGCATCTGTTATAAAACTTAAATAGGCCGTATCTCCGTAACAGTAAAAATAGCTTGCGCTTATACAGCTGTCTATAGTAACGTCCGTGTTTCGAGCGATTTGTTTATTTAAAGTGGGGCTACTTTTGCTCGGACAAGAGAGGGTGTAATTTATTTCCGTGGAAAAGGAAGAAGATTTTAAAGGAAGGGCATTATAATTGAATATTTTTTTATTAAGACTGTTTTGTTCGTTAAGGAAATTTACCGTAGTTGCATTCCATAAGATATGAATATCCTTTTGATTAAAGCTACATAGAGGGGTATAAGGATTGGTTACGGAAATTCCTACTGTTGTACAGATACAAGAGGTTGTACTCAGGTTAGGATATAGAACAGGCGTGCAAGGAGTTCCTATAATTTTTAGTTTAATAGTAGTATCTACTAATAAATTGGTAGTGCCACATTCGTTAGTGCTGTCTACGTGACCTAATAAATGTCCATTAACAACCCGAGGATAACTACTAACGATAGGATTTTCCGTATCTATCCACGTAAGTGTTCTAAAAATAGGTGTTCCTGCACTTACCTCTATTTCGTTTGGTAGAGGATAATCGATGGGGCAATCCACACAGACGGTAATGGGACTTAAGTCTAAAATTTTATATTTAAATTTCGGTTTTGTTTTGGCAAAGTAGATAAGTTTGTCGGAAGCTATTTCGCCGCAAGTATTATTTCTTGCTGTAACGGTTATATTTGCATTTTTAGTAATAGTAAAAGTAGGCATAAATTCAGAGGAAGTGCCTCCTGTAGACAAAACCCATTCCAAGGTGTTTCGTTCTATGTTTTCTAAGGTGTCTAAGGATAGAGTAACGGTGGATCCTTCACATACTTGAGCAATATAGTGCTCCCTATTAATACTTAATTTGGGTGGATAAACTATAGTAACTACGGCATTTTCGGTTTTAGTAGTTCCTGTATTTTGATTTTTATACTCTATAAAATAAGTGGTAGTTTTAGTTGGAGATACGGTTCCATCGGGAGAATAACTGTTTCCGAAGTTATCTGTAATAGAAAGGATAGAGATATAAGATTCTCTATTAGTATAAAGTTGTCCGTTTATATGGAGGGGGACTTGGGTGGAGCAAATAGTGGGACTTAATATGGTGATTCCATTTGTAGCATGGAGAAAATCACATACAAAGGAGGTGCAAATAAACAAACTGCAAAGGATAAATATTTTTTTCATAGACGAAATTAGAAGGCTTGTTCTTGTGCAATAGTGGGTTCGCAAAGAGAGGCGCTTTTGTAAGTGGTGCATATCCAGGAAATTAAATCGTAAACCATGGGGGATGGACAATTTAATTTTTGAAAATTCAAAAGGGCGAGTTCTTTAAATTTATCTACTTGTGCAAGACAATCTGCCTCCACTCCAGAGAGATTGATTTTTTTAATTATATATTCAATGGTTTCGTTTAATTCTTTAGAATCCACGGATTTAGTGGATGTTGATTGTAGTATGGACCACAATTCGTTGCGTTCCTTTGGAGAGGCTTGTCTTAAATAATATAAAACAGGAAGGGTTATTTTTCCTTCTCTTAGGTCGTTGCCATAGGCTTTGCCGGCGGATACACGGAGATTTAAGTCTAAAAGATCGTCTTGTATTTGAAAAGCTAAACCTATATTTTTTCCCAAATTTTGGGCTAAAAGAATTTCTTCGTCAGAGGCTCCGGCGGCATGGGCACCGCAACGACAACAGCAAGCAAATAAAGCAGCCGTTTTACGTTCTATGATTTGGTAATAAATATCTTCTGTAATAGCCGGATTGGCCGTATATTCCAATTGTATTAATTCCCCTTCGCTCATTTGTCGGATCACTTCCACCATAAACACCATAAGACGGGTGTCGCTGTGATCGTATGCTTTTAAGAACGCATTAGAAAGCATATAGTCTCCGGCCAATATTGCGGCTTTGTTACCCCATAAAAAACGCACGGATGGATTTCCTCGTCTTGTATCGGCCATATCCACAACATCATCATGAATTAAAGAAGAGGCATGTAGTATCTCTATGAGAGAGGCGGCTAAATAAGCAGATTCGGAAATTTCTTCTTTAAATAGTTTATAGATATAAAATAACAAAAGCGGGCGTAATTGTTTCCCTTTGGTATGAAATACATGGGCACTTATTTCCTTTAACATAGGAAAATCACTATCTACGAGAAACTTAAATTTTTCGTCAAAAGTGGTTAGGGTAGAAGCAATAGGCGCATGAAATTTAGTAAACATAAAGAAAATGAAATTTTGCAAAAGTAGTAAAAATACTGGAAAATAAGAAATAAGCGTATTGGGAACAACTTCGGTAGTAATGCAACTATGTTTCCCAATGGATAGAATTTCTAAGATTTTTGTAAACTAAGAGCTAATGCATAAAGTTTAATTTGTTTTAGCATAGCATTCAATCCATTGGATCGTGTAGGGGAAAGGTGTTCTTTTAGACCAATGGTGTCTAGAAAATCAATAGGTGCATTTACTATAACTTCCGCTTTTTCTCCGGAAAAGACATAAAGAAGTACGGCCACAATTCCTTTGGTAATTACGGCATCCGAGTCGGCTTTGAAATAAATTAAACCGTTTTTTTTCTCTGCTTTGATCCAAACTCTCGATTGGCAACCTTTGATAAGGAAATTGTCGTTCTTTTCTTGATCGGATAAAACAGGACAAGATTTTCCCATTTCTATTAATAAATTATACCTATCCATCCAATCCTCGAAAGAGGTAAATTCTTTAATAATGGTTTCTGTTTTTTCCGCTATATTCATATTATTTTATTTAAAAAATTAAAAAAAGAGAAGAGGCGTAAGGCTCGGTAATCTTTTGGTTGGCTTAGATTTGTTTAGTAGTTGTATTTGCTTTTCCAGTGCTCTCTAAGTTTTTTTCTTATATCGTTTTCTTTAGAATTATTGCCGGGTTCGTAGAATACACTACCTTCCATTCCTTTGGGTAAAAATTCCATGTCCACAAAATTATCGTCGAAATTATGGGCGTAAAGATAACCATCGCTATAGCCTAATTCTTTCATAAGTTTGCTTGGTGCATTACGTAAAGGGAGAGGAACAGGTAGGTCCCCTTTTTCTTTTAGCGTTGCTAAAGCATGGTCGATGGCTAAATAGGAGGCATTGCTTTTGGGAGAACAGGCTAAATATATGGCCGTTTGACTTAGGGTGATGCGACATTCCGGATATCCAATTTTATGGACGGTTTCAAAGCAGGCATTGGCTAATAAAAGAGCATTTGGATTGGCATTCCCTATATCTTCTGAAGCTAAAATAAGCATGCGGCGGGCAATAAACTTCACATCTTCGCCTCCTTCCAACATGCGCGCTAAATAGTAAACCGCTGCGTTGGGATCACTTCCTCTTATAGATTTTATAAAAGCAGAAATAATATCATAATGATTTTCCCCTCCTTTGTCGTAAATAGCCAAATTCTGTTGAATCAAATCTTGAACTATACGATCGTTTAGAATCAGCTTTGTTCCATTTTCCTTAGTTTGATTTTCTGTTCTGTTTTGAGAAAATTGAGCGCTAAGCACTAATTCTAATGCGTTGAGTAACTTTCTTCCATCTCCTCCGGAAATCCGTTTGAGTGCAGAGGTTTCGTCTGCTTGTATGGATAAATGGTACGCTTTTTCCAAGTGACTTATAGCGCGATGAATTAAAATGTCTAATTCTTCGTTGGAAAGGCTTTTTAATATATAAACTTGACAGCGGGATAAGAGTGGCGTTATTACCTCAAAGGATGGATTTTCCGTGGTGGCTCCTATAAAAGTAATATTTCCTTTTTCTACAGCACCTAACAAAGAATCTTGCTGGGACTTGCTGAAACGATGTATTTCATCTATAAAAAGAATAGGTGTTTTATTCGCTTTGTTTTCTTGAAGGGAAAAATCGGTATGGATTGCGAGAGGATTTTGCTCTGGATTATCAAATAAAGAGGGCGTATGGAGCGCTTCGTTCTTGTTCGTTGAACGGTTTGTTTCTTGGGCTTGTTGTAAAATTTCTCTTACCTCCTTAACGCCTGCTTGCACGGCACTGAGAGAGAAAAAAGGGCGGTCTAAAGAAAGAGAAATTAAGTGGGCTAAGGTGGTCTTTCCAACTCCTGGGGGACCCCATAAAATAAGGGATGGTAAATTGCCAGTGAGTATAGCTTTATGCAATACCGCACCCGGAGCCATCAAATGAGATTGCCCTATGTATTCTTCTAAGGTTTGTGGCCTTAATTGTTCGGCCAAAGGTGGGTTCATGCCATTAATAAAAATACGGTGTTTTGCTTTTGTAAATTGGGAATATTTTTTCGCCATTCCTCTATGGAAAGGCTGCGAATATCCTCTTGGGCCAAAGTAATGTTTTTAGCAATACAGAGCATGGTTTCTCTTTTACAACAGCTTAAAATAGACTCTAATAAATGTTGATTACGATAAGGCGTTTCTATAAAAATTTGGGTTTGATTTCGTTGAAGAGAAGCGTTTTCTAATTCCTTTATTTTCCGGAGTCTTTCCTCGGGTTTAACAGGTAAATATCCATGAAAACAAAAATTTTGGCCATTAAAGCCAGAGGCCATGAGGGCTAGAAAAATAGAAGAAGGACCACTAACAGGAACTACTTTGATCTTTTTTCGATGTGCCCATTCCACCACTTTAGCCCCAGGATCTGCTACACAAGGCAGGCCGGCTTCCGAAAGTAGCCCTATGTCTTGTTTGGATAGCCATTCTTCTGAAAGGCCTTGATTTAGGATAAATTCTTCTAAATTAGTTTCTATGGTATGTTCATTTATTTCTAAGAAACATACATCCTCGAAAGGAACTTTAAATCCAGCTCTTCTAAGGAAGCGTCGAGCCGTTCGAGTTTCTTCTACAAAGAAAACTCTAAGTGGTTGTATAATCTCTGGATAGATAACAGGCAAAACCCAAGAGGGGTCCATCTCGCCCAAAGAAGATGGGAGTAGAAAAAGGCGAGAAGAGGAAGAACTTAACATTTAATTTTTAATTTTTTTCGCCAAATCGTCTACTATGTTTTTAAACGATTTATCGGTTTCCATAAGATTACCTATAGTTTTGCAAGCATGTAGTACGGTGGCATGGTCTTTATTTCCACATTGTAAACCAATAGCAGCTAAAGAAGATTTGGTGTGTCGTTTGGAGAAATACATAGCTAATTGACGAGCTTGAACAATTTCTCTTTTGCGGGTTTTGGAATTGATTTCGTCTACTGGAATTCCGAAATAATCACAAATGATTTTTTGGATATAATCTATGGAAATTTCTTTGGATGAATTGCGCACAATTTTATCAATCATTTGTTTGGCTAATTCCAAAGTAATGGTTTTCTTATTGAGAATAGATTGAGCCAAAAGAGAGTTTAGTACCCCTTCCATTTCTCTGACGTTGGTGGAAATACTATAAGCTATATATTCTATAACGTCTTTGGGCATTTCTACCCCATTGGCATGAATTTTCTTTTGTAAAATGGCAATACGGGTTTCTACATCTGGAACCTGTAGATCGGTAGCTAAGCCCCATTTAAAACGAGATAATAAACGAGGTTCTATGCCTGCTAATTCCACAGGCGCTTTATCGGACGATAAAACAATTTGTTTCCCGCTTTGGTGCAGATGATTGAAAATATGGAAGAAAGCATTTTGTGTACCTTCTTTTCCGGAAAGTTTATGAATATCATCAATAAGTAGAACATCCACTAATTGATAGAAATGGGTAAAATCATTAGCGGAATTATTACGGCAGGCATCAATGAATTGTTGAGTGAATAATTCTGCGGATACATATAGTACAGTAAGTTCGGGAAAATTAACTTTGGTTTGTATTCCAATGGCATTCATTAGGTGCGTTTTCCCTAAACCTATATCACTGTGTACAAATAGGGGATTAAAAGCGGTTTTGCCTGGATTTTCGGCAATAGCATAACCAGCAGATCGGGCTAAGCGATTGCAATCTCCTTCAATAAAATTGTCGAAAGAGTAATTTTCATTGAGTTGGGAGTTGATTTTTATTTTTTTTAGGCCTGGAATAACAAAGGGGTCCGGCAGGTCTTTATTTTGTATAGGAAGGGAGGTGGGTTGGTTGTGAATGTCTTTTTTATGGGTGCTCTCGTTGGTAATAGCATAAGGATTAGTAGTATCCATTACAATGGAGTATTCTAAACGACCGTCTGCTCCTAAAATCCTTTTAATAGTAGATCGAAGTAAGTCGACATAGTGTTCCTCTAACCATTCGTAGAAAAATTGGCTGGGCACTTGTATCGTTAGAGTGTTGTCTTCCATCTTAACGGGTTTAATAGGTTCAAACCAAGTTTTAAAACTTTGACCGTTGCCCAAATTATCTCGAAATATATCGAGGCATTTTTTCCACACTGCATGATAATTTTGATCCATTGTCCACCTATTTTTTTAAAAGTATATGTAATATATTGTTGATAAACTTGTTTTCTTCTGACTTATCAACAGTGTTAAACAAAGACAAAGTTGCTATAAAAAAACTTTAAAAAAAAATGATTTTGCTATTGTATTTTATAAAAGAATAGTTACGGAATATTCGGGGAAATACTGTAAAAACGCCATTTTCATAGAAAAAGTTTTGTTTGTCTGTGCTTTAACTTTTTTTGTTAAAAAAGTAGAACAAAGTACGGAATTTTATTTGAATAAAAAGTAAGAATAGGAAAAAATATTAACTTGTTTACATGTTTTTGCTAAAAAAAACATGTAAACAAGTTAATAAAAAAAGTGCATTTGCTTAAGAGAATCTAAAAACTTATCTTTGTAAAGAGGGTGTTGGTGCAAAATTTTTAATTTTAGATTTGCTTTCAAAAAAAAGAAAAGACTACTTATACTTAATAATTATGTTTAGTTCAGAAACTTTTATTCGGGTTCGTTATGCGGAAACCGATCAAATGGGATATGTATATTACGGAAATTATCCTACTTATTATGAAGTGGCAAGAGTGGAGACTATGCGAAAGTTAGGTTATAGTTATCAAACTATGGAAGAAGAGGGGATTATGATGCCAGTTATTCATGTAGAAAGTATTTATAAAAGAGCCGCTCATTATGACGAGTTGTTAATGGTTCGCACTATAATTAAGGAGATACCTGCGGCAAGAATGACTTTCTATTACGAAATATATAACGACAAAAAAGTTTTGCTTCACACAGGAAGTACTACTTTAGCCTTTATGCGGTCGGACAATCGACGTCCTTGTCGTTGCCCGGAGAACTTTAGAAGAATATTGGAAAGTTATATAAACCCGGCAGAAAACGTTCTAAACGCCCAAAAGTAGTGGCGGTGCTTCTTTGGACTATGCTAAGGAGAAGAGTAAGTTATGGTAAAGAGCAAGTTGTTTAGTATAAAGAGTAAGTTGTTGCATAAAATAAAAATAGAGGATGTATGTACATCCTCTATTTTTATTTTATGCAGGGATTAAATCCATTTACGCAATATCCAATTTTTATTTGGCGTAGTTAATAGCTCGAGTTTCCCGTATAACTGTAATTTTTATTTGTCCAGGATAGGTCATTTCTTCTTGGATTTTTTTAGAAAGATCCATGGATAGTTGACAGGCATCATTATCGGTCACTTTGTCGGCTCCTACAATAACTCGTAATTCTCTACCAGCTTGGATAGCATAAGTTTTTATAACACCAGGATAGGAGAGGGCTAAAGATTCTAAATTGTTTAGTCGGTTTATATAGGCTTCTACTACTTCACGACGAGCACCAGGACGGGCACCGGAAATAGCATCACATACTTGTACAATAGGAGATATAAGGTTACTCATTTCTATTTCATCGTGGTGAGCTCCAATGGCATTGCATATTTCGGGGCTTTCTTTGTACTTTTCTGCTAATTTCATTCCTAAAATAGCATGGGGTAGATCCGGCTCATTATCTGGCACTTTACCTATGTCGTGTAAGAGTCCAGCTCTTTTGGCTATTTTGGGATTGAGCCCTAATTCAGCGGCCATAGTAGCGCAAAGATTGGCGGTTTCGCGAGAGTGTTGAAGAAGATTCTGCCCGTAAGAAGAACGATATTTCATTTTCCCTATCATACGGGTAAGCTCATTACTCATATTAAGAATACCTAAATCTATGCAAGTCCTTTTCCCAATTTCCATAATTTCCTGTTCGATTTGTTTTTGGGTCTTGGTGACCACTTCTTCTATTCGAGCAGGATGTATACGTCCATCGGTGACTAATTTGTGTAAAGATAAACGGGCTATTTCTCGCCTAACCGGATCAAAGCCGGAAAGAATAATTGCATCGGGAGAGTCATCGATTATGATTTCCACGCCAGTTAAAGATTCTAAGGTACGAATGTTGCGGCCTTCCCGTCCAATAATACGGCCCTTAATTTCTTCGTTTTCTAAATTGAAAACAGATACGGTGTTCTCTACAGCATGTTCCGTAGCGGTTCGTTGCAGCGTTTCTATAACGATCTTTTGAGCTTCTTTATTGGCGGTGATTTTAGCTTCACTAATTACGTCTTTGATTTGGTTTAAAGCTTCCGATTTAGCCTCTTCTTTAATATTTTCAATTAATTGTGTTTTAGCATCTTCAGCCGATAAACCAGCAACTTTTTCTAACTTTTCAATATGGGAGGCTTGAATCTTATCTAAATCCAGTTGCTTTTTACCTATAACTTCTAACTGGTTGCTTAAATTTTCTTTAAGAACAGTTAATTCATTGTTTTTACGTTGTAATTCCTCTAATTTACGGTTGATATCCGTTTCTTTTTGTTTGATCCGATTTTCGTTCTTTAGAATAACGTTGTTGCGTTCCTGCACGGTTTTATCGTGCTCGGCTTTCATTTGTAAAAACTTTTCCTTGGCTTGAAGAAGTTTTTCTTTTTTTAGCATTTCGCTTTTTTCTTCCGCTTCGGATAGTAAAGTTTGCCGCCGTTTTCTAAGTACAGTATTGGAAAATACTGCAAATAGACCACCACCAGCTAAAAGAGCAAGCACATAAAGTAAAATAGTCATAATTATATGTTTTTTGTGAGTGGCTTATTAAAAGTAAAAAAACCGCATACATTCTATAGAGTTAAAGAAAACTCCTACTCTATATTTTATGGGGTTGCCTGCTTATTCAAGTGTCTTATGTCTCCAAAGGAGATTTTCCACAGAGGGAAAATTCAAAGCCTACTTTCCCAAGCTTGAGCCTTACCCCAAAGTTTAAAATGTTGAGTTTTCAAACTGATGGTGAATGCTGCGGTTTTAAATTGCTACCAAACTTTTGCCCCCAAATGGAAAGGGGTAAGATGGTGTTACAGTAAGGAAAATGCCTTATAATAAGGTCTTTTTTATAAACATATTTTTATATAAGGTGGATATTTTCTAATGAAAGAAAATAATTTACTTCTAAATATTTAAAACGAAAGAGTATCATTTAATTTTTGTAGCCTTTGCAACAAATCCTTCTCTCTAAAACTTAAAGCACGTTCGCTTTTAAGTGCGCTAAATGTGTACTGTAACGCAACCATGGAAAGTAAATCTTGCATGTCTTTAAAGGCATAATTCTGAGAATAACTACTCATTCTCTCATTAATACGTTGAGCCGCTTCTCGGAATAAAGATTCTTCGTCGGGACTTATCATTAATTTATATGGACGGTCGCAAATATTTACAGTAATGGGTATTTCGTTCATTTTATTTATCTAAAAGTTGCATACACTTATCTATCTCCTCTAATAAATCGTCTATCATCTTATTTGATTTCGACGTATGTTTATTTCCTGTACTTCGGTTTATACTACCGCTTACTTTTAATATGCTGTTTTTAGTTTCTAAATCTTTTAATTTCTGTTTGTATATATTAATAGAAAGTTGTAATTCTTCGGTTTTGGCTTTTAAAATTTTTTTTTCCGTTTCCAAAGACTCCACTCGCTTATTTAGGAGTTGGACCTTGTACTCAATATCGGAAATTAATGAAATTAAATCGTTCACGTTAAAATACAACTTTGACTACAAAGATATGTAAAAAAAATTAGATGTACAAATTTAGTTATACCCTATAGGGCATCGCAGATTCAAGTAGCAAGTGCGAAATTATAACAAAAGATTGAAAAAGCATTGCACGGGTGATTTAAAGTTTAATTTT
>JAVVTR010000022.1:13895-39043 GCA_036653535.1 Bacteroidales bacterium | reverse complement strand
ACAACCAAAATTTTTCTTAACATCCTATTCTTGTTTAAGTTATTTCTTTATGCTTTTGCTATTTTGATTCGTAATAAGCAATCGTATGAGATTTTAAAAGTATATTTTAAGGAGTAGTAGTTAAAGAAGAGAAGCTACCTTAATTGTTGACATTTTACAAGCAGAGAAATTCTATAGGTATTTTATAGGTTCCGCCAATTCATTGGTTCATTCTATAGGTTCAGACCATTCTATAGGTTAAAATATTTCATTAATCCCAACGTAGAATTGGGGTTTGTTTTTCCATATGCCCACGTCACCACGCACGGTAAAAGGTAATTTTTTAAAAGGTTTCAAACGAATACCAACTCCATAGGTGCACATTTCAAATTGCAGTACATCTATAAACTTTCGTCCTACATCGGAAAAACAACCAAAAGCAACCAGGCCAAACCATTTATAGTAAAATCTATATTCTATTTGAAAAGCCGACATATTGTAGTCGGTGTATCGACCCACTAAAATACCTCTACTGTTTTTAGATCCAGCTATCTGTGCCATTTCTTGAAAGGGAATTTTATCGCCAAATTCGGCGGTAAGCACTAAGTTAAGGGCAAAAACATGCTCTATCCCTTTGCTTTTTTGAGAAATATGAAAATAGTGACGTAGATCTGCATCTATTCTCCAATAAGGAGCTGCTGCTCCAAACGTATTGGTATTGTAGAGCGCTTCTATAGAAGTGTAATTGCCTTTGCGGGGAGAAAGGTTGTTGTCGCGAGAATCGAAACGCCCCGAAAGAATAATGCCTAAACCTTGGCTTTGCTTTGCTCCATAAACGGCTCCTGTAGCCAATAAACCGTTTTTTTGTTGCTTAGTAATATTATACCAATAATACTGCAATCCGGCTCCAAAAGAAAGGCCTTTCACCACTTCGTAAGCTGCTTTTACACGCACTGCTCCAAAAATCTGATCGTAACTTTCTTGGGCGGATTCTGCGGTGTTTCGGCCAATTCCCCAAAAGGTATAAGGCCAATAACCAAAACGAAAAAAGCCCTGTAGGGCCAAACGGTGGTTGATTAAATATATTTCTGGATTTAAGTCTATGGAAAATTGTTTTTGAATAGTGGCGGTGATGCCCATAAGTAAATTAGAGCGTTTACTGATGGCGGCGTTCTTTTTCTTTTGAAGTGAATCGAGCGGCAAGGAATCTATCTCTGCATGCTTACTTCGAATAGAGGGGAATTTTGGAGATTGGCTTTTTTTATCCATCTCATCAAAAAACAGCTGTCCCCCAATAATAAAGGCTACGGATGTGGATGGTGTATAATAAACTCCGGGACCAAAAGCCCATGCAATTTTAGGGGCTTTATAATTGGGGTTGCTTCCCTCTCCTACTGTATTACTAAAAATGTTGCCAAATTGAAAGTGTTTCTTTTTCTTAGCAATGGTATCAACAGAGGAGGATTTAGGGAGAGTATCGTTTTTTAGAGTATCGTTTTTTACTTTGGTAGAATCGGTAAGGGTAGATGCTGTATCTACAGGTTTAAGAACAGTTATAGAATTTGAAATAGAGGGGTTGGTGGAAGGGGTGTTCATCCCAAAAGAAACCCCCAAAAACAAAAGGTTTAGTAGCATATTTTCTATTCAAAATCTAATAATATCTCCCCAATAGGTCGAGAATAAGATTTACAAGGGGCAAAGATAAGGAAAAAACAAATAGGGACGAATTGGATCTGTTTTTTATCAAACCATAAAAATAATTATCTTTGCTTGAGTTTCTCTGTGGTTTAAATCTATAAATAATTGAAAATATGATATTTGCTGGTATAGATATTGGTTCTAACGCCGTTCGTATTTTGTTTGCAGAAATGTTTGAGGGTTTAAATCAAACCTTAGTAACTTCCAAAGTTTCTTTTATTCGAGTTCCTTTGCGTTTGGGGGAAGATGTTTTTTCGCTTGGTTATATACGAGAGGAATCTACGCAAAATTTAATAGAAACATTATTGGCATTTAAGATGTTCATAGCTATTTATAAAACCACCGACTATGCGGTTTATGCTACGGCTGCTATGAGAGAAGCAAGTAACAAGGAGGAAGTGGTGGCGGCGGTGTTGGCTCAAACGGGAATGCAGATACAAATTATTGGTGGATTAGAAGAGGCTAATGTTATTCGTTTAGCTGGAAATATACAAGAAAACGAAAATTCTTCTATGGAAATGTTCGTGGATGTAGGCGGTGGAAGTACGGAAATTTCTGTTACCCAAAAACAAGCATTTATTAATTCTAATTCTTTTGCATTGGGGACCCTACGATTGTTACATCATGCGGAAGATCCTCACGAATGGATGCGGCTTCAACAATGGCTACATACGTTTAAACAAAATTTTGGGCATATAGATTTAGTGGGATCCGGCGGAAATATTAATAAAATTACTAAGCTATTTGGGGAACCCAACAAGCAACATATTACCTTTTCGCAATTACGGAAAGCAACCATGCGATTAGAAAAGATGACCTTAGAAGAAAGAATGCTAACGTATAAATTACGTCCCGACAGAGCGGATGTGATATTACCGGCAGCTAAATTGTTTTTATTTATCTCTCAAGAAATTGAAAGCGATGCCATTATCGTTCCAAAATTTGGTTTAGCCGATGGGATTGTTTGCAAACTTTACCAAAAGTACCAAAAAAGTAGAAAGGATGGGTTCCTCTCCACTTCCTTAGAATAAATTAAGGTTTTCTTTTAGTTTCATTATTAAACATATAGGCTATTCCTACGGTAATCATTTCTTTAAATTGAACCTTGGCTCCGTGTATGGCCCCTTCCTTATTCACTGTTTTTACTTTGTCGTCGTATTTAAGGGTGGTGCCTATGGTTGCGTTCAAGAATTTATTGACTTTTAACACCAAAAGTACATCCCAATTCACAACAATATTTCCAAAATCTTTATTATAGGGAGTGAATAAATCTAAGGTGGAAGATAAAATAATATTTTTGCGAATGGGCCATTTTACGTTGGCATTTATGGAAAAACCCAATTCAAAAAGGCTGCGTTTTCCTGGTTTTACTCCAAAAGCACCAAGATCGGAAAGGTATTTATCACAAACAAAGGTGGTTCTACCGGTAAGAGGAGCAATATTAACAGAAAGTAGGTCTTTTAGCTTATATTCTATACCAACGGAGGTGTTAAGATAGCCAGGAGCCATAAATTCAGAAATATAATTGCTGTCGTTTATTTTAACAAAACCTTTATCGTATTGTGTTTGAAGACTTGCCAAAACCGTAAAAAACCAATGATTTAAAACAATTTCGTATCCATACTTGGTGCCTAAGAATATATTATCTACCGTTTTATTCAGTCCGGCAGAAGCAGTGTACATTAATCCATATTCCGTGTTTAATTGCGTATTCCAACTATGTTTTTGATTTTTATATTGAATATCTAAATTAATTAGACCATTTCCGGAAATAGAATTATCGCCCCCTGCCGACCAATTAGTTAGGGAGGTTTGAGCGGCATTAAAGCCTAAATTCCCTTTGATCTTCCATTTCTTAGGGGCCGGAGTTGCTATTTCGGTGGGAGGAGGAGATAGTGTTTTTGGATGAATCCACTCTTTTTCCATGTCTTTAACAGAGGCGGTTAAGGAAGTTTCATTTTCAGAGAAAGAATAAAAAGGAGAAAACAAAACAATCATAAGCGCACATACAATAGGACGGTAATGATTTTTCATGTTTTAGATTTATTTATAATTACAAAAATACGTATTTTTGTTGATTTATAAATAAATAAGTAAAAAACAGAAAATTTCCTTAGGGAAACAAAATTTTTAGTTCGCTGAACTTATGCGATTTTTGCATAGGGGTGGCTTTTTTCACTTTTATATAAAACAATGATTAACAATAAAGAAGAAAATCCAATTTCTGAATTTTCATTAATAGCTGGGCCTTGTAGTGCGGAGAGCTATGAGCAATTAGAGCAAACGGCTCGTTTTTTAACGAAGTTTAACGTATCTATCTCTACGTCAGATTATGGAGCTTCGTTGTCGGAGAGCCGTAGACCCATAAAAATTGCGGCTATGCGTGCGGGAGTTTGGAAACCACGTACACGCCCCGATAGTTTTGAAGGGCATGGGCTTAAGGCTTTGGAGTGGATTGGAAGAATTAAAGAAAATTACACCCTGCCTATTATAACGGAAGTGGCTAATGCGGAGCATGTAGAGCAGTGTTTAAAGTGCCATTTGGATATGCTTTGGATTGGAGCAAGAACTACCGGAAGTCCTTTTGCAGTACAAGAAATAGCAAATGCTTTGAAAGGGACCAATATTCCAGTGTGGATAAAAAATCCGCTTTCGCCCGATTTGGGATTGTGGCTTGGAGCTATGGAACGTTTGCAAAAAGCAGGAGTACAAAAAGTAGGGGCTATCCATCGAGGTTTTGGCCTTTATAATTCTGTTCCCTATAGAAATTCTCCTCTTTGGGAATTGCCTATAGAGTTAAAACGTTTGTGTCCAGAAATACCCATTTTGTGTGATCCAAGCCATATAGCAGGAGAATGTCGCTATGTTCCCGAGTTGAGTCAAGCTGCTATAGACCTGGAAATGAATGGTCTAATGATAGAAATACATCCAAAGCCCCAAATAGCTCTTAGTGATGCTTCTCAACAATTAGATTTTGATGGTTTTGAAAGTATGGTTTCGGATTTTATTTTTCGAGATCCTTTTTCGGCCTCTTCCCGTTTGGAGCAATATCGTACTGTTTTGGATGAAATAGACGAAGAACTTCTTTCGGTTCTTTCGCATCGTATGGAGTTGATTCGTCAAATGGGTTGTTTAAAAAAGGATGAAAATCTATCGGTTCTTCAATTGCAAAGATGGAAGCAAGTACTAAATCGTTGTATGGATTTGGCAAAACAAAAGGATTTAGATCCACAATTTATCAAGGAGGTCTTTAGTTGTGTTCACGCAGAATCGGTGCGGATACAGAACGAAATTTTTGGAAAGTCTAAGTAAATAGAACGGTTAATTTTATACTATTTTTTTGGTAAACAAACATTTAAAATTACTGCGGTGAAACTACCTACCGTGATTCCGGAAGAGCATACATCTCGTAGTAATTCTGGAAGCTTGGAAAGTAAGAGGGGATAAAGTTCTACCGATAGTCCGATGGCAAAACTAATGCCTATAATTAAAGTGGATCGGTTGTCTAAGGGTTGATTAAGTAAAATTTGTATGCCGGAAACGGCAATACTCCCAAATAATAAAAGGGAAGCACCCCCTAAAACAGGCTGAGGTATTAGTATAAATGTTTGAGCTACCACTGGGAAAATACCAGCAACCACTAACATAACGGAGGCAATATAACCAATTCGACGACTTGCTATGCCCGACAAGGGGATTAGTCCATTAATTACGGCATAAGGCGTTTGTGGAATGCAACTAAAAACAGCGGCAATACAGCTGTTTACTGTTTGGCCAAGCACGCCGCCCGACATTCTTTTAATAAAATTTTCTCCTACTACGGCCTCTTCGCTCGCTACACAGGAGGAGGTAATAATACCAGCAGTGGAAATCATTAATAGGGTGGAAAGTAGGGTCATATTTAGGAAAAATCCCCACTCAAAACCAAAGCCATAGGCAAAGGGTCTTGGTATATTCATTGCTTGAATTCCACTATAATCTGCCGTCGGAATTAAATCAAAACAGAAAGCAAGGATGGTTCCCCCTATAAAACCCCAAAGAACAGAGACCATGGAGAATAAGCGTATTTTGGAAAATTGACAAAGAATGGTAATGAAAATAACGCTGGCGGATACTATAAGCATGCGGGCTTGTCCAAAAGTACCTGCTATAAGGGCTTGCTCTCCTCCACCGCAGGCAATGGCCCCTACTTTTATGAGGCATAGTCCAACTAAACTCACAATAACTCCCAAAACAATGGGGGGTAGAAGTTTTTGACAGTATTTTATAAGGAAACTTAGGCCCACTACAATTAAGGAGGCGGCTAATAATCCACAAAATATCATTCCTAAAGCGTGAGATTGTGCTACGGCTATTTCTATTCCTTGCCCCTGCTCTTTGGCAATAAATTTGATCCCTGCTGCGATAATAACTCCTACAAAAGTAATGTTGGCTCCCTCTATAACTAAAAGGCCTGTTCCTATTTTGCCTATACGCTTGGTTTGTATAAAGGTGCTAATACCGGCACAAAACAAGGAAGTGGAAATTAAAAAGGAGGCATCGGCGTTAGAAAGGCCTAAGCCATCGGCAATAATGAGAGGAGGGGCTATAATGGTGGCCAAAGAGGCGCTTATAAATTGCAAGGCAACGATAAGCGATGTAATCAAGGGTGGTTTATCGTTGGGGCCATATTGCAAAGTATGGGCGGGAATAGAAGTGGATTTTTCTTGCTTGGGCATAAAATTTGGTAAATTTTTTTTTAAGAGAGTTTCTTAAATTCTATCATTCTTTCAGAGATATTGGGGGCGGAGAAAATGGCGTTGCCTGCTACTAAAACTTCGGCTCCTGCACTAAGTAAACGGGGGGTGTTTTCTAAAGTTACTCCTCCATCTACTTCTATAAGTAATTGTGGGTTAAGTCTTTGCTTTAATACTTGTAGTTGTTCTATTTTTCGATAGGTGTTTTCTATGAATTTTTGTCCTCCAAAACCGGGGTTAACCGACATAATTAAAACTAAATCTGCATATTCCACTACATTTTCTAACATCGCTACCGGCGTGTGAGGGTTGAGAACCACTCCGGCTTTCATTCCTAATTTTTTAATTTCTGAAAGGCTACGATTTAGATGAGGGCAGGCTTCATAATGCACGCTTAATATATCTGCTCCAGCTTCCTTAAAGTCGCGAAGGTAACGATCGGGATCTACTATCATCAGATGTACGTCTAATGGTTTTTTTGCGTGTGGGTGTATTGCTTTTATAACCGCTTGTCCAAAAGTTATATTTGGAACAAAGACACCATCCATTACATCTAAATGAAACCAATCGGCACAAGAGGAGTTGATTTCTTCTACCGTATGTTGAAGATTGGCGAAATCGGACGACAACAAAGATGGGGATAATAAAAAAGACATAGCTTAAAAATTTAATATTTAGACACTTTCTTGATGCAAACAGGGTGCAAAATAAAGCAAAAAAACCAAGATACAAAAATTTTAAAGGAGAAATAGCCTAAAACGATTGGGTTAAGGTCGATAATTTCTTGCCATAGGCATAGATGAAGCTCGTATGGGCTATAACTGCCAAACTCGCCGCTCTAGTAAGAATACGAACCGGCATAGATGAAGCTCGTATGGGCTATAACTGCCAAACTCGCCTCTCCAGTAAGAATACGAACCGGCATAGATGAAGCTCGTATGGGCTAGGAATAATGGCTTAATTGGTGTTTTCCACGCTTTTTGTATCTTTACAAAAAATATAGAGGTTTGGAATTTTGCTTAATATGCTTATTATATTGTTTTTGTAATAAATATATTAAGAAATAATGATAGTGTTATTAATTAATAATTGTATCCTTTTATGAGAGATAATCAAAGTGTTTCTGTGGAAATGGCGAAGTTTTTACTTCAAATTCGTGCCGTTAAATTGAATGATAAAAATCCTTTTACGTGGGCATCGGGAAGGAAATCTCCTATTTATTGCGATAATCGTATTACATTATCTTATCCGGTAGTTCGCACTTTTATTCGTCAGGAATTTGTAAAAATAGTAGAAGAGAACGTTGGACCTGTGGATGCGATTGCTGGAGTTGCAACCGGTGGAATAGCTCAGGGTGCTTTGGTGGCACAAGAGTTGGGTTTGCCGTTTATATACGTTCGGTCAGAACCTAAAACCCATGGATTAACGAATCAAATAGAGGGGAAAATTGAATCCGGAAAGGCCGTAGTAGTAGTGGAAGACCTTATCTCTACAGGGAAAAGCAGCTTACAGGTAGTAGATGCTTTAAAAAAAGCCGGCTGTGAGGTAAAGGCTATGCTTGCTATTTTTACCTACGATTTAGAGGTGGCTCACTCTAATTTTGAACAAGCGAAAATTCCTCTTTATACTCTTACGAATTACGACGATATGTTACATTGTGCTGCAGGATTAGAGATACTTAACGAAATGGAATTAAATTCGTTAAAAAATTGGAGAATAGATCCAGAAAAGTGGTCGGAAGAAAAAATTAAAGAGGAAAAGTAAAATGATGACGATAGAAAGCACGAAAATAAACATAAACGTACCAGCAGAAGTAGTTTATAGGAAGGTGAGTAATTTTAGTAATTTGGGTTCTTTGATGCCAGCACAGGTTCAAAATTGGAAGGCTACAGAAAATAGCTGTTCTTTTGAAATAGTTAATATGCTAAAAATTTCCATGACCATAGCCGAAAAAGAAGAACCTTTATACGTGCATATAGTTTCTGATAAAAATGCTTCTTCTTTTGCTTTTACGCTGCACTTTGCTTTTGATCCTATAGAAACCAATGCTTGCACTTCGATAATAACGATAGGGGCAGAGCTAAATCCGTTTATGGCCTCTATGGCAAAAAAACCTTTAGATACTTTTGTAAACGAGCTGAATAATCATCTTAAAACTATTTCTGAGGCGGAGCTTGTATAGAACTGGTACAGACTTATATAGATTAGAAGTGGTAAATTCTAAAATTTCGAATAAAGAATAAATATGAGAAAAGCCGAAAGAAAGCCCAATCGTATAGTGGAAAACGTGCCTATTTTGGAGGCTGCTGCGGAGGGGAATGCTATTGCTAAAATTGAAGAGAAAGTGCTTTTTGTGCCCTATGCGGCTCCGGGCGATGTAGCGGATATAGAAATTTTGCGGTCGAAGCATAATTATATGACTGGTAGGATATTGCGATTGCTTAAAGCTTCTCCTTTTCGGCAAGATCCTTTTTGTACACATTTTGGCTTATGTGGCGGATGCAAATGGCAGCATTTGGTTTATGAAGAACAACTGAATCAGAAACAAAAGCAAGTAAGGGACCATTTAGAGAGAATAGGAAAGCTAAGTTTACCACCGAGTGAACCTATTTTAGGTTCTCCTCAAAACAGGTATTACAGAAATAAATTAGAATTTACCTTTTCTACCAAAAGATGGTTAGATAATTCAGAAATTACGGAAAGCGAAAATTATACAGACTCCGACTTACAGGGCTTAGGCTTTCATTTGGCTGGGAAATTCGATAAGGTCTTGGATTTAAAAAAATGTTATCTACAACCGGAACCTTCTAATGAAATACGCTTATTTATAAAGTCGTATGCTCAAAAAAATGGTCTTTCTTTTTATGATATACGGCAGGGAAAAGGCTTGTTGAGAAATGTAATTATAAGGAATACGGCCGATGGGGTATTTATGGTGGTGTTGGTGGTGGGTTCCCCTATAATAGAGGATTTTAAGGGGCTTTTAGAGGCTTTAAAACTTGCCTTTCCTTGCATTGCTTCTTTAATGTATGTGATAAATACAAAAGTAAATGATAGTATAGCGGATTTAGAAGTGCAAGTGTATGATGGAAAGCCTTTTATTATTATGGAAATGCCATCTTATCTAAACGATAAAAAGAGCTTGCAATTTCGGGTGGGACCCAAGTCTTTTTATCAAACTAATACCGAGCAAGCTCAGCGTCTCTATAAATTGGCGGTAGATATGGCCGATTTACGTTCGGAAGATATTGTCTATGATCTCTATACGGGAACTGGTACCATTGCTAATTACGTGGCGAATTCGGTAAAAAAAGTAGTAGGAATTGAGTATGTGGAAGAGGCTATTAAGGATGCGAAAATTAATGCTAAGGAAAATCAAATAAATAATGCTTATTTTTTTGCTGGCGATATGGCCAAGGTATTGACTACGGAGTTTATGCAGAAAGAAGGTTTCCCTGAGGTGGTAATTACAGATCCTCCACGAGAGGGTATGCACGAAAAAGTGATAGATCAATTATTATGCAATAATTTAGGAGAGGGAAATTCTTTTGGGAGACCTTGTCCTTCGCGAATAGTGTATATAAGTTGTAATTCTGCTACGCAAGCAAGAGATATTCAAAGGTTAGATACTTGGTATTCGGTGGAAAAATTACAGGCGGTTGATATGTTTCCTCATACTTCTCATGTAGAAAGTGTGGTTTTGCTACATCGGCGTGAGATGGCCAAGGAATAAAAATCTTTTCTTTTCTATTTCGCAAAGGGGGTTAATAAACGGGCCAAATCTTCTGTTGTGTGAAGAAGAGGCTGAAAAACGAGGTCGGCACGGAGATAGAAAGGCTCGCGTTGTTTTAAAGTTTCTTGAATATATATCTTCAATTCCACAGGAGATAAGTCACAGAGGAGCGGCCTTTTTTTTTGCTCAGAGTTTCGGTTTAAGCGTTGATACAATAGAGAAACCTCTGTTTGGAGATAGACTACCTTTCCCTTTGTTTTCATCCATTCTATGTGCTGGTGGTGGCAAGGTAATCCTCCTCCTGTGACTACAATTCCGTTTTTTTCTTCTAAAGAATATAATACCTGCGTTTCTAATGCTCTAAATTTTGCTTCCCCAAATTTTTTAAAGTAGCTAACTACACTACAATGAGATAGTTGCTCAATCATTAAATCTGTATCGTATAGCGGTAGGTCGAAGATGCTGGCCAATTCTTTACCAATAATAGTTTTCCCACTTCCCATAAATCCTATGAGAAAAATTTTATTTTTTGCAAACATGTTTGTAAAAAACTACGTTTTAGTAGCGTTCTTCGACTGCTCTCCAGTTTATAATTTTCCAAAAGTCGGCTATGTAGTCTGCTCTTCGATTTTGTTTATCTAAATAATAAGCGTGCTCCCAAACGTCTATCACCATTAAAGGTTCTTTGTTTTCTGTTAATGGATTGCCGGCATTTGGTTTGGCTATAATTTCCAAACCTGCTTCGTCGCTATCTACCAACCAAACCCAACCCGAACCAAATAAGGAAGTGGCTGCAGTGGAAAAAGCGGTTTTAAACTGTTCAAAAGAACCAAATTTAGTGGCTAAATCTTTGGCTAATTGTCCTGTAGGTTCACCACCTCCATTGGCACAAAGGCAGTTCCAATAAAAAGTGTGATTCCAAACTTGGGCCGCATTGTTGAAAAGACCGCCTTCGGCATTTATTATAATATCCTCTAAACCGGCTTCTTCCAAGGGGGTACCTTGCTTGAGTTTGTTTAAATTATCTACATAGGTTTTGTGGTGTTTCCCATAATGGAAACTCAAAGTCTGTGCAGAAATATAAGGTTCTAATGCGTTTTCCTTAAAAGGAAGTGGGGGTAATTCAAAAGTTTTCATCTTTACTAAATTTTAAAATTTATAAATTAAGACCGCTTCTAAAAGCGCCATAATATAGTTTTAAGCAAACATGGCCCCTGTTTAGAAAACTTCTTAACAAAAGGTAGGCAAATATAAGTATTTTCACGGATAATAGAGAAGTATTTTCAAAATTAGATAGGGGGTGAAAAAGGATAAGGTAGGATGAGGTGATTTGTTGATTGTTTTATTTTTTTTTGTATTTTGTATGCAAAGGTGTTATAAAATTAATATGTTTAAAATGAAATATATAAAAATAGTCTACCCTAAATTTCGTAAAAATATTCTTGCCTATAGTAGTGCTTGCATGGAAAAAACACCCTTCTCTTTTTGCTGTTATTTATCGTTTAAATTTTTCCTCGTTTTTCTTTTCTTTTTTTTAGGATATGTAAAAGTTTATGGTTTCTATAATGGTTCCACAGAAAAGGATAATTATAAATACAAACAAGAATCCAATTTAGGGAATAAGCACGTGTTAATTTATGAAAAATTTGCTAAAATGCCCCTACAGCTTCTTTTGGATAAAGGTTTGGCTTATTTCTCGGCCGAACAGTCGGATTCTGCCTTTATATGTTTTAATTTAATTAATGGATGCTATCGCCCCGATATGTTAGAAGAGGATCAATTGCTTTGTGCCACTGCTTCTAATCGTTTAGGGGTTATATATTGTGTACACAAGGATTATGTACAAGCATTAAAGAGTTTTCTTTGGGCTATAGATATTTATAGTAAATATGGTAAAGAAGATAAAAAAATGTCGGTTTACAACAATATGGCTATTTTATATGGCAAATTTGGAGACAATACCAGGGCATATTCTTTATTACAAAAAGTGTTTGCTTATTTTTATGCTCAAAAGCAATATAAAAAAGCAGGGATTGTATTAAACAATCTTGCGTTTTGTGTTATAGAGTTAGGGAATTTGGAAAATGTAAAGAAATGTATTTATTTCACTTCTTTACCTAATTTATACTGTTATCCTTCCGTTGCTTATAGCTATAATTTGGCTAAATCTTTTTATTGTAGAAAAATGGGAATTTATGATTCTTCTATTTATTTTGCAAAAAAAACACTTTGGTATATAGAAAGTAGTATAACAAAAAACGAAATATTAGCGGATAGCTATTTCTATATAGCACAGGCTTATAAAGATGCAAATAGATACGATTCTGCCATAGTAAATTTAGAGAAAAGCAACTATTATGCCGTAAAGAGCGACCACTTGACTTTATTAACGGTAAATTACAAGCAATTGTCGGAAATCTATTCCATTCTCAATAAAAAGGAAGCTTATCTTAAGGCTATTGGGGAGTATTTGCGGTTAAATGATAGTTTACAGAAAACCCAGCAATATGCTACTATAAGAGATATGGAGTACAATTTAATTTTACACAAAAATAAAACAGAAATAGAAAAACTTCAAGAGAAACAACAAAAAGAACATCGATTAGTAGTAGCACAGCGACGGGTTATCATTTTTATTTCCACTATGTTTCTGTTTTTTTCTCTTTTATTTATCGTATGGTCGCAAAGAAAAAAATTAGCTCAGAACAATCGTAAATTTTATATCAAAAACAAAGAATTGATGGCCCAAGAGCAATCCAATAGAATATTACGAAAAATCATGCAAGAAAGTGAAGATAAAACATTAAAAACATCCATATCCTGGATGAAATCCGTACAGCCCGAATTGGCTTCCCGTTACGCAAATTCCCCTCTTCAAAACGAGCAAAAGGCAAATTTAACGAAACGTATTTATGAAATAATGGAACATGATCCACAAATTTACAATTCGGATTTTAATATGGAAAAATTAGTTAAAGAATTGAAATCCAACATTACCTATGTGTCTCAAATTATTAATGAAAATTTCAGTATGAGTTTTACTTCTCTTTTAAATGAATATAGAGTAAAACAGGCTTGTAAATACTTAGACGACCAACGTTATTGGAATTACACCATAGAATATATTGCCCAAGAAGTTGGATTTAAAAACAGAACGAGTTTTAATCCTGTTTTTAAGAAGCAAGTAGGTATTACTCCATCCCAATATAGAAAAATATCAAAAGATAATGCCTTAAAATCATTATAAAGCTATTTTATATTGTTTGTGTGTTCTTTTTTAGCTTGGCTATCAACTATGTTTGAATTGATCAATTTAGACAAAGATTTTCTTTTTTTTATGTATTTATATTCTTCTTTCCTTTATTTTTACGATTCAAAGTAAAAATATTATTTCAAATTTCCTGTGCTGGTTCCCCTGTTTTTGCCCCCTGTTTTTATTATAAATACATAAATTTTTTGGACTATGAAAAAACGATTTTCTTTTTTGGGGCTTTGTCTTAGCTTCATTTTTTTGAGCAGTTTTAATGCTACTTTCGTAAGTGCACAGAATCACAATACCGCCGTTCCATTAGAAGCCCCTCCACTGCTTCGTTTTGGGGGATATTTGGAATATCTTGCCAATACAACAAGCAGTAATATTCCCATTACTTCCATGTATTGCAATAATGCGGTTGGGTTCAAATTAGATACTAAAGATCCTAATCCTTATTTTTTTAATGGCCTTTTGTCGAGCTATGGGCAAGGATGGGGTTTCCCTGTGGCGGATACGGCGCGTTTATATATCAAAACTGGCGTATGGACCGGAGAGGAATGGATAGTTTATACTTGCTATGATATGAGCTCTACGAATATATTAGATCCGGAATACCCTGCTTATTATTTTGCCATAGATCCTATACAAGGGAAAATTAGACGAATAGGTACAGGGGTGGCCTGTAAAGAGGTTATTCCTAATACTATGGCGTATAATCCACTAAATAAGCAAATATATGGAGTGCAAGACAATCTTTTTTATAGTATGAGCCTTACCGATACGAACATAAGTTTTATAGACACCTTGAAGAACAACGGTTCTCCTGCTAAATTTTTGAATGCGTTGGCGTGTAGCCCTCAGGGCGTATTGTATGGTATAGATATTAATCATGTTTTTTATAGGATTAGTTCCAAAGGAGAATGTACGGAAATAGGAAATACTAAAGTAGCTTCCGGTACTTCTTTGATTGGGGCGGAAGCCGCATGTTTTGATCCAAGAGACGGATCTTTGTATTGGAATAATGGACATGGAAATATGCTTTCTATTAAACGTTTTGTTTATAAAATAGATACAAATACCGGTTTGGCTCAAGCGATATCCACCCTTAGTATTCCATCCATAAAAGCTTTCTTTTTGCATTATTATACCAAAAACACCCCTCCGGGAGAGGTCGTAGATTTTGACTTGGAGGTGGATTCTGAAAATCCATTGAAAGTAAAAATTACCGGAAAAATGCCCTTATTAAATTTTAATGGAGAAACCCAAAGGGAGAATTTGTCTAAATTATATTTGTGTAAGCATTTACCAAATTCTATGGAATGGCAAAGGATAGACTCTATGGATGCGCCTACTCCGGGAAGTAATTTTGCTATAAGCTATGTAGAAGCAACACCGGGGGTATATGAATACGGGATACGAATAAAAGACCAACAAGGTTTATGGAGTAATTTAAAGGAGAGTCGAAAGGCGTATTGTTATAGAGTGGTTGTTCCTTATCTTATGGGCTTTGAAGAGGGGGATGTTAATGGATCCGTTAGTAGTGAACCTTTAGACGCTGTTATAGATCCGCAATATTTATGGCATCGTTCCGATTCTAATGCAAGAACCGGAAAATATGCCTATTATCGTTGTCCTAATCCAGGTAATGAGTATTCCGTATTGAAGTTTAATCATCTTCCTGTAAAAAAAGGAGGAACTTACTGTTTTGGGTTTTATTACCGTTTGGGCAACGAAGGCTTTCCCTCTGGCATGGAACTTACCGTTTATGTGAATGGGAAAAAAATAGGAGGCACAGAGGTTATTGCAGCAGGGGATCATACTTGGCACGTTTTCCCCGCTAAAAATAAAAATATTTCTTGGCAGGCTTTATCTAACACGCATGTAGATATAGAAATTAGAGCAAGGTTTAAATATTCGTTTTATGTAGACGATGTGAGCTTTTTGCCCTTAGATTCAGCTTATAGGTATCCCGATACCTTAAAAGTGATTTCCGTAAGCCCGCTGGTGGATGGGAGCTCGAATGTAAAACTGAAATGGAAAAATCCGGCAGTGGAATGTTCTGGAGACTCTTTAGGTAATCATTATGGAGTTATTGTTCAGGCCGTTTCCTCTACGACCATAAGCTCGAAGTACGCAAAAATATATAAGACCGACACCTTGTACGATCGTAAAGTGGGCGCTATAGATTCTATGTTTATGGAAGTGCCCATAGAATTATTGCCAGCGATGAAAAAATGTTATTTTAGGTTCACCGCATTTAATGATTATGGACAAACACCCTATGTGCAACATTCTAAGTTTAGTGATTGGATTGGGATAGATAGTGTTCCCAATAATCCGGATTCTTTACGTGCCACGGTAGTAGAAGGCAAGGCTATAAAAATAGATTGGACCCAAAGCCAAACTGGTTCCCATGGAGGCTATTTAGGAACAAACATTCATAACTGGAAGGTTACTTATTATGAAGATCAAACCCCAAATGCAGAAAAAATAAGCACGCAGGTAAATACCCCTACTTTTACCACCCCATCTAATTTAAAATTATCGGCCTATATTTTTGAAGTCCGTGCGATTAGTGATAAAAATCCCGAAAACATAGGTGGTTATTCCTCTATAGCTTCTGTAAGTGTAGACTTAAACCATCAAGTATTGATTGCTAATTTGGGGCGTAGTATTTTTGCGGGACCCCAACCGTTTTGGATGAATAAAACGGTATCGAGCAAAAATCCTTGGACTTCAACCATTGCTCAAAGTGTGTACACCAAAGAACAAATGGGCGGACCACGAGTAATAGATAGTTTGTATTTTTATTTCAAAAACACAGCTAAAAATTACAGTATTCCTTATACAATTTATGTAGATTATAAAACCAATAATCCTACTATAATTAATGCAGAAGATTGGACTTCTTATCGTAGGAGTACCACCAAAGAAATTTTTAGAGATACCCTGACGGTTCTTAAGGGTATTGGCTTGGTAGCTATTCCCGTTCGTCCTTTCTTTTACGATGGTTCTTCCTCTTTGGTTTTTACTATTATTCGCCATTATTCCTTTTGTGAAGATCAAATTAACACCTATGCTAATAATGATTTAGATGGAAATTATACCGTAGGTAGATGGAGACAAAAAGATTCGGACGACGATTTTAATTTCGATACTATTGGCGATATTTCCGATATTACCCCTCAGAAATATGCAACGGAATATCAGCCGGCTATGTCGATTCACGAGGTGGGTAATTTCGCAGAGATTCAAGGGATAGTAAAATCTTTACGTAGTAGAGAAATCTTGCATGGAGCTACTATTTCTATTGTGCCACTTCGTGCGGGTTCTCTCGATATTAAAACTTCTTTTTTAAATGATAGTATAAGTGGAACCTTCTCCTTTAATCGTCTATTAGGAAATATAGAGTACCAGGTACGTATTTCTGCATTAGGATATGCCGATAGTTCGCTTACGCTTTCCCTTTCGGGGGGAGAAAGCCAATTTTTGGAAATCTATTTAGACGATGCACAAAAAATTAAAATGCAAGGAAAAGTAGTAGATCGGAAGCAAAGACCCGTTGTTGGGGCAAGCGTGCAGATTAAAGGGGTTGAAATTAAAAACGTACTTAGTTCGGAACAAGGAGAGTTTTCCTTTGAAAACATTTATGGCAATACTTCTTACGAACTAAATATTGAAAAAGAAAGTTTCCAGTTGTACCATACCAATATAGTAGTAGAAAAAGCAGATACAAATGTAGGATCTATAATATTAAAATATAATCCTTATTCTGTTTTCAATGTAAAAGCAGTTAAGCAAGACCAAAACACGCTGGTTACTTGGACTAAGCCTATTAGTGGAACTCATAATGAAAAATGGGCTTATTTTTGTCAGGATAGTTCCAATCAAAGTTTTAACATTAGTTTCGCCACGGAGATAAAAGCGGCGGTTCGTTTTAGTCCGGAAGATAGGAAAGTTAAAGGAGTGTATGGAAAGGGATTAAAGAGCGTTTGCGTGCGTTTGGTGGAATTTACGGCCGATTACACCCTAAGTGTTTATCAAGGGAGTAATGCAGAGGAAATGCTTTATACGCGTCATTTGGGCGACAAATATACAAAGGGATGGTACACTATTAATTTTCCATCTTTAGTTGCGTTGGATTCCACCAAGGATATATGGATATCTTTATCCGTGAAACCGGGATACGACGGCTATCCTATGCCCTTGGACGAAGGACCTAATGTTAAGGAATATTCTTCTATGGTGTATTCTGATGGAGATTGGTTGGATATTCGGCAATTTAATAAAAATTTTAATTACAATATTGCCATTAAAGGCGTTTTTGCGGATCCATCGGAGGTAGAAGCACCTTTTGGCTATAGTATTTATAGAGGAAATACCTATCAAGAAGGACAGAGCATAGATCCTGAACAAGTAGCAGATTGGACGAAATTAAACGCCGAAGCCATATTTGCCGAAAAATGGGAAGATTCGGCTATAGAGCGATTGCCGGTAGGGGCTTATGTGTATAAGGTGCAAGCGGATTATGGAGATACTATATCCCCTGCGGCCTATTCTAATTTTATTTACAAAGATTTATTTTTTAAAGTTAAGTTTCTTTTTACGGATACATTGCAGGAATCTATTCTTACATTAACAAATGCAGATGGTCGTGCAGAACATGTTTATAGAAAAACTTCCCAAGAAGGAGAAGATATAGAAATGTCACCAATTTGGAAAGGAAACTATACGCTAAAAGCGGCTCGTCCCTATTATCAACCCTATGTATATTCTTTTTCCCTTGGCAAGGATACGGTATTAAACATACCAGCTTTAGTAGAAAATATTACAGATCCTCAAATTACCTCTACGCAAATATATAATAACGAATGTAAGATGGATTATACTTATTTTGGCAAGGAAAGTTTTTACGATAATTTTGAATCCTACTCCAATTTTACCTTAGAAGCCGTTGGTCCATTTATCTTTTCTAAACCAGTACAAAAGGGATCTATCAAAGATGTGGTCTATCCCAATAGCACTAAACCACAATCATGGATAGTATTTAACCCCTCTAAAACCAATCCGGTCTTGAGTAATAGTGGAAATATGATGCCTATGAAAGGGGAAAGCAAGTATTTATTAGCCATGTATGCGGTAGGTCAAGCCAATAACGACTATCTTATATATCCTCTTGCTTCCGAAAATGGAGGAAACTTATCTTTCTGTGCCAATGGAATTGGTTATGGTGGAGTAAAAGAAAAAATGGTGGTTCTTTATTCTTCTACTAACACCGATACCAATAGCTTTCTGCCTTTGCACGAAACCTCTTCTTTAGAGGTCTTGCCAGCTTGGAAAGAATATGCCTTTATAGTGCCACAAGGGGCAAAATATATAGCTATACGCTATATTTCTCAAGATTTATTTGGATTGATGATAGATAAGTTTTCTTTCAGTTCCAATACCCAAGGTCGGGCTCAATCTTTTGATATATATTTAGATGGAAACAAAATTAGCAAGGTAGCTGCTTCCAACCTTTCCTATACATTTAAAGGGCTAAGTGTAGGAAAGCATAAAGTGGGAATAAGGGCTATTTTTAATACAGGAAGTTCCAATTTGATAGAAAAAGAAATAGATTTTCTTTCCTCTGAAAAGACCCATAATCTATTGCAAGAAATACGATTATATCCCAATCCATCTTCCAATGGTATTTTTTATTTGGATCTTCCGCAAGCATTGGAATTACAGGTGTTAAACATACAAGGGTCCGTTATGGAAAACTTTGGGCTAATTTCCGGTTTGCAGGAAATCAATCTAAGTAAATACCCCCAAGGAGTTTACATATTTAGGCTAATAGACCAGGAAAATACTTATAGATTTAAAGCCATAAAGAGATAGAGGCATAAAGCGATAGATCCTAAAGATAGGTCTATGGCAAGACATAAACTTCCGTGTTTAGCATCCAGTTATTCTTTTATTGGTTTTAGTTGGAAAGTATAGGCGTCTCTTATTATTTAAGGACGCCTTGCTTTTTTATAAAAGCGCTTAAATTGCCCCTTAATAAATAAGCTAAAAAAAAACAGCCTATACTATGTTTGCGTTTATCCAAAATTATAGTTAAAATTGCAAGGAATGGAATATGGATTAGAAAGGGAGAAGGAAAAGAGGGTATTCTATTCTAAATAATAAACTTACATGATTTTTTGATTTTTTCAAAATGGAAAATTTAAATCCAAAGAAAACGCTATATAGACCTTGTCCTATTTGTGGAGAAAAGCAAGGAGAAGTATTGCATACACAGCATTTTCTATTATCAGATACTCATCTGCTGCCTTCTTCGTACGATGTTGTTTGCTGCCCTTGTTGTGGCTTTGTATTTGCCGATACTTCTGCAAAACAGAGTACTTACGATCGTTTTTATCAAGATATGTCGAAATATGAAGATAAGAACACCGCTTCGGGGGGAGGCGACAAGCCTTACGATTTACAACGAATAGAGGAAACGGCCCACACTATTGCCGATTTTGTAAAAAAGAAAGATGCCAAAATTTTGGATATTGGTTGTGGAAATGGAGGAATATTAATTGCTTTAAAACAGAAAGGATTTACCAATCTTATGGGTTTGGATCCCTCTCGGAATTGTGTAAAAACCATGAGAGAAAAAGGGGTGGAGGCTGTGCAAGGAAATTTATTTTCCAATGATTTAAAAGAAACTTTAAAAGAAACCTTTGATTTTATTATTCTTTCTCATGTTTTTGAACATATTTGTGATTTAGCCGCTGGAGTAGAAGTTTTACAATCGCTACTTAACGAAAAAGGACGGGTTTATATAGAAACGCCCAATGCAGCCAATTACCCCAATTTTTATATTGTTCCATACTATTATTTCGACATAGAACACATTAATCATTTTGATGCAGACGCTCAGCGAAATTTGTTTGAAAAACACGGTTTCCAGGCTATCCACTCTGCCACCAAAACTATTACGGTAGTAGAAAACCAAGGCTATCCCGCCGTATATTCTCTTTTTGAAAAAGGCACATCCAAAAAGAACAACTTTAGTTGTACTTCTGTTTTACGAGATTCTATTTTAGCTTATATTCGCTTGTCGGCAAACGATCATCCTATTGCTAAATTGCAAGACTATATTCAAAATAAAACGCCAATAGTAGTTTGGGGTGCAGGTAATTACACCGCTCGTATATTAAAAGAAACGAATTTAAAAGAGGCGAATATTTTGTTTTTTGTAGACAACGATTCTAAAAAAGAAGGAATGCAAATTATTGGGAAAGAGGTAATTTCTCCGGAAGCACTTCTACAACTAAAGGAGCCTTTCGATATTGTGGTAGTTTCCGCTTTGTTTTCCCTGGAAATTAGCAAGCAAATTAAGGCGATGGGATTAAAAAACAATATTCTTTGTTTATAGGTTCCCCCTAAAGTATAAAAATCTTCCCCCCTTAGTATAAGGGGCATAAGAGTTGTAAGGGCCATCCACCTTAGTATAACCAAAAGGGTGTTCAAAACACCCAAAATATAAAAACCACCTCTGCCACAGACATCTGTAGTAGGGGTGGTTTGGTTAAAAAGAGGGTTTTGACACACCCTCTTTTGTATTCTGAAAAAGCAAGAAAGAATTGCTTGAAGACCAACGAAGAGAGTTAGTTACCGTTGGTGGAAAAGTTGGCAGTAATACTGTCTATGGAGAGAAATGTAAGGTTTAAACTAGTTTATTTCTCGTTTCGTTTCTTTCTATCTAAGCCTTCGGGTTCCAAGGATATTTGATCGTTTTTGCCTTGTATTAAAGCACTAACCCCTTCGGTTTTTAAATTGCGATCTTTTTCTAAAGAGGCTCTATTATCGTAATCGGTAGGTTCGGTATAAGTGGTGATCACCCCTTCAAAATTTCTTAAAATAACTTTGCCACAACTTTGAGAAATAAGATAATTAGGCATTACTGGAATTTTTCCACCTCCACCGGGGGCATCTACCACAAAAGTAGGTACGGCATATCCAGAGACATGTCCTCTCAAACCCTCAATAATTTCAATACCTTTGGCCACAGGGGTACGGAAATGTTCCAAGCCCATCGACAAATCACATTGATAAATATAGTAAGGACGAACTCGAATTTTTACCAAATCGCAAACTAATTTCTTCATTACAGAAACCGAATCATTCACTCCTCTTAGAAGAACGGATTGGTTTCCCAAGGGAATTCCAGCATTAGCTAATTTAGCGCAAGCCTCCGTAGATTCTTCCGTAATTTCTTGAGAATGATTAAAATGCGTATTCACCCAAATAGGGTGATATTTTTTTAGCATATTTACCAAATCGTCGGTAATTCTTTGTGGACAAACCACCGGAGTACGAGTTCCCAAACGAATAATTTCCACATGCTCAATAGCGCGAAGCTTTTTAATGATAGACTCTAAAAAGTCGTCAGATACTAATAGGGCATCTCCTCCGGAAAGTAATACATCTCGAATTTGGGGGGTACGAGCAATATAATCAATCCCTTTTTGTATTCTATCTAAGGTGGATTCGCAATCGTGTTGACCGGCAAAACGGCGGCGAGTACAGTGACGGCAATACATGGAGCATTGGTCGGTGATAAGGAAAAGCACTCTATCTGGGTAGCGATGAGTAAGGCCGGGAACAGGGGAATCGGTATCTTCATGTAAAGGATCCAATAAATCTGCAGCCGATTGGTGGGTTTCTAATGCAGTAGGAATAGCTTGCTTTCGGATAGGATCTTGAGGGTTATTAGGATCGATTAAACTCAAATAATACGGAGTAATAGCCATACGTAGAGTTGCCAAAGTATGCTTTACCCCAGATTCTTCTTCAGAGGTTAGAGATACATATCTTTTAAGATCTTCTAAAGTTTCAATTCTGTTTTTTACCTGCCAATTCCAATTATTCCAATCCGCATCGGAAACCTTTGGGAATAGGGTTTTTCTTCTACTAATCATATCGTTATAAACATTTTAATTTCGTTCCAAAAGGGGTTTTCTGCCTGCAAAAAAAGGAAGTTTTAAAAATCGTATCCAAGCGTGGCTAAGTTTACTCGCCTTCTGCTTAGAGCAAGAAAGAGTCGCTTCGTTTCCACGTTTAAATTTTAGATAATTTGGTAGGGGGAACCGACAACCCCTTGCTCTACTTTGGTTCCCCCTATCCAATAAATATCTTATAAATTTAGGCGTACAATTCGGTGAAAATTTTCTTAAGCGTATCGCTTTCGCGTAATTCTTGTAGAGTAATTTCGGCATGTCCTTTGGTATAGCCATTTCCCACTATCATGGTTACATCTTTGCCCACACCCTCGGCTCCTAAGGCTGCTTTTGTAAAGGAAGTAGCCATAGAAAAGAAGTACACTACCCCATCGTCTTTGGTGCAGAGAATACTCGTCATTTCCGTATTTTCTATATTTACATTGTTGATGGTTACATCACAAAGTTTGCCATGCGTAAGTTCTTCGATTTTTTCGTAAATAGCAACCGGTTTGGTGGCATCGGCCGAGAAAACATAATCGCAAAAGCCTAATTCTTGTAAACGTTTGGTGCTTTTTTCGCTGTGGCATAGCCCTATAACCTTACCCGTTACTCCAGCACGTTTTTTGGCTTCATAGCAGCAAAGCATACCGGATTTTCCACCAGCTCCAATAATAAGAACATAGTCGCCTGGTTTTACCAATTTGGCGGTTTGGGCTGGAGCTCCAGCTACATCTAAGGCCGACAAAGCCAAATTTTCTGGTAAATCGCTGGGTATTTTTGCATAAATACCGCTTTCAAAGAGTATAGCTTTTCCGTCAATATCTACTTGGTCTATTTCGGCGCGAATATCTTTGATTTTATCAATACGCAGAGGGGTAAGAGAAAGAGATACTAAGGTAGCAATTTTATCTCCTACTTTAAGATCTATTTTTCCTTGGAGTGCTTCTCCGATTTTTTCCACAGTACCTAAGAGCATACCGCCGGAACCAGTTACCGGATTACGGTGTTTTCCTTGTTTAGCTACTATTCCCAACATGATTTCGGCTATTTTTGCCTTGTCGCCACCGGCTTGTTGTGAAATTTGTGTAAAACTGGCAGAATCTATATTTAGGGTTTGTACATCAATAAGAATCTCATTATCATAGAGAACATCCATGTTATTGTCTAATTGATCTGCAGGTTGAGGGAGAACTCCTTTAGGAGAAATTACCCTATGTGTACCGTATTTATTTCCTTTAAGCATAGTTTTATAAATTTAAATAAATTGTAATTTTTATGGTGAATTTTATAATATACAATGGTTTATTAATTCTTTAGCTCATTAATTCTTTAGCTCATTAGCGCTTAAATAAGAAAAAGTCTAAATTTATTAAAGGCTTTCGCCTGTGGTTAAGGGTTTCGCCTGTGGCTATTCGTTTCGCCTGTAGTTTCGCCTATGGCTAACGTTTAGTCTATGGTTTCGCCTATTGTTTCGTCTGTGGTTTCGCCTATGACTATTCGCTTCGTCTGTAGTTTCGCCTATGGCTAAGGGTTTCGTCTATGGCTAATGTTTAGTCTATGGTTTCGCCTGTAGTCATTCGTTTTTAGACAAATTCTAAAGCGAATTTCCAAAGCGAATTTCTGTTTAAATAGCTTTTAAAGAGAGAATTTCGCGAGCTTCTTTAGGATTGGCTATTTCACGTCCCAATTCTTTTGCCATACGAACAACCTTGGCTACCAACTCTCCGTTCGACTTTGCTAAAACACCCTTGGCAAGAAAAACATTATCTTCAAAGCCAACACGCACATTTCCGCCATCTATAATGGCTAAGGCAGCTAAGGGAAATTCATAACGACCTACCCCCGCTACGGTATAAGTGGATCCCTCTGGAATACTTCCTCGTAAAAAGGTAAAATCTCGAATATCGCCTGCTATACCTCCGTTTATTCCCATAACGAAATCGAAGTGCATGGGTTTTTGGATAAAACCTTTCTTTTGTAGGCGCAAAGCCATTTCTATCATACTTTTATCGAAGCATTCCAATTCGGGTTTTATGCCTCGTTCTATCATTTTTTGACCGAAATATTTAATGGTGTTTTCCGTGTTGGTAAATACATCATCTCCTCCAAAATTGCAGGTTCCGCAATCTAAAGTGGCCATTTCTGGTAATAATTCCGTGGGCTGCAAACGTTCATCATCGGTCATTCCTACCGCACCTCCCGTGGAAGGTTGTATAATTACTCCGGGGCAAACTTTGGCAATGGCCTCCATAATTAATTTAAAACGATTTTTGTCTTGGGTAGGGGTTCCATCGTCCCAACGAACATGCAAGTGAATAATGCTGGCTCCGGCATCGTAAGCCGATTTCGCTTCTCTTACACATTCCTCTACCGTGTAGGGCACGGCAGGATTATGTTCTTTCGTTACTTCCGCACCGCAAATAGCAGCGGTTATAATTAATTTTTCCATGATAGTCTTGTTTTTTGTTTAGGTTTATGTAGGAAGAACCAGGTCTTTAAGTGTAACATTGAATTATGCGTATAACTTCACGAAATAGGATAAAATTACTGGAATAAAATCGCAAGGATGAAATGGGGGATAAAAACCAGTGACAAAATCCGAAGGATTAAATCTTTGACGAGTATCGTTGCAAAGCACCATGGATAAATATCGTTGGTGAATATCGTGGACGCAGCCCAAAGGATTACCTCTTGGACGAATATCGTTGCAAAGCACCATTTGGTAAATATCGTTGGTGAATATCGTGGACGCAGCCCAAAGATTACATCGTTGG
>JAVVTR010000022.1:0-13796 GCA_036653535.1 Bacteroidales bacterium | reverse complement strand
CGAATATTGTGGGTAATATCGACTATTTTCGTTGGCAAGATTTTGGGGTAACGCAAGTTCCAGAGGCTCTACAAACGACTATAGGTTCTTTTAAAATATCGGCTGCAGAAGCGGAAATATCGGGGCGAGAAATAATAATTTTACGAGCTTCGAAAATCATTTTTCGCGAACTATTGCCCTCGGAAACAATTTCTCCTACTGCTTCAATATAATCGCCAGCGTAAACAGGAGCGAGAAATTCTACCATGTCGTAAGCTTTGAATAAGCCCTCGTCACCATCGTGTTGTATAAGTAATTCTGTAGCTACATCTCCAAAAAGCTGTAACATTTTAGCACCATCCACTAAATTTCCACCATAATGGGCATCGTGTAGGCTCATTCTAAGCCGGATCATAGATTTTTTGAGGGGTTCTTGCATAATATTTTTTCTTTTTTGTTTTGTATAAAAAGGGAAAGGCGACTTGCTTTCCATTTAAAACCAGAAAGCCAAGCCTACTCTTTATGTCGTTAAGTTTATTCTTTAGTTTGCCAAATATATGGGTCGCTAAGTTTATTTAACGATAAAATCAATTAAAATGGAAGGCGTTTTAATAGTTTCGGGAGCCAAAGACCCGCTTTCTACTACTTCCTTTATTTCAGCCACTACTAAATCGGCAGCGGTGGCCATGAGAGGATTGAAATTTTGAGAGGTGCCTTTGTAAATAAGATTTCCATCTTTATCGCCTAGACTGGCTCCAATAAGGGCCACATCTGCGTGCAAAGGTTTTTCTAATAGAAAATCTTTACCGTCAACATTTATTATCGGTTTGTTTTCCGCTACTACCGTACCTAATCCCGTTGGAGTTAAAACGCCACCCAAACCGGCTCCACCAGCTCTAACTCTTTCCGCCAAGGTTCCTTGTGGACAAAATTCTATTTCTAATTCGCCTGCATTCATTTGATCCATCGTAAGGGGATTGGTTCCGATATGCGATACATACAGTTTTTTAACTTGTTTATTGGCAATAAGTTTTCCTATTCCTTTATCGGGGTAAGCGGTATCATTGCAAATTAAACTTAGGTTTTTTACGTTGGAGGCAGAGAGGGCATCTAATAGGCGTAAAGGACTACCTACACCCAAAAAACCACCTACCATAACGGTAGCTCCATCCTTAATTTTAGCGACTGCTTCACTTACGGTAATAAATTTATCCATGTTGTTAAATATTTTTTTATTCACAAAAAACCAAGGTAAAATGCAAAAGAGAAACCTACCTTGTCTAAAAAAGTACAAGAAACCGCCTTTAAAATGCCTCTTTTGGAAAGATGGTGATTTTATATTCAGGTAATTAGGCAATTTCTTAGTGCCTTGGATCCTTCTTTAGAACAAAACATGCAAATATAGAAAAAACAAATCAAATAGAAAAATGAGATTAAATTCGGTTTAAGGATAGTGTCTAAAAACAGAGGAGCTAAAATTTGGCAAAAACGTCCTATTTCGTTTGGAGAAAATATGTATCTTTGTACATGCATAAATCAGGTTTTGTAAGTATTATCGGCAATCCTAATGCCGGAAAATCAACGCTCATGAACGCTTTGCTTAGTGAGCCATTGTCTATTATTTCGCCCAAAGCGCAAACTACACGACATCGTATTATAGGAATTCTTAATGGTGCGGACTATCAAATAGTTTTTTCCGACACTCCGGGAATGGTTCACCCACATTATAAATTGCAGGAATCCATGTTTAATGCGGTAGAAAGCAGTTTGGAAGATGCAGATGTTTTTGTTTTGATTACCGATGTAGGAGAAGATTTCAAAAACTCGGAAATTTTAGAGAAGATAAAGCGTCGTAATACGCCTATTTTGCTTCTTATTAATAAAATAGATTTGGTGAACCAAGCGATAGTGTCGGATAAAATAGCCTATTGGCAAGGTGTTTTGCCACAGGCAGAGGTTATTCCAATTTCTGCGCTACATGATTTTCAGGTAAATACAGTTTTAGATCGTATCTTGGAATTTCTTCCAGAGGGTCCGGAATATTATCCGAAAGATGAATTATCGGATAGGAATATGCGTTTTTTTGCTTCGGAAATTATACGGGAAAAAATTTTGGTTCACTACCAAAAAGAAATACCCTATTCGGTGGAAGTGGTCATAGAAAATTATGTGGAAGAGGAAGATATAGATCGTATATCGGCGCTTATTTATGTGGAAAAAGAAAGTCAAAAGGGAATTCTTATTGGAAGAGGGGGCTTAGCTCTAAAACGGGTGGGCAGTGAAGCAAGGCGCAAATTAGAAAAGCTTTTAGAGAAAAAGGTTTTTTTGGAAATGCACGTTAAGGTGCTGAAAAATTGGCGAAACGACGAGCAATTGTTGAGGAATTTTGGATATGATTTGAAAAAAAACACAGGGAATAATTCAGAGAAAAATAATTCAGAGAAAATAGGAAAAGAGATAGATTTTGACAAGAGCCCGAATGATTTTGACAGGGACTCGGAGGAGTTTGACTCGGAAGAGTTTGAAAAACTTACCAATGAAATGAGAGCCGAAATAGGAGAGGAAATAGAAGAGGAAATAGGAGAGGAAATAGAAGAGGAAATAGAAGAGGTAGGTGCGGTAGAAGAAAGGGAAGAATCGCAATTAGAACCGGATGCAAAATTGGCAAAAGAATAGCGAAGAATAGCGAAGAGCCGCAAGGAGAGCCGGATGCAAGAACGATGCAAAATCGGCGAAAGAAATTGTCTAATACCAATAGGTTATTTTTAATACTTTGATCAGAAATTTCTTTATCAGGGCTTTTTTTCAGTCATAGTTTACGACACAAACAGAAGCTCTATACGCCCACTAGATGCGTTCCCCCAATACCTCCCCCCAATGCGTCCCCCAGGAATATAAAAATGGCCTTTATGAAAAAAGCTATTGAATTTACAAAGGCGACGATTGTTCGCCTCGGCAAAGCTAAAAACGATGTTTTGTTCCTAATTCTATCTAAGATAATCGCTTCCATACGTCCTATTTATTCAAATTAATTTTTCATGAAAACAAAAAAATAATGAAAAAAAGTAAACTTATTGTTTCCCTTGCTGTTGCAGTGCTTGTGATGGGAATTTTAATTTTCTTATTTTGGCCTGGACATCTTTACATACGTCGTGCTTTGGTGCATTGGTATCCCAAAATTGATCAATATCCCCTTTTCGAGCATAGAGTGGTAAAAGCAAAGCAACCTTTGGCCTGGACTTACGCCAAAAATAGTTCTCAGAATACGGTAGATAAGAAATTTATAAAAGATTTTGAAAAGTATAAAACGGTGGCGTTTTTGGTGGTTCAACACGGTGAAATTTTACAAGAACAATATTGGGATGGTTATGGTCCCACTTCGTATAGCAACTCTTTTTCGATGGCTAAAAGTATAGTTTCCATGTTGGTGTCTTGTGCCATTTCGGATGGCTATATTCAAGGGGTGAACCAAGCTGTTTCCGATTTTTTGCCAAGGAAAGAATGGGATTCTTACGAGGGTAAACCTCTCCTTATCAAAGATTTGCTAACAATGAGTGCAGGGGTAGAATGGAATGAAACTTCCACCGATCTTTTTTCGTCCACCACAGAGGCTTATTATGGGAATGATTTATGGAAATTAGTTAAAACAGAAAAGCTAATAGAAAAACCAGGGGTATATTTTAATTATCAAAGCGGTGTGACTCAACTTTTGGCCTTTGTATTGGTAAGAGCTATAGGCAAACCTTTATCGGTGTATGCTTCTGAGAAAATTTGGACCCCCATTCAAGCCGAGGAAGATGCTTTGTGGTCTTTAGATAGAGCCGATGGTATGGAAAAGGCCTATTGTTGTTTCAACTCCAATGTTCGAGATTTTGCCCGTTTGGGTCAGTTGGTTTTAAATCATGGACGTTGGAAAGGAAAGGTAGTGGTAGATTCTGCCTATTTGGCGCAAGCAACTACAGAGGCAACCTACCTTCAATATCGTAGAGGAGACGGAAAAATAGTGCCTTGCACCATGTATGGATACCAATTTTGGAAATTAAAGTATCAAGGTTTAGATGTTACTTATTTTAGGGGTATTTTAGGACAGTATATTTTTGTGATTCCCGCTTTAGATGCAGTAGTAGTGCGTTTAGGAGAAGAAAGAAGTTCGCAATACAATTTAGAGCAAGATTATCCCACCGATATAGATATTTGGCTTGATGCGGCTTTATCCGTGTTGGAAACTAAGAGATACCGTTAAGTAAATTAGTTTGGTTTCCCCCTACTACCATAGACTTTTTTATGAATTAAAAGAGAAAAAATGTAACTTTGCAGGGATCCGGCCAAAGAGAATAGAAAAGAATGGGTTCAAAATAAAAAAGAGGATTAAATAGTAAAATATTATGTTACAGATTCAAATGATTCGTGAAAATGCAACGGAGATTATAAAAAAGTTGCAGAAAAAACATTTTAACGATGCTGAAAAAATTATCAACGATATTGTAGATATAGACAATCAAAAACGTCGTGTTCAACAAGAAACCGATGCTTTACAAGCCGATATTAATAAATTTTCCAAAGAAATAGGCGTTCTTTTTCAACAAGGGAAACAAGATTTAGCCGATGAAAGAAAAAAGCAGACCACCGCATGGAAAGAAAAAGTTAAGGTATTAAATTCCAATTTAAGTGAATACGAAGAGAAGATTAAAACCTTGCTTTATAGTGTGCCTAATATCCCTTCCGATTTGGTTCCAGAAGGAAAAACGGCCCAAGAAAATGTAGTTGAAAAAATGGTGGGTAAAATTCCGGAATTAGGAGAAAATGCCCTGCCACATTGGGAATTAACTTCGAAATATGACATTATTGATTTTGAATTAGGAAATAAAATTACAGGAGCTGGTTTTCCTGTTTATAAAGGACAGGGTGCCCGTTTGCAAAGAGCTTTAATTAATTTTTTTATAGATAGAGCGATTAAAGCGGGCTATGTAGAAATTCAGCCTCCTTTAATGGTAAACGAGGCTTCCGGTTACGGAACAGGGCAATTGCCCGATAAGGACGACCAAATGTATTACATAGGTTTAGATAATTATTATATGATTCCTACTGCCGAAGTTCCAGTGACGAATCTCTATAGAGACTCTATTCTTAACGAAAAGGATCTTCCTATAAAACACGTAGCCTATTCGGCTTGTTTTAGAAGAGAAGCGGGTTCTTATGGAAAAGATGTTCGTGGCTTGAACCGACTTCATCAATTTGATAAAGTGGAAATTGTAAGAATTGAAAAACCGGAAAATTCCTACGAAATATTGCAACAAATGTGCGATCACGTGGGAGGCTTGTTAGAGGAATTAGAATTGCCCTACCGTGTACTACGTCTTTGTGGGGGAGACATTAGTTTTACCTCGGCACTTACCTTCGATTTTGAGGTCTTTTCTGCGGGACAAAAACGTTGGTTGGAAGTTAGTTCAGTGTCTAATTTCGAAAGTTATCAGGCAAACCGCATGCACCTTCGGATTCGTAATGCAGAGGGTAAATTGCAGTTGGCTCACACTTTAAATGGTAGCGCTTTAGCTCTTCCTCGAGTAGTGGCAGCCTTATTGGAAAATCATCAACAAGGAGAACAGGGAATACGTATTCCTAAAGCCTTAGTTCCTTTTACCGGTTTTGAATATATTGGCTAAGATTTGCTAAGAAAAACGAAAAACCCGTTTTGTAGGGTTCAAAATACATTGCTCTTTTGGCTTATTCTTTTGGGGAGTGGTTTGTCTTTTGGAGTGGCTCAAAATACTAAAACCGAAGGGAAGAACGATTTACAATTGGCTCAACGCTATAGAAATAGCGGGCAAATGGAAAAGGCCTTGCATTTATACGAGTCGCTTTACGAAAAAGATCCGCAAGTTTTTATATATCAGGAATATTTATCTATTTTATTAGATTTGCAACAATATGCGCAAGCCGAAAAATTAGTACGCAAACAGGCGAAAAAAGAGGCAAGTACTGTTTTTTGTACTATCGATTTGGGGCAAATTTATCTTTTGCAAGGACAAAAGGCTAAAGCCGAAAAACAATTTAAAAAAATTACAGAGGAGACCGACTTTTCATCTGTAAGGTATTCTTTTTCAGAAGTTTCTCAGTATCTTATTAGGAAAACAGCTACTTACGACTATTCTATTCAACTATACCAAAATGCACGGAAATGGACAGGGCTTTCGGAAATGTATGCCTATGAACTTGCTGTTTTGTACCGACTTTCTTGGCGCATACCGGAAATGATGGAGGAATATTTGACTTTATTGGAAAAACATCCGCAAGCAGAGTCACAGGTATGGATGGATTTGCAAGCCTTAGTATCGGGTTCGGAATCAAAATCTACAGATGGGGGAGCTGCTGGCGAGGGTGCTGGCGGGGGTGTTGGCATGCAAATAAAGAAAATTCTTTATCAAAAAGTACAAAAACAAGCTGGAAATAAAACGATACAAGATTTATTGATTTGGATCCTTGTGCAGGAAAAAGATTTTGAGCAAGCCTTGAACCAAGCTCAAACTTATTTGCAGCGTTTTAGGGATGGGGGAAAAAAGTGGTACGAAATTGCTTGTATGGCCGATGAAAACGAGTATTTTAATATTGCAGAAAAGGCCTATCGTAGCTTGATAGAAAGATACGAAAAGGAAAACACGGGTCTTTCCATGGCTTATGTTCGTAAAAGTAAAATTAATTTACTGAATTTGTATTTTAAACAATTGGAAAAGCAGCAGATAAAAGAGGATACAAAAATACAGGAGCTTAAAAAAGAGTATCAAAATTTGCTTTTGGAATTAGGAAAAGAAGAGGCTCTTCCCTTATGTCGTAATTTAGCAAGAATTTATGCGTATTATACACAGCAGGGGGATAGTGCTGTCTTTTTATTAGAACAAGCCTTGGCTTGGCCCAATTTATCGATTTGGGATAAGGCACAACTCAAAGTTGACTTGGCTGATATTTTATTGTTTTTGAATCGTATATGGGATGCCACTCTACTTTACGGACAAGTGGAAAAAGATTTTAAGCAAGACGCCATAGGTTTTTATGCTAAATTGCAAAATGCTCGGCTCTTTTATTATATAGGTGAATTTGAATGGGCTAAATCTCAGTTAGATGTGTTAAAAGCGGCCACCTCAAAAACCATTGCTAATGATGCAATGGAACTTTCTTTATTGATAAAGGAAAACAATAATTCAGATAGTAATTACCTGGGTCTTAGTTATGTATCAAGAGCCGATGGGATGGTTTACCGACGTTTATACCTAAATGCTCTAAGTATATTAGACAGCGTTTTGACTTTGCCGGGAGAGGAGGCCCTTTGGGAGGATGTTTATTACAAGAAAGCGCAAATTTATATAAAAATAGATTCGGTAGATCAAGCATTAGATTGTTTTAAAAAGGTTTATGATGGGTACCCTACAGGATTTTTGGCAGACGATGCTTTGTTTTTGTCGGCAAATTTGTTGGAAAATAAAAAATGCCAAGAAGGGGTAGAGTTGGGGGTAAAAAGCGGCCATGTTAAGGATAAGGTGGGAACGCTTAGGAAAATGGAAGATACAGAGATAGCGACCATAAAATTGGAAAACGAAAAACAAGAAAGGTCATGGTCGGAATGTGAGGAAAATAAAGAGCAAGCAAAGCAAAGGTACGAAAGAATTTTTACAGAATTTACCAGTTCGAGTTTAGTGCCACTTGCTAGAGAAAGATACAGAATTCTGAGGGGAGATAACAAATAGCAACACGGGGACAGGCTGCGAGTGGTGCAGTGATAGTCTGCTGGTTGTGAGCTTCAAATTATTGGACGGTTTCGATATATAAATAATCATACATGGTATATAAAAAAAATGATCGTAGTAAATGGCGTGCTAATCCAACGGGTAAGACGTATAATAATGGAAATTTTTCGGATAGCAACCGGGTGCAAGCGAAGAAATATTTGGGACAGCATTTTCTTCGTAATGCGGCAGTGGCAGAACAAATTGCAGAAAGTTTAAAAGGGGAGGAATTAAAAGGGGCGGAATTAGATCCGTCTAATTTGGATATTTCCAAAGGGCAAGAGCAAGGGCAAGGGCAAGAGCAAGTGTTTTCTTTGAAGAATGTTTTGGAAATCGGTCCGGGTATGGGAATTTTAACTCAGTTTCTTTGGAAAAATACCCAGTGGGAGGTAAAGTTAGTAGAAATAGATAGGGAGTCGGTAATTTACTTACAGAATCATTTTCCTACTCATACGGGCGACGGAAAATTAATAGAAGCCGATTTTTTACGGATGAACCTAACGCAAGTTTTTCGGGGGGAGAAATTCGGAATTATTGGAAATTTTCCCTATAATATTTCTAGTCAAATATTGTTTAAGGTATTAGAAAACAAAGAGCTGGTTCCAATGGTGGTGGGTATGTTTCAAAAAGAAGTAGCCGAGCGGGTTGCCGCCTCTGCTGGGAGCAAAACTTATGGAATACTAAGTGTTTTGTTGCAAGCTTTTTACGATATAGAATATCTTTTTACGGTAGAACCGGATCAATTTACACCACCTCCACAGGTTCGCTCTGGCGTAATTCGCTTGAAACGCAATGGGGTAAGTAAATTGGATTGTAACGAAAAATTGTTTGTAAATGTGGTTAAAACGGCTTTTAATCAAAGGCGTAAGACTTTACGTAATGCTTTAAATAGTTTAGCCTTAGAGTATTCTTCTGTGGAAACAAATCCAAAAAAGGGAAGGGCGTCTGCAATAAGTACTATTCCAGCCGATTATTTAGGGCAGAGAGCAGAACAACTTTCTGTAGCGGATTTTGTAAAAATCACACAGGCTATAGAAAAATTGCGAGAGGTTTAGAAAAGGGATAAATAGTTCCATTTATTTACTTATTTATTTACTTACTTGTCCTTACAGGCATAGATTAAAGAGATCGTCGATAAAAATGGACGATCTCTTACTATTATTAGAGATAGCCTACATCCGCATTGCGGACACCAAGCATCGCACACACCAGCATACCAGCATAGCCACATACCAGCCACCTGCGCCAACATAGACCAAGCAAACGGGCCTCTTACTCGTAATTTAAGGAGATAGTGGGTTAAAATAATTGGGATATATGTTTTCCCTGTTTATATTTTTTATAACTTTGAGTTTTGTAAAAAATTTCTAAATTCCATACGTTCTATTGATTAAAGTTATTTTTTATAAAAGTTTATATAGTGCGAATAAATATAAAGTATTATGTTCAAAATCATTAAACATCCTATTCTTTCGGTTCCTACCGAAGAAAAATTTACTTTTGTTTTTTTAAATAATGAGATACCTGCCATAAAGGGGCAGACTATTGCCGCTGCTTTGCATCAAGCGGGCTTTCCGGTTCACTCTCATAGTCTTAAAAATCGTGAACGTAGTTTAGAATGTGGTATTGGCAAATGCGGAGCTTGCGAAATGTTAGTAGATGGCCATGTTCGACGCATTTGCGTTACTTTGGTCGACGGGATTCATAAGGTAGAACCCATTTCTTCTAATAAAAATACCAAAGAGGCAACTTTTGCACAAAGGGAGGAAAATCAGGAAGACCGCCCAGCAAGGCCCGCCAGCTCAGCAGGCTCAACTAGCTCAAAAAGTTTAACCAGCTCAGCAGGCTCCGTTAGTTCGGCCAGCCTAGATAGCCCAGATAGCCCCAATAGCGTTTCTATAGAGACTTCTTGTGCAATTTCCGCTACAGGCACGAAAACGTTTTCCGAAAACAAAAACACTTCTAATTTATGTTATCACACCACGGTGGTAATTATAGGGGCCGGTCCCTCTGGGCTTGCAGTGCGGGAAGAATTAAACAAATATGGCATTCAGAACATAGTTATAGACTCTAATGCCAAGGTGGGAGGACAATTTTTAATGCAGACCCATGCGTTTTTCTTTTTTGAACAAGAGAAACGTTTTGGAGGGATGCGTGGCTTTGACATTGCTCGGCATTTAGCTGGAGAAAATCAGGATGGAATTCTTTTGCGCTGCACCGTTTGGGATGTTTTAGATGGGAAAAAATTAGGGGTGAAGAATTTAGATAATGATGAAATATTTTATGTAGATTGCGAGCAATTGGTAGTTGCTACCGGCGCATTGCCCTTTATGCCAGCCTTTGAAAACGATGATTTGCCAGGCGTTTACACCGCTGCCGTGTTCCAAAAAATGATGAATAGCGAATTTACTTTATTAGGCAAAAACATACTTACCATAGGAGCTGGAAATATTGGCTATTTAACGTCCTATCAAGCTTTTCAAGCGGGGGCAGAAGTAAAAGCTATTTTGGAAGCGGCTCCTGTTTTTGGGGGTTTTCCGGTTCAACGAAATAGAGTGCAGAGAATAGGCATCCCTATTTTTACCTCCAAGATGTTGATAAAAGCTATTCCCAACGAGAATCATACCGGCATCATAGGCGCCGTAGTAGCGGATTGTAAGGATTTCAAACCCATAGAGGGAACCGAAAAAGAAATACGAGATATAGATGTAATTAATATATGTACCGGTCTTCTGCCAGATAATCAACTGCTTATTAAAGGAAAAGAAATTTTTGGAGAAAACTGTAGAGGAGTGGGCGATGCGGTGCGTATTGGAGAGGGAACCAGCGCCGTTCTTAGAGGAAAGCAATGTGCTTATGAAATTTTGCAGGCCCTTTCCGTTCCTTTTCCCTACGATCACTATTTGGCTATATCGAAGATGTATATTGATTCTCAGCAAAAGCCGATCTCCCAAAAGCAAAAACCAAATTTGCCCGATATGCTTGAACGGGGCGACAAACCCTTTGTTATTTTAGATTGTCTTTATGCCTTTGCCTGTAATCCCTGTTCCTTTGCGTGTAAATACGGCGCTATTACCAAAACATCTACTTCTACCACCCCATCTATAGATTACCATAAATGTATTGGATGTATGGATTGTGTTTCACAATGTCCTGGTTTAGCGATCTTTGGCTTCCAACCTAAAAAGAATTTGGTTTTCTTGCCGTTTGAATACGACTTAAAAGAAAAGACGGAAGTGCAATTATGCGATACCACAGGAAGCAAAATAGGACGAGGGCTGGTAGATAAAATTTTCATTAAGCCTACCAAAACCAATATAGCTCGTATTCTTTGTTCTCCCGATGATTTTCCAAATGCAGATAAATTGTTGGAAATTAGAGGATTTTCTGTTTTGGAAATTTCAGAGGGAACCAACTCCTGTTCCTCCAACTTACGAGCACAAGGCTTTGAAAATCGGCAAATAGGCACGGTTCTACAGAGAAACAAAAGTAAGCAAGAGAAGAAAGTCCCATTAAATACAGAAGGAAAAACCTATATTTGTCATTGTGATGATGTGCCTATAGAAGAAGTTTTAGAACAAATTGGTGGGCGTAAATTTATTTCCATAGATGAAATTAAGCATACCACCCATTTAGGGATGGGTCCCTGTCGGGGGAAACGTTGTATTCCTCGCTTAAAAAATGCTTTAAAAGCTTATGGTATAGAAGTTACTGGTGATTCTACCCCAAGAGCGCCCATGTCGAATCCTTTGCAAATAGGAGAGTTGGTTCCATCTACAGAGCCTACTTTTCATATTTTTCCAAAGAATCATAAAGAAATTAATGTGAGAGCCTTTATTGCCGGAGGAGGCATGGCTGGTTCGTCTTTGTTTCGCTATATGTCGGAAGCCAAGCTCTTTCCCTTATTGGCTAATACGGCAAGAGGAAGTTCTTGGAGAAATTTAGCAGGAGGTAGACCCGCATTTTCGGTTCCAGAATTGGCCGATATTGCCCGGCACAACATGGAGCTTTTTCAAAATTTGGAATCCCTTAGAAGTATAGATTTCAAGAAAACCCGATATGTAAGTTTTGCTCACGACCAAGCTAGTTATCAAGCCTTAGAACAAGCCCTATCGTGGTCGGATGCCTATATGGTTCCCCGTTCCGATTTTACCAAAGAAATTTCGCCCTATATAAACCCAAATTTAAGTCAGTATTCCTCCGCACAAATTAGTAGAAATTGTTGGCAGGCAACGCCAGGAAAGACCATAGATTTGCTTAGAGAGATAGGAAAACAAAATGGGGGAGTAGTATTAGAAAATTGCAGTGTTATTTCCGTTGAAAAAACCTCTAAAGAATATTTGGTTTGGATTAGAACCCATTACGGGGAGTATGTAAAATGCCATTGTGAATATTTTGTCAATGCCTTAGGATCTAATGCGGAGAAATTTTCGCATATGTTAGGCTATCAAACAGGTTTATATCCGGTGAAACATCAGGCGTTTATAACACGTCGTCTACCTTTACTGGGTTTAAATGGGGATAGTTTAGATATGCTCATTGATAGGCAAACACAAGATGGATTTAATGCTATTTATGGACAACAACTTAGAAGTACAGGGCAGATTTTATTATGTGCTTCTCCGGCGGTGGATGCTATGGCAGCCAATGCAAATATTCGCACCAATTCCAAAGCATTTTTGGAATTTACGGCAAAAACCCTACTTTCTTGGATTCCTTCTTTGAAGGGAGAAGGCTTTCAGGCCTCTTGGGCTGGTTACTACACAGAGCCTCGTTATATTATTGATCCTAAAGCCGGCCTGTTTGTAGGATTGAGAGGGCATGGGTTTATGCTTTCGATGTACATGGCTAAGCTATATGTAGATGCTATGCGTTCTATGCCTGTTCCGGATTATTTTCATCGCTTAGCTTTGGATGGGGATGCCTTACGAGAAAATGCGTTTAAATAGAGAGTGCAAGCAATAGGGTAAGGGTAATTATTCACTAAAAAGGCCAATACAAAACAGAGAAATTAAAACGACAAATTTTGAAAATCCTACACCCTTTTTGCACCCCCTATATATATTTATGTGTACTAAACTTGGATCAATCGCATTTTAATTATAAAGAAATAGAATCCCACTCCCCATAGCAACTAAACAATAGGAGTCGTTCTTATTTTACTTTATTGGCAATTTCTAAAATAGCTCATAGGCGACAACAATTAATTTGCAATTTCACACCATGCACCGTATCTTTAATTGCTGTTTATTCCATAAATAGCAATTATTCTTAAGGGCGTTCCCTTCCATCGGGACGCTCTTTTTAGTAAGATGTATGAAAATAACCATCAAGTAAATACGATTAATATCGACAAAAATCAATATCTTTGTGTAGATGTGATGCTATTGGTAGGGGTTGAATAAAACCACAGCAAGACTCAATTTTGATAGGCTTTAATGGATAACAAACAGGAAATAGGATAAAAGATATCACAAACTTGACAGACTATGGCAAAACGTACTTGTTTAAAACCCCTAAATTGAAAACCCCATCTATTTGGGATGATAAGAAGTACTGGATAAATACGGCAATATCCCTAATAGCAGTTGCTATTTCGGCAATAGCCTTGTACTTTAGTGTATGTAAATAGAAAGAATAGATATGGAAAATATGAGTTTGTTTCAAGAATTGGAGAAGCTACTCCGGATGGAGAGTAGATATTGCAGTGAAGATGGAGTGCTACTCAAAAATTCGATTGTGGAGGCAGCCTTGGCGTTGCGCCCTGATTTGATTCGGATGCTGCTGACACATGAGGGGCTAAAAAATAACTTCTTTGTGGAAGTGGATGGAATGTTAGTGTTTGACAAGGTGCGGTTTCAGAAGTTTGTGATGAACAAGCGATTTTTGGCGGACTCTTATACGAGTTTTAAAAATAAGATTGGGCTTACAGGAAAGGACGATGAGTTTTTGGCGGAGAGCCGTGAGGTTGTTCTTTCGTGGCCCTACAAAGATTGTGTGCTTGAGGGTGGACAAACTAAGGAAGATGCCAAGCGTAAC
>JAVVTR010000021.1:0-39410 GCA_036653535.1 Bacteroidales bacterium | reverse complement strand
CCCTTTATTGCCTATTTGGACACAAAAGGAATTTTTCACAAACCTTTCGCTCTACCTCAAAAATCGGGCAATTTTTATAAGGCGAATTTAAAAGCTTTTTTATTCCCCTATTTTACGGTAAATACTTGCACCTATAATCCTCGCAAATTAGCTAAAATAGCCAAAGGGAAAAGTAAATTTCCAAATATGTCGTATTTTGAAAAGGATTTTTCACCCAATACCAAAAAAGTAAAAGATGAAGTTTCCGGACATTAACTTTTTCAAAGTAACAACAACCAAAAACAGGGCGAAGGACATGGATTCACAAAAAATTAAAAAGTGCTTCCTTGTTAATTTGCTATTGGTGGGTATGGTTATCTTTGCTTTTTTTCTTGCATGGCTTTTCTATTATTTTCCCTATTTAATTTCTTTGGGAAAAAGTAGTTTCTTTGCTTATCATCCCTCCTTTTTTCTTGGATTTTTAACCAAAGTTGGTGGCTTTTGTGAACTTTTAAGCCAATTTACCTTACAATTCTATGTGGGGCCTATAAGCATTAGTTTGCTTACTTTTCTTGCTTTAGTTCTCTTTTGTATTCTTTGCTTTTATGCGGCCGGATATTATGGATTCTTAGGAATTGCTCTCTATTTTTTATGTGCTAATGGATCTGTGCCTCCCCTTATCAACGAAGAGAGTCTCTCCGGAATGGCTTTTATTTGGGGAATTGCTTTAAATTTATTGGCTATTGGTTTATGGAAAGGCAAGGAGCGTCCTTTATCATCCGTTTTTTTAAAAGGTGCCACGATTTTAGTTTTGTTTTATTTAAGTGGCTTTTTGACCACATTATTTGTGGTGTGGGAAGTGGTTGCTGGTTTAAGACACTTTGTGGTATTAAAAAAAATACTTTTTTTAGAACATTGGATACTACCTTGGATAGGAGTGATTCTTTGTGTTTTGGTAATATTTGGTTTTAGAAACCCATTGGAAAGAACTTGCAAAAGGGTGGAAAATTTGGTAGACCAGGAGAATTATTGCGAAGCCTTACGCCTTTGCGATGCTTATTACCAAAAGGTGGAAGAAACCCCAAAATGGGCCGAAAGCAATAGTATTATAGGCAGGAAAGCCGAAAAACAGGGTGCTTTGCGCTTTACTTTGGCCGCCTACACCAAATGGTGTTTGTTACAAACAGGAAAATTAAACGATAAATTCTTGGAATATTATCGTATTCCGGAAATGGGAGCTATGTTTCCAGCTCCTCTCCCTTTTGTAAATATATACTCCCCTATTTATGCTGGCATTTACTACGATTTAGGTTTGTTTGCACCAGCAGTTCCCATCTTGGCTACCGCCTTGGAAAAAAACAAATTTCAAAACGATTTACTTAAAAAATTTATTAGACTTCGCATGGTAAGTGGGCATTATCGCCTGGCGGAGGATTATTTATATTATTTATCGCTTAATCCTTTGTATGGTCGTTTTGTAGATTCTATGCGAAGTATTAATTCGGAAGAGAGATCCAAAAACGTTACATGGATAGTGGAAAGAAGAGCCTTAGCCGATACCGGCTTGTGTGAAGGAGGGGGCTTTATAGATGGTTGGGTAGAAAAAGCTTATCCAAAATATACTAAAAATAAAAATCTTCTAAATTATTATACGCTATTAGCCCTATTGCAAAAACGAATAGAAGAAGTTCCTGCCTTAACCAAAAGATATAAAGAATTGGGATATTATCGTTTACCTACTTACTTACAAGAAGCAATACTTCTTTACCTTGGGCCCTCCCAAAACAGAAATTTATCGGGTTTTTTATTGGACGAGTCTGTAGTTAAAAGGTTCAACCTAATGCTACGAGATTTAGAATTAATGCAAAGAAGAACTATTTCTCCGGAAGTATTTACAGAGCACTATGCCCACACTTATTTTTATCATTTTTTATTCGGACAGTTTATATAAAGAGGCTCTTAAACGACTTTATTCTCTTAGAATTCTATTTTTATTTCTTTGGCTTGACTATATTTTGCCTCTGTAGTATTAGCCGGAGTTAACGGAGAGGAATTATAGGTAAATTCTGGAAGATTAAATGCTTTTAGACAATATCTGTATTTGTCTCCATCTTTCTGTGGCAATAAAAAAGGTTTGGAAAATTGATTTCCATCGAAATAGGCTATGCAAGGATAAGAAAAATAGCCATCTATACGTTTGGTAGAAAATACTACCCAATGTCCGTTTTTACTCCACGAATGGAAACTTTCGGCTTCTGTACTATTAAGGATCTCGGCTCCTATGGTGGTTTTCCATTGCACCTGCCCTATTTTTGAATCATAAGAAGATAAACGTAATAATAACAAATCTCCATCGGTTCTAGCTGGGAAAGAGCTAAAGGATGAAATACATACCAACATGCTTTTCCCATCGGCGGATATACGTGGAAGAGTTACACTTTTTTGAAGTTTAGATGCGGATATTATAGTTTGTATTGTATCGGAAAAACAACGGGTAAGAGGATTAAAGGCTATAGCTGCCAAATCGAAACGAATTTGCTGTATGCGCACTTTTTTATTGGGATAAATCGTATCGATTCTTTCTTTTTTGGCACGCGAAAAATAAAGCATTTTTCCATCGGGTGCCCATGTGGGATAAGTGAAATCGTAATTGGAATCGAATAAGGCAGGGGTCGTAAATAAACTATGCGTAGATACATCGTAAATAACAATACGAGATAAACTATCTATAGAATTAAACATTTTTCGATGTACATCAAAGCCCGATATTCCCATTAATAAATTGGTAGAAAAGGCTATATATTTTCCATTAGGGTGATATGCGGGGTAAATGAGTCGTATGCTTTTTTCTTTCGCTTGCGGAGGTAAAACTATTTTTTCTATTTTTTTCCCATTAACCAACAACGAACCTTCGGATGGATAGCGCAAGTGCAAAACCATAACTTCCGAATTATTGCCCGAATAGGTATGGCAATTCATACAATTACCATCAGTAAGGGTATTTTGCATTAAGGTACGCACTTTAAAATTACTTAAGTTTCGTTGATAAATACCTAATACGTTATATACTCCATCGCCTGGTAAAACTAAACGATAAACTAAATAAGGATCTATGGGCTCCGGTGCTACACGCCAGCGTATAGGGCAATATTGAGTCCAAATACCTTTAGAAAATGTATATACTTGAATGGAAATGGTGGAATCGAATTTTTTTCCGAGTGCCTTTTCTAATAATTTTTTCCAAAATTTTTCTTTAAAATGAACTTTGCGACCAAAGGAAAAGGTAAGGGTGTCGAGTAATGGAGAAGAAAAATCCAAAGCTGTGGAGGCAGATGAAAGCCATATTTTTATAAACGTTTTTTCGACCGAGTCGGGTAGGGAAAAATTAAGGGGCGCTATGTTTTTTGGTATAACTATACCGGATGTGTAACTGGGAAACAAAGGTGGATAATTTGGAGAGCTAAGGGTTGGAACTTCTTGTTGAGAATGGAAAAAAGTATCACAACTATAGAACGTACTTAATAAAACAAGTAATACCAAAAACATAAAGCCTCTTTCTGCTTGATGAAATATAGAAAAACACATATTTTTCTTCTTTTTTTTAGCTGTCATTCCGTTCTGTTTTTTAATTTTAATGAGATAGAGCTGAGCTAGCGGATTTATTCTCGTTTGGAAAAATAATCTGCCCGAAAAAAAAGTGAAAAGCATAGGTATCACCAAATTGTTTGGTTAATTCCGTGGGAGACATTTGCCCCATTTGATATAAATTTATTGCTTGCATAAATTGCTTATACCGATTTAATATTTCGATATTTATTGGGTAGTTGTCTATGTTTTCTTTTTGTTTCTTCTGCTCACAAGAAAGGGTGTCTTGTATGTTCGCCATCCCTATAGTACGACTTATTAATATTGCTTCCTGTAGATAGGCAGGAAGAGGCTTTTTGTTAAGAGCAAGGAACAAGGGCACCTTATTCTTTAATATTTTCTCATTTTCCTTGGCTAATAAGTCACATAAAATGGCATAATCTAAAGCTAAAATGTTTTTTTTGTTTTGTTGTGATAAAATTTGAATGTAATCATCTATGGAATAAGATAAGGGTTGATCAAAATAGTCAGTATAGCCTTCTGCTCTTTTGCTAACAATAAAGCTATTTTTGGAAGAAGCAAAAACAGTATTCCATTGCTCCCATTGCTGAGCAAATTTTCGATGAAACAAAGTATGATTTAAGTAGTATAAATATTTTTCGGCTAAGGCGTATTGCTCGGTAATGATATTACAAAGTACCATCTTTTCCATTATCCCCGACTGAAATCCATTACTTTCTATTAGGTTAGTTCCTTGGAAGCGAGCTGCGTTTACTGCTCCGGCTTCAAAAAAGAAATCCATATAAAGAGTGTTATAGAAAGGAAGAGAAGAGGACAGATTGGGGAAAAGAGCTCCCATGCCGGGTATAGGATAATAAGACAGAAAACGATTGTTTAAGGTTCGAGTATGCCAAAGGCTTAATTTGGTATATGCGCTAAGCCATTCGCGGAAATATTGCTCTCCTACACTTAACCCTTGTGGTTTTTCTTTAAGGGAAAGGGCTTCGCTTTTTTCCCAAAAACGATCACATAAAGCCATCGTTTTTGAGAAATCGTTTTTGGCTATTCCGTATTGTACCTGTTTTACTGTCCTATATAAATACCAATCCGAGGAAACACCTCTATGCTTCCAAGTGGTAAAAAAGCTAATTTGATAGGCTTTGGATACATCACAAAGAAAAAATCGAGGACCTATATAATAGGGGGAAACAACTAAAAAAAATGTAAATAGAAAGACAGAAATAGCGGTTTTCCAAGATCTTTTTTCTTTCATATTTGGAATAAATTCCCATACTAAGGCTCCTACTATAAACCATAATATGGAGGGAATACCAACCAACAAATAAAGACCTATTCCTATAGGAAAATAAAGGCCTATACGAAGTATGGATGAGCGTACTTGATAGTATCCATATAAAACGCTTAGAGCTATTAAACTTCCTACCACAAAATCAGGCGTAAATTTTAAACTAACGTTAAAAAACATCCACAGGGTCAAAACTATAGGAAAAAGAATCCAAAAAATAAGGCGAAATGGAATTTTCCATTTTCGAAACAAAAGATAAAACAAAAAAAGCCAAAGACTTGCGCCAAGAATTTGTATAATTTCTACAAAATAGGGTAAGTAATAGAATTGAATAAAAAAATTAGACAAGTAACGGGCTATGCCTCCGGGAGTATCGAAAAAACTAAAAAAATAAGATGGAAGATAAATAAAACAAGACTCCATTTCCAAACAAAGAAAGTGTGCTCGAAAAAAACAAATATAACCCTCTAAGGCAATGAGCCATAAAAGAATAGCTATTTTAGTGTCCCGATGCTGCATTATCTAATAATTTTGAAGATGGATTGCTTGGTGTGGATGTGTTTGTGGCAGGATATAGATCTTTAAAATAACTCATATTGGGATATACTGGATTTTGCTTTACTTGATCGGAAAATGTGACTGCGTCGTATGGAGAAGGGGTCATAGTGAGAACAGGAAATAGAAAAGATCTCGTTTTTTGCAGATAATCGTTGGAATTGCTTTGGGGAAGAGCAAAAGGTTTATGGAAATTTCCGTCTTTATCTACATAGGAAATATAGACTTTAGCAATGGCTCCGTTGTGTCGTTTGGTAGAAAAAACCATCCAACGGCCATTTTGAGAAAAGTTATGAAAACGCTCTGCATCTGAAGTGTTTAATACGGAAAGTGGAATCACTTTTGCACTCACATTGGAGTTCTTCGCACTTGCGCTGAAATTATCCAATTTTACTTTATATAAATCGCCTTCGTTAAGGGTAGGAAAAGTTCCTATTGGTAAAATGGTTACAATAAGATAACTACCATCGGGCGATACTTCTAGCATACTTACACTCTTCCCTTCTTTAGAAAAAGGATATACACAACGGAGCGTGGAAAATTTTTCAGTAGCTGAATCAAAAGATATTTGCATTAAATCGAAACGAAAATCTTGGGCCCCTTTTAGAGCGTTTTCTTGGTTTAATTGGGCTTTGTGACCTCTACAAAAATAAAGAGTTTTTCCATCGGGTGCCCAACACGGAAAAATATCTTCGTAGGCTGTATCCATTAACTCTTTACAAGAATACAAACGATTTTTTGCAAGGTTATAAATAACAATATCGCCGTTTAAATCTAAAATAAAGTCTTTAGGTTCACGCCCTGTAGAATATGGTATTACAAAAATTCGATTGGTGGAAAAAGCTATGTGGTTTCCAGCCGGGTGCCAAGCCGGATAGGTAAGGCGAAGATGGGAGGAGTAAGCAGGTGGAATTTGTATACGGTCTACTATTTGGTCGTGCAAGAGGTAGGTTCCACTGTGTTTTCCTCTTACATGAACACTCATTCTATCGGCTTGTCCTTTACAGCAGGCATGACAATTCATACAATTATCATCCATCTTTTTATTATCCATCAAAATTCGAGTTTCAAAACTTTCCAAATGACGTTCTTCTACTTGTAGTTGGTCGCATGGATTTTCTTCGTAGGCACTGAGACGATAAATAAGATAGGGATCTATGGGCTCTTTGGCTACAAACCATGTTAAAGTAGGGTATTCTATCCATGGCCCACGCCTTTTTTCCTGTTCATAAAAATGTATCTTCAAAAAACCGCCCTTTACTTTTTGAAGTATTTCATGCCAACGTTTTAAAGGAAACTTTACAGAAGTGTGCGTTTCTAAAAGAATACTATCTACAGGAATAACGGAATAGGAACATTGGGTGAAATTCAATGGAGGATTATTCGAGGAGGAATCAGAAGAAACGCTATAGGATAAATTAGAATGCGAATCTAAAGAATAGGCATAAAGAACTACTATATGTTTAAATGCTTTTCGTGAACCTTTCTTTGTTTGCGACCTATTACTTTTAAACGTGCATAAAGAGGTTTGTAAACTCTCTCCTTTCGACTGACAAAAATGGCTTTCCTCAAAATTCATTTGCAATGGGGCTATATTGGGCGGAATAACAATGCTATCTTCGTAAAAAGGATAAACGGGAACCGAGTCGGCACATAGATGCGTTGGTACAGGCCGCTTTACAGGCGAACAAGAAAAAAAGCACAGGCATAAAAACAGATACAGATACAAAAAGGGGGAGCACTGGCAGAAACTTTGGCGGAAGTGGATTAAGCTTTGGCATAAATAGATCCAAAAACTTTTTGTTCCTCTTCTTATCAAGCCAAAAACTTTCATGGATGTCTTGTATTTATGCATTTTACAAGCTACAAAGATATCGTTTTTTATCGTATCTTTGACCCTATTATAAATTTAAGTAAGAAACCGTTGCTAAAAAAAATCGTTATTAGATTGTATTTTAAAAACGTACCGACGTTCTGTATCCACCCCTGGTAGGTTTTGCCTTACGCACCAGGAGGGGTGCCCCTTTGTAGCAACCTCCTATTGAATATAAAAACACCATGGCTTTACTACTTTTTTATTTATTGTTGGCTTTAGTTATCTCTTTTACTTGCTCGGTTTTAGAGGCTGTTTTATTGTCTACGCCTACTTCTTATTTGGAGGTGGTCAAACATGAAATTCGCCTTTCTGCTCTACGGGAGGGGCCCCGCGGGCAGGCCGAAGCGGGGGCAAAAGCCGGAGCCCACACCAAGGCCGAAGCCCAAGCCGAAGCGGGGGCCGGAGCCCACACGGGGGCCGGGACCGAAGCCCAAGCCAGCACCGGGGCCCACCCCCACCCCAAAGCCAAAGCCAAAGCCAAAGCCCGCCGCAGCAATAGCCGCAGCAATAGCCGCAGCACTGGCCTCAGCCCAAAGAACCGACGTAAACTAAAATCCTTGCTGCTTTTTTCTAAGGTAAAAGAAAATATAGACCGGTCTTTGTCGGCCATTTTGTCGCTCAACACCGTGGCTCACACGGTGGGAGCAGCTGGAGTGGGAGTGCAAAGTGCAAAAATATTTGGAGATGCTTATGCCGGAGCCACTTCCGCTATCCTTACTTTCTTAATTCTTATTCTTTCGGAAATTATTCCTAAATCGGTGGGAGCCAAGTATTGGCGACATCTTGTTTTTATTGCCGGTCAAATGATAGAGGCCATGGTTTGGATTTGCTATCCTTTGGTGGTTCTTTCTAAGGGTATTACCTGGCTTATTTCTCATGGAAAAAGCGAACCTGGCGTAAGTCGGGAAGAGGTGTCGGCCTTGGTTAATATGGGTTCCAAAGAAGGTCTTTTTGCCCAAGAAGAATTACAGGGTCTAAGGAGTCTTTTAGGCTTGCAGGAGTTGCGAGTGCGAGATATTATGACCCCACGAATAGTTACCGTTACAGCCAACGAGGATATGACTCTTAAAGAGTTTTACCAACAAAAAAATTATTTAAAATATTCTCGTATTCCGGTTTATATAGAGGGGGATCCGGAAAACATAACGGGCTTTGTTTTACTGAAAAATGTTTTTGAACAGTTGGCTCAAGACCGCTTCGATATGCCCTTAAAAGCTATAAAAAGGCCCATTATCGTAGCTTTAGAATCGCAAAAACTACTAAGTTTATGGAACCGAATGCAACAAGGTTCCCAAGAGGATAGCATAGAAGAATATAATGCTAATGGAGAGGATTTCAACGAAAAAACCAAGCTCCCTACTGCCGAAAACCCTAAAGAAAATCCTAACAGCTTTTTCAACGAAAAAACTAAGCTCCCTACTGCCGAAACAATGTTGGTTCCTCCTACCAAACCCACCCTGTTTTCGCATAAAAAAAGAGCACAAATTGCCATGGTGGTAGATGAATACGGCAGTTTTGTAGGCATTGTAACCGTGGAAGATATGGTAGAAACCATGTTGGGTTTAGAAATTGTAGACGAAAAAGACACCATTACCGATTTGCAAGAATACGCTCGTAAACGCTGGCAAAAAAATACCGCCCCACACTAATGTTTTCTTGGGAAAAAACACCTAAAAAATAAACATTACGCTTATGTATAAATATCCCTTTCTTTTGATTACTTTTGCGCCAATTCTTCAAAATACGAGACTATACTCAAACCTCTCAAAAAGAGGTTTTTTTTAAGCTTAAAACGAAGTTTACTTATTGTAAATTAGCATTTTAATATTAAATAGTAAAGAAGTAATATATAAAAAAGAAAATGCAAAATTTACAAATAGGCAATCTTATCACCAAGTTTCCCATTATACAAGGGGGAATGGGCGTGGGGATTTCTCTCTCCGGTTTAGCTTCTGCCGTTGCCAATCAAGGAGGAATAGGGGTGATCTCTGCCGCTGGTTTAGGATTATTATACAAAAAGTTTTCCCGTAATTATGCGCAAGCCTCTATTATGGGCCTTAAACAAGAATTAACCAAAGCAAGAGCCAAAACGGATGGCATTATTGGGGTCAATATTATGGTGGCTATGACCAATTATGCCGATATGGTAAAAACGGCTATTGCGGAAAAAGCGGATATTATTTTTTCGGGTGCTGGTTTGCCATTAGATTTACCTTCGTATTTACCGGAAGGAAGTACTACGAAATTGGTACCTATCGTTTCCTCGGCACGTGCCTTTAAGGTTATAGCCAATAAATGGAAATCTTCTTATAACTTTCTGCCTAATGCCGTGGTAGTGGAAGGACCCAAAGCGGGAGGTCACTTGGGTTATAAAGTCGATCAAATAGAAAACACCGATTATTCTTTAGAACGTATTTTGGTGGAGGTACTATCGGAAGTAAAACTTATGGAAGCCGAGTATGGGGTTAAAATCCCTATTATTGCGGCTGGTGGAATTTATACGGGGGAGGATATTTATAAAATTATGGCACTGGGTGCTTCTGGAGTACAAATGGGAACTCGTTTTGTAACTACCGATGAATGTGATGCTTCTATAGCTTTTAAAAACACCTACATGAATGCCAAAGAAAAGGATATTGTAATTATAAAAAGTCCTGTAGGTATGCCTGGCAGAGCCATCCAAAGTGTTTTTATTCAACAGGTAAACTTAGGAAATGAGCAACCTAAATCTTGTCCCTTCCATTGCATAAAAACATGCGATATAAGTAAAAGTCCCTATTGTATTATGTTGGCGCTCTACAATGCGTTTAAAGGTAATTTTAATTTAGGCTATGCTTTTGCGGGCACCAATGCCTATAAAGCAAAGGCTATTCAATCGGTAAAGGAAACTTTTCTGACTTTAAGTGTGGAGTTTGATCTTTTTAGTGCTAAACTAAAAAAGGCCTTGCCTTTACGTACTCTTTGTTAAATTTGCTAAATCCTTAAAAATTCTATTCTAAGAAAATTAAACGATATTGGATATGTTACATTTGCTCTTATCTACTTTCGGTATGATGGTCCTTACTTTTGTTATTGGATTTTTCGTGGCCGGAGTTATCAAAATTATGGCAATTTGGGCCGATTCTCTAAAGCTTTATGGTTCGCACCAAAAAGAATTTATTCGTCTTAAAAAAATACAAAAGATACATCAAAAAAGCAATGAATTGCTAAGTCGCAAGGTGTCGGAAAAATATTATTTATTTCATGGCGATAAACGCGATCGCTTTAATCGTGGTATTAACGATGACCCCACCAATGTAGAGGAGGATGGCTATTATCATGGTACCAGTCTTGGGGTGCCCAGCATGGATTTATTAGATTATTATTATCCTAAGGATGCTAAAAATTCTAAAGCAACCAAAGAGATTAAAAGCACCAAAGAAACAAAAGATTCCAAAGAAATTAAAGCTTCTGTGCAAAAAGCTTCTGTGCAAAAAACTCCAACGCAAAAAGCTCCTACCCCAAAAGCTTCGGCCTCAAAAGCTCCGGCCCAAAAAGTTTCTTCCTCCCATGTGCCTTCTTCCAACGAAGCTTTGCAAAAGGCTAAGGCTACCAAGCCCTCCACTCCATCGCTTCCTGCCAGTGCCAGCAAAGCCACCCCTATTAGTAAACCCATCCCTCCAAAAAAAGACCCTATAAACCCTCAAAAATAAAGCCCTGCTCGTATGCAAAATGGCTATTAGGCCATTAAAACATTTACATTATGGAAAATATCGATTTTTTTACCTTGTTTCAAGGATTTGGAAGCATGTTTGCCGGAGGTTGGCTCTTGGCTGTTACTCGCATTGCTTTAGTGGCATTAGGCGGCTTGTTGGTATATTTGGGATGGAAAGGCGTTTTAGAACCTATGGTTATGATTCCTATGGGTATTGGTATGGTTGCTATCAATTGCGGAACCCTCATTATGCCCGATGGCTCGCTTAGCAATTTATTTCTCGATCCTATGCTTTCCGATACCGATGATTTAATGAATGTAATGCAAATAGACTTTCTACAACCGGTTTATACCCTTACTTTTAGTAATGGTTTAATTGCTTGTTTCGTTTTCATGGGCATTGGCACGCTTTTAGACGTGGGTTTCTTGCTTCAAAAGCCTTTTGTTAGCCTCTTTTTGGCCTTGTGTGCCGAATTAGGAACTTTTTTAACGCTTCCTATTGCTTATGCTCTTGGCCTTTCTTTGGAAGAAAGTGCTTCTGTGGCTATGGTTGGTGGAGCCGATGGTCCTATGGTTTTATTTACCTCTTTAACCTTAGCCAAGCATCTGTTTGTTCCTATTACAGTAGTAGCTTATTTATATCTCGGCCTAACGTATGGAGGCTATCCATACTTGGTTAAACTATTGGTTCCAAAGAAATTACGAGCCATTAAAATGACTTCTAAAAAACCGGTAAAAAATTACGATGCCAAGGTAAAATTGGCTTTTGCCGTAATTTTATGTGCTATTTTATCTTTCCTTTTCCCCGTGGCTTCCCCCCTATTTTTCTCTTTATTTCTTGGGGTAGCAGTGCGCGAATCGGGCATGAAGCATATCTATGATTTTGTGAGCGGCCCCTTACTCTACGGTTCTACCTTTATGTTGGGCTTACTTTTGGGCGTTCTTTGTGATGCCAGCTTATTATTGGATCCTAAAATCTTAAAATTATTGATTTTGGGAGTGGTTGCTCTACTACTTTCCGGCATAGGGGGTATTATGGGGGGCTATATTATGTATTTCATTAAAAAAGGAAACTATAATCCAGTAATTGGTATAGCGGCGGTAAGTTGCGTTCCTACTACGGCTAAAGTGGCTCAAAAAATTGTTAGCAAGGCGAACCCTAATTCTTTTATTCTTGGCGATGCACTGGGTGCCAATATTTCCGGGGTAATCACCTCTGCGATTATTACTGGGATATATATCACTATTATTCCTCTACTCTAAGTAGTTAGGCCTTTCTCCCCCAAGGCTTAACTACTTCCTTTTTTTTAATAAAACGCTTTCTTTCCTCTGCTTTTTTCCTCTTTTTTTGAGCATTGCCTCCTCTGAAATTTTTCTTTCTAAAGGCATTTTTATACATTTGCGCTTTGTCCTTAAAATACAAACAGTGAATATAGAAGTTTTAAAGTCTAAAATACATAGAGTTGCGGTAACACATGCCGATCTTAATTATATTGGCAGTATCACTATCGATGAAGATCTTATGGAGGCAGCCCATCTTATAGAAAACGAACGTGTTTATATTTATGATATTAATAATGGAGAACGTTTAGATACTTATATTATCAAAGGGAAAAAAGGGAGTGGAACTATTGGACTTAATGGAGCAGCGGCTCGCAAGGTAGCCGTAGGAGATTTGGTTATTATTGTCTCTTTTGCTTCTATGACTATAGAGGAAGCTCGTACTTTTAAGCCTACGGTTATTTTTCCAAAAAACAACCACCTCTCCTAAAAATACCCTTTAGAAAGGTCCAAGAAAAGTTTTGTTTCTATAGTTTCCCTTAGCATCGGTTGGTGTTTATAAACTTTCTTTGTGGCGGAATCTAAAACAAAACTTGGATGTTAGATCGCTAACGACCTAACTACAAATTACTAAAATGAAAAACTTTTTTACACAATTTTTAAAATCTTGTTTCTTTTTGAGCCTTGGTGTCTTCATTATTTGGTGGTTTCAAAGAGGACTTACTATAGAAGAAAAAACAGAAATTGGGCAGTCGTTTCAAAATGCAAACTATTATCTTATTGGATTAGTATTGGTCTTTGGAATTATTAGCCACGTTTTTAGAACCCTAAGATGGCAATTGTTGTTAGAACCTATAGGAAAAACGCCCGCTTTCCTCAATACTTTTTTAAGCGTTATGGTTGGATATTTTGCCAATTTGGCTATTCCACGATTGGGCGAAGTGGTACGTTGTACTATATTGCATAAATACGAAAAAATACCAGTAGAAAAATCGCTGGGAACCGTAGTTACGGAACGTTTAATGGATATTCTTTTATTTTTAATTTTATTTGTTCTCGCCTTTCTAATAGAATACGATGCCTTAAAGGTTTATGTAAGTAACACTTTTTCTATGGGGTATTCGAATAATATTTTGGCTCTGAAAAATTTAATTTTCTTTTTAGTGGCCGTAATAATATTGTTTTCCATCGCTTACGTTTTATATAGGCACTATAAGGAAAAATTAAGCAAAAGCCTTTTTTTTGGAAAGGTGGTAAAAATTCTCCAAGGTTTTGCAAAAGGTTTGCTTTCTATTAAGAAGATAAAACATCCGGGCTTATTTGTTTTGTATAGTATTCTCATTTGGGTTTGCTATTGGATAATGATTTACTTAGGTTTGCAAAGTGTAAGAGAAATAGGAGACATCACCCCAAGCATTGCCTTGGTAGCATTAGAAATGGGCACCATAGGGGTAATGATTACTCCTGGAGGCATTGGTCTTTACCCCGTAATTATCTCGGAAAGCCTCTCCATCTTTGGTATTTCCAAAACCTTAGGTTATGCTGGAGGCTGGCTCAGTTGGGGCTCGCAAACGCTTATGATTATCGTAGCAGGATTAATTTCCATGCTTTTATTGCCTATAATAAATAAAAATAAGTTTTCTAAAGAATAAAAAACCAAGGGGATAAGCCGTGTTAAAAACAGCTGCCTCCATATATAAATATTTTGCCAACCTATAAAAATAAATTGTAGTAATGAGCTTGTTAGACGACCTAAATTCCGAACAAAGAGCCGCGGCAGAACAAACGCAAGGGCCGGTAATGATTATTGCCGGAGCGGGTTCCGGTAAAACACGAACCCTGACTTATCGCATTGCCCACCTCATGGAAAGCGGAAATGATGCCTTCCGTATTTTAGCTCTAACCTTTACCAATAAGGCCGCTAAGGAAATGCGCGAGCGCGTTACTGCCCTTATTGGCCCCGAAGCAAAAGGGGTTTGGATGGGCACTTTTCACTCTATTTTTGCTCGGGTATTAAGGGCAGAAGCCGAAAAATTAGCTTACCCCCCCACCTTTGGCATTTACGATACGGACGATAGCAAAGCTCTTATCAAACAAATTATTAAGGAACAAAGCTTAGACCCTAAAGAGTATCCGGTAAATGGGGTTTTACATCGTATTTCTTCGGCTAAAAATAGTTTGGTATCGGTTCACGATTATATGCACAATGCGGAATTGCGTGCCCAAGATAGCAAGCAACACAAGCCTTTTATTGGAGAATTATACACGCTCTATAACGAACGTTTACGAAAATCGTCGGCCATGGATTTCGATGATTTGCTCTATAATATGAATGTACTTCTTCGCGATTTTCCGGAGGTGCTACAAAAATATCAACAAAGATTTGAGTATATCTTAGTAGATGAGTATCAAGACACTAATTACGCCCAATATTTAATTGTAAAAAAATTGGCAGCCATGCACCAAAATATTTGCGTGGTAGGCGACGATTCTCAAAGTATCTATAGTTTTAGAGGCGCAAATATTCAAAACATTCTCAATTTTGAAGAAGATTATCCTCAAATGCGCCGTTTTAAATTGGAACAAAATTATCGTTCTACCAAATACATAGTAGAACTCTCGAATAAGGTTATAGAACGAAATAAAGATCGTATTCCTAAAGAGATATGGACTTCCAATGAAAAGGGTTCCAAGGTACATATTCTTCAGTCTTCTACCGAAATAGAAGAGGGCACAGCGGTGGCTCACGAAATTTTTGAAACTAAAATGAATGAACAGATGCTCAATCACGATTTCGTGGTTTTGTATCGCACGAATAATCAATCCAAAGCCATAGAAGATGCTTTGCGAAAAATTAATATTCCCTATCGTATCTATGGAGGACAAAGTTTTTATAAGCGCAAGGAAATTAAGGATGTATTAGCCTATTTTAGATGGGTGGTGAACCCACAAGACGAGGATGCTTTGGTTAGATGTATTAATAATCCAGCCCGGGGCATAGGTCAAACTACTTTAGATCGCTTACGTATTTTAGGTCATGAATTAGGCGGAAATATGTGGAGTGCCATAGAATGGCTACAAAAGGGTGGATGTGACGGAGAAGAGGCCCGAAAAGAGGCCTCCAAAAAAAGTAAGGGCCCAAAAGAGGTGGATAGCCCCAATACTACCTTGGCTACTTTAGAAAAAAGCCTTGGTACGGCTATGAAAGTAAAAATTTTACAAGTAGCCGACACTATACAAAGTCTTCATCTGCAACTTTCCACTACCGATGCCTTTACTTTAGCAAATAAAATTTGGGTTAGTAGTGGCCTTGGGCGGGAGTATCAACAAGAAAACACGCCGGAAAGTGAATCCCGTATCCAAAATGTACAGGAATTACTTAATGCGGTAAAAGAGTTTTGCGACAACGACCCCCTAATGGTAAACGAAGAAACAGGAGAATTAGTTAAGTGGGAAGGGGTGGTTAGCTTGGATAAATTTTTACAAGAAATTTCTTTGTTAACCGATCAGGATACCAACCAAGACGATGAAAGCCAAGAGAAAGTAACCTTAATGACCATTCATGCGGCCAAAGGCTTAGAATTTCCTTGTGTTTTTGTAGTGGGATGCGAAGAGAATCTTTTCCCTTCGACCTTAAGCGCCACTACACGAGAGGAATTGGAGGAGGAACGTCGTTTATTCTATGTGGCTGTAACTCGATCGGAAAAAAAATTATGGCTTTCGTTTTCTAATAGAAGAATGAAATGGGGGGAACCCACCCTATGTGAACCCAGTCGTTTTCTCTTAGAATTAGACCCTTCTTGCTTAGAAAACCCTCAAGCCTTAGAGAAACCAAGTTCTAGAACCTTCGATGATTTTGATTTTTCTGAGGATGGTTGTAAGGAGGTTACTTCTTCTGCTTCCAATTGGAAAGCCTCCAATACCAAGCAGGGTATGCGTACCCACTCTATTAGTAATGCCGTAGAAAGTACTTTTGCTAATAAAATAGACATTTCTCGCTTTAAAAAAGTTTCCCAATTACCCCCCAGGGAACTCTCTTCTTCCACAGGGGAAAATGGAGCGGTATCGATGGATACTAATGGAAATAAAACGGCAAAAACCGATTTCCAAGTAGGGGAAAAAATAATTCACGCCAAATTTGGCCGAGGAATGATTATACAAACCCAAGGCGAAGGTGCAAATCAAAAGCTAATTATACGCTTCGAAGCCCCTGGAATAGGCGAAAAAACCCTTTTAACCCAATTTGCAAAACTTCGATTGGCCCAGTAATAATATCTTGGTTCGCACGCACAAAAAACTTGGCGAAGAGCAACTACTTCTTTGTGTATTCGTATGATTTTGCAACGATTAAAAAAAAGAGTATCTTTGCCATTCGAAGTTTTCATTAAACCTATTTACAACATGGCGTTATTACATTCTTTTGAAAAATCTGGAAGTTTTTTATTCCGATACCGCGGACAAATTCCTATTTTAATTTTAATCTTCGGTTTGGTATTCCTTTGGTTTTCCAATCCTATTATTTTACTATATGTTCACACGCTGGCTTCTCCATGGGTATATCCTTTTGTGGTTGCTCTTTCTATATTGGTTTCTGTATGTGGCTTTGCTATTAGAGCCTATACGGTAGGAACCACTCCAAGCGGCACTTCGGGAAGAAATACGACTAAGCAAATGGCCAATGAACTAAACACTAAGGGTATTTATTCTATTGTTCGACATCCCCTCTATCTTGGAAATTATTTAATGTGGGCCGGTTTATTGATTTTTACGATGAACCTCCCCTTATTCCTTATTATTTCTTTGTTTTATTGGTTGTATTACGAAAGAATTATGTTTACCGAAGAAAGATATTTAGAGTCGCAATTCGGCGATATTTATTTGGAATGGTCTAAAAAAGTACCTGCTTTTATTCCCAATTTTCATTTATTTCAAAAAGGAGACATTCCTTTTTCTCTCAAAACTGTTTTAAGAAGAGAATATACCGGAGTTTTAGTAATGGTCTTTTCTTTTGTTCTAATGGATTATTTCCTCGCTTTTCTTACAAACTCCATAATGGGCTTGGCTTGGGAATGGTGCAAACCTTCTCTTTTTATCTTATTATTTTTCTTTGTTCTAACTATGGTGTTGCGTTCCCTAAAGCATTATACTTCTGTTTTAAATCCGGAAGATAATCGCGATTAAAACTTACGTTTTTATTTAGAACTACCAGCGCCAATAAAGCTACCAGCGCCAATAAAGAAGAGAAAGCAAGTCAACTATTTTGTGAATTTTTTGTTACTCCCATTTATATATATTTTTTTATATCTACTTTTGCACAACAAAAATAGATAACATTTTATATCCTCTTTCCTCTTTTGAATTTTTCCTTTTAAGAAAGACAACTACTTAATTTATACTATTTTATATAGAAACTAAGAATAAACCAATTAAACACAATAAAAACATGAAGAAAATTTTTTTACTTCTCAGTTTATTACTAACTGCTTGGACGGTGAATGCTCAGACCTACACCGATCTTATTATTTCGGAATATGTAGAAGGTTCCTCCAATAATAAAGCCTTGGAACTCTACAACGGAACTGGCCACGATATTAATTTGGCCGACTATAGCCTTAAGAAACAGCTCAACGGTGCTGGAGATTACAAAGCCGGTGGAAATCCCTTAACCGGAACCTTAGCTACCGGAAAAACTTTTCTTATTATAAATGCACAGGCTAATGCGGAACTAAAAGCAAAAGCCGACAATGGCGGAGGTATGATAGATGGTGGTAATAATTCCGTTACTTCTTTCAATGGAGACGATGCCATTGGTCTTTTTAAGGGAGCGGTCCAAATAGATGCTTGCGGAGTTTTTAATAGCACGGAAAAATGGGGAGCCGATCTAACCTTACGTAGAAATTGTTCGGTAAAAGCGCCCAGCGCCACCTACATTCCAAGCCAATGGGAAACTTTACCTAAAGACGATTTTTCCGATCTAGGAAAACATTGTGCGGCAGATACGAAAGCTCCTACCGTACAATCGGTTATGCCTTCTTCTACCACTTCTCTTACGATTAACTTTAACGAAAAAGTAGAAAAAATTAGTGCAGAAGTCGTTGCAAATTATACTATCAATAAAGGTATTACCGTATCTACTGCGGTATTAGACACAAGCTCTGCCAAAGAGGTGGTTCTTACTATTAGCGCTCTTACCAAAGGCGAGGCTTATGTTCTTAACGTTAACAACGTAAAAGATATAGCTCTAAACGCTATGACTACGGCAAGTGTAGATACCTTTACCTATGGTTCTACCGCTGCTAATACCTGCGCTACTATTGCAGAATTACGCCTTAAACCAGTAGCTACCTCCACTATCTATACTTTGGAAAATCCAGTGGCTGTTACCGCTCTTGGTTCTCAACGTAACCAACTTTTTATTCAAGATGCTACCGGCGCTATCCTAATTGATGATCCGGATCATATTATTGCCACTGCCTTTGCGGTAGGCGACAATATGACCAATATACAGGGCACTTTATTAAATTATTACGGTTTGTTAGAATTTGTTCCTACCGTGAACGCTACTAAATTAGATAAACCTACCGTTACTATTACCCCTAAGGTTATTACCTTAACTACACTCATGAATTCTACCACTATGGCCGATTACCAATGTCAATTAATTAAAGTAAATAACGTTAAATCGCCTACTGCTGGTATTAAATTTGCTAACGGAAAAAATTATGTTTTAACCGATGGAACCGTTACGGATACCTTGCTTCGTACTCATTTTTATGGAGCAGACTATATTGGTAGCGTAATTCCTTCTACTCCTACCGATTTTACTGGTATTGCCATTCTTAATCGCGATAGATATTTTATCACTCCTCGTAATGCAGCCGATATGGGTCAAGCTTCTTCTACCGAACCTATTTGTGCTACTATTGCTGAACTACGTTCTAGAGCCACTGGTACTACCGTGTACACGCTCAATGAGTCGGTTGTTATTACCGCTATTGGAAGTCAACGTGGTCAAAAATTCATTCAGGATGAAACGGCTGCTATTCTTATTGACGATAAAGACAGTGTTCTTTCTATGACTTTTAAAATAGGCGATAATATTAAAGGACTTAGAGGTAAGTTATCGAGCTACTTCGGCTTATTACAATTTATCCCAGACACCACTGCTACTTTGGTTCCGGATGGTGGAAAAATTATTAACGCAAAAGAAGTTACCTTGGTTCAACTAAAAGATCCCAACGTAATGGCTAACTATCAAAGTCAATTAATTCAGGTTAAGGGTGTTAGATTTACCAATACCGGAACTTTTGCCAATGGTAAAAAATACCAATTAACTTCCGGTTTTATTACCGACACTCTCTTCCGTTGCCACTTCTATGGAGTTGATTATATAGGAAAATCCCTACCTACCAACACTTTGAACATAACTGGTATTGCAATTTTAGATCACGCCAAATACTACATTTCTGCCCGTAATGCGGCCGATATGACTTCGGTAGCAATAGAAAATTTAGACCCATCGGAATATGCTATTTATCCTAACCCCACCACGGGATTGGTTAATTTGGATATTAAAAATGGTCAAAATTACGATGTAGTAATTTATAGCTTAAGTGGTCAAAAAATATTAGAAAAGAAGAACCTCAACGGCCACCACGAAATTAATTTAACAGGCAAAAGTAAAGGAATGTATTTAATTAACATTCTTACAGAAAAAGGCCTTGGACAAGGAAAAATAGTGTTGAAATAATTTCCTTTTAGCCTTGGTGCTTTACCCATTCATCCTAGAGCAAAAGGCCGATTGGAACACCAATGATTCTACCGTGCGGTTAGTAATCCTTTAAAAGGCTTACTAACCGCACTTTTTTATGGGAGTAGGCATAGTTCTATCGTTTGCGGAAAGTAGCAACATTTTTTTTCTGTAAAATTTGCTTCTACAGAACGATACGCTTCACACAAAAAAATTTTTTTATCTTTTACCATAGAAGAGCGTTTGTGTTTTGCCGTTTTTAATGTATATTTGCAGATACCAACGCATTTAACAAGCACGTACATAAAAGAAAAAATATGGATTTATCTTTGATTTTTACCATTCCAGGCAAACCTGGATTATTTAAGTTAGTTAATCAGGGCAAAAACAACTCCATTGTAGAGTCGTTGCTCGACAAAAAGCGCACCCCTGTATTTAACATGAGTAAAATAAGCTCATTAGCGGAAATTGCTATCTATACTTACGAGAAAGATATGGAATTAGCAGAAATTTTTAGAAATATTTTCAAAAAGGAAAATGGCGGTAAGTGTATTTCTCATAATGAGGATGCAGCCAAATTACGTGCCTATTTTTTGGAAATATTACCCAATTTTCATCAGGAAAGAGTGTATGATTCCAATATCAAAAAAGTTTTTCAATGGTATAATTTACTATTAGATAACAAATTGGTAGATCTAGAACTTTCCGAACGAGAAAAAGCATTGTTGGAAGAAAACAAAAAATCGGAAACAAAAGAAGATTTAGCGGAGGAAAAGCTTGCCGAAGAGGGCACCGCAGCCGAAAAAAGCCCTGCCAAAAAAGCTTCCAAAGCTGCTAAAACGGCTACCGATAGTAAAGAAACGGCCAGTATAGCTAAAAAAACCAAAAAAGAAACCGGAGCTAAAACCGGTATAGGTTCTGCCAAAAAAGCCTCTGCTAAAGTGGCTAATACCAAAGTTTCCGGAGCTAAAACAAGCGTTAACAAAACCACTGCTCGCAAAAGTGGGGCTAGCAACAAAGGAAAGTAACCTAAATTTTTTGGCTTTATTGGTTTCTCTCGGAAGTCTTCCTACGGCTTTGCTGTATAGCTTTCTTCCGTTTGCTTCTAATTCGTACTACTATTAAAAGAATATAGCCATTGAATACTAAAAAAAGAGCAGAAGATTTTGTGTTAGTGCACAAGGAAATACTTTCCTCCAACTTTACTCGTTTAGACTTATTATCTTCCACCGAATTACCTCTTATAGAGGCGGGGCAATTTGTACAGGTCCAAATTCCAAGTTCTTTGTACGGATGGCTACGAATTCCTATATCTATTCACGATGTTAGAGCAAAGGAAAGAATCCTTTCGCTTTTAGTGCAAAAAGTAGGAGATGGTTCTATCCAACTTTCGTCCTGTCCGGAAAATTCAAAAATAAATTTAATTTATCCTCTCGGTAAGGGTTTTACAATGCCAAACTTGGAGCTTGCTTCTTTGGATACCTCCATTTTATTGGTGGGCGGAGGTTGTGGCATTGCTCCTCTGTTGTATTTAGCTAAGAACCTAAAAGAGAATGGAATAAAAACATCTGTTCTCTTGGGAGCAAGAAGTAGGGATCAATTAATTTGCCAAGAAACTCTTTCTTCTTACGCAAGCCTCTACCCTTGTACAGAGGATGGTAGCGTGGGTTTTAAGGGTTTGGTCACCGAACATCCTCTGTGGAAAATGGAAAGTTTTAGCCATATTTATACTTGCGGTCCTACCCCTATGATGAAAGCGGTGGCGGCCTTAAGTGTAAAAATGGGAAGTAAACACTGCCAAGTTTCCTTAGAAAATACGATGGCTTGTGGCTTGGGCGCTTGTCTGTGTTGCGTAACTCCGTCTGCCCAAGGTCATAATCTTTGTGTCTGCACCGATGGTCCGGTATTTGACGCTTCTGTGTTGGGATGGTAAAATTCAAAGGGGTATATCTATGAACTTAACAAGCAATATTGGTAATCTTCTATTAAAGAATCCGGTTTTAACTGCTTCTGGTACTTTTGGTTACGGAGAAGAGTTTGCCGATTTTATAGACTTAAATCGTTTGGGTGGCTTTATCGTTAAGGGCACTACAGGGGAAGCACGAGAAGGTAATCCCTATCCTCGCATGGCGGAAACTCCTATGGGGATGCTCAATGCGGTGGGTCTACAGAATAAAGGGGTCGACTATTTTATTGAAAATATTCTTCCTCGCATTTCTAAATTACTTGCAGAACCTAAAAAAGAGGAAAAGCAACAGGAGGGCCAGTGCGGTATATTCCCTACGGATGCTAAGGGGGATGCGGCTTTGGCAACCCGTATTATCGTAAATGTTTCCGGATCCACGGCCGAAGAGTATGTGGAGGTGGCTAAAAAATTGAATAGCAAACAAGCCGATGGGGTGGCCGCTATAGAAGTCAATATTTCTTGCCCAAATGTAAAACAAGGCGGAATGGCTTTCGGAACGGATCCTAAAATGGCGGGAGAAATTGTTCGGAAAATACGAAAAGTATACGATAAAACTATGATTGTTAAGCTTTCTCCAAATGTTACTCATATTGCGGAAATGGCTTTAGCAGTAGAAGAGGCCGGAGCGGATGCGGTTTCTTTAATTAATACTTTGCTGGGTATGGCGGTAGATGTGGAAAGGCAGCGTCCGGTTTTGTCGACCATTACTGGTGGCCTATCGGGACCTTGTGTCAAACCTATTGCTCTAAGAATGGTGTGGCAAGTGGCTAAGGCGGTGCATATTCCGGTAATTGGGGTGGGGGGCATTGGTAGCACGGAGGATGCACTCGAATTTTTAATGGCCGGAGCCTCGGCGGTGCAAATAGGTTCCGCCAATTTTGTAGATCCTGCCATTACGGTAAAAATTGTAAATGGTTTGGAAGCCTATCTTAAAAGAAAAAAAATCAACAACATACAAGATATTATTGGAATTATTTAGGGGAAGCAAGCCTTTACGAAGATAGAAGCATAGTGAAAGCCGATTGGGCTTCTGCTCTATTTAAATAAGCGTGTATCTAAGGGTTTCTTACCCTAAACTAAAAGAAATTCTAACTCCAACTTAAAGGAAAAAGCATGGAAACAAATATGCACAAAAAACGCAGCTCCAATTCTAAACAGGGAAAAGTACTTCATGAGCATGGTGCTACTCTTGGAGAGAGTAGCCAAGATAAAGACCGTACTAAAAGTGGAAAGTCTTCCAAAAATTCTAAAAATTCGAGGAACCCAAGGAATCCAAGAAGTGCAAGGAATCCAAGAAACCCAAGAAATGCAAGGCCTTCAAGGAACTCTAGAGATCAAAATCTTATGGATCGTATTCCGGAAAATTTGCGTAATTACGTAACGGGAACCATCGATATGAAGTCGTCTGGAAAATCCTATCTCTTACCCGATAATAAAGAATTAGAAGATATATATATAGCCGCTAATCATAGTAAACATGCTTTAGATGGGGATATGGTCAAAGTCTTGCTATTTCCACAACGATCGGGACGGCATATGGAAGGACAAGTAGTGGAAATTTTAAAAAGAAATAAAAAGAATATCGTTGGTATTATAGAAAATAGCGGAAATTTTGCTTTTCTAATTCCCGATAATACTTCTGTTCCTGTAGATATTTTCTTGTCTAAAGACAAACTAAACGGGGCAAAAAACGGAGATAAGGTTTTGGTTTCTATATTGGAATGGCCGGAACATTTAAATAATCCTGTGGGCGAGGTGGTTCACGTTTTAGGAAAACCGGGAGATAATAATGTGGAAATGCAGTCCATTTTGGCGGAATATGATTTTCCTCTCCAATATCCAGAAAAAGCCATAAAGGAAGCGGAAAAAATGAACGAAACCATTACGGCTAAAGAACTTCAAAGCCGAACCGACTATCGAGATACTTACACCTGCACTATAGATCCTGCGGATGCTAAGGATTTTGACGATGCTCTTTCCTATAGAAAACTTCCTAATGGGAATACAGAGGTGGGGGTTCATATTGCGGATGTTTCTTATTTTGTTAAACCCGATTCCTGCATTGAAGAGGAAGCCTATCAAAGAGCTACTTCCGTTTATTTAGTGGATAGAACTATTGCTATGCTTCCGGAACGTCTTTGCAACGATCTTTGCTCTCTAAAACCTTTGGTCGATCGTTTTACTTTTTCCATTGTTTTTGAATTAGATGCACAAGCTCAAATAGTAAATTCCCATATAGGTAAGGGTATCATACATTCTAATCGTCGTTTTAGCTATGAGCAGGCTCAACAAATTATAGATGCGTTTTCTATAAAAGAAAAGGAGCAAGCGGATATGCAAAACGATGCTTCTGCAAAGCCTTCCGCTAAACCTTCCGCTAAGCAAAAGAAGGAAGCTATTAAGCAGCAAGAGGATATCTCTTGGAAAGAGCTTGGAAATGCCGAAGATATAGAGGCTATTACCAATTTATTTAATCTTTCGGAAATACTAAGAAATAAACGCTTTCAAACAGGAGCGTTAAATTTTCACTCTCAAGAAGTGAGATTTCGTTTGGATCCTGTAAGTGGCAAGCCTTTAGGTGTTTATATTAGAGAATCTAAGGAGTCGAACTTTTTAGTGGAAGAGTTTATGTTGCTTGCAAACAAAAGTGTAGCTGAGTTTATTGGAAAACAAAAAGCGGGTTCACGCATTAAGCCAAAAACTTTTGTTTATAGGGTACATGATGAACCTAATGCCGAAAAATTAGCAAATTTTATTGAATTTGTAGGAAAATTAGGTTATAAAATGAATAATCGTAGCCGTAGCGGATTAGTCAAGTCGTTTAACCGCCTCTTTGAAGATGTAACGGGAAAAGCGGAACAAAATATGATTGAGACTATTGCGGTAAGAACGATGTCGAAAGCTTATTATTCTACCGAAAATATTGGGCATTATGGTCTTTCTTTCCCTTATTATACTCATTTTACCTCTCCTATTCGAAGATATCCCGACTTAATGGTTCATCGTTTACTAGAACGATATTTGGCTGGTGGAAATAGCGTAAATGCGGAACTGTATGAAGAAAAATGTGAACATAGTTCCCAAATGGAGAAAAAAGCAGCCGATGCGGAAAGAGCTTCCGTAAAGTATAAGCAGGCGGAATATTTGGTAGACAAGGTGGGACAAAAGTTCTACGGGGTCATTTCTGGGGTTAGCAAATGGGGTATTTTTGTAGTTTTAGATGAAAATTTTTGCGAGGGCATGGTTTCTATTCGTTCTTTAACCGATGATTTTTACGAATTGGATGAAGATAATTATCAAGTGGTTGGGCATAAATCACACCAAAAATACAAACTCGGCGATAGGGTGCAAATTAAAATTCAAGAAGTAGATTTGAATAAAAAACAAATGAATTTTGTCTTTGTTGCTTAACTTCTTTCTTGCTTCTATGCTTAGCAAATAGCCAAAACTACGGAAAGGTGGAAGATGGGAGATGGGAACTGGAAGATGACAGGTGGCGGATGGCGAATAGTGGATAGCGAGTGGCGGATAGCGAATAGCGGCCGAAAATGGAAAGCGAGTGGCAGGTGGCGGATAGCGAGTAGCGGCCGAAAATGGAAAGCGAGTGGCAGGTGGCGGATAGCGGATGGCGAGTAGCGGCCGAAAACGGAAAGCGAAAAGTTGGAAGTTGGGGTTAGAAAATGCTATATAACTGAAAAATTAATAAATAAATAGCTGAAAGTTAATACCATAAACAGGAAACCGGAAGTTTTTATATAACAGAACGTTGATAAACAAATTAAAGTTAATACTATAAGCAAAAAGCCGGAAGTTTCTATACAGCTGAAAGACAATAAATAGCTAAAAGTCAACACCATAAACAGAAAGCAGAAAATTAAAAGGGGAAAATTGGAAAACGAAAGCCGAAAATTGGAGACTGGAAGTTATTATATAACTGAAAGCTAATAAATTACTGGAAACCAATACGATACATTGGAAGCTGAAAGATGGAAAATGGAAGTTGGATGGCCGAAAGCCGGAAGTTGGAAACGGAGAACGATAAGCGAAAAGCCGGAAATAGAAAAATAGAAGTGGATGGCCGAAAGCCGGAAGTTAGAAACGGAGAACGGTAAGCAAAAAGCCGGAAATGGAAAGATAGAAGTGGGTGGCCGAAGAACGAAAGCCGGAAGTTGGAAACTGCTATATAGCGAAAAGCCGGAAATAGAAAAATTGGAAATGGAAAGTGGATGGCCGAAAGCCGGAGATTTTGCTAAAAAATATTTCTACTTTTTCTCCTTACCTTGCGCTACCTTACCTTGCGCTACCTTGCACTTATTTTCTCTATAATTACCAAAATATGAAAAAATATTTTATTCTCCTTTTTTGCTTTTGGGGCTTAACTTTAGGGGAGCTTAACGCTCGCCCCTCTAAGCCTAGCCCTATTACTTTTTTGCAGAAAGACGGTTCACGCATAAGCCTTTTTATTAAGGGGGATGAACGCATGAAATGGGCAGAAACCTTAGATGGCTATAGCCTTTTACGCAATCAAGATGGTATTTATACTTACGCTATTACAGACGAAAATGGCAATATGGTTCCCTCTAATATCTTGGCAAAAGATATATCCAATAGAAGCCTGCAAGAAGTGCAATTTTTGAAATCTATTCCTTTGTATCTCCGTTTTTCGCCGGCTCAAATAGAAAATTTACAAGAAAGAATAAAACAAGGAAAGGCTCCTTGTCCGGTTTCTTGGAATAGCTTCCATTCTTCCGATAACCAGATACTCTATCCCGCCATTCCAAGCCCAGCAGCCCCTACCCCTAAGGCCTTACTCAACGACACAGCCTATCATTCTATCCCTATCCTTTTAGTTCAGTTTAAGGATCGTACTTGTCATTTTGGGAAAAACGATTTTGCCCATATTTTGAATCAACCAAATTACACCCAAAATGGAGCTACAGGTAGTGTATTAGATTATTTTTTAGATAATTCCCGTGGGCTTTTTAAATTCGTTTCCGATATTTATGGTCCTTATACCCTTTCTCAAAATATGTCTTTTTATGGGGAAAACGACCCTTACGGAAACGACAAAAATCCGGAAGAAATGGTAAGAGAAGCAGTGGAGGCGGCCCATAAAGATGGTTGTGATTTTTCTAAATATGATGCCAATGGCGACGGTTATGTGGATGGGGTGCATATCCTTTTTGCCGGAGAAGGAGAAGAGTCGACCAATGAGGAGGATGCTATTTGGTCGCATGAATGGAATCTTCGTGTACCTGTAACATTGGATGGAAAAAAAGTTTGTGTTTATTCTTGTTCGCCAGAGTTAAATATGCCTGGCGCCATTTCTACCATAGGGGTTATCATCCATGAACTAAGCCATGCCCTGGGCCTACCCGATTTATACGATACAGATTATCAAAGTCAAGGTTCTGCGGTAGATCCCGGTGATTTTGATGTTATGGCTTACGGTTCTTATAATCACAATGGAAATACGCCTCCTTTACATAACGCTTGGAGTAGAGTTCAGCTGAATTGGTTAAATCGTTGGAATTTAACTAAAGCTTGTGTATTGGATCTAAACCCTGCCAGCCAAGCAAATACGGCTTTTTTTATCCCAACTTCTTCCCCAAAAGAGTATTTTGTATTGGATCCTCGCTTAGATAGCAAATGGGATCATGCCAATCCGGGTTATGGAATGTTGCTTTTTGCCGTAAAAGAAAATGTGACCGGATGGAGTGAAAATTGCATTAATTGCGATAAAAAGGATAGAGGCTTCTATATTAAGCAAGCTAATGGTGGAGATGGTTCGGAGTTTAACATGGGCCCCGGCACTCCTTATCCTGGCTCTTCTAACAATACGTCTTTTACCGATGATAGTCACCCTTCTTCTCTTTCTTCTTGGGGGGAAAGAACCAACAAAGCTCTTACCCAAATTAAACTGCAAAACAATAATATTCAGCTTGTTTTCATGGGAGGAAGCGATACCGTTTTCGATAATTTAGGAAAAATGTCTATTCGTGTTTCGGTAGAACCTACCCTTTCTTCTTCTTTCGTGAAAGTTTACCCTAATCCTGCTATAAATCAGCTAAATATTGCCTGTGGAGAAGCTATAAGCCAAATCCGCATTTTTAACCTGCAAGGGCAATTAATGAAAAACTGGAACTATTCTGCCCTAACAGGCTCAAAAGCAAAAGTCGCCTCAAAAGCAAAAGTCGCCCCGAAAACTAAGCCTAAGCCGATGGCTGGCTCAACAACGGGCTCAATGGCTGGCAGCTCGATGGCTGGCAGTCCAATGGCTGACCCAATGAAAAATTCTCCAAAAGCAATTCCGTTTTGCGACCCTCTAAGTTTGGAAATTTCTATCGGAGATTTTCCATCCGGAATGTATATTGTGGAGGTGCAAACGGCTCAAGGGCTTTTTTCTACTAAAATTTTTAAAAAGTAACGTAGTGATTTATATTGCATTGCCGGCAATGAACGAGAAAGAGTTGGAGAATAGTATTCTAAACTTACAATTCCAAACTCTTTTGCCAAAAGCTGTTTATGTTTGTGTTAATCAGCCTCTTGCTTATTTTTCGGATGGAGATCCGGCACATGGCGATATTTGTAAGGTGAATAGGCATGCCTTAAAGCAACTGCAAATATGGCAACAAAGCCAAAAATTGCCTTTCGATTTGGAGTGTATAGACCGCTGTTCTTTGGAGAATGCTTGGCCGAAAAACCGAGTGGGAGTGGGATGGGCCCGAAAAACGGCTATGGATGCCATTAACCAAATTGCTTCCGATAAGGATATTATCGTTTGCATGGATGCAGATACTTACTATCCTAATACCTATCTACAAAATATTCAAAAGATATTTGCTTCTCATCCTAAGGTCGTTGGGCTTGCAAATCCTTACTACCACGAAATTTTTTCTTCTCCAAGCTATCTAAAAAATTCCGTAAATTCTATGTCTTGCCAGGAACTTTCTCCAAAAGTCGCCGAGCCTCCAAGAACCGCTCCTGAACTTGCTCCTGAGCTTGCCGAATATTCCAAATTCGACGAAAATTCCCCTTTCGGCTCCCCTTTCAAAGTCCAAGAAAATAGCGATACAAACCCCAACTCTCTCCAAAAAACCTACCTGCATTATGAGGTATATATGCGTGCCTATGCCATACAAATGTATCTAAGTAACCATCCCTACCGTTTTACGGCCATAGGTTCGTGCATGTCTTCTCCAGTATGGGCTTATAGAAAAATCAATGGCATTACGCCTTGTAAAAGTGGAGAAGATTTTTATTTCCTACAGAAATTAGCCAAAATAGGGCCTCTTGCCGTGCATAGCCCTTCCGTTGCTATTCCCTCGGCCAGGGTAAGTGATAGAGTGTTTTTTGGTACTGGCCCCGCCCTTCGTAAGGGTTTACAAGGAGATTGGAAATCTTATCCAATTTATCCCTGGGCTCTTTTTGATGCCATGCAGCAGAGCTATAATGCCTTAGGTGATTTTTACGAAAATCCTACCACCACCGATTTTCCCCTAAAAGCCTATTGGTCCGAGAAATTTGGCGACCGTTGGTGGGAAAAGTTGCAACAAAATTCAGCAGGCCGTAAATCTCAATTTATTCGCTTGTGTATTCAAAAGATAGATGCCCTACGTTGTTTGCAATACCTAAAAGAGCATTATGCTTTCGATGATTTTACCGATAGGGTGAACCTACGAAACCTTTGTTATCTGCTCGCTCAGAAAGAACAAGATCGCACAGAAGTCGCTCACCCACCCTCTCCCCCAAAAGAGCTAAAAAGAGAAGAATCTAGCGACCGTTTCCCTTTTCTGAATATTCTCTCCCAAAAACAAAAGTTAAGCGATCTAACGGCCTTAGAATGGGCCGAAATACGAAATTTTTTATTCCTATGCGAAAGACGGATACAACAAAACCATCCCATTCTCCCCTCTTGGTAATATTAGGTCCTACTGCCAGCGGAAAAACCTCCTTGGCTGTAAGAGCGGCCTTGCAGTTGCAGGGCGAAATTCTTAGTGCCGACTCCCGCCAGGTGTATCAAGGAATGGATGTGGGTTCAGGCAAAGACCTAAAAGAATATACCATAGAGGGTAAAACCATACCCTATCACCTCATCGACCTACTTCCGGCTGGAGAAAACTACAACCTTTTCCGTTTTCAACGAGATTTTGATCTTGCTTATAAGGATATTAAAAAACGAGGGAAAATAGGCATACTTTGTGGTGGAAGTGGTTTGTATTTGGAAGCTGCTTTAATGGATCGTTTCTTGGAAATGGTTCCCATACAAAAAGACCTACGCCATAGTCTACAGTTTTTTACTAAGGAAGAATTAGTGGCCAAACTCCAAAGCTACGGTCCTTTGCACAACCACACCGATACCCAAGACGTAAATCGTTGTCTACGAGCTATAGAAATAGCCGAGTTTGAACAGAAAAATCCAAGACCAAAGCGTATATGCCCCGAGGCTTTTTTGGTAGGAATACAATTTGAAGCGGCTCTCTTGCGGGAACGTATCGCTTTACGCCTTCGTCAACGTATGGAAAACGGACTAATAGAAGAAGTTTCCGGCCTTTTAAATCAAGGCTTAAAAGCGGAAAATCTACAATATTATGGCTTGGAATATAGATTTGTTACCGATTATTTATTAGGAAAATATACTCGTGAAAGTCTCTACGAAAAATTATATACGGCCATTTGCCAATTCGCCAAAAGGCAAAGAACTTGGTTTCGCAAAATGGAAAAGGAAGGGCACCAAATTCATTGGATTAATGGCAGCGATTCTTTAACGGAACAACTCCAAAAAGTAGAAGCTGGATACCGTAACTACCAAAATTCTATTAGCTCTCCAAGCGCATAAAAAGGAGATGGCTTCTAAATTTCCTATACGGAAATTTAGAAGCCATCTCCTTTGAAAAAACTCTGGCTAAAACTACTTTTTATCTAAGTACTTTCATTATTTGATGATAATGGGCGTTACTTAAGGTAAAGAAATAAATTCCGGAGGATTGCTCTTTTATATCTACTCTTTGTTCTCCTTTATCTAAATATTGCTTACTAATTAGTTGTCCATTAATATTAAATATTTTTAATTCCATTGCTTCCGGTACATTCACATAATAGATACCGGTAAAAGATGGATTAGGATAAATGGTAGCCTCTCTCCTATTTTCTAAATCCGCATTGCTTACATAGTCTATTTCTAACTCGGCTGTTTTGGAATAAACTAACGGATATTTTGCTCTTACTCCAAGAGTGTGCTTGCCTTCCTTGATATCAAACGTATAGGAATGTACCGAAGCATCGACGCTTTCTATAAAGGTTCCATCTAAATAAAGTTCATAGCTTAAAGGTTTTCCTTCTCCTTCCACGCTGTAGGTAAGTTCATCTATTAACAGAGCCATCACATCTTGAGAAAGATAACGAATAGCTACATATTTGGTATTGGCGGGGAGGTAGTAACTATGGGAAACCCAAGCAAAGTCGACCTCTTCTAAAGCAGCCAAGGGAATAAAATGTTCCCAAGCCCTATCGGATAGAGAATATAATACCTGCATTTTTTCACGAGTGCCATTAAATCCTATTCCATTAACTAAGAAAGAAAACCGCCCAAGTTTAGGAGAAGAAATAGGGAAAATAATTTGATCGTTATTCGTTTTGCTTGCAGCATACATGGCGGCCAAATATTTGTTTCCGGAAATAGACATCCAGTTAACGTTTTTCCCTAAACTGGGCTTTGTTTTGCTTGGATTAAACACTATCCACGATTGTTCTACATTACAATTTTCCCATAAAACATCTTTAATTCCTCCCTTTTTTACAGGACTCGACAAACTATAGGGGCCAATATGATCAATAGCAAAATCGGGATATTCCTCAAAGGATTCTGTAAAACTATTGCTATCGGCTACCGACCAATTTATTACTACTTTATGGTTCATAAATTGATGATGGGTAATATAAGGATCCGAAATATACTCGGGTAGGACAGCTACTTCTAATAGAGTGTCGCTTACAAGATTAATATCGTGTTGAACACTTGGACGATAAGGAAGTCTTACGTCTAAATGGTATTCCCCTCTCAAAATTTGATTAAAGCTAAGGCTATCGCCACTCGAAATATATTGAGTGTAAAATAAATCGTTATTATTTCTTAGTAGAACCACTACACTATCCAAGCGAGGATTGGCTTCTTCGATTTTTACTCGTAAATCAAATTTCATATCCTTACCTACTACGTTCGAAAAACAAGGTTCCGAAAAATGCTCGTTTCCAAAATTCGCTATAACCGCATATTGATAATAACCCATGGGAACATTTGCCCAAGTGGTATCTACAAATTTTTCTGTATTTATATCCTCCGAGTTTATAACCGGCCAAGTGTTTACTAAATCTTGTGTTTCCGCATTTCCTCTTAAAATTCTATAGCCCATAGGGGGAACACTTTCTATAGGTTCTACAAACATTCCCTTAATGGCTATATTGTAATTAAAGGCTGTATTTAATGCTTTTATATCCATCCACTCTCCCCGAAAACGAACCATATTCTTTAAAGTATCTACACATGGGCCTTCATCTACCCCAATGGGGTATTCTTCGTAACCATCGGCAGCTTCTATGCCTATATACAAATCTTGTTTATAATCTATGGATAATAACTTATCTAAGGTAAATTCATACCATTTCCCGGCACGTTTATCTCCTAAATGTTTGGAATACACTTCTTTTTCGGCATTCTCTCCTTGAAAAACACGTAGGGTGTAATCGGCATAATAGTCGGTCAATTTTACCCGAATAGCTTTTAATTTTTTCCCAAAAACTTTTTTGTTTATCATATCTTGAGGACTTAAACGAAGGGCTCCCAAAATTTTTAGAGATTTAGCACTAAAACTATTATAACAACTGTCGTTGCACCAGCCTACATAGGTAGAATCCTTTTCGGCTATGGATGGTTTTTCCCAACTAAGATCCACCTGCTTTTTTTGCGCATTCGCATTTACAAAAGTAACAGGAACCACCTTATAAGAGAGAGCTATATCCCCAAAATCTTGATTACTATCCATAAGACTTATAGAGCAATGATAATCCTGAAATTTAAATTTGCTAATAGATAAGTCGTAAGAGGTTTTATTATAAATGTTTTGAATTTCAAAAACCCCGTTGGTATCGGTAGTAGTTCGATAATCTACACTTCCCTTTAATTTAATTTCAGCACCGGCAATAGCCTCTTTCCAAAGGTTCACTACCCTACCCTTAATTTTTATTTTATGGGCATCTTCTAAAGAAATATGGCAAATATAGGTTTCTGCCTTTTCTACTTTCCACTCAAAGGTGGTGTCAATATAGCCAAGAGCGCCTATGCGTACTATATAGGTGTTAGGAACCAACTTAGAAAACGAAAAATTTCCGGTAATACTATCGTTTTTAAAATTATAGTTTATATCTATAAGAGCTTTGCCTTTTTCTTTAGGCTTTATATAAATGTTTGCTTCTATACTTTTTTGATCTCTTTTCCGGCTTACGGTTCCCTTTAAGGTAGATAGATTATGGGGCTCGCTTAAAACCAAACCGGGTATTTTTTTACCCACTGATTTATAGGGATTAATTTCATTTACATCGCTTATAGTATCAAAATCGGTGCAATTTTTAGTAGTAGAAGTTTCAAATTTGAAAACCGATCGATTTTCAGATAGTTCCGTTCCATAACAGAGCAATCGACCGGTATTTGAACACATAGGTTTAATTATGGTCATCAGAAAAGCCGCAGATCCATCGTAAAAATAAGGTTTTATGGGAATAGCGATTTTTTGAAAATCAGGGCTAAACATAATCGTATCCTGAAAAACCAATATACTACTTTCCCGACGGAAAGAAGTCCAATTTTCGTTGTTTATCATACAAGTCGTGTCGGTCTTATAGTCCAAATATATTTTTAAAGGAATAGAACCAGCGATGGTGGCTTGGGTGTAAAAAATAAGGGTGTCTATAACTCTTGCCCCGTCCATTTCTTCCACAGAATAAGATAGTTGGGTAATACTGGATTGTTTTTCCGTTGCATTAACACAAAAAGGAAGAGTGATAGTATTTAAATTTCTGTCGGTGTTTAGTACAATATGGGTGTTGGGTATAGAGGAAAATGCTCCTTGTATCTCGGCAATACCTATGTATTCGTTATTCCTAATCGCTGCTATTTTGAAACCATAAGCTCCGGCAGGCAGCACGGAACTCGTATATTCGTTGGTGGAAACTATAGTTGTATCTCTTTGGTTTGCTTGTATATTGGTTTGTCCTGGAGTGCAAATAACTCTGTATCCGGTAATCGTTCCGTTTAAAAAACCTCCGTTTTTTCCCTTAGTCACCTCATCCCAAGTTAGTTGGATTCTTCCATCGGAAAGAGTTTTTGCTCTGCTATTTCTAGGATAAGTAGGAACGGTGTCGAAACCTATCCATGCCGTTTTTCCTGTAATCGCAGGGTAGGGACTTAAGCCATAGGAGTTGTAAGCCGTAAGGCGAAAGTACCAATATCCTTCTTTGTTTAATTTTATTTTAACCGTGTCTATGGATCCAATCGTTCTATCTAATAAGGTGTCTAACTGTTTAATCCCACTAAAACCGGGGCTTTGGGAAGATTCTATAATTACCCCTTTTATACTTTCCAGTGGGGCCCCACTGGCCTCCCTAATAGGATTTTTATATACTATCTCTGCCTCAAGCTCTCCTTTATCGTTGGTTTCACAACTAATTAATCTAATCGTATCCGGCACTTTTTCGGAAGAAATTTGGGCAAATTTTATATCGTCTATAAAAAAAGAACGTTGATAGTATCCCTTAAAAAAAATATCTATTGCTCCGTTTTCTTTTCCTTGATAATCGGCTATAAAATTAGAATAATCCTGCCCTTTTTCCACTTTGGCCAATTTAACAATATGGTCTATGGAACAGCTTAAACTGCTCGTCGATTCTCCACTGCCCATGCGTGCATTAAACGAAAATTGATAATTAGCTCCCTTTTTAATTGGCAGTTTGTTAATTTGTAAAATGCTTTTATCTTGCCGATAATTATAGTAAGCATGGGTCCCACTAAGAGCATTAGAATCTACTATGATCCACCCGGAATCTTGTTCTATGCTTATTGGAGCATGAAGATCGGTGGGTTCGAAACTGTTGGAATAGGGCAAGGTAAGAGAATAAGCATACCCTCTCTGTTCTACTATAGATAAACTGGGCAAATTGTTTTGGTCTTGCACTCTAAGACCATATACATAAACTCCTTGTTCTTTTTCTTGAGGGGTAAAGCGTATCGCTTGACCGGCGGTATAAAGGGGTAAGGAATCTACTTTAACCCAAGGTCCTTGAATTTGGGCCCTATACAAATAAACTTGTTTTAATGAATTTTGTATCTCTTCATTAAAATTTAAAGAGGGCGCTTGGGCTGTAATTTCTATTTTCAAAGGATTGGATGCCTCTACTTTAACCTGCATATCCTCTACATCCCCAGGAGGACAATTTTCCACATAATAATGCACAAATAAACCGGTAGTGGTGCTGGTATTCAGGCCACAAACTATGCTTGCTTCTCCTGTAAGGGTGTCGATTTCATATAGGTTTTTCAAATTATAAGCAGCCCAATACATCCTATCGGTACGATAATCAAAACAAGCGGATTGCAATTTAGCAAGATTGGTAGATATTTTGGTTCCGGTGGAACCTACTAAACTTGCATTTCCACTCTTTTTATCCACTTTAAATACTTCGTTTTTAGTGCTAATTACATAAAGCATCCCCTTGGAATTGCAGGCTAAAACATTTATATCCTCGGGGATAATCTCTGTCTTATCTTGGTTTATTAGTCTTAAAGTATCTACTAAGGTAATGGTAGAATCTTGTAAACTCATAGTGTACAGACAATTTTTCCGAATCGCATACATATTTTTCCCCACGGGATCGTAAGCCATATCCACCGGCGTTACCGTTGTATTGGCAAATCCATTTCCTATCTTTCTTATTTTCATAGAGATAGGTTCTATGGCAAAATATAAACCAATGCGGGTCGAACCAGTTTTTGGTTTTATCATAGTATATACAACCCACTCGCTACCAGTCCAAGCACCTGCTTGCACGCGCAAACTTTCCTCGGAATTAACTAATCCCAAACTGCCGCCTTTACTAAGAGACTCTCCTAATAAATAATATTGACTTGAATTTTGGACTTGAAAGCCAAAAGCATTATAGCTTTCTAAACCGGGAATAGTGGAATTACTAAAACCGCCAAATCTTAATTTTTGGAGGTCGACATCCCTTGGCGAATAACTTATAGGCAAAGATGCTTCCTGAGAGGATACATTCTGGACTTTATTTTCATCCAAGAACTTACTCGAACAAGAATACAACTCGGTAGATAAAGGTGCAATCTGTGCACGTCCAATAAAAAAGCCAATCAGGCTTATCATACAGCAAAAAGTAATTTTTTTCATGGTTTTTTCTTTCTAAATAAATTTGGATGAAACAAAAATAGTTGCATCTACACCAATAAAAAAAATAAAATTTGTACGCATTTATGAATTAAGACACATATTCATATACTGTGAAGGGGTTATTCCCGTATACTTTTTAAAAACGGGATTAAAAGAGGTTCTATTCTTAAAACCTACTTTCTCGGCAATAGCTTCTATGGTAAGGTTTTTATAGGCATCGTCTGCAAAAAGTTTACAAGCCTCCTTAACTCTATATTCATTTACGAAAGTGGTGAAATTCTTGTGAAAATGTTCGTTGATAACTTGAGATACATATTTGCTATTCGATTGTAATTCCTCCGATAAAATTTCTAAACTAAAATTTGGATCCAAAAACAATACACTGTTTTCCATTAATTTACATATGTTTTCAATTAAAGAATCCTTTTGAGTATTGTTTAGAGAGGAACTACTATATCTACCTCTTTTTTCCGATTCAATAAGTTCTTGGTTCTTAAGAAATAAATTTTGATAACTTCGCTTTAGTTTTTTCTTTTGCAAATACAAAAATAACAAAAGGCTTAAAACGCCAATAGAAATAAGGGTAGAGCCCATTAATATACCCTTTTGCAAATGTATAATCTTTTGATTTTCTTTTTGCCTTTTTTGTAATTTACAAACTTCTTCTTCTGTTTGCTCTACTTGTGCTCCATAGATTAAATCTTTTAATGTTCCGTATTCTTTAATACTATAAAGAGAGTCGGACAGGATTAAATATTGATGAATACATTTTATATATTCCGTTGGAGAATGGATTTGTTCATAAATCTTTGCCTTTTTGCGGTAATTTTCGCACAAAACGTCTAAATAATTATTTTTTGAGGCATAATTATTGCTTTTCTGTAGATAAACAAGGGCGGAATCGTAGTTTTTTAAATTATAAAATGTATTTGCAATTTGCTGATAAACGGAACACAAATGTTGATCCACCGAATTTTTTTGCATTTTTCCATCCAAGGCCTTTTGGGCATATAACAAAGCGGAATCCAATTGCCCATTCCAATTAAACAAGGTGGACATTCCTACATAATAGGCGGAAGTAACAATAAAATTGTTTTTATAAGGAGATTCCTTGGCATATAAAAGGTATTTTTTTAGAATGTAAGCCTCTTGGGTTCCTATAGCACAATAAATTAAGTTATTGAGCGCATCTCCTGCACATTCGTATTGTTTATGTGCAATTTGCCAATCAAAAAATTGTTTAAAATAGGGAATGGCTCGTTTATTATCTTGAAACGCAGTGTAAATGATACCTATATTGTTGTTCACAATAGTTTTATAGGCCGAATCTTGGATCTTCATACAAATTTTATCCGACCATAAATACATCTTTAATGCTTTGGAATAGTTATAAAGACCTGCATATAGAATGCCTACAGCATTGGCGGCCTTGGCACATATTTTTTTGTCCTTATTGGACATATCTTCTTTGTAGCGCCCCAGTATTAAGGTGTATAATACAATAGCCTTATTTTTATCTTGTAAACTATCGTATTTTAAAGCAATTTCAAGAATATCTTTGCTTGGCATGCTAAGATATTTATCGTACAGAGCAGAAACAGAACTGTTTTCTTTTATGGTGGCATTGGCTCCATACAAAAAAAAGGTACACCAAAAAGCAAGTAGGATAATTTTAAAATGAAGCATAAGGAAATACTTTATATATTTGATCCGTAGTTAAACATATTCAAATCGACGGCAAGAGCTTTTCTTCTTTGCGGGCAAAGTTAACTATTCCAATTCTACAACTATGGGAAACTCTTTGTAAAATCGAAGTAGTGATACCGTTTCTGTTGATGCCTTCCATCGCAACGAGAATTTCGCCTTTGATTTTGTGGTATTTGTACTCTTTGCTCTCTATTTCAATGGCACGGCTCAGGTAGCTATCAGCAGTAATCCGTTCATCGTATGGAAATACGCCCCCTACCTTCTGTAATACATATTCGAGTGAAATATAAGACGGTGTATAGAGCGTGCAGACAAGTTCTTCGGGATTATAGCTCTCTTTGGTGTAGATGCCTTTGCGTGGACGGCGAAATTTTCCTTTGCGAACATAGTCGTTCAGCCACTCGTTTATCTTCCTTGGAATCCTCCTCGCCAAGGAGCATAGCGACATCTTTCAGCTTAAAAACATTTCTGTCGTCTCTAAAAATCGCTAATATCAAATCGTTATTTGGAGAGCTATTCATTGAATTATTTTCAATGTTCCGTTCACAAATAGAATAATTATTTTTCGCAATCCAGTATTACGTCACATAAAAATGTTTATAGCTTGGCTTTCATATGTAAAGAAAATGCGATTTTCTTTACATATGAAGAGGAACATGTAAAAAAAATGGGGATTTTTTTACACATCCTAATTGGAGGAGTTGATCTCTTCCATCATGCTCGTCGAACCGATGTGAAACGCATTAATTAGCAAATCAAACAGTTGAACATTCAAGTAGAAGTTTTCGCGTCCCAGTTTGATTTTCTCAACATATCCAGCTTTTTCCAACTGATTCAAGTAGGCTGTAGCTGTTGGTCGTGTTATCTGTAACTCCTCGCAGATAAAGTCAATCTTCGTATATGGGTGGCGGAAAAGGTTGTTCAGCAAATCCTGCGAATAGATTTTCTTTAGATCTCCCCGAATACCCTTTTTATACTCTGACATAAGCGCCTTTATTCCTTGGATTAAAACAATCGTTTCCTGCGATGTTTCCTGAACACCTTTCAGCAAGAACACTATCCACGCTTCCCAATCGCCATCCTCCCTGACTTTTTGTAATAAATGATAGTATTCCCCTTTATTTTTGATGATGTATCGACTCAAGTATCCTTTGCTTCTTGTAAGGAAAGCGTATTAAAGAGAATGCTTTCGTTCGGCATGGACTGAACCGCACCTTTCAACTCTGCCAGGCACTTGTGCGCTTCGACTAGTTGCTTG
>JAVVTR010000020.1:0-40888 GCA_036653535.1 Bacteroidales bacterium | reverse complement strand
AGGGACTTGCACCCATGAGATTACGTACATGCTGAGCGTACAAGCAATAAGCCCCAAAGTTTCAGGTAGAAACTTTGGGGCTTATTGATAAAAGTCCGTTTTTATAAGAAATTGGTTTAAAAATAGAAAGAACGATTATCTTCTATCTTTGCCATTTTTTCTAAGGCTCCGGCTACAAAACCGGTTATTCCTTGTTGGAAATTTTGTGCACTCTGCATTTGAACCATTGGAATCATAGGAGCAGGATTCGTTTTAGTAATGTTATCTAATTCCACTACAAATACAGCGCTATTTCCTTTTATGGGTTTAGATATTTGTCCTTTTTTCATACCAAATAAATGCCCTATCACTTCCGGTTCGAAACCACGATTACCGTAAGCATAAGCATTAAATGTAATTCCATTGGCCGAATCTACTACCGTATTCAATTTGGAAGCTACTTGTGCAATCTGGCTATAGGCCCCTATTGCATTCACTTTTTGAATTAGCATTTCCGCTTTTTTATCCATTTTTACCCGAGCTTCTACCGCAGGCATGGTCTTGGCTTCTTCAAAAGGAATATATCCCTCTTTTCTAATTTTACTTAAGCCAGCTATTACATATTGATTTTCCATTTCAAAAACCTTATCGGCTACTTTCCCTTCTTTGGCTTCCTTACTATAGGCCCAACGAATAATCTCACGAGCACTGTTAACCCCAGGAAGTTGGTAGGCCAATTCCGCTACGGCTTCATCCGCTCTTATACGATATCTTTTCTTGCTACCATTAGAATCCATTTCTGCAATGGTATGGCTTTCGGATAAGAAACGATTGGCAAGAGTAAAGACCGACTTCATGGTAGCAGAACTTGGTTCTATGGGCACACTAATGATACCCGCTAAAACTTTCTTTACCGAAGACGTTTTGCCTGCAATAGATAAAACATGAAAACCATTTTGGGTTTCCACTACCGAAAGACTTCCTATAGAACCGGCTAATATAGCATCATTAAAAGGCTTAACAAAAAGACCTTCTTTTTGCCAAGAAAGATCTCCTCCATTTTGAGCTGCACTGGGATCTTCCGAATATTGCTGTGCTAAAGTCGCAAACATATTTGGATTTTGTGTTAAAACCCCTTTTAAACTGTCGGCTAATGCCTCTGCTTGCGCCTTGCTTCTTTTAGTTTGGCTTCCCGTTTCTTTATAAGCAATAAGGATATGACTAACTTTTACCGAGTCGGGACGCATTTGAATGTCCATTAACTTAGCCATTTGAAATGTATTTCCTATACGGCGTGGAGCAAAAAAGGTTCCAGCAGAAGCATTAAACAAAACAGAATCCCATGCCGAAGCTATTTGATTATGTGTTTTGTATATACTATCAAAGTGAACGGTAGATACGGCATTGATAAAATCCGGAAGATTTTCTTCGGTATGAAAATCGGCATACAACTTAGAAACTTGTTCTTCTATAGCGGCCATATCTTGTGGGGTTGGACTAACATCAAATACCACATACTGAATCGCTCTCGACACATCTTGTTTAAACAAATATTTATTTTCTTCGTAAAAAGTCTTGTAGTCCGACTCCTTAATCGTAACCTTAGAATCGGGAATATCCATATAGTTTAAAGCCACATAACGCGAATAGCTTGGATCCATTTGATCTTCTATATAATTAGCAGCTATAGCTTTAGGTAGATACGAAGATTTAGCTACCATAAAGTAATACTTTTCTTTAATTCTTTCTTGTTTTACTATTTTCTCCAAGTCGCTTAAAGTGGATTTGTCTTGATCGGACAACTGGGCGAAGTTGTTAATTAACATCATCACTTGTTGACGATCATAAACTCCAGTTTTTGGATTGGTGAAATAATTATAAAGGATAGGACTAATAAATTTACCATAGTACATATCATTCATTTCTTCCGTGGTAACGTTAATGCCTAATTTGTGACAGGACTCATTCATTAACATATCGTTAATCATACGTTGCCATGCCATAGAACGAATTTGCTCCAAGTCTTCCGGTGTTATACTAACCTCTTCGCCTTGTGCCCGCTTATACTGCTCGGTAATTTCTTCTACTTTCTGATCAAATTCCTCATAAGAAACTCTTTCCCCGTTTACTACCGCTAATGACGGAGCATTGTTTCCTCTACGTCCGAAAGCATCCTGGACTACAAATCCAACAATGGCAATTCCAATTAAAGCCACCAATAAGCCGGAATGTTTTCTAATTCTACTAATAACAGCCATTTTCCTCTATATTTAATTAATCTTTAAATTGCATTTATTAAGGGACTATCTAAGAAGATGTTTTCTACAACTTCATAAGCGTTCTCACCCAAAAGCTTTTATGTATCTTTATAGAACGTCTAAAAATAGTCGGCAAATGTACAAAATATTATGAATATATACTCTATGAAATCTTCCTTATTTCGAAAATTTTACTATTTTTGCGAACATATGTGAATTATATTTAATAACATTAAAAAGACAAATACATGAAAAAGACACTTGTGGTATGCGCTTTAGTCGCATTCTCTTTGGTTGCCTGTAAATCCAATAAAACAGCAGAACCTGCACTTACCCCTGAAACCACTACGGAACAAGTAGTTGATCCTGCTGCTAATGCCGTCACCACTACCGATACTACCGCTTGCAACGCCAATAAAAAAGCTTGCTGCAAAGAAAGTGGAAAATGTAATAAAGCCCCCGGAGAAGCTTGCTGCAAAGAAGGTAAAAAATGTAACAAGGCTCCCGGAGAGGCTTGCTGCAAAAAAGGAGAAACCAAAAACTGTAGCGCAAAGAAAACGAAATAATCTATTCGTTTAGAACACACTACAACAAAAATCTATCGATTTTAATTCAGAATTTCGTTTTTTGGAAAAGCCGCCTTAAAAAGGCGGCTTTTCCACGTAAAGCACTCATTAGATTAAGGATAGTTGCTCAGATATTTTAGACGCCTATCTATTTTATAGACGCTCTATAAGCTTATAAATTAAAATGTTCTAAAAAGTTCTTTGTCTTGTAATCCAATATTTCTATAATCCAACTCTTTCTGTATATTTGCTAAAATAAAATCTAAGACTATGAAAAAATGTACATTATTTTCCGTAGGTAAATTAGGAAAAGCACCTGTACCTACTCGCTCGGTTGTAAGTTCCATAAACCTTGCTATGTATTTAGGTAAATGGTATGAAATTGCTCGATTTAACCATTCCTTTGAAAAGAACTTAGTGGGGGTAAGCGCCAATTATTCCTTAAAAGCAAATGGAGAGATAGAAGTTTTAAACAGTGGATATCTTTTAAATTGGAATGGAAAATTCAAATCAGCCAAAGGAAAAGCATATCAACCTAATGCGCAGTATGGTGGCTGGCTTAAAGTCTCTTTTTTCCTTTGCTTCTATGCCGATTATTACCTTTTAGAATTAGATACCAAAAATTATCAATATGCTTTGGTGGGAAGTAAATCCGAACAATATCTATGGATTTTATCAAGAACGCCCACTATTTCTGTAGAAATTAAAGAAAAATTACTGCAAAAAGCAAAAGAATTAAACTATGATATTTCAAAATTAATTTGGGTTCCACAAAAAGAAGAAAGCCTTTCTTAATTCTAAATATCTTATTTCTAAGTAATAAAATCTATTTATGCTAATAATAAACTATTTTTAAGAACATGTAAATGAGCTCACTTTAGCTACACTTTACTTCTATCTACAAAAAAAAGTAAAAAAAATTTGCAGATATAAAAATAAGTACTAATTTTGCAGCCTCAATGCCTCGGGAGCTTAGCTCAGTCGGTTCAGAGCATCTGCCCTACAAGCAGAGGGTCATAGGTTCGAATCCTATAGCTCCCACACCATAAAAAAAGCACTTACATTTCTGTAGGTGCTTTTTTTATTTGCCGATTTTTTAGGCTTACTCTACCGCATCCCTTAATTCCAATCGGATCCATCCGTAAATACGCTTTTATATAAAACTTGCGTTATTTTAAACCCGTTTAACTGTCCAATCTTACCATATCGGATACCTTCTTAGGGTTCCATGTATCTTTATAAGAGGAAAAGAAGAAAAATTCTCTTACATAAGCGATGGTTCTTACTATTCTTAAGAAAAATCCTATATAAAAAGAATATATTGGGACATACACCAACAATGGCCATTCCTCTTTTTTTCGTTCTGTTTGCCATAGGCCCATCAAAATAGATAAAAAACTAAAGGGCATAGTAATTAAAAACTTAAGTACTATAATTTCTAATAAATTCTCATCATTAATGGTACATAAGCGAACCAAGTAAAAAACCCAAAGAACATCAAAAAACAAATTAAAGACTAAACCCTCTATTTGAGAAATCCAGTTTAGAATATCAAAATTTTCATCAAAGGATAAAAAATTCTTGTGCTTACGCAAACGAAAGCGAATAAGAGATTTACTCCAACGCATGCGTTGTTTTATTAATCTATAAAATTTATCCGGAACCGAAGTAAGACAAATAGCATCGGGAGCAAAACGAACTTTTCCCTTTGATTTTCTTATTTTTTGTGTAATATCTCCATCTAATCCAGGCCCTACATCCCATCCCCCTACTTGATGTAACATATTAATTTCAAAAGCTCCAAAAGCTCCGGAGATAACCCTATAAATTCCTAAGACGGAGGTTACCGTACGCCCTACCTGAATAGTCTGTAAGTATTCTATAGATTGCAAACTTGTACATATATTTTCGTTATTTCTCACTTTTACACAACCACCTACCCCTTTCACTCTCTTATCCATGTAAAAAGGAAGTAATATTTTTTCTATAGCATCTCTATCTAAGGAAGAATCGGCATCTAAATGAATTACATATTTTCCTTTACAATACTTTAACGCAAAATTAGCGGCAGAACCTTTTCCACCTCCCAATTCATTGCGAAGAAATAAATCTATGTAGCCATGTTTTTGTAAATTTCTACAAATCTGAGGGGTGTTATCGGTAGAACCATCATCCACCACTATAATTTCGAAATTTTTATAGGTTTGTTCTCTAAGAGAAATAACCAATTTATAAATATGAGTCCCTTCTCCTTTTCCAGGAACAATAATGGAAATCAATGGATTATCTAAGTGCAACAAAGTATTAGCTTTATTACACCTTTCCATCCTCGTTTTTTTCCATAATTTCACATGCACCAACACCAAAAAATCTAAAATATAGTAACGAGGAACCTCTATAAAAAAGAAGAACCAAAAGGTAGAAAATATAAACCACCACGAAAAATCGGATATAAAATGAAATAAATTATTCCAAAAATCCATTAAAAATTGCATGATTTTTTATTCTAAAGATAAAAGGTGAAAAAACTGACTATCCGTCATACTTTTTCTATAGTGAAACTGTCGAGAACTAAATTGTATAATTCTATCTTTGTATTTTCCTTGCAAGCATTCAGACAAGCATGTTTTTAAATTATTTATTTCCGTGTTCACCTCGCTTTCATGCCTATTATTGAAAGTTACATAAACCATATTATTATAAAATAGAGGAATAGAATTTATGTCCATATGCAACAGTAGTTCATTTCCAATTTCTTTATATAGTTCGTATATCCTCTGAGAAGCAAAATCGGCCGTCTTTTCCTGTAATTTAATGACAATACAAAGTACCGATAATAAATAATCTTCTTCTATGTTTTTTATATGATAAATATATCGAGAAAGATCATTACAGAACTGTTGATAGGAAACAAATCCAGGAATAATTGGTACCATGGCATCTTCTTTTGCTAAACCAAGTCCATCGGTAATATAAGGAATGCCTTCCTCGGTAAACTCCAAATCGGAAATAGTCACCTCTTTTAGTTCGCTAAGTTCAGAAATACGTCCACAGAAAAAGCAAAAGGCTGTCATCTTGGGCTCCCAAAAAGAAGACTGACAGTTTTGACAATGATAGGCATTCGCTGGTTTATCATAATCTATACCTATATGCCGTAATACGTTATTACATTTAGGACAAATTAATTGATTCTTTTGTACAAATTCCGATTCTGCTCCTATATAAGCACAACTAAAATGATGAACCATGGGGTGGGAATAAATATCTGTTGAACCACATTTGGGGCATATCTCTCTAAAATTTAGCTGAACATGCGTACAATCTGGACATAAATGTACTTTGTCTTTAAAGGTGGCTTTTAATCTTCCTGCTTCTATTAATTTGTTAATAAATTCTTCTGCATCCAATGTAGCCATCTCTTTAGAATGTAGATATATTTGGGTGAAAGGAATAACATATCCAGCTATAGAGTAGGCATCGGGATAAACAGGAATAGAATTACCTCTCACATAATAATACCTAAGAATTTGCAAAGCAATAATCGACAGAGGACGCCGATACAAAGGAATATCAAAATTTATAAAACTTTTCATTCTTCCTTTGATAAATTCTATTTTATCACTAATTAATTCGTTTTCTAATGAATCGGTATATCCATCTAACAAATCTTCGTTTTCTGGTATTTTTCCAATTAAATTACTCGAAAAAACAGGTACTAAATAGTTTAAATCCGTCAAAGAGGAACGAATCATGGTAGTGATTTTTTTAACCATTAAGGGAGAGGATATATGAAAATAAATTGCATCCATTTTAGAAAAATCTAAATCATATACCGAGGAAATCAAAGATTGATTATTTACAATTAAAATATTATAACCTCTTTTATTTTTTAAAATCAGTTGATTAGACTTTCTTTTATTCGAAATATTGCTTTCCGCTTTTTTTTCATTTTCTTCTAATTTAGAGGCGAATGTAAGTATTTCTTCGCTTGGCAAAGTTTCTAATTCTTTCATATATCTCTAATTATTTCTGCTTTTTAAAGCGTGATTTTTGTATTTGTACGGCAATTCCATTAATGCGCAAATCTACAGGGATACTTTCCATATCCAATATATTTATTCTAACTACCATTACTTCCTTTTCTGTTTCGAAAGGACGTCGTAATTCTTTTGGAAGAGGAGCGGAATTAAGCATATATAAATCTACCACCCCTTTCTTTTTCAAAATATTTCCCCACTGTATCAATACGGTGTCCGATGTTTGTAAATCTCTTACATCGGACATACGCACATAAGCCAATACGTGTAAATCGCTACTTTGTACCGAAGCCGGTCTTATTTCTACTACATTTTCTTCTTTGAATACATTTTCCCAACTTTGAAAATTGACATTTACAACATCCCCATCAAAAGAAGCCACATAATTTTTAACGGCCCTTTCCGTAAGTTCCGATATTTTTCCGTACGCTTTTTCTCCCGGGTTTTGAAATGTTTCTCTTATAATAGATTTATTGCGTTTTAACTTTTCTAAATATAGGTCATTCATTTCTATTTGGGAGTTAAGAATCTGTTGCTGAAGTTTATATTCGTTTACTTCCTTTTCTATACGATATAATTCATTTTCCGTAGCCACTCCAACAAAAGCCTTATTCCTTGTATTGGTATATTCCTGCTCTAACCTTATTATTTGATTTTTAATATGTTTTTTTTGGATATTGCTTTCTTCTACCTCTTTTTCTATCGACAATACTTCTTTATCTATCCAGGAATATTCAATATCATTATTACTCGATAAAATAGCTTTCGTGGGAATATAAGAAAATAAGATATCGCCGGCTTCTACCTTATCTCCAGGTTTCACATACACATCGGTTATTACCACGTCCTCCATAAGCCGGTAACGATAATTGGGGCTGGTAATAACTCCATCCAAATGAACATAAAATATATTTAAGGATAAATAAATGGCTAAGGATACAAGCAAAACACAAAAAATGCTTATATATATCCATCTCTGTATATTAACCCTTTTCTTTTCTTTCGTAAAGATGTTTTGAAATGGATCTATCTGACGTTTATAAGAAAATATTCTCATTGATTGTTTTACTTCTTTAACATTTTACTTTGATTGACAAGATATCTAGTATCCCGTATTAATCGGGATAATTCGTAACGAGCGGCTTGTTCCGTTAGAAATGGTCCCACAACAATTTTATAAAAAGATTGAGAATCTTCATTAGGCGTGTTTTCTATTACTTTGGAAGCATATTTTGTTTTTAATAAAGAAAAATAATAATTAGTTTCTTTCAAACTTAAAAAGGAATGAAATACAATATAGTAGCAATAAACATAGGTTTCCAACTTTTGCTCTATTTTTGGATGAAAAAGATTAATCATTTCCAAGGTTTCCAAAGAATTAATACATAATCCTATTTTTTTATATTTTTTATAAATACTATCCTTTATACTCTCCCAGCGTTCGGGATAATCTTCTGGGCGAATACTTACATCTAAAGGTTTCTTTAAAACTACCTCTTCTTCTAATCTATCTAATTCAGCAAATAAACGTTCTTCCGATAGACCATAGGCTCTAAATATGGTTTTATCGAAAAGGGTATCCAATTGGGTTAAAATTGCGTTGGAAAAAGGTAAAGAAACGGTTCCATATAATGCTTTATTATTTTCCTTGCACCATTTACGAACATACTCTACCTCTTTTACCCACAGAGCCACATAATGGGGATATTTCAAGAAGAAATCCGGAATTTGTTCGAATTGTTGTGCTAAATCAATGCCGGAAATATAGATGTATCTCTTATAGGGTTCTAAGGCGGTGCGTATTTGCTCTTCGTTATAGTTTAACCATTTTAGATTGGAAACAGTTGCAATTACCTTATATCCATAATATTGTGCATATTTAAAAAAAGCATCATAAAAAGCGGTATCTTGAATTCGGTTTTCCATAGATAAATACACCGTAGAAGCCTGCCTATTAAAAGGAATGGACGATAACTCTTCCGCAGAGGAAGCTTTGTAATTTTCGTGCATATGTAGAGATATAGGAAATTTAAACATATTGTCTAATAAGGAAAAATTTTCTATGGTTGTATAATTTTGTACGGCAGCGCCTCCTGTTAATACAAAAGCATCTAATAAATTTTGTGAAAGTTGATAATGTAGATCGGTAATAGCTATAAGACAATCTATTAAATTAAAATGCAATTTAAGCAAACGTATATAATCTATATCGGAGGGAGTGAGTGCCAATTTACACATTTGCTGCGCTATACTACGCCTTAACCCATTAATTAAACTAAACTGCTTTTGTAGATCCAAAATAAGAGAATTTTCTTTCAAAAGAACTTTATCCATCTTCTCTTCTGCGTCCACATACAACTGAGATTTGTGATATAATTGTATTTCGGCCTCTTCCAGCCAAGCTTGTTTCTTTTTAACCGCCTCAAAGCTTATAGGAAGAGAAAGATTTATTCCCACACTAAAACTGTTTTTAGAGGGTATGTTTTGCGGATAGGTAAGGTATTGATATCTTAATATGGGGGCTATCTTCATTTGTTCTAAATACGCATTCTTTGCATTTTCCTTGCAAATTTGTGCCTTATAGTCATAAGGAGAAGTAGAGTCTATTTGCCTTCTTACCAAAGATTTAAAAAGCACAGGATCTATTTTTAAATAATGCTCCAATAAATGTCGTGTTTGACCCAAAATATCAAACTTGTCATCCCCCTTTTGGAGGAGAGTATCCTTAGCAAGGGCTGTTATTCGTGCACTGAGCTTTTGCCGATAGAGGTTTAGTTTAGTATCACTATTTAACTGCAAAGAATATTGAGCAACTAATTCATCTAATGGTATTATGGAATATTTAAATAAATCGGCATATATCTCCACCATGATTTTATTAATGTTCGTTTTCATATAATAAAACTGGTAAAACTTTTCGTAATAAAACGTATCTATCTCTTTTGTTTTTTCTTCTTTATATAACAAAAGAGTGTTCCTATCTAATTTTTCTTTATCTATCTTTCCATTCCATGCTGCAATTTTACTCTCTTTTGCTCCTTTTATAAGTCCGCTATTTATTACATTCCATTCCAAAGTAGCTTGTGCGCGATTACGATAATACAAATCGTTTTCATCTACCGACCAGTCGTTAAAATTATAAAGATAAGAAAGTTGAACCTCCAAGCCGGTTTGATGTTTCGCTGCTTTCATTTCATGAAAAATTTTATTTTCCAAGACCGTATATACGGAATCCTTACCGGCTTCAAAATGCCAAGAAAGATTAGTAGATGCAGGAACATCGGGTATAAAATAATAGTAGAAAGCACTATCTAATCGCAAACAGGTTCGTTTTACAAGACTAATATTTTTATTTAAATTAAATTCGTAGGCGTTGGTTTTACGAATAAGTTGATCCAATTTTTCTACTTCTCCTGTAGAAACCTCTTTCTCCAAAGAAAAAATATTCTTGTTATCGTTTTGCGCATTCCCAACACAAACAAGCTGTAAAAAACAAAATAGCAAACACTGAGAAAGCAAGATTTTTCTTTTTATCATCTTAAATAGTCTGAATTCTACTCTTTTTCTTTTAAGTGTTAAAACAATTAAAACATAGCGTAATATAAGCATAGCAAAGGTACATCAAATATATATAATATAAAACTATTACCAACAACATTTTTTAGCATTTTATATGGCTACTATAGGGATAGCTATAGCTAATACAAAAATGTTTCCTTTATTTACCTTTTTGTTATCGTAACCATGGATAGGAGAAAAGTTTTCCTCCTTTTTTTATGTGTGTCGTGCACGGTACCCATAAAAAAAGTCGCCTTGTAAACAAACAAGGCGACTTTTAGGTAGCATATAGAAAAGCGATCTTTTCTATTTAGTAACAGTCTAAAATTAGATCACTTGGCAATTATGCTTTATGCACTTCTTGGATCAAAGTTTTACCCAATTCAATTGCTTTTTCATTCTCCGGAATCATAGCGTGATGACGAGCTGGTAAAGATTTTTCCAAACCCTTGTGAATAAATTCGGGCTGAATCAAAGGTTTTACCTTTAAAAAACCACCCAATACTATCATATTGAACACTTTACTCATTCCTAATTTATTAGCCGCATCATTCGCTTCTATCGTATAGATATTTATATCTTTACGTTCTGGATGACGAGTAATGCCATTGGGATCATAAATAAGATAGCCACCAGGTTTTACGTCGTTTTCAAATTTATCTAAAGACTGCTGGTTTAATATAATGGCCGTATCAAATTGATTAATTACGGGAGAGGATATTCTTTCATCGCTAATTACTACCGATACATTGGCAGTACCTCCACGCATTTCCGGACCATAAGAGGGCATCCAACTTACTTCCTTGTTTTCCATAACTCCGGAATAAGCCAAAATTTTACCTAAAGACAACACGCCCTGTCCGCCGAATCCTGCTATAATGATTTCTTCTGTCATATTTTTTTTATTTAAGTTATCCTTTAGCTAAAGCGCAAGAATAACGTTTTACAATTTATTTAAGCATTTTTCCGTCCATCTTAATATCTCCTAACTCAAAATAAGCGAAGACATTCTCGGTCATCCATTTATTAGCTTGTAGCGGGGTCATTTTCCAACCGGAATTGCAATTAGAAACTACTTCTATAAAAGTAAGTCCCTTATTAGCAGCCTGATCTTCCAATCCTTTACGAATAGCTTTCTTCAAACGACGAACATTAGCCGGCGAATGAACCGAGTGACGAGAACAATTGTACACGCCATTCAGAGGAGCAACCATTTCTGTAATACGAAGAGGATAACCTACGTTATGAACATCTCTACCATAGGGAGAGGTAGCCGTTTTCATGTCTTCCAAGGTAGTAGGAGCCATTTGACCGCCGGTCATTCCATAAATAGCATTATTTACAAAAATGATTAAAATGTTTTCGCCTCGATTACAGCAATGTATGGTTTCTGCGGTACCTATAGCGGCTAAGTCTCCATCTCCCTGATAGGTAAAGACAAACTTTTCCGGCATAAGACGTTTAACCGCCGTTGCCAACGCTGGCGCACGTCCGTGAGCCGCTTGCTGCATATCTATATTCATAAAATCATAGGCTAATACAGAACATCCTACTGGTGCAATACCAATGGTTTTATCCTGTAAACCCATTTCATCCACTACTTCCATCAAAGTACGATGAATGGTTCCGTGACCACAACCCGGGCAATAACTTAAAACCTTATCGGTCATAAGTGGGGTTTTCTTATACACTAAATTTTCTGGTGTGCAAATATTTGATGACATACAACCTCCTATAATAATTTTGTTTCCACTGCGCGAACCACTTCGTCGGGAGAAGGTATAATACCTCCCACTCTTCCAAAGAACTCCACTTTAACTTTTCCGTTCACAGCCAAGCGAACATCTTCCACCATTTGGCCCAAACTCATTTCTACCGACATAAAGCCTTTTACCTTTTCGGATAGAGCTGCAATTTCGTTTTTGGGGAATGGGAATAAGGTAATTAATCGTAATAAACCAACTTTTAAGCCTTTAGCACGAAGCAAATCTACTGCCTTTTGACAAATACGAGCACTGGAACCATAGGCCACCAAAATATAGTCGGCATCTTCACATTGGATCTTTTCGAAACGGACTTCGTTCTTTTCTACCATTGCATATTTTTCTTGCAAATGTAGTACATGCTTTTCTTGACGAGAGGCATCCAAATCTAAAGAGGTAATAATATTATGCTCCCGATCTGGCGTTTTTCCTACGGTTGCCCAAGGAGTGTTTTTACGAATTTCTGCTTCTGTAAAACGAGGACGTTGTTCGGGTAATACCACTTTTTCCATCATTTGCCCAATAACTCCATCCGATAGGATTAAAGCTGGCATACGATATTTAAAAGATAAATCAAATCCTAAAGCTACAAAATCGGCCATTTCTTGTACCGAAGAAGGAGCTAATACAATTAAACGATAATCTCCGTGTCCACCACCCTTAGTAGATTGAAAGTAATCAGATTGAGCTGGTTGTATGGTTCCTAAACCGGGACCGCCACGTACCACGTTTAATATAAGGCAAGGTAATTCGGCTCCTGCCATATAAGAAATACCTTCTTGTTTTAAACTAAATCCGGGACTAGAGGAAGAGGTAACCACTCTTTTTCCACAAGCACCTCCACCATAAACCATGTTAATGGCGGCCAATTCACTTTCGGCTTGCAAAACAATCATTCCGGTACGCTTTTCGGGGCGTTCCCGCATCAAATATTCCATTACCTCAGATTGAGGAGTAATAGGATATCCGAAATAACCGTCACACCCGGCACGAATCGCAGCTTCCGCAAAGGCCTCGTTCCCTTTCATTAAACGTAATTCTTCCATTACTTTTTTTATTTTATTTTGTTAATTATTCTTTTGCTTTATATACGGTAATAACCCCATCGGGGCAAACCATTCCGCAAGAAGCACAGCCAATACAAGTATCTGCAATCATCATTGCAAAATGATACCCTTTTTTGTTCACTTCTTTCGACATACCAATTGTTTGAGTAGGACAAACCGAAGTACAAACTTCACAGCCTTTGCACTTTTCCTTGTCAATTACAATTTCTCCTTTTACTTTTGCCATATTTTAGAATTTTTAAATAGTTATACAATTTCTTTTTTACACTTAGAGAAGTTCGTTGCTTTTCTTGGATGGCTACCATAGATGTTACCATGCTACCATGCTACAAATATTACAACATAACTGGCATCACCAACATCAGAATATCTTCCTTCTCGTTAGGGTTTCCTACAGGAAGAATCAATCCTGCCCTACTGGGTTGCGACATTTCTACACAAACCTCTTCGGTATCTATATTGCTTAGCATTTCCATGAAAAACTTTGAATTAAATCCTATTTCCATGGGTTCCCCTTCATACTGACACAGCAATCGTTCCTTTGCTTCATTGGCACAATCAACATCCTCCGCAGTAACGATCAATTCTTTTCCGTTAAATTTCAAACGAGCTTGAGGAACCGATTGGTTCGCATAAATAGAAACCCGCCGAATACAATTTAAAAAGGTAAGCCGATCTATGTTTAGTTTATTAGGGTTTTCTGTAGGTATAACCGCCTCATAATTAGGATATTTTCCATCTATTAAACGACAAACTGCTCGCACTTGTTCGAAAGAGAAAAAGACATTGGTTTCGTTGTATTCCAAACTAATACTAATTTCTTCCTTGCGTCCAGATAGTATGTTTTTTATTTGTAAGAGCGATTTTTTGGGAACAATAAAGCTACCGGTATGTTCCGATTTGGCATCCATACGACGATAGCGCACCAGTTTATGTGCATCGGTAGCTACAAACGTAAGGTTTTCAGGGGTTAATTCAAAGAAAACGCCCGACATAACCGGACGTAAAGAATCGTTGCCTGTAGCAAAAAGAGTTTTGCTTATCGCATTAACTAAGACAGAAGAACTTATTTCTGTCTTTACTACCGAACCTTCCGCCATGGGAATTTCAGGATAGGATTCTGGATTTTCACCCGCTAACTTGTATTTTCCATCTCCGGCAGTAATTTCTACTCCGAAATTTTCTGCATCAATGTTAAATATCAAAGGAATATCTGGAAAAGTTTTGAGCGTTTCCATAAGAATTTTTGATGGAATAGCCACGCGACCTTCTTGGCTTGCTTCTTCCAAGCTCATACTTACCATCATGGTCGTTTCTAAATCCGATCCAACCAAGGTCAGCTCTTTTTCTTTAAGAATAAATAAATAATTTCCTAAAATGGGTAATGCGTTATTGGTAACCACTACTCCACCTATAGACTGTAGGTTTTTAAGTAGTATTTGACTGTTGATTATAAATCTCATATTCCTTTTTTTTACACTTAAGTAATGCTTAATTTCGACTGTTTCTAAAAAAAAACTTCTTCAAAGAAGCGCCGAAACGTCCCGCAAATATACTTCTATTTTACGGGATAAGCAAAATTTTAATTTTGCCATTCCTTGGAGGTGAACCAATTCCGGTTTTTAGCTATTTTATCCAACATAAAATAGGATATTTCCACCGTATCGTTTCCGTTATTGTTTTGTATAATTCCATAGAGGTGATACGGGTCTATATTTTCTCCTATATATTTGAGGTAAGTATTTAAACGATATATTTGTTGCTCTCTTCCGCGAATTTCTATCTTTTGCAAGGGACGCTTAGCAAGAGAAGAAGCTAAAAGTGTATCTCTTCCTTCTTTGAACTGTTTCCCCAAAATAGAAACATAATGATCAAAAAATATCTGTTTAAAATTAGATAAATATTGCTCGGATAAAGAGGCGTTTAATTTTATTTTAGTGGAACTCCACTTAGCCTTATAAGCAATTTTGTTTTCCTCTTTGTTTTCCTCTTTGTTTTCGCCCCTAAGGGTATCGTTTATCCTAAGAAAATAAACCCCCAAAGTAGGAGAAGCCAAGCAGTAGGATTGCTGCTCCTCTTGCGGATATTCTACTTTTATTTGGGAAACCTGGTGGTAGTATAAGTCTACTAATAACTTACTTTTCCAAAATTTAGTAGAAATATTAAAAAATTCGCTCCAAGAAGCAGTTTTATCACCGGGTATACACATGCTGTAAATCTCTTCCGAACCTATCTTTATATAAAAATCCTCTTGGGTCTTATACCAACGCAAAGATAAAAGCTTTTTTTTGCCCCATTTATTCCAAGTGCGCAATATTAGCTTGCCCCCATCGGTATTCATTTTTTGTTTTAGCAGAAGTTGCCGGCCTGGATCTGGAATTTCTTTAATTTCCCACACAGAAAAAAGGCGTAGAAAATCTTTTATCGTTTGCTCCTCTGCCAATTGCTCCCCTACTTGCCATTGCCCTTTTGAGTCTTGTTTTAATTCTGTTTTTTCTTCTACTTTCCCTTCTTTCTTCGATAAGCTTATAGACGTTACCTTTTCTATCTTATTTTGGGGTATGGAAATGGAAGCTGTCTCTCCTTGTGCTATAAAACTAAAATACCACCATAGCCCACCTATACCAATCCCTCCCAAAAAAAGCCATAGAATATATTTAATAGATTTTCTATGTTTTAAATTCAATTTATTCTAATTTATATGGTTAAAAGAAAGACCACAGAGGAAAACATCTATCCAACGAAGCTGTTTTCTCTAAGCTGTTTTTCTAAGTTTTTTTACTTATTTCGAACGGATATATTGTTTCTTTCTGAAATATAAAAAAAGAAAACCCGCTATGAGCACACAGCATAAAGGACCTGCAAAATTCCAAATCATCCATTTTTCCTTTTCATTTTCTAAACGTGCCTTATCCATTAAGCGCATTTGGACCAAACGTGATTTTAAAGCCATTTTCTGTGGTTGCTCACAAAGATAGTGTACGCAGTGCAATAAAAAGTTCTTATTATCGTACATTTGGCGTGTATAGGGATCGTATCCTAAGGGAAGAGCCTGATTTTGAGCAGAAATAAAACCGTTTTTAATCATATCGCCATCGGAAATAACAATCATACGATTGTTTTTACTTTTTCTCACTAATGGCAAAACGGAAAGACTATCTAAGGGAAGTACTCGAAAAGCCGATTCAAAATTCCCCTCCAAAAGCCAAGAAATAGCTTGTTCGCCTTGATGAAAGTCTTGCACATTTCCCTTTTCTCTCATAATATCGGCCGAAATAGGGGCCGGCAATGGAATTTTCTTGGAATACAAAGAAGTTTGCAATAAACATGTTTTTTTAAGATCGTTTTCTATGGTATCTATGCCTGCCACAAATTCGGTTTGCAAAGGTCCTATTTCTTTTAATATAGGGTGAACCTCCTCTGCCTTTTGGGAAGCCTTTTCTTCTGTAGGGGTAATCAATGGCATATATACATTGGGCATAAACTCTATAATTGGTTGGTTCCCCATAAGAGAAGTGATCACTGGCGATAAACAAGCGTTCTTATCCAAAACTATATTATTTTGGATCCTAAAGCCATACCTAAAAAATAAATTTTCTAAATTTAAAGAATACAACAATGCTAAAGAAGATTCTTTCGCCCTTAAAGAATCTATAGAGGCGGAACTGGGATCTATTAGCCAAAGAATACGTCCTCCTCTCATTACGTATTGATCTAATATGTATTTTTGTGCCTCCTCAAAACGCTGGGTTGGATGAGCAATAATTAATACATCGTATTTGGGTTCCCATTCTTTTTTTATAGAATCTCTTCTAAGAACCGACTCTGGATTTTGGCTTAAGGGGGTACCTACCGTATGGTAAAAGAGACTTAAATCGTTGCCAAAGGAGGCAATTTGTTCATACCCCCACTCTCCGTTTCCATTTAAAAATGCAACCGATTTCCGACGATTTTCTAAAAGAGATTGTATGGCCGTTATAAAATGCAATTCCACGTTCTCTACCGAAGCATTTAGGGTCTCTTCCGCACTTCGTCCTAATTGTTCGCTAAGCAAAGAAATAGGTATAAATTTTCCATCGGCTCTTACTTCTGCACTCGGAAATATAAGACGACGACTAAGGCCTTCTTTGGTTTTTACTTCTAATTGGGTTGGCTGCATCCCTTTTTCCATAAGTTCCTGCATAAGAGCCAAGCGGGTCTTTTCGTCTTCTATGGCATAAATATCTATAAATTGATACCTAATTTGTGGCTGATAAATACGAAATTCATCCAAGGTTTCTCTTACCGATTTTTCTAAGCGCTTAAAGCCTGCTGGCAAATCGCCTGTAAGATAGATTTTTATATAGATGGGTTGTTTCCCTTCCTTTAGTATTTCCTTAGTAACCGGCATAAGGGTGTATCTCTTATCGGAGGTTAAATCCAAACGAAGAGAGAAAAAAGAAGCCAACAGGTTCACACTTCCTATAATCAATAATATTATTAATATTCCTTTCCATTTTATCGTATTTCGCTTTTGAAGAACCATAACATTGAGCAAAATAAATAAAGCAATAAAACTAACATAGTATAAAATATCTCTTAAATCTATTACGCCTCTACTAAGGGAGGTATAATGACTTTCTATTCCCCAAGCCGATAAAAATAAGCCCAAGTCGCCCCCTATGCCCAAATGAGAAATAGACTCAAAGCCCAAATAGCTAAAAGCGCAGAATACGACCGATAAGGCGAAAGCAATAATTTGATTATCCGTAATATTTGACATGAAAAGGCAAAGCGAAACAAAAGCGGCCCCCAATAGTAGTAAGCCTAAATAGGCTCCCCAAAAAGCAGCCATATCTATATTGCCTTTGGGAGAAGCTAAGTCGGAAACGGTATATACATAAAAAAAAGTGGGGAGCAGTGCCACCACTAATAAAAGTAAACAGGCTAAATATTTGGCACTTACAATTTGAAAATCGGTTAATGGACGTGTAAGAAGAACTTCCATGGTTCCAGTTTTTCGCTCTTCGGCAAAACTACGCATACATATAGCGGGAATAAAAAATAAAAAGGCTAATGGAGCCCACGAAAAAAAAGCATCCAAAGAAGCATAACCATAGTCAAAAAGATTAAAACGAGTAGGTAAAACAAATAACATTAATGAATTAACGGTAAAAAATAAAAACAAAACCAAGTAGGCCACGGGGGTAGAAAAAAACAAACGGACTTCTTTTTTTAACAGAGAAAACATATTTTTCTAATTTAAACTTTAAATAGCACGGTAACCGGACTTCCAATTTCAAAACCCATCAAAGAGGCTGCATGGCCCTGATTTAAGGATATTTCTAAATGATGGTTCTCTAAAAACAAAGCACATAATTCGGCCTCTCTTACATCCTGGTAGGCCTTGCTAATAATTTTTATTACTTCATCGGGACCACTTGCACTGGGACGGGTTTTAATTTGAAAGTGTCCAAAACGAGAAGCATATTCCCGAAAAATTGATTCCGTAATATTGGTTAGAACATTGCCATAGTCGTCAATATAAATTACTTGTCCTTTTATACTTCCTCCTATAATTTCGCCTTCTTCGTTTTTGTTGTAGGTAAATGCTGGCTGAGTAGGTGTTATTTTTTTTTGTAAATGGCTGGGGTATCCAATGTTTTCCATAGGCTCTTTTTGAATCAATAGGGCTGCCACCTTAGGAAATAGATCTTTAGAAGGGAAAGTGTAGACGTTGCTTTCTTGATATACTTTAATTTCCCATACTTGACAGTCTTCATTTTCAAAAAGCAAGGAAAATATTCCATTATCTGCTCCTATAAAGTAGTGATTATTCGCTTTAACCACTATATGAGGCATTTTTGGCGAGGCAATATCATTCACCCCCACTATGTGTATGGTTCCTTGCGGAAAAAAAGAATATGTGTTTTTGAGAATAAAGGCCGCTTGTATAATATCGAACTTCTTAACCTGGTGACAAATATCTAAAATGGTTACTTCCGGTATTTTCTCATAAATTTTACCCTTTACTATCGATACATAATAATCCTTCTCGCCCCAATCACTTAATAAGGTGATTATTTGCATTTTACTTTTTTGTTTTTCAGCATTCAAAATTAAACATATTTTCGTGGAAAAAAAATTTTGCTTACCTTTGCTTGTTTTTGCGCTTTTATTCTTAAATACTCCCATAGAATAGAATCTGCACGGGATGGTTCCCAATTATAATTAAACCATTTACTTAATGAGTGAAATCTATATAGAAATAGCCCCTACGCATCCAGTAGACATTTTTGGATTGGAAGAAGAAAAGTTAAAAGTAATAAAAAAATTCTTTCCACAAATTAATATTATTTTAAGGGGTACCCTCTTAAAAGCGACGGGCGATTCGGTGCATTTAACGGATTTCGAAGCAAAGATGAAGTTAATTCTTTATCATTTTGAAAGGTTCAATCGTTTAAACGAAACCGATATTTCTTCTATTTTAGGACCTATTGCTCCTAAAGATACGAAAGAGGAAGAACTTAATGTTTTTTCTTCAGACACTATTCTAATTGGTGTTAATGGCCGGTCTATTAGGGCGTTAACAAAAAATCAATTGCTATTGGTGGAGGCTTCCAAAACAAAAGATTTAGTCTTTGCCATAGGTCCGGCCGGTTCCGGAAAAACCTATACTGCAGTGGCATTAGCTGTTAATGCTCTGAAAAACAAAGAAGTAAAAAGAATTATTCTGACCCGTCCAGCGGTAGAAGCTGGCGAAAACTTAGGCTTTTTGCCAGGTGACATGAAGGAAAAGTTGGATCCTTATATGCAACCTCTTTATGATGCTCTACGGGATATGATCCCCTATCAAAAATTATTGACTTATTTAGAAGAGTCCACTATAGAAATTGCTCCTTTAGCTTTTATGCGGGGAAGAACTCTCGATCACGCTTTTGTAATTTTGGATGAAGCCCAAAATACTACAGAAAATCAAATGAAAATGTTTCTTACCCGTATGGGGAAAAATGCAAAATTTATTATTACCGGTGATATAACACAGGTAGATCTTCCCGGGAAGCAACTATCTGGACTAATTCATGCACAAAAGACCTTGAAAAGCATAAGAGATATTGGCTTTATTTACCTTACAGCAGAAGATGTGGTAAGGCATAAATTGGTGGCTCAAATCATAAAAGCGTATGATAGAGCCAAAAATGAAATTAACGTTTAACGACTATCTAATTTGAAAAATATTATACAACCCTTATTACGATATATTTTCCTTGGATTGAGTTTTAATATAGGTTCTGCCTATGTTTATGCACAACAGGAATCTATCGCTAATTCTGTAGAAGCCATTCTTAGTATTCCTAATTTACCCTTATCGGTTCTACCTAAGTCGGATTGTGATCTAAACGATTTAGAACAGAAATATTATAAAATCTATACCGAAAAAAATATCTCCCTACCCAAAGAGATAGAATTTGCTTTGGAACAAAAGCGTAGGGATATTGATTTTAGGCGAATTTACATAGATAGCCTTTACTATATACAAGCGCTTCAGGAAATTAATAAACAAAATCCACATTGGAACGACGTTCTACAAAATATAGAGAAATCCTTACTACATAATAGATTTTTTGTTCGATCAATTCTCTTTAAGTTAAATTATTTAAGCCGTCAAGATAGTAATTTGGAAGCGTGTTTAATCTATTTAAATGAAAGCATGCATACCCTAAGCAGCAAGGAAAAAGTAATTCAAACTGCCGAAAATATTTACGGAAAATTATTGAGCAAGGTAGAAATGCTAAATGATAAGGGTTTATATCAAGATGCACTAAACCTTATTTTATTGATGTCGCAGTATTTTGAAGCCGAATTTCCACTACAATATATAGCATACCGCGAAGATCAAGCCAAATATCACGCCTATCAAGGTATTTTTAACTCCTATTTTTCGGTTGCCACTAAAGCTTTCGATCAAAAGATGTATCAAATGGCCCAAAAATACGCCATACTTTCTTTTGATTACTACAAAAAAAACGAAAAATACATGTCGGGAATTAATCCGACTTTAGAGCTATTAGATAAAATTATTCAAAAATATTCTAAGTTCACCCTTTACTCCGACTTGGATGAAAAAAACTATTTTCAAACCCTTATAGATAGTATAGTCTCTCATACTGGTTTGATTCCTACCAAAGCAAGCACCTTTGATCCTGATGAAGTAATTCTTACGGATATGTCGCAAATAGAAGAGGATACGAAAAAATTTAAATCCTCTACAAAAACTTCCGATAACACATATCAATCTATTAAAAAAGAGGATAATAACAAAAAAAATAAAGACAGCAATAATACTCTTGCTATTGCACCTACTATTGCTGTTACTCGCTCCATGACGGAGAGTCAAGCTCAAAAGCTCTTCAATTCTGCTCTGCAGGCGGCCAATCTTAACCGAAAGCAACGTCAATTTTATATAGCCCACCTTGCCCTCTACAAGGCCGATTCCTTACGCCGTTTCTATACATTAAAATACGAAACAGATTTTCCGAATATTTGGGCCGAAAATACCATTTCTACCGTGGATCAGTTATTAAACAAGGCTCAATATCGTCTTTGGAATAATCTTAAAGCAGAAGCGGACAGCCTCTATGCCTTGGCCTTGATGGTTGCAGAACAACATAAGCAAGCCAATACCGCAACCCCCAATATTACGGTTTTAAATCAAACCCAAACATTAATAGCCAATTACCTGCAACAAACCACGGAATTGCTTTGTCAAAAAGCGGTAATACGCTTGGATAAAGCCATAAAAAACACCTATCAACAAATAACTTATGGCAAATATGCACAGGCCAAAATGCAATTCGACGAAATTAAAAGTATAGAAGAAAGTATTAAAATCAATAATGTAGGTTGTGTTATAGATAGCAATTCTATTTTCGAATTACAGGGCTATTTTCTTAAAATACAAACCTACGAAGACACTAAAGAAAAAGCAAACCAATTACTTTATAATCAACTTGATACAATAGGCTATATAAAGACTTACTTGGAGGCTGATAGAATTTATAAAGAAAGTGGCTTATCGGCAATAACGGCCTCTCAAACCAGTTTGTTTAATAAATTATCTTATGCAAGAGAATTTCGTATTCTGCTACTTTGGGCACAATTTTCTATTGTGGAAGAGCATAACTACGAATTTGCCAGTTTTCTTTTAGGCTATTTGAAAGAAAGCCAATACACGCCTAATCTTTACGAGGAATTGAGAAAACTTCTGAAAAAAGGGAAAAGCGAAATTTAATCGAAAACTATGCTAAGCCATGGCCAAATAAAATCTCTTGGGCTACTTTTCGAAAGATTTAACGAGGAAGATGGTTGTTAAAATTTATTTATTATGGTTCTTTTTCATCGTATAGCAAATTTTCTTTTTTGGGGGATGTGTATGGGTGGAATTCTATGCTCTCCTTTTTTCTCTTTCGCCAATACCCCACCTATTCTTAAACCTAAATTAGCCTATCCTCTTAAAATAAAGCCTGAAATATCGGGCAGTTTTGCAGAACTGCGTTCTACTCATTTTCACGGAGGTATGGATTTTCGCACTAAGCAAAAAGAAGGACTTCCGGTACGAAGTGTAGCCGATGGCTTCCTTTTTAAAATAAGTGTTCGCAAAAATTCTTATGGGAAAGCCATTTATATAAAGCACGACAATGGCTTGGTTTCTATCTACGGGCATCTTTCTCGTTTTAGACCCTTTTTAGAACGCATGGTAAAAAAAGCCCAAAAACAAAGTGGACAGTATGAAGTTACCTTAGATAATCTTTCTATCCCCATAGAAAAAAAAGAGCGTATTGCCCGCTCTGGAAACACTGGCAGTTCTTTTGGTCCTCATCTACATTTCGAATTAAGACGTTCCTCTCCCTTAGTAAATTCCTCTAATAAGACCGTGTCCTATAAGGAGTATCTTCTCAATCCCTGCCTTTTTGGCTTAAGGGTAGAAGACCGGCTTCCTCCTTTATTGCTAAGTTTGGCTATTTATCCTTTAGACACGCTTTCTAAAATACAGTGCCCTTTTTTCGATACCCTTTCTAAAGTTCCCGTTTATATTCCCATTTCCTTACTTCCCGATACCCTTCGTCTTAGTGGACGTATAGGATTTGGTTTAGAAGCCCTCGATACTATAGAAAATCTACCTTTCCATTACGGATTATATGAATTAGCCTTTATGATAGATAAAGATACTCTCGCTTATTATCGTTTAGATTCTATTTCCGTAGAAAACAGTTCTAAAATCAACGAACACATAGATCTGCCCTATTATAAACTTACCAAAAAGAGAATAGAAAAATCGTATGTAAATTCTAATGCTCTATTTAGCCCTTATAGTACACTAAAAGAAGAAGGGTCTTTTACCCCGATCATAGACCAAAAATATCTATTACGTATTGTGGGCAGGGATTTTTCAGGCAATACCTCTTCTCTTTCTCTTATCCTAAGTACCCCATAAAATATCACAAAACAACCAAGCGCCTTTTAAAGTGGATGCAGAATTTAATTTATAGATTTTATATAGAATTCCACCAAACAACCAAGCGCCTTTTAAGCTTTTTCTTTGGAAAAATTATAAAATATATTTACTTTTGTGTGGGTTGTTATGGAAATTTCATTTTAGCCATTGTGTCTTACCATGTCTAAGCTTGATTTTCTATTTTCACCTTCTATAAAAAAATAATAATAATAACATGTTAGAGCGCATCCTTATTCTCGACTTCGGTTCACAATACACACAATTAATAGCCCGTAAGATACGAGAAAATAATGTTTATTGCGAAATTCATCCCTATCACCATATTCCTCCTATTACTTCCGATATAAAGGGGGTGATTTTATCCGGAAGTCCATTTTCTGTAAACGATCCCCACGCTCCTATTCCCGAATTAAAGTCTATTCAGGGGAAAATTCCTCTCTTAGCCATTTGCTATGGGGCTCAATTTTTGGCACATCAAGCAGGCGGAAAAGTCCAATCTTCTCAAAATAGAGAATATGGAAGAGCTAAATTATCGTATATAGACAATAATTGTCCTCTTTTGAGCTCTATTCCTTTGGGAAGTCAGGTGTGGATGTCGCATGGGGATACCATTTTGGAATATCCATCCACTTTTCATCTTATCTGTAGCACCGATAGTGTAAAAGCTTGCGGATTTTCTATTAAAGGAGAAGCTACTTATGCTCTTCAATTTCATCCAGAAGTATATCACACCACCGATGGTAGCACCATCTTAAAAAATTTTTTAATTCAAATATGTGCTTGTCAGTGTAATTGGACCCCAGATAATTTCGTACAAACTACCCTCCCCCTTATACAAAAAGAAGTGGGTTCTGAAAAGGTAATTTTGGGCCTTTCAGGAGGAGTAGATTCCAGCGTGGCGGCAGTTTTACTACATAAAGCCATAGGAAAACAACTCTATTGCATTTTTGTAGACAATGGACTTCTTAGAAAAAATGAATTTGAAGAAGTACTGCTTTCTTTTAAAAATATGGGATTAAATATCCGAGCAGTACGTGCAGCGGATGAGTTTTATAAAGCTCTTCAAGGCCTTACCGATCCGGAAGCTAAACGAAAAGCAATAGGAAAGACTTTTATTGAGGTCTTCGACAGAGAAGCAAAAAGGATTGAAAATGTTCATTTTTTGGCACAAGGAACCATTTATCCAGATGTAATAGAATCGGTTTCCGTCAAAGGTCCTTCTTCTACCATAAAATCGCATCACAATGTAGGAGGTCTTCCGGAAACTATGAAATTAAAATTGATAGAACCTCTACGTACCTTGTTTAAAGACGAGGTAAGACGAGTAGGAACTAGCCTAAAGCTTCCATCCGATCTTTTACAACGACATCCTTTTCCAGGTCCCGGCTTAGGTATTCGCATTTTAGGAGAGGTTACCGCCGAAAAGGTTGCCCTTTTACAAGAAGTGGACTTCCTTTTTATTCAAGGATTAAAAGAAAATGGTCTTTATCATCAAGTATGGCAAGCGGGTTGTATGCTTTTACCCATACAATCGGTAGGGGTAATGGGCGATGAACGTACTTACGAAAAAGTAGTTGCCCTTAGAGCAGTGACTTCTACCGATGGCATGACGGCCGATTGGTGCCATCTACCCTATGATTTTTTAGCCCATATATCCAACGAAATTATCAATAAGGTTAAAGGGGTGAACCGAGTAGTTTACGATATAAGTTCGAAACCACCCTCCACTATTGAATGGGAGTAAATAATGAAAATAAATATAGTACTATTAATCTTTTCCTTTTTTTTATGCTTGGAATATCCCTCGGTTCAAGCTCAAAATACTGATTTTATTGCTAGCCCTATTGAAATAAGTACTTACACCGACACCTTAAATGGTCAAGTTTTTTTGGTGCACACCGTTCTTAGAGGACATACCTTGTATTCTATAGCCAAAACGTATAAATGCCACTATCAAGATATACGCAAGGATTCTCCAGATACCGAAGTTAAAATTGGAGAAGCGCTGTATATTCCCTTCCATAAATCCTTATTTTCCAACAAAGAAACTCCTGTTTGGAAAGCGTTTACGGGAATTAAACCACAAATTTTAGAAAGGGAAAGTCCAAACGCCTCTGTTACTCTCTTAGAAGAACCTATTTCTATAGAAGAGGTAGAAGAAAAATTAGACAACCAAAAAATTCCGACCAAAACACCAGTGCCCGTAAAGGCAAAAACGGTAAAAATAGAAAGGAAAGCACACAAAGATACCTTAAACATAAGTTTAATGTTGCCCCTCTACTCTTATGAAGCTCTTTCTTTAGATAGTATTGCTTCCGCTTCTAATGGATCTTCCAAACCTACGTTTATAAAATCTTACATCTACCTACCCTTTTATGAAGGGGCCAGTTTGGCTTGGGCACAAGAAATACAAGAGTTACAAGAGTTACAAGAATCTTCCGCTTCGCCCACAGAATCTCCTGTTTTTAACCTTAATCTGTACGATGTCACCGAAGCTCCTTCTTCCTTAAGTAAAGCTTTAAAAGACCCTGCCTTAGCTTCTTCCGATGTTATTATTTCCGCTATATTTGCACAAGAGTTTAATACTTTACAAGCTTTTGCAAGTAAACATAAAATACCACTGGTTCACCCTATATCCGAAAGAGATTCCATGGCAAATAACTTTGCTTATTTTTTACAGTTTACCCCTTCTTTTTCTACCCAAATGAAATTATTGGCCGACTATATAAAATCAGACCACCCTCATTCTAAATATCTCCTTCTTTCCGATAGTAATCCTAATAATCTAAAAAAAGCCTTACAATTAAAATCTCATTTACCTAAAAGTAAGTTACTTACCATTAATAGTTTTGCTTATAAAACCTTAGCTTCTTTACCAAGAGACTCTTCTTATGTCCTTTGTGGGTTTACCGACAAGGAAATTTTATTACTCAACACTTTTATTGCTCTTAGAAGATGTCCTGCCTCTGTTACTCTTATAGGACCTTCCAAATGGACTAATTTCGATAAAATAGAATTCGATTTTTTCCTAAAAAACCGCTTTACCTCCTATGCTAACTTCTATGCCGATAGAAATGATAGTAATATACGTGATTTTGAAAAAGATTTTTATCACTGGTATCACACTGCACCTAATGATTTGGCCTATCAGGGCTACCTTTGCATGCGCTGGATTTTATCGGCTTTGAAAACATACAATACCGATTTTATGTATTATGCTCCCTCTATTGAAACAAACGACTTTCCTTTCAACCAATTTAATTTTCAAATGCGCCTTGGTGGAAATGGTTTAGAAAATCAAAAAATACGAATTTTCAAATTAGGAAGATCCGGTTATACGGAAATTTTAAAAAAATAATAAAACCGCTATTTAGGTTTATCATAAAAAAATCGTAAAAAAATACTACTATGAAAAAAATCAACGTAATGGTAATAATTGGTTTATCACTAATTAGTTTTACCATCAGAGCTCAGCAGGCCAAGCTTCCCTTTATAGGAACTATTAATTACCAAATTAGCTATAAAAGTGATGTAATTCCTGCAGCAACCTTAGCGCAACAGCCAACCGAAGCCGTTGTAAAAATTAGTGAGGAAAAATTGGTAATGGATGCAAAAACGGCCAAAGTAATAGTAGATGCTCAAACGAAAAAACTGTATAAATTACTAAATCTAAATATGATGGGTTTAGGAAAATACGTTTTGGAAGAAAACGAAACGATTTTGAACGACACTACCCAAAAGGCGAATGCTACCCTAAACATTACCAAAGAAACTAAGATTATTAATGGCTACACTACCACTAAAGCGATAGGCAGCTATTTAACCCCTCAGGGCAAAGTAGATTATACCGTATATTTTATACCTAATTTTTGTAATCCGTTTTTTAAATATTTGGTAAATACTTTTGCTTCCCTTAATGCTTTTCCATTGGAATATACCATCGTTACGCCGCAATTTTCCACTACCTTTACGGTAAAAAGTATGGTTTATGATTCCTTGGATCCTAAAGATTTTCTTATTCCTAAATCCTATAAACCTATCACCCAAGCCGAATTGGAAGAAGAAGTACAAGGCATGATGGGGGGAGAGTAAAAGAGCAATTTAATTAAATTGCTTCCATGTAATATGTTATATTGCAACAAATCAACGATATATATAATAAATTAAAATACCATGAAAAAAATATGTTTTACCATCCTAAGCGGATTTTTTATTAGCTGTGCTTGGGCTCAAACGCCCAGTATAGTGAGCACAGAACCGTCGAATCGGAATGCGCTATTGGAAGAATTTACGGGAATTAATTGCGGAAATTGTCCGGATGGACACCTAATAGCCAATCAAATAAAAGCCGCAAATCCTAATAATTTTTTTGTTATTAATATTCACCAAGGAGATTATGCCGTAGATCCCTCCTTTGATTTAACTACTAATTACGGCAATGCACTGGGACAACAATCTGGATTAACGGGCTACCCATCAGGTACTATAAACCGCCATATCTTTGAGGGAACTGCCACGGTTATGTATAGAGATAAATGGAAAAACAGTGTAAGTAAAATATTAACCATGCCCTCTTATGTGAATGTTGGTGCTAAGGCTAAGATAGATTGGGCTACTCGTGAATTAACGGTGGATGTGGAATTGTATTACACTGGCAACGCTCCTACCGCAAGCAATTATATAAATGTAGCTCTTTTACAAAACAATATCTTAGGTCCTCAAGCAGGAAGTAGTTACAATCCAGAACAGGTAGTAAATGGACAATATAATCACATGCACGCCCTTAGGGATCTTATTACCGGACAATGGGGCGACACGGTGACAACGGTAAGTCAAGGGAATTTTATACATAGAACTTATACTAAAATATTGCCGGAAAAAGTAAAAAATTTTCCTTTGAATTTATTGGACATAGAAGTAGTAGTATTTGTATGCCAAACGCATCAAGAAGTAATGACTGCCGAAAAAGCAAACCTTACTTACGAAAACGGACCGAAATATGTTTTCGAAATTAAAAATATAAACCAAGTAAATACACCTACTTGTGATGAAAATATTGGCGTTAAATTTGATGTTTTCAATAGACTTAGCTCTGCAAACGATACTATCAAAAATGTTACTTTCGCCTGTAAAACCACTGCAGGGGTTCATGAATTTACTTGGGAAGCCCAAAATTTCACTATGGGTAATACAAAAACCGTTATTTCCGATGCGTTTCCTATATTACCCAACGATAGAAAAGAAAAATGCGTTATTTCTGTTTCTAAAGTCAATGGACAAGCCTACGAATATACTCCTGCAAAAGAATCCTCTGCATCTGTAGTTAAATTTTTTGGCAGAACGGTTGCCGATGGTGGTCTTATTGTAAATATATGGCAAGACCGTTGGGGTTCGGAAGATACTTGGACTCTTTCTAAAGATGCCAACTCTATTTTTAAAGGTGGCCCATACAAAGATCTAAACACCATAGGTACTAAATTAAACACTACCACTGTTAAATTCTCTCAAACTGGTTGTATTAACTTTAAAATAGTGGATGCCAGCAAAGATGGAATAAACTCTTCTTTCGGTCAGGGACATCTTAATATCACCAACTTGAAAGGAGATATCCTTACTAAAAGTGATGGTAAATTTGGAGAAGAAGAAACACATTACATTCTTATAAATGGAGTTGGAAACGAAAACTTACAGAATTCCAATGCTTTGCAGGCGAAACTATACCCAAATCCAACTTCTGCTTCCCAGTCCAGTACCCTTTCTTTCTTTTTGCCTAAAACACAAAAAGTGTCTATCTGTATCTATAATTTAACAGGCAGTCGCATTTTAGATTTAGGGGAACAAGTAAGAAACGAAGGAGAGCATAAGGTGGATTTGCCTATAAGCAATCTTAGCAAAGGTTCTTATGTTATTTATATTAAGGGCGAAAATATCCAGACTATCCAAAAACTAATTATTGGACAATAAATTGTAAAATTTATAGAACCTTTAGCCCTAAATTAAAAGAGGCTACCTATTTATAGGTAGCCTCTTTTAATTTAGAATAGTCTTAAAGTGTCTTTATTCACTTTTCTTAGCCATACGCTTACGCTCCAATTCATCTAATATAATTTTTCTAAGCCTAAGAAAATGAGGTGTTATTTCTAAATACTCATCTGGGCCTATATATTCCATGAATTCTTCCAACGACATTTTTTTAGCCGGCACTATACGAACCGAATCGTCTGAACCGGAAGCCCGCATATTGGTTAGTTTCTTACTTTTGCAAACGTTAATCACTATATCGTCTTGGCGTATGTGCTCGCCTATGACTTGACCTGCGTAGACATCCTCATTAGGATCAATAAAAAAAGTGCCTCTGTCTTGCAATTTATCAATAGCATACGGATAAGCATTCCCTGTTTCCATAACAATGAGAGCTCCGGAAGTGCGTAAGCCCAAATCCCCTTTCCAAGGAGCATATTCTTTAAATCGACTGGCCATAACCGCTTCTCCTTCGGTGGCAGTAAGTACATTATTACGTAAGCCTATCATTCCACGAGAAGGAATGGTAAATTCTAAATGCGAACGATCGGAACGTGCCTCTATCGTTTTTATCTCCCCCTTACGTTGGGTCACCAATTCAATAACCTTACCGGCAAACTGTTCTGGAACCACTACCGTAAGATCTTCTACTGGTTCACACTTCTGGCCATCTATCTCTTTAATAATTACCTTAGGCTGCCCTACCTGTAATTCATAGCCTTCTCTACGCATGGTTTCTATTAAAACCGATAAATGCAATATTCCTCGACCATAAACCAATAGCACATCAGGCGAACCGGTTTCCTCCACTCTTAGGGCCAAATTCTTTTCCAACTCCTTGAATAAACGCTCTCTTATATGACGGGAGGTAACATATTTTCCATCTTTTCCAAAGAAAGGCGAGTTGTTAATGGTAAAAAGCATACTCATAGTAGGCTCGTCGACGGCAATAGGCTTCAACGCTTCGGGATTGTTAGCATCGGTAATAGTATCGCCTATATCAAAGGTGTCTAAACCCATAACGGCACATATCTCCCCTGCTTCCACTGGAGTTTTAATTTTTACTTTTCCTAAACCTTCAAAAATATAAAGTTCTTTGATTTTTTCTTTCATCATAGAACCATCTCTCTTTACTAAGCATATGTTTTGTCCTGCCTGTAAAGTTCCCCGCGTAAGACGACCAACTGCTATACGACCTATATAGGAAGAATAGTCTAAGGATGTAATCATCATTTGCGTGGTGCCATCCTGAAACTGAGGAGCGGGTATATGTTCTATAATTAAATCTAAAAGATAAGTAATATCGGTAGTAGGTTTACGCCAATCTTCACTCATCCAACCTTCTTTGGAAGAACCAAAAGCAGTTGGAAAATTCAATTGGTCTTCCGTAGCTCCCAAAGAATACATAAGATCAAAAACATTTTCTTGGGTGAGCTCTGGATCACAATTAGGCTTGTCTACTTTATTCACTACCACAATGGGCTTTAAATTCAGTTCTAAGGCTTTTTGTAAAACGAAGCGAGTTTGTGGCATAGGCCCTTCAAACGCATCCACTACTAAAAGGACCCCATCGGCCATGTTTAATACTCTTTCTACTTCGCCTCCAAAATCGGCATGCCCTGGAGTATCTATAATGTTTATTTTAACATCTTTATAACGAATCGATACGTTCTTAGCAAGAATGGTTATTCCTCTCTCCCGCTCTAAATCATTGTTATCTAATATTAAATCTTTTTGCTCTTGATTCTCCCGAAAAATTTTAGATTGATACAAAATACGATCTACTAATGTGGTCTTTCCGTGGTCAACGTGTGCAATAATGGCAATATTCCTAATCTCTGTCATCTTTTCAAATACCTCTTCTTTTTTAATAAGCCGGCAAAGTTACGCTTTTTTTTTTAAATGCCTAAGAAATGGTATCTTCTGTTAACGTTTTTTTTACTCTAAGCTCCATAAAAAGGGGAGTGGGTTTCAAAAGTTAATAAAACTCTTGAAACCCACTCCCCTTTTATGGTCTTATTGCTTTCTTTTATTTTCTATAATCATAAAACCCTATGCCGGATTTACGGCCTAATAAACCGGCTCTTACCATTTTGCGCATTAAAGGATGAGCTCTATATTTAGAATCTCCAAATTCCGCATAAAGCACCTCCATAATAGCTAAGCAAACATCCAGTCCTATCAAATCGGCTAAAGCTAAAGGTCCCATGGGGTGATTAGCGCCCATTTTCATTGCCTCATCTATTTCTTCCCTACAAGCAACACCATCGGCCAAAATACCAATTCCTTCGTTTATCATAGGAATTAAAATACGATTTACCACAAAGCCGGGAGCTTCGTTAACGCTTACAGGACTTTTCCCAATTTTTTCCGCCCATTCCTTAACGGTATTAAAAACGCTTTCCGAGGTCAACTGCCCTTTAATAATTTCTACCAATTTCATTGCAGGCACTGGATTAAAAAAGTGCATGCCTATTACTTGTTCCGGGCGTTTAGTAACAGAAGCCACCTCTGTAACCGACAAAGAAGAGGTGTTGGTTGCTAAAATAGTTCCTGTTTTGCAGGTTTCATCTAAGATTTTAAAAATTTCTTTTTTCACCTGCATATCTTCAGAAACAGCTTCAATAACCAAATCGGCATCTTTTATCTCTTCATAAGATAAGACGGCTTTAATCAAAGATAGCGTTTTCTCCTTTTCAGAAGCCTCTATCTTGGCTTTTTCTACCGCCTTCTGTAAGTTTTTTTCTATTTTTTTTAAAGCTTTGCCTATAGAAGCTTCTGAACGACCCTTCAAACATACTTCATAACCAGCCTGCGCAAAACTCTGCGCAATTCCGTGACCCATAGTCCCGGTTCCTATTACACAAATTTTCATATCTATAAATATTTTTTTATTTTTAAAATCTTAAACATACCACTCCGTGGAACATCCACCCTTTCTAAGAGAACGACAAGTACAAAATTTCGCCTTTCTTTAAAAACTTTCGTACTGCAAATTATGCAACTTTCGTACTACAAATGCTATTTTTTCAACCAATTTGGCTTTCTCTTCTCTAAAAAAGCCTGCATTCCTTCTTTTTGATCTTCACTAGAAAAGCATAAACCAAATAAATTGGACTCCATCGCAATGGCGGTGTCCAAGTCGGTTTCTATTCCTCTGTTGATAGCTTCTTTTGCAAAAGAAACCGCTATTTTCCCCTTAGAGAGTATTTTCTCGGCCATGGCACAAGCCTGTGCCATTAAATTTTCCGGTTCGGTAACTTCATTGATCAATCCTATAGACAGTGCTTCTTCGGCCGTTATGGTAGAGGCTGTATATATTAATTCTTTCGCTTTCCCTACCCCTACTAATCGAGCCAATCGCTGGGTACCGGAAAAACCTGGAATAATACCTAATCCCACTTCTGGCTGACCAAATTTTGCTTTTACAGAGGCTATACGCAAATCACAGGCCATACAAAGTTCACAACCTCCTCCCAAAGCATAGCCATTGACTGCGGCAATGACCACTTTATTCAATAATTCTATACGTCTAAAAACCTCACTTCCAAATTCACTAAATTCCTTCCCTTCTATGGCGTTCATTTTTGCCATTTTGGCAATATCCGCTCCGGCAACAAAGGCCTTACCTTCTCCACTCAAAATAATAATCTCGGTTTGGGCATCGGCACCAGCCTCCGAAAATGCGCAATCCAAATCGGAAAGCAGCTCGAAATTTAAAGCATTCAAACTCTGTGGCCTATTAATTTTTATAATTTGTATAGGTCCTTGTTGCTCTATCTGCAAATTTTCGTATTCCATCTTTTTCCTTTTAAAGCTCTTTATTCTTGTTTTGTACTACCTTATCTAAGCACTCTCTTAGACAAACCTGCAAATATAACAATATTTTTCGTACTTTTGCCTCCCTTAGATTAGAGAAAATAGGAATATGATTTCGATAGAAAAGAAAATAGAAGATACCGTTATTAAAGGAGTAAAAGAGCTCTACCAAGTAGAGATTAATTCCTCTGCCATTCAGTTACAAAAAACAAATAAAGAATTTGAAGGAGATGTTACCTTGGTGGTATTTCCTTTTGTGAAATTTGCTCGTAAAGCTCCCGCTCAAACAGCCTTACAAATGGGCGAATACCTAAAAGCAAAGCTACCGGAAATTACCGCTTTTAATGCGGTAAATGGTTTTTTGAATTTGCAAATTTCCTCTACCTATTGGTTAGAACGCTTTAACGACTTTCGTTTAGAAGCGCAAAGCAAGGAAAATTCAGTAAGTTCTACCGCCTCCTCTGCTACTGCTACTGCTGCTACTGCTGCCTCGGCTTACGTTATAGAATATTCTTCTCCTAACACCAATAAACCATTGCATTTAGGCCATATCCGCAATAATTTATTAGGCTGGTCGGTAGCCGAAATATGGAAAGCTACGGGGAAATCGGTAAAAAAAGTAAATTTAGTAAACGACCGGGGAATTCACATTTGCAAATCCATGTTGGCTTGGTTAAGATATGGACAAGGAGAAACCCCCCAATGTAGTGGATTAAAAGGGGATCATTTAGTTGGAAAATATTACGTTATCTTTAGCCAACAATTAGCCAAAGAAGTAGCGGAAATTATGGCTTCTCATCCAGGTATAGAAAAAGAAGTAGCCGAACGCCAAGCTCCTTTAATGCAAGAAGCACAGCAAATGCTCCGGAAATGGGAAGATGGCGATGAACAAGTCTTAGAGCTATGGAAAACCATGAACACTTGGGTTTATGCAGGTTTTAGCGAAACCTACCAAAAATTAGGCATAGATTTCGATAAAATTTATTACGAATCTCAAACCTATCTTTTAGGGAAAAGCATGGTAGAAAAGGGTTTAAAAGACGGCTTACTGATTAAGAAAGAAGACGGATCGGTATGGGCCGATTTACGAGAAGATGGCTTAGACGAAAAATTGCTGCTCAGAAAAGACGGAACTTCTGTTTATATGACCCAAGATTTAGGTACAGCTCAACTCCGATACCAAGAATTTAATGCTGAAAAACTAATTTATGTAGTAGGAAACGAACAAAACTATCATTTCGATGTTTTGAAAAGAGTCTTAAAAAAATTAGGATACGACTGGAGCTCTAAGATAGAGCACCTTTCTTATGGTATGGTAGAACTTCCAGAAGGGAAAATGAAGTCCAGAGAAGGAACGGTAGTAGATGCTGATGATTTGATAGAAAAAATGACCCAAACGGCCAAAGAAACTACCGAGGAATTAGGAAAAGCTCCTTTATTGGAAAACAAAGAAGAAGCCAATCGCCTTTACCATACTATTGCTATGGGGGCTTTAAAATATTTTATTTTAAAGGTGGATCCTTCTAAGAACATGCTCTTTAATCCTAAGGAATCCATTGATTTCAACGGAAATACAGGCCCTTTCATACAATATACGCACGCACGCATTCGTTCTCTTTTACGCAAATCGGAAAAGCAGCCCGACAGCCCTATTCTTTTTAACATTCAAGATCTTCCTAAATTAAGTGCAAAAGAAATATCCTTAATACAAAATCTTTTAACCTATACATCCGTACTTCAGCAAGCGGCTAAGACTTTCTCTCCGGCCATTATTGCCAATTATATTTTTGATACTGCTAAAGAATTTAACGGATTTTATCAAGACACTCCGGTTTTAAAAGAAGAGCACGAAAATACCCGGCTTTTCCGTTTAGCTTTATCGCAATTTACCGGAACTATATTAAAACAAGGATTACATTTACTGGGAATAGAGGCTCCGGAAAGAATGTAATGGAAACGAAAAATAAGAATAAAAAAAGCGAGAAAGCCACAGATAGATAGATAAGCTGCACAAACTTAAAGCGAACGCTTCCCTATACAAACATTTCCTTATTTGGAAATCCAATCTTTGTTTCGAGCTCTTATTCTATTCACCATTTTCTCATGGTTCTTTTCTCCTAAAGTAAACAATAAAAACCAGTGTATCATATATTTAGTATAATATCCTATATTTTTCTTTACCCATTTTGCATTAAAATAATGTATGCAATAGGTCGAAGAATCTGAATTTATTTTGTTGCTTATTAGGTTTTTAGGCGAAAAATAAGAAGAAGGATACACTTTTAACCCTACTTTCTCTATGTATTGTATTTTATTTTTATTTTTTCTAAAAGCTTTAAACCCAGTTTCTGCTTCTAGCGTGAAGTCGTAAGCCGGGCTGAGGCTATCGCAAGTTTTAAAATTCTCTAGAAAATCCTTTTCCTTCATAAATCGAGCCTGCAATACCAAAGGCATAGGCATGGTTTCTAAACCCCCACCTACTTTTATAAAACTTGTATTTTCGTAATATGCCATTCCCTCTTTAAGCCAAGGAGTACCTTTTTGTGCCCCTATAATGGCTGCTTCTAAAATACCTGAACTTTCCCACCCAATAAAAGAAATATCCCCTAATAAATCATCCATTCCTTTCAATACTTCCACATCTGTATCCAAATATATTCCCCCATAATGATAAAGAGCATACAAACGAATATAGTCGGAAACAAAGGCATATTTTTTTAAAGAAAAAGCTTGTTTGGTCCATTCCAACTGCTCTACATCAAAACGTTCTGTATTCCAAAGCATAAATTCATACTCCGGAAGTTTCTCTTTCCAAGAAAGCAAGCACCTCTCTACTAAAGCCGGATAAGGATCTTTACTCAACCAACAATAATGAATAGTCTTAGGTATCATGCTAAATCTTAATTATTTGAAACCACATAAAAAAAACTAAATTCTAAAGAAAGCTATAGAATAAAGTCCCCATACAGAGGGGACTTTATTCTAAAATACGATAATTAACAAAGTAATTTCTTATAAAAACGAAAGGAATATCTACTATAGACTATTTATACAAATCTATATTTTCCGGAGAAAAACTTTTAATAAATATAAAGTGCTTTTCTACTTCACAACGAGCATGTTGTATAAAGACCTCTGCCGATTTAACAAAAAGTTCGCTACGGTTGGCATCCAACATTAGCAAATATCCCATAACCACATAAGCTCCTATTTCTACCAAACGACGAGCATGAAAGTCCAATATCTCTTCTCCCTCTAAGTTTTTAACCATCTCCACCGATTCTCTCATTTTTTCTGTCATCGCCTGAAGTATCTTCTTTAAATGATCAAAATCGGATTTTATGGGCATACTCGCATATTCTTCTATAAGTTTCATTAAGTTTCCATTCACCACGTGGCGAATCGCCGCTACCACTTGCAACTGGGAGGTTCCTTCGTAAATAGTAAGAATACGAGCATCTCTATATAAACGTTCTACCGGAAAATCTTTCATAAAACCGGTTCCCCCGTGAATTTGAATAGCGTCATAGGCATTCTCATTGGCATATTCACTGGAAAATAATTTCAAAAGAGGAGTTAACATATCGGCATTACGCTGACATTTTTTCATTTCGGTACGTTCTTCCGCAGAAAGTTTCACTTCTTCTTTTTGTAAAGCCGAATAAGATTTACTTAAATCTACATAACGGGAAGTCTCGTATAAAATGGTACGAGCCGCATCGGTCTTGGCCCGCATCATAGAAAGCATTTCAAATACAGCCGGAAATTTGATAATAGCTTTTCCAAATTGCTCTCTTTCTTGGGCGTATTTTTGTGCCGCTCTATAAGCCGCCTCCGACAAACCAACCGACTGAGCGCCAACTCCTAAACGAGCGCCATTCATCAAAGACATTACATACTTAATTAATCCGAGTTTTCTATCCCCCACTAATTGAGCCGGTGCATTTTCGAATACTAATTCACAGGTAGGCGAACCCTTAATTCCCATTTTGTTTTCAATACGGCGAACCTTCACGCCCCCCTTCTTTTTATCATATACAAAATAGGATAAGCCCCTGCCATCGGTAGTACCTTCTTCCGAACGGGCTAATACTAATTTTATGTCGGCATCCCCATTGGTAATGAATCTTTTCACCCCATTAAGTAGCCAAATTTGTTTTTTATCATCATAAGTGGCTTTTAGCTGTACCGCTTGTAGATCTGAACCAGCATCCGGTTCGGTCAAGTCCATAGAACAAGTAGCACCTTGATGAATACGAGGTAAAAATTCGTTTTTTATTTCTTCGGAAGCAAATTCATTAATGGTTTCTGCACAATCTTGCAGTCCCCAAATATTAGCAAAACCAGCATCCCCACGAGATACAATTTCAGCAGCCATTACATAAGGAACTATGGAAAAGTTAAGCCCATTATATTTACGAGGCAAGGCTAAACCATATACTCCAGCCTGGGTAAGTACATCGTGGTTTTCTTGGGTTCCTTTGGCGTATTTTACCCGGTGATTTATAACTTGAGGGCCCTCCTTGTCAATTTCTTCTGCATTAACATCTAATATATTAGCCGAAATATCCCCAATAATTTCCATAACCTTGTCGTAGCTATCCATAGCATCTTCAAAGTCTTTGGGTGCATAATCATAAATGGTTCTATCGATATAATTCCGCTCTTTCATATCCACACATTTCTTCATTTGTGGATGATTTAAATGGAATTTTAAGGCCTCATTATCGCTATAAAAATTCATCTTTTCAAGTATTTAATTTATCTATTCGCTTTCTTTCTCTTATCCGACGGTATTTTCGCTTTCGATACCGACTTTTAAAACTATAAACAGTTTATAGAGTAGTGTATCTTACTTAGAATGCGACTTATAATATTTTATCATTTTAGGCAAAACTTCTTGCACGGAACCATGTACCACATAATCGGCAATAGAATTAATAGGTGCATGAGCATCGGTATTAATACTTATAATCTTAGAAGACTGATCCATTCCTGCACGATGTTGAACGGCTCCAGAAATTCCACAAGCAATATATAATTTGGGACGTACCGTAACTCCGGTTTGCCCAATTTGTCGTTCGTGAGCAACAAAGCCACCATCTACCGCTGCACGAGTCGCCCCCACTTCCGCCCCTAAGACTTCCGCTAATTCAAAAAGCAATTGGAAGTTTTCTTTAGAACCTACCCCATAACCACCGGATACAATAATTTGAGCCCCCTTAATATTTACTTTCTGTGCTTCAATATGCCGGTCTATAATTTGACATACAAAATCGGCAGAGGTCGTATATTTTGCTACCTCTATTTTTTTTAGGGTCCCCTTATAATCGGCCTTGTAAATTTCTTTTTTCATAACTCCTTCGCGAACAGTAGCCATTTGAGGACGGGTTTCCGGATTCACAATAGTGGCAATGATATTTCCTCCAAAAGCAGGACGAATTTGATACAATAAATTTTTATATTCCTTTCCGCTTTTAACTTCCGTATGATCGCCTATTTCCAAACTGGTGCAATCGGCTGTAAGTCCACAAAGCAAAGCTGAAGCTACCCGAGGCGCCAAATCTCTTCCTACAGAAGTGGCTCCAAATAAAAGTATTTCCGGCTTAAACTCTTTGGCGATATTAACCACTATAGAAGTGTGTGCAAGCGTAGCATAAGGAAAAAGTCTTTCCTCGTCTGCATAATGAATGACATCCACCCCATAAGGATATAAGGTGTTTTCTAAATTTTGAACCTTAGAACCTATCACTAAGGCTTCCAGGGCAAGATGTAAATTATCTGCTAATTTTCGTCCTTTAGAAAGCAATTCCAAACTAACATCGGCAATGCAGCCCTCTTCTGTTATTTCGCAGTAAACAAAAACGTTACTCATTTTAAATACATTTTATAATATGAAACAAACCTGAAAATTAAGCTCATGGAGTTCCATACGTCCTATTTATTAAAATTCTTTTCGTATCAATTTAACCAATAATATGAATAGAAATCAACTCCTGCATCAAAGAATCTATACAAGCATCGGAAGCATCCATTTCTTTGGCATCTTTTTGAGCCAATACCACATTATCTATTTTTTTTACTTTAGTGGGAGAACCCGACAAACCTAAGCGAGATGGTTCTGCATTTAAATCGGCTGCCGTCCATTCCTGTATTTTCAAATAGGGATATTGGTGAAGCATTTCCGTATAATCATTGGTGGAATTTTGTAGTTCACTAACGGTAGCAGCATGCTTATATTTCATAAGCCTTATTGCATGACGAGGTCTGCAAGGATCAGCCGAACTATGCACCGTTACCAAACATGGAAGCGGAGCTTTTACCGTTTCTATTCCTCTTTCCAAACGACGCTTAATGGTTATATGTTTAGTATCTATATCTATTAATTCTTCGGCGTATGTAATTTGAGGAATATGCAATTTTTCTGCCGTCTGAGGACCTACTTGAGCTGTATCTCCATCAATAGCCTGACGCCCGGAAATCACCACCTGAAAAGGAGACAATTTCTCTAAGGCTTTGGCTATGGTGTAAGAGGTTGCTAAAGTGTCGGCTCCTGCAAATTTCATATCACTAACCAAATACCCACTGTCGGCTCCACGGTACATAGACTCCCGAATAACTTCGGCAGCACGGCCTGGTCCCATGGTAAGCACTACTATTTCCGCATCCTTTATGCGTTCTTTCATTTTTATAGCCATCTCCAAGGCATTTAAATCCTCTGGATTAAAAATAGCAGGCAAAGCCGCTCTATTGACGGTTCCGTCTGCTTTCATGGCATCTTTGCCCACATTGCGGGTGTCTGGAACCTGTTTAGCCAGAACTACAATTCTAAAACTCATATACTCTGTTCTTTTAGGTTTACATTTCAACTTGCAAAGGTAGTAAAAATTTTTATCTACCAAAAAACACCTCTTCCTAATGGATTTGGTAAACGTGTAATCCAAAAGGTGGCTATTGCGAAATATTTAGCCGTTTTTCCTTCCTAATGGATTTGGTAAACGTGTAATCCAAAAGTTGGCTATCGCGAAATATTTAGCCGTTTTCCCTTCCTAATGGATTCTGCAAACGTGTAATCCTGTCTTTTCCTAAATTCGGAACAAAAAAATATTTCTTCGCAATAGATTCTGCAAGCTTTTCGATGCAGATTCTGCAAGCGCTTCGCAATAGATTTTGCAAATTTTTCGATGCAGCATATTTACGCTATGGATTGTTAGTGTTTTGCTATTTTAAACGGTATAAACCTCATCTTTACCATTACGCAACATCTTTGTATAAACACAACGTGCTAATCTTTAGTATTTTAAATATACATATTGTACCGCTTA
>JAVVTR010000019.1:40778-41016 GCA_036653535.1 Bacteroidales bacterium | reverse complement strand
AATCGTTCCGGATATTAAATTTTGGGAGAAACATCCTATATTCTCGTCATTCTTGTTTATTGCTTGGGCAGTGGTTTATTTCGCCTTGTTCTATTATGGTAGCCAAAAGAAATATACGCTTGTTGACTTTATGCAGGACTTACAGCAGGCCGACCTTGATGAGAAGAGCTATTGCAATGTGACTACACAGGAAGTCGAAGAACTGAATGTGGACAACGGAGAAATGCTTGACAGGCAA
>JAVVTR010000019.1:0-40768 GCA_036653535.1 Bacteroidales bacterium | reverse complement strand
ATTAATGATACAGTTCACCAGCTGATTGATGTGGAGAAGATTTATTTGAAGAGAGACTTGCGACTGGACGAGGTGGCACGCATGATGTTTATCAACAGGGCGTATTGTATCTTTGCACTCAAAGAATAAAGTACTTGAAAATGGATTCTTCAGTGTATTTATTGGTGTAATAAACGAAGCAGAAAAGGCAGTAAGATGTGTAGAAAATTGAAAAATTCTTCCACGCACATGTACTTTGCTCCTCTCTTACATAATGTATTATCATGTGCATATACTTGTATTGTTGATAATACAGATAGTAAAAAGATCCAGTTACAAATGCTCCACAAAAGGAATAATGTTCTTTTGCGGTTGTAATACGGTTCTATTAAGAATTCTTTGGAATATGTATTTTCTATAGTGGATAGGCATAAGCATGGTATAGGCTTCTAAGTAGGTTGCAAATACTTTGAGCTTTCATTAACAAAATTAAAGCATTTATAAAGTAAACGATTGTTGAATATTTTGTAAATTTGCAACTTCTAAAAAATGCAGTGATGAATAAAAAAAGAATAGCTTTAGTGTGTGGCGGTTTTTCTAAAGAAAATGTAATTTCTGTTAGAAGCGCAGAAGTAATAGAGCGGTATATTCCTAAACAACAGTATGACGTTTATAAAATTGTAATAGATGCAGACCGGTGGTATTATACTACTTCTCAGGGGCAGGTTCAAGTTATAGATAAAAACGATTTTTCTCTTCCGGGTTCGGTGCATTTTGATTTAGCTTTTATTATTATCCATGGCAATCCTGGAGAAAACGGATTATTGCAAGGCTATTTTGATATGCTGCACATTCCTTATACAAGTTGTAATACTTGTATTTCTGCTATTACGTTTAATAAAGCATATTGCAATGCTATTTTGGCGCATGCTGGAATACGAGTATCGGATTCTATACATTTGATACAGGAAGAGCCCTATGATATTTCTACTATCTCCGATCGAATAGGGTTCCCTTGTTTTGTTAAACCAAATGCAGGCGGTTCCAGCATTGGAATGTCGAAAGTAAAACAAAAGGAAGATTTGCAGGCTGCCATCGATAAGGCTTTTGTAGAAGATAAGGAAGTTTTAATAGAAAAATATGTAAAAGGGAAAGAACTTTCTTGTGGACTAATGCGTATCCATGGTCAAATTAAAGTTTTTCCTCTTACACAAATTGTTCCTAAAACCGAATATTTTGATTACGAAGCTAAGTATAATGGTGCTTCAAATGAAATAACGCCGGCTCCAGTTCCCGAAGATTTAAGTAAAAAAATAGGGGAAATTTCTACTTCCGTTTATAGAATTTTGAATTGTTTTGGAGTAGTGCGTTGCGATTATATTGTGGAAGAGCAAACAGAAAATATTTATTTTTTGGAAATTAATACTACTCCCGGTCAGTCGGAACAAAGTATAGTTCCTCAGCAGGTTCGCTATATGGGATGGAGTATGGAAAAATTTTATGTGGAGTTAATCGAAATGAGTTTGAAAAGAAAATAGCATAGAGCAGCGGAGTATAGAACATGGCCTTGTCGAATAGGAATTTATAAATATTAAAAAAAAGAAAATGTTTACAGGTATTATAGAAAGAACCGCCGAAGTAAAGGCCATAAGAATAGAGGGAAGTAATTATCATTTTACCCTATGCACTTCTATTGCTGCCGAATTAAAAATAGATCAAAGCATGGCTCATGACGGCGTTTGCCTTACGGTCGTAGAGATAAATTCCGATAAAAACGAGTATGTGGTTACTGCTATGCAGGAAACGATGGATAGAAGTAATTTGAAATTTTGGAAGATAGGTACGGAAGTAAATATAGAACGTTCTATGCGTATGGATGGTCGGTTTGACGGGCATATTGTACAGGGTCATGTAGACCAAACGGCAATTTGTGATCATATAGAAACCATAGATGGCAGTTGGAAGTTTTTCTTTAAATACGATACTACTAAAAATAATTTTACGGTAGAAAAAGGTTCTATATGTATTAATGGAGTGAGCCTTACGGTGGTAGATTCTTCCAAGGGCTTGCTTTCTGTCGCTATTATTCCCTACACTTATAAGGAGACTAATTTTCATCAAATGCAGTCGGGTACGGTGGTAAATTTGGAATTTGATGTGTTTGGTAAATATGTGAGCCAACTTTTTCAAGAATATCTTAAAGAGCAAGGAAAATAAATGTTTATTGTTTCTTTGGGCATAGCTTTAGCTTTTGTGGCGGTATTAGTTAGCGTTTATTTCTTTTCGAATCGCCTATCAATTTTGTCTTGGTTTTATTCTAAACAGGCTTCTTTAATATCTATAGGCCTGTTGCTAATATTAACTCTTCTTTTAGGGTTGATACGGCAAGATGCGGGTTTTATGGAAGAATCTTCCGATTGGCTTGGCCGTTTAGGCCTTAGAGCCCTAACTTCTTCCGGTCTTTTTCTTACTTTTCTCCTTTTTTTTCTAAGTGTGTTGGGATTAAGTGTTATTCATACTTTATTTACTTCTCTATCTCGCCCTAACTTTAATTTTCCTTTTTTATTAAATCACCTTGGTCTTTTTATTACTATGTTGAGCTTACTTATGGGTGGGCTAAGCATGGAACGCTATTCTATGCGTTTAGTAAAGAATCAGCCGGAATGGCGGGTGTTAAAAGCCAATGGACAAGAGAAACAACTTCCGTTTGCGGTAGAACTTTTAGATTTTGATATAGAAGAATATGCTCCAAAACTTAGAGTTTTAGATACCCGTAGTGGAGAACTTCTTCCTGTAAAGCATCCTGTGAGTATGACTATAGATCCGGAACAAATATACAAGGCAAGCAATGGGGAGGCGCCTGCACAAACGGGAGTCTTATTAAAATGGAAAGTGGAGGTGTTGCAGTATATGCCTCAAGCTATGCTTACGAAAGATCAATATGGGCCTATTTATATACCCTATAAAAACGAAGGAGCTGCTCCTGTTGCCTTTGTTAACGCAACTTCCCTCCAAGACACTTCTTCTATGAGACAAGAACAAGGGGCCTGGGTAAGTTGCGGTAGCGCTTTTATGCAGGCGCAAGGTTTGTGGTTGGATTCTTCTTCTCTTTTAATTATGGCGCCACCAGAACCTAAGCGGTTTATTTCCTCTTTACAAATTTATAAGCAGGAGGAACCCGAAGGTGGAATTAAAAGAGCTGTTTTGGAAGTGAATCATCCTATTAGAGTGGGAAATTATAGTCTATATCAAGCTTCGTATGATAAACAAATGGGGAAGTGGTCGCCTTATATAATTATAGAAGTGGTGAAGGATCCTTGGCAGGCTGGAGTACTTATTGGAATTGTTTTACTTTTATTAGGCTTATTTCTCTCTTTTATACCTCCGTTCTTATGGACAAAATGGAGGGGATACTTTAAAAACAGTTTTAAAAAGCTTTATTTTCTTTTTCCACAAAATCACACAAAATAGAATAAATGAATTGGTCTGATTTTATATTTTTCGCCTTGTCGGCTTTGTTGTTTTGGATAGGTGGAGCTTGTTGTGCTTATTTCCCGAGTACAAGAAAAATGGCTTTGTCTTTGACCTTAATAGGACTTTTGGTTTTTGCTATTTTTATAGCTTGTTTTTGGATCAACATAGAAAGACCCCCTTTAAGAACTATGGGTGAAACGCGTTTATGGTATTCGTTTTTTCTCTCTTTGGCTGGCTTTTTGGTTTATTATCGCTATTCCTATACTTGGGTGCTGTCGTTTAGTACGGTTTTATCGGGTGTTTTTATTTTTGTAAATTGGCTACAACCAGAAATTCATGATACGGCTTTAATGCCAGTATTGCAGAGTATATGGTTTGCTCCCCATGTGATTGTCTATATGTTTTCTTACGCTTTAATGGGGGTGTCTATGCTTATTTCCGTATATGCACTTATTTATAAAGTCCAGGCGGAAAGTAAAAAAATAATTTATACCTGTGATACCCTTACTCGTATAGGTTTGGCCTTTTTAACTATAGGGATGTTGTTTGGTTCTCTTTGGGCTAAACAAGCTTGGGGTCATTATTGGGGTTGGGATCCTAAGGAAACTTGGGCTTTCGCTACTTTTTTGGCCTATTTATTTTATATACACCTCCGTTTAGCTTACCCCCAAAAAAAGAGATTAGCCTTTGGTATTCAAATAGTGGCTTTTTTATTATTGCAGGTATGCTGGTATGGTGTACAGTATCTGCCTTCTGCCATAGGACGTAGCATACACGTGTATTAGAGAGAGGGTAATTCTTCCCATTGCATATCTTTGATAAGTATATTCTGTGGAGAATTTTTTACCAAATCGTTTAGCTTTTGTAGTTGCTGTTCAAAATAGGAATAGGCTTTGGAGTTTTCAGGTTTAAATTCTTCGTTGTAATCGTACAGTTCCAAGGCATTTAAAATATCGGAAAGTTTCATGGTGTTTATATCAAAAGCAGGTTGATATAAGGTTTCATGGGATTTTTTAGGATCGAAAGTGTGAATACGGTTTAGAATACCTGTTTCAGTAAGAGAGTGTACTATTTGAAATATATATGGTTGAGGTGCTCTTATTTTTGTAGCAATCTCTTGCACGCTCATTGCTCCTTGTCTTTGAGCGAAATTCCGAACCAATTGGTTCACGGTAAATAGAGCATATATCTTGCGACGATACTCGCTTAAATGTTTGTAATCTGTTTCGAAAATATAATGGTGGTAATTTTCTATGCTAAAACCTAATTCGGCTCCTAAAAGTAAAATAATCCAACTAAATCGCAACCACAACATAAATAAGGGTAAGGCCGCAAAACTTCCATAAATTAGGTTATAAGAAGTCATGTAAACTTGAAATTTTACGTATAAACTTTGTACTAATAAGAAGAGTAAACTGGAAAATATTCCCGAAATAATAGCTGAAAATAGGGGAATTCTCATATTAGGTAAAATAAAGTATAGCAATATAATAATAATAAAAGTAATAATAATAGGGGTAGTAGAAAGGATAATATGAATAAAACTTTGAAAGAAACTAATATTGACTAATTCTTGCAAATGGGCAGATAGATATATTTTGGCACTGAATGCCACAAAGAGAAGCATGGGGGTAAGAACAATGATGGTAGTATAGTCGGTGGCTTTACGAAGAAAAGTGCGAGCCTTTTTTACTTGCCAAATTTCGTTTAGGGCCTTTTCTATTCGGGTGATTACGTTCATTACTATCCAAAACAAAACTAAAATGCCAATTCCTGCAATTAATCCACCGTTTACATTACTCAGCATGTTTTGACTAAAGTTAAGAATAAGATTCCAAAAAGGAGCATCGCTTGGCGTAAAATTGGAAAGTAAATTTTGTAGAACGGTGGTCATTCCAAATCCTCCGGCAAAGCCGAAAGCCATTGCTAATATTGGAACTATAGCCATAAGCGAGTAAAAGCTTAAAGAAGAAGAACGTTCTATACACTGATCTTGTACGAATTTCTTATAAGCAACGGCTAAAATCTTATAGCCTTCTATGCTTCTGCGTTTCCATAAGGGAAGATTTTGGGTGTCGTAAAACCAAACGCCAAATTTTAAATATCGTTTTGTTTGTAGACAATAAATATTTATCCGTTTGAGAATAGAAATCCTTTTAATCAATTTAGCAGATTGGTGTGGATTTTGCATATGGTTATGGATGTTAAGTATTGGAATTTATGGTCTGTGATAAAGGGAAATGCAAGTTGAAATTTATTTTACCGCTTCCGCAATAGATTTTTTAAACAGACGCATTCCTTCGTCAATTTCTTCATTTGTAATGGTTAGAGGTGGAGTTAATGCCAATGCTCTATGATTGAAAAGTAACCATAAAGAAATAAATCCATTTTGAATGCAACGTTCTACAATACGAGTAACGGTATCGGAATCTTTAAACCAAGCAGATAGAAATAAACCTCGTCCTTTCACTTCCACTATTTCCGGTATTTCTTGAAGATGTTGGCGTATGCGTTCGCCTTTCTCGTTTACTTTATTTAGAAAAGAATCTTCTAAAAGAATATTTAGAGTAGCTAAGGAGGCAACACAGGATAGAGGATGTCCCCCAAAAGTAGTGGCGTGACCTAAAAGAGGATGTTCTTTTTGGAGCAATTCCATTAGGGCTTCACTTGCAATAAAAGCACTGATGGGCATGCCCCCTCCCATGCCCTTGGCTACACAAAGAATGTCGGGTATAGCATGGTAAGATTGAAATGCAAAAAGGCTACCACAGCGACCAAAACCGGTTTGTATCTCATCGAAAATAAGAAGGGTTCCGGTTTGTGTACAGCGTTTGCGGAGTTTTTTTAAAAAATCATTTTTTGGGGTAATCATTCCTGCTCCCGATTGTATGGCTTCGGCAATAACACAGCAGGTTTCGGTGGTTATTTTTTGGAGATCCTCCTCTTTATTATATTCCAAAAGTTTATGCTTGGGTAGGAGAGGTTTAAAAACTTGTTGTATGGCTTTATTCCCTAATACACTCATGGCTCCCATAGTACTGCCGTGATAGGAGTTTTTAAAAGAAATAATTTCTTTGCGTCCATTATATAAACGAGAAAGTTTTATGGCTCCTTCTATGGCTTCCGATCCGGAATTGAGAAAAAATATTTTTTGTAATTGAGCAGGAAGATTTTCGCAGATTCTTTGGGCTAAATCTAATTGTGGCTTTTGTATAAATTCTCCGTAAACCATAATGTGCAAATAAGACTGCATTTGTTTTTGTAAGGCTTCTATTACTTTGTTATTTCGGTGACCCACATTATTTACACAAATACTGGAAATAAAATCTATATATTTTTTTCCCTGGGTATCCCATATATATACCCCTTCGCCTTTGGCAACCTCTATGGTAAAGGGGGTAAATTCGGAAGCTTGGGCGATATAACGTTTAAAAAGATAGGTGGATGCTTCTTTCATGTTATTTTTTCTTTGACAGGATCTAAATTTATTTTATGAAAATATATCGTTTTGCAAATATACTCATTGTTAAACCGCGAAGCAATAAAAAAGAAATTAGAGCGAACCAAAGGGCGTGATTACCCCAGTAGGGTAAAAGGCTGTAGTATAAGGCAAAAAACGCTATGGTGGATATAAGCATAATATAAAGCATGGGTTTGGTTGCAAGAGAACCAGCATAAACTCCATCCCATAAAAAAGCAGGGAAGCCCAAAATAGTAATACCTAAAATCCAAAATAAATAAGGTTGTGCAAGGGAAATGATTTGAGAGTCGGTGGTAAACAAACTTAAAATAGTATTGAAGCCAAATAAATAAGCTAATACAAAAGCGAAACTTAGCACTATTCCCCACTGGAATATGGATTTTACGCTTCGTATCTTTTGAATTCCTTCTCCACTGCCGGTGAAGCGTCCGTTGAGTGCTTCTGCAGCATGAGCAAAGCCATCCATGGCGTAAGAGTAGAAAATAAAAAATTGATAAAGCAGGGTGTTTAAAACTAAAATAACAGGGCCTTGTTTGGTAGATTCGGCGGTAAAAGAACTAAAAACGGCAATAATAAGTAAGGTCCTAAAAAAAATATCTCGATTTATATTTAAAAATCTTTTCATAGCTGATTTTTTTAGCCATAAATGGATATTAAATAGGGGTAGTAGGGTTTTGTATTTCCAATGGAGCACCCAAATATTTAAACCCAAGCCTGCATATTGTGCCAATACGGTACCAATAGCTACCCCATCGGAGGTAAAATGCCATACGAATACAAAGAGATAATTAAAAATAACATTAAAAATATTAATAGCAATGGCAATCCACATAGGGGTTTGTGTGTTTTGCATGCCAATATACCAACCGCTGAATGCAAAAGCGGCAATAGCGGCGGGGGCTCCCCATATGCGAATGTAGAAATAAGAGGCTGTGGCTTGGGCTAAGGCAGATTCGGGTTTGACCCATAGAAAAACGGCATCTATAATTGGTTTTTGCAAAATTAAAAGTAAGGTGGCTCCGCAAAGAGCAATAAATAAACTGCGAAATAAAATTAAAATTTCTTCTTGTTTATCTTTTGCTCCGTAGGCCTGTGCGGTAAATCCACAGGTTCCCATGCGTAAAAAGCCCATGGCCCAATACATAAAATTAAAAACCATAGCTCCTAAAGCAATAGCCGCAACCGAGGTTAAGCAGTTCAAGTGTCCCATCATTGCTAAATCTACTGCTCCAAGTAAGGGAACGGTAATATTGCTGATGATATTGGGGATGGCTAATTTTAGGATAGTTTTATTCATAGAATATAGGCATGAAAACAGAAAAGAGAAAACCGTGCGCAAAATATTGCAGTGGTTTTCTCTCCTCTGAGAAGTTTTTTAGGGTGCGATTGTAACGACTTAGTGGAATACTATAAACTTTGTAGATAATCGCTAACATTTTTTTCTACTCGCTCTACAAGGCCAGCAGTATCGGCTCTTTCAAATTTCAGGCCGGTAATATTTTCGTACAATTCTATGTAACGTTCCGATACTTGATTTACAAAATCAGGAGTCATTTCTGGTATTCTTTGTCCGTCTTGCCCTTGAAATCCGTTAGCAATAAGCCATTCGCGAACAAATTCCTTGGAGAGTTGTTTTTGTTTTTCTCCTTTATTTTGGCGTTCTTCGTAGCCTTTAGCGTAGAAATACCGAGAGGAATCAGGAGTGTGAATTTCATCAATAAGATGGATTATTCCATCGCATTTACCAAACTCATATTTAGTATCTACTAAAATTAATCCTTTTTCTTTGGCCATTTGGGTTCCTCTTGCAAATAAAGCAAGAGCATATTTTTCTAATTGTTCGTAGTCTTGGGTAGAGACTAAGCCTAATTTTAAAATTTCCGCTTTGGAAATATCTTCATCGTGTCCTATAGCAGCCTTAGTAGTGGGGGTGATAATAGGTTTGGGAAGAGCATCATTTTCTTTTAATCCATTCGGTAAATTTTCCCCACATAAAGTTCGTTTTCCTTCTTTATATTCTCTCCATGCGTGACCCGATAAATAGGCTCTTACTACCATTTCAACCTTGAATGTATCGCAAAATTTTCCTACGGTAACCATGGGGTCGGGAGTGGATAATTTCCAATTGGGAAGAATGTCGGAGGTGGCATCTAAAAAGTAAGAGGCAATTTGGTTTAAAACCTGTCCTTTGTATGGAATCCCTTTGGGAAGTACTACATCAAAAGCAGATATGCGATCGCTTACTACCATTACCAATAATTTTTGGTCGATATTGTAAACATCGCGAACCTTTCCTATGTATAAATCTTTTTGTTTTGGAAAATGAAACTGGGTTTTTACTAATGCTTGGCTCATGTTGTTTTATTTTATATAATTTATGAGGCCGGATAGGGTCTCTTTATGGGCTTGTGAGCTTTTCTAACGACAACTGCTTCGATCACTGGTTCATAAATCCGTTTTCTTGTAAGAAACGAAGGTATCGTTTTGAAAATTCTATATTATCTTTTTGGGGATAACGTTTAAGGGTGAAAATTTGCGCTAAATTAGGCAAGTCGTTGACTTGAAGAAGCTTTTTTGTTTCTTCTGTATTTTCTTTACTTGCAAAAAAATTACGAATTTCTTCTTCCTTGTAATTATGGTATTGTTCGCGATGAACCACTGCTTCTAAAGCAAGACGGGGAGCTAATTCGGGTTCTTCCGCTGGATAACCTATGGTAAGAGTGGTAATAGGAATAACGCCTTCAGGAAATTTAAAAAATTCTGCAATTTCTTTGGCCATGTAAATGGTAGTTCCTAAATAACAAATGCCTAAACCTTGGGCTTCGGCCGCTATGGCTACATTTTGAGCGGATAGAAGGGTATCGGTCATTCCATTGAGGAACCATGCGAAATTATCGTATACTTTTCCGGCCTTATTTATTTCGCACCACTGATGAAAGCGATGAATGTCTGCTGCAAAAGTAAGCACTAATGGAGCTTCGCTAATCATAGCTTGGTTGAAATGCAAGGGAGCTAAAGCTTTTTTTTGTTCTGTATCTTGAGTAACTATGATGCTGTATAGTTGCATATTTCCCGTAGTAGACGCCCGAGATCCTGCTTCTAAAAGGAGATGAAGTACCTCCTCTGAAATAGCCTGATTTTTATATTTACGAATACTTCGGTGTTGGAAAATGGGAGATAATAATTCTTGTGTATTCATGAATCAAAATATATTATAGGGAAGGAGAGTTAATGCTTTTATCGAAAAGGTTCGGAGCAAAAATAATTTTTTTGCTCCGAATGATCAAGTAAAAGGCTTGAAATGTTATAAACAAGGATAAGATAAAAAATTGGTTTTTACGGATGTATGCACTTATCTTATGTGTATAAATTTATGCGTTTGTAAGGAGATTTTCCATTGAGGGTGATGCAAAATATAGTCGATAATAAGCGGAGTGATTTCTTCCTGTTTACTCCATTCTGCCTGTAAATACAAAAGTGTTTTGTTGTGCATGAGGGCTGCCACTTCTTCGGCTCTATCAAAATCGCTGGGGTCTTCCACTATAACCTTAAGTTCGTTCGCTATGGGGTAAAATTCCGGTAGAACTGGCGCTTTGCGTTTGGGCGAAACGCATATCCATTCCCATTGTCCAGATAAGCGTTCCGATCCAGAGGTTTCTAAGAAACGGTTTACACCTTGCTCTTGAAGCTTTTCGCACAGGTAGCTCAGATTGTAGAGCATAGGTTCTCCTCCAGTGAGAATTACGTTTTTGGTCGGAGATTGTTTTATTCTATGTATTATTTCGTTTACCGAGGTAAGAGGGTGATTTTTATCGTTCCACGACTCTTTGACATCGCAAAAGGGACAGCCTATTTTACATCCGCCCACGCGAACAAAATAAGCAGCTTCTCCCGTATGAAAGCCTTCTCCTTGTAAGGAGTAAAACTCTTCCATAATGGGTAATTGTTGAGCGGAATAGGTAGTTTGATTCATAGGAATAATAAATATTTACCGTTTTTTTATTGGTCTTTTTCGTCTAAAAGCCCTCTATTTTTTAGCAATGGTTTCACTTCCGGTTCCCGTCCGCGAAAAAGTTTATACATCGCCATAGCATCGTACATGCCTCCATTTTCTAAAATGTATTTACGGAATGATAAAGCTATTTTAGGATTAAAAATATCTCCACTTTCTTGAAAAGCTTCAAATGCATCTGCATCTAAGACTTCGGCCCAAGAATAGCCATAATATCCAGCAGTATATCCTCCTGCCATAGTATGAGCAAAATAATTGGTTCGGTAACGAGGAGGAATTTGGCTAAGTAAATGGCGTTTTTTCAAAGTTTTAGCTTCAAATTTATTTAGGTTTATATTGGAGGGGATTTTTTCTAATATGTGGTAGTCCATATCTAATAAAGCTGCTGCCAAAAATTCGGTGGTTGCAAATCCTTGTCCATATTTATTAGAAGCGTCTATTTTATTTATTAGAGAATCCGGAATACTTTCTCCGGTTTTATAATGTTTCGCATATTGTTTTAGCATTTGAGGAGCCATGGCCCAATGTTCCATAATTTGAGAGGGAAGTTCTACAAAATCTCTTGGAACCTCTTGTAAACCCTTGTATTTTACCTGTGAAAGCAATCCATGTAAAGCGTGTCCAAATTCATGAAAGAAAGTTTCTGTTTCGTCTATGGTAAGTAAAGATGGTTTTTCTTCTGTAGCTGGGCTAAAGTTGCAAACGATGGAAGTAACGGGGGTAATGCGTTTGCCGTCTTTAAAACTTTGGCTTACATAATTGGTATTCCAAGCACCTCCACTCTTGGCACCTGGACGAGGATTCATATCTAAAAACAATAATCCTAATACACTTCCATCCTTATCTGAGCAAATATAGGCAGTGGTATTGGGAGTAGGCATAGCAACATCTTGAGTTTGTGTGAAATTCAAACCATATAAACGATTCGCCAAATAGAAAATTCCATCTTTAACCTTATCTAAAGGAAAGTATTCTCTAATTTGGGATTCCTCCATGGAGTACAATTCATTTTTTACTAAATTAGCATAATAACGCCAATCACTGGCTTGTATTTCCTCTATTTTTTCGCCTTGTTTTTGGCAATAATTTTGCATTTGGGTCGATTCTTCTTTCGCCTTTTTTAAACCGTATGGCCAAATTTTTTCCAATAAGGAATAGACAGCTCGTGGCGTTTTAGCCATTCTATCTTCTAATACAAAAGCTGCATAATTGGGTTTCCCCATAATTTGTGCCTTTTCCAATCTCAAGTTCAAAATTTCTTTAACTACTTCGTTATTATCGTGGGGTCCCCCTTGGTTGCAACGATTCAAATATGCATCTAAGATTTCCTTCCTTAAGTCCGCATTGGAAGCATATTGTAAGAAAGGCATAATACTGGGATTATCCAATCCAAATAGCCATCCCGATTTTCCATTGGCTTCTGCTTTTTTTGCAGCGGTGTGCTTGTAATCTTCTGCTAAGTTTCCCAAATCTTTTTCTTCTGTAACTAACAATTGGTATTCATTGGTTTCCAAAAGCATATTTTGAGAAAAAAGATTTTCTAATTCGCTTAAACGGCTGTTAATTTGGCGGAGACGGCTTTGTTTTTCTTCTGGTAATTCTGCGCCATTGCGAACAAAATTCTTATAAGTTTCGCTTAACAATCTTTTTTGAATAGGATTTAAATTTAAACGACTTGTTTGTTCTTGTAGTCTTTTTACTCTGCGAAACAAAAAGGGATTCATGTAAATATTATCATGATGCTCGCTATATAATTGCAAGGCTTTAGGAAACAACGTTCTTAAAGTAGGGGTAGAATTGGCTTCATAGATATTGAAGAGTACTCCTGCCACCTTATCTAAAATACTACCACTACGCTCTAAGGCCATAATGGTATTTTCAAAAGTAGGCTCTTCTCTATTATCTATAATGTTTTGCAACTCTTTTGTTTGTTGTTCTATTCCTGCTTCTATAGCTGGCAAATAATCCGTTTCAGCAATTAAATTAAAAGGCGGAACGTTATAGGCTTGCTGTTCCCAAGATATTAGAAAGGGATTTTCTTTTTGTTCTCTCACATTTTGTGCCTCCAATGTGGAGGTGAACAGGGATACATTCATACACATAAGTATAATACTTATTAATTTTAAACAGGTTTTCATATATAAATTTATTAACATTATTTTTCATTAGCCACCCTACTACATGCAAATAAGGGTAATTTTGTAGGCTATTAAATTTCTTATTTTTTAATGACTTTATTGGTGGATACTCCCATATTTCCATAAGTTTTTATCAAATAAGCACCCTGTGCATATGGGCTCATATCTATAGAGGGATCTTCTCCAGCTAAATATAGATTTTGTAATAAACGACCTGTGATGGAATATATTTGTACCATTTTTTTCTCTTTCCAAGGATCTTTTACTTGGCCATGGTCTATTATGAAAAGTTGGTCTTTACAAGGATTAGGATACAAAATAATATTTTCTCCTTTTCCCTTTTCTGTAGCATTTTCATTAGAGGTTCCCTGTAAATTAAGTCCAATAATTACGGGATCATGGTCGGAACAACGATACAGAAAATCTTGATTTTCTGTGCATCTTTCAAAATCCAAGAAATTAGGTTCGTCTGCATTGATATGCCATACCAAAGCGCCTGTAATTTGCTCCGCCATACTTTTATTGGCTAAAGAGTAATCTAAGTATTCTACCTGAGAACCGAAGCGATAGCTATAAGACGAATCGGAAAAACGATGACATTGATTTTCATAGCCAGCTTGGTTGAAAATTTGAATAGGATCTTCTTTTGCAAAAGAATTTAAGTCGCCAATTACCAAAATTTTATCACTCCCGTAGTAATAAACCGACTCTTTCAATTTTCCTATCACGGCATTGGCTTCTTGGGTCCGCTGATAATTATAAACGCCTTGCCCATCCCCTTGATCCGCATTGGCTCCGGTTCCATTCCCCGATTTGGCTTTAAAATGATTTAGAGAAAGTATAAAAGTGGATCCGTTTTCCTTAAGTTTAAAAGCTTGTACCAATTTTCTATTGATTGGTCCTGCATTATTGATGGCAATATGGTTTTTAAACGGTTCTACCTTAGTAGTTTTGTACACCATTTGAACCACAGTATAAGAGGAAGTAGCAGAGCCTAAATCAATATAAGCATATATGTTGGCGCCTTCGGCCTCATTGAGAGCCTTAACTAAGGCTTGTATGCAATCTCGACCTTGCTTTATTTCACAAAAGCCTATAATATCGGCATCTATAGCCTTAACTGCTTTTACTATTCGCTTTAATTGTAAAGAGGATTCATTATAAAAATTCTCCACATTGAAGCCACAAATTTTGAGATTATATTTTCCTAAAGCTGTCGGTTCCGGTGTCTGTGTTCTTTCATTTCCATAAAAAGTTATAGCTTCTGTGGGATATAAGGCATAGATGGAGGAGGTAATTTGATTTAGGACCCCATGCAAAGTGTCTATTTTAGAACCAGTTCTACGAGTGCCATCCTTATCTAAAAAAGGAATGGGATTGGGTTGCTTTTCATCGGAACCATCATCTAAATAAATATCATCTTCTGAATTCCATGCAACGGCGGCCGTATATTCCAATGTTTTAGGATAAGCTTGATCGGTAGGCGCTCTTAGTCGTTTTGAAGCGAGGTTTAATTGGCCATATTGCCCTAAACTATTAGTGGAAGTTACTACCATAGTTTGATTTAATTCTATGGCCATTCCCTCCAAACTTTCGTAACGATTTATAAAATCTTCTGGAAAAATTAGTTTTACGTAGGGAATAGATACTTTTTGTTTTAAAATTTCTAAATTAGAATAATTATTTAGTTGGGTACGACCGAAATATTCATTGACCGTGGCGGTCAAACGCAAATAGTCGCCTACTTTTACATTGGCTCGTCCATAAACAAAAATACCATCGGAGGTGGAAATAGAATGATCGCCGGCAGTATCTTGAATAAAGAAACCACCTATTTGCGAAGGAGCAAATAAAGATAGAGTAACCACGCCTTCTGTCTGAATAGTTTGTCCAACATAAGCAGAGGCGTTGTCTTTCCCTTGTATTTCGTAAATTGGAAGTTTCGTTTGACCCCATCCACATTCCCATCCTAAGAGAAGTATGAAAAAGAATGGACATAGCTGTTTTGAGCGCATAAATAAATCTTTTTATGGAAAGACCATGATAATACAAAAAGCAAAAATAATACTTTTATTCCAAGATTTTTGCAAAAAATGTTTTTTTTCTTATCTTTGCAGTCTTTTTTAGGAGAAGAATTCTTTTTTTACAAAATTATGATAAACATAACATTACCCGATGGTTCGGTAAAGCAGTTTTCTAAGGGCATTACAGCCTTAGATATAGCTAAGAGCATTAGCGAAGGATTGGCACGTAACGTTTTGGCTGCCAAGGTAAACGATCAGATATGGGATCTAAGTCGTCCTATAGAAGAAGATGCTACTGTTATGCTGCTTACGTGGAATGATGCAGAAGGAAAGGCTACTTTTTGGCACTCTTCGGCCCATCTTATGGCCGAAGCGATAGAGCAACTTTATCCTGGTGTGAAATTCGGAATAGGGCCTCACATAGAAAATGGCTTCTATTACGATATTGATTTTATGGATTATACCATTTCTTCTGAAGATTTTAAAAAAATAGAAGACAAAATCATAGAACTTGCCTCACAGAAGCAATCTTTTTTGCGTAGTTCTGTGAGTAAGCAAGAAGCTTTAGATTATTTCTCCCACAAAGGAGATGAATACAAACAAGAATTAATAGCCGATTTAGCTGACGGAACCATTTCTTTTTATAAAACTGGTACTTTTACCGATCTTTGTCGTGGTCCACACTTAGCCGATACTTCTGCCATTAAGGCTTTTAAATTGCTTAGTATTGCTGGAGCCTACTGGAGAGGCGATGAAAAGCGAAAACAACTTACTCGTATTTATGGTATTTCTTTCCCTAAACAAAAAGAACTCACGGAATACTTGCTTTTTTTGGAAGAAGCCAAGCGTCGCGACCACCGAAAAATAGGGAAGGATTTGGAGTTGTTTATGTTTTCTCAAAAAGTAGGTGCAGGCTTGCCTATTTGGCTACCCAAGGGTACAGCCATGAGGGAACGATTGGAAGCTTTTTTGAAAAAAGTACAAAGAAAGGCTGGATATCAACAAGTAATGTGTCCACATATAGGGAATGTAGAACTATACAAAACCTCTGGGCATTACGATAAATATGGCAAAGATTCTTTTCAGCCTATTAATACTCCTATAGAAGGAGAGCAGTTTTTCCTTAAACCCATGAATTGTCCTCACCATTGTGAAATATACAAAGGGAAACCTCGTTCCTATAAAGATTTACCTCTACGTTTTGCCGAATTTGGTACGGTTTATCGCTACGAACAAAGCGGAGAGCTTCATGGACTTACGAGAGTAAGAGGTTTTACCCAAGATGATGCACATATTTTTTGTACTCCCGATCAGTTAAAGTCGGAATTTCAAGGAGTTATTGATATCATTTTGCTTATTTTCAAAACACTAAAATTTGAGAATTTTACAGCACAAATATCTCTGCGCGATAAAAATGATACCACTAAATATATTGGTTCCGATGAAAATTGGGAAAAAGCAGAGTCGGCCATTATAGAGGCATCCCAAGAAAAAAATCTTCATACCTATATCGAATATGGAGAAGCTGCTTTTTATGGTCCGAAATTAGATTTTATGGTTAAGGATGCCTTGGGACGAAAATGGCAGTTGGGGACGGTACAAGTAGATTATAATCTTCCAGAACGTTTTGATTTGGAGTATATTGGAGCCGATAACCAAAAACATAGACCGGTGATGATACATCGGGCTCCTTTTGGATCTATGGAACGTTTTGTGGCGGTTCTTATTGAACATACTGGTGGTAAATTTCCTTTATGGCTAACTCCCGATCAGTTTGTTATTCTTCCTATTAGTGATAAATATACGGCTTATGCCGAAAAAATATTGCAGGAGTTGATCAATGCCGACTTAAGAGGTTATATAGATACTCGCAGTGAGAAAACGGGCAAAAAAATTAGGGATGCAGAATTGGTTAAAATACCATATATGCTTGTGGTAGGAGAAAAAGAAGAAAACGATGGTTCTGTCTCTGTTCGTAAACATACAGAAGGGGATTTAGGAACCTTTAGCTTGATAGATTTTATAAAAAGAATTAAAAAGGAAGAAGCCGAATACCTATAGCCGAAAGCCTATAGACAAAGCTTATAGCCGAATACTTATAAGAAAATACCAAATTCGTAAATCTGTTTTCCAAACAAAATCCAATGGATTTATGAAAAAAATGAATACAAATATTAACAAAAATTTCGGAGGACTGAACTATAACTATTCCTACAAGAAATAATAATCGCAGTTTTCGCGCACCGGTCAAGAGAGAGGCCGAACATAAAATTAATCGCTATATCACCTCTCCAGTAGTGAGGGTGGTAGGTGAAAATGTTGAGCCGGCTATTCACAACATCAAAGATGCTTTGGCTATAGCCGATGAAAAGGGTTTGGATTTGGTGGAAATTTCCCCCAGTGCAAATCCTCCCGTGTGTAAAATTATAGACTACCAAAAGTTTTTGTACGAACAAAAACGAAAGCAAAAAGAAATTAAGGCAAAATCTGCTAAAATTGTAGTTAAGGAAATTCGTTTGGGTCCCCAAACCGATGACCATGACTTTAGTTTTAAATTGAATCATGCAAGAAAATTTCTTTCGGAAGGTTCTAAAGTAAAAGTGGATGTTCTTTTTAAAGGGCGTACCATTGTTTATAAGGAACAAGGTGAAACCATGCTTCTAAAATTTGCAGAAGCTTTGCTCGAATTCGGGAAACCGGAATCTATGCCCAAATTGGAAGGAAAAAGAATGATCATGATCATTTCGCCTGTAAAAAAATAACATTTTAATATATAAAATACCAAGCAATGCCAAAAATGAAAAGCAAATCCAGTGCAAAGAAAAGATTTTCTTTCACCGGTACGGGAAAAATCAAAAGAAAGCACGCTTACAAAAGTCACATTTTGACCAAAAAAACGAAAAAAAGAAAACGTAATTTAACGTATTCTGCTATCGTAGATCAGACCAATGTGAAAGCTGTAAAAGACATGTTAGCTATTTAATCCTGTAATTTCCCTTTATTAATTAACCTTGTTATGAGCAGCAAGTTCTCTGTAGAAAAGAGACGCTCATGCAAAAAAAACAAAAAAAATGCCAAGATCAGTAAATGTCGTAGCTGCAAGAGCACGCAGAAAGAAGGCCTTAAAATTAACGAAAGGCCAATTCGGACGCAGAAAAAACGTATGGACCGTTGCCAAAAATTCTTTGGAAAAAGGTTTAGTATATGCATATCGCGACCGTAAAACCAAAAAAAGAAGTTTTAGAAATTTATGGATTGTTCGTATTAATGCAGGGGTTCGTCCTTTTGGGCTTTCCTATTCTGTATTTATGGGTAAACTTCATCAAAACAAAATAGACTTAAATCGTAAGGTTTTAGCCGATTTAGCAATGAATCATCCGGAAGCATTTAAAGCGGTCGTTGACAGCGTAAAATAGCCTCCAATAATTAAAATATTCGATAATTTATAAAATATATATAGCCATGAGCAAACCGGAATTAATGCAATTTGTTGACACTTTAACAAAAAGCAATGAACTTCCTACTTTTAAGGCAGGTGACACCGTTACGGTTAGTTATAAAATCAGAGAAGGTAACAAAGAACGTATTCAACAGTTTCAAGGCGTAGTTTTGCAACGTTCAGGATGCGGTACCACTGCCACTTTCACCGTTAGAAAAATGTCGGGAAATATAGGGGTAGAAAGAATTTTCCCCATGAATTCCCCTTTTATAGAGAAGGTAGAATTAAATAAAAGAGGGGTCGTTCGTAGAGCCCGTATTTTCTATTTACGTGATCTTACAGGGAAGAAAGCCCGTATTAAAGAACGTAGATTTTAGATAAAAACAACATTTTACACTATAAAGGGACTTAATATACAATGGGTCCCTTTTTTTTTTGTTATTTCCTATAAAATAGGTAATTTTGACCAATTTGTCTTTTATAAAGACGAATTAGATAATTTAAAACAAGGATACCATTGAATAGTTATTAAATTTAAACATCATGAAACATCCTACATTTTTTATCCATGTATTTTTTCTTTTATCTCTTACGTTATGTTTAAGTGTGTCTTGTAAAAAACAGGAGTATAATCTTTCTAATGGGATAAACAAAACTATACAGGTTGGAGGAGATAGTCTTATGTTCCCTATTGGAAGTACCGATAGTATTCGTTTAAAAGATCTTATTGGCGACTCTGCTTTGGGCAATTTTTTTCAGACTCTTCCAGACGGTTCTTATGCCTTATCTTTAGCAGACCAACTAAAAATAGAGGTACCTACCATAGATAGAAATTCATTGAGAGTACCAGATATTATAGGGGAAAGTCATATTTATATTCCCATAGTTGCCTTATCCAGCAAGGCTTCCTTTACCAATATTTCTATAGATACTACACTAAAGGCCGTTTGTGAAGATACCATTCCTTTTAATATTCACATGGATAATTTACCCTCTGAGATATATTCTATAGATAGTTTGGTTCTCGAACAAGCCACCATGAATCTTAATTTTGAGTTAAGGAATTTATCTAATTTAGGTGCTACTGATATTCGTGTAGATTTTACTATTGAATTTCCTAAAGAGCTTCAATTTGATCCTAAGGATGGATTAGATGCAAACAATCATCTTCATATTAGGGAACTGGTACAAAATAATAAAATTTCAAAAGTACTGCATTTGCACCGTTTAGATATGGATGGTAGTCCACTATCTTCCACCTTAGATTTAAATAGAAAAATGATTGTTCGCGGAGCCATATTTTTGGAACATGTGGATATTGCTCAGCTTCCTTCTTTATTAGGAACCACTATAGATTTTCATACAAAATATGCAGTGACTCACATTCTGCCTCGTGCCTTTTATGGAAAAGTAAATCCTCAAATTCCCCAGCAAGTAGCCTCTATTGCCATAGCAAATATTCCGGAAATGTTTAAAGGTCCGGATATTTACCTTGATTTTGCTAATCCTCATCTAAGTATCTCCGCTAAATGCAACAGTGGGGTCCCGCTAAAAGGTGATATTAAAATCACCCCTTTTCTCCATGGAGTAGGAGATGAAAGTGCCGCACAAAATATTTCCATTACATTGCCTAAATCTAATACCGGAGAAATAATTACTACGTCCTACTATGTAGCTAAAACCAATGCTTCCATGCCGGCAGGATACACCTTTATTCCGGCAGATTTATCGACTTTGCTGCATCATATTCCAGACTCTCTACAGCTATCTATGAGCACCCATAGTGAACTTAATCAAGAACACCAGTATGATTTCAATGTGGTTTATTCTGCTAAGGCAAATTATGAAATAGTTGTGCCATTGAGTTTTGGGCCGGATTTAAATATAGTTTATACCGATACTATGGCTAAAATTCCTAAAATTATAAGTACTATTTTAGCTGGTAGTGAACTAATTTTAGGTGGAGAAATTTATAATACGCTTCCCTTAGATTTGCAAATTACTCTTATTGCTTTAGATTCCAATAATAAGCTTATTCCTATTGAAAGTTCTACACAACTTATTTTATCTGGAAATGCGGCAGGACAAGAAACAAGCACTGCTTTAAATCTTTGTTTAAAAGATCCGCAATCCGTACTTAAAAATACGCCTATAGCCTCTTTTATTTTAAAATTTACGGGTAAAACAGGAAAAGAAAATCAAGGGGTTCCTCTTTATCAAAATTCTTATATCCGAGCAGTTTTAAAGGCCCGATTAATAGGAGGTATTATTATAGATTTAGGCAATACTACCCTGTGATAAAATTTTATAGCTATTCGCCTCCGACCAAGGTGAGATCACACCATTCAGATTATAAACAGAATACCTTAGATCCATGAAAAAAAACTATATATATGCTTTTGGGGGTTTAGTAACCTTGATAGCAGTTTTTCTTTTTCCCAATATCATTCAAGGGCAAACTTCTGCTCGTACTCAATATTTCCAACCGGGGTACAATCAAAGAAATATTCTCAACCCTGCTTTAATGCCACAATGGGGCTATGTAAGTATACCTGTAGCAGGGCGTATTTATGCAGAAATTGGCAGTAACTTAGGCCTTTCTAATTTTCTTTTTCCCTTAGATAATGGAGAATTAGCCACCTTTATGAATCCAGAAGTAAGCCCTCAGCAGTTTTTAAGTAAAATGCCTAAAAAAAGCAATTTAGAAATCAATTTGGATGTAAGTGTTCTTTCTTTTGGTTGGTTTTGGGGTCGGTCGTTTTGGTCTGTAGATGTGGGGCTGCATGCAGAAGGAGGAATGAATATTCCCTACGAATTTTTCAATTTTGCTAAAAACGAAATGTATGCCAATCCATCGGAATATCATATTAAAGATTTAAATGCTAATCTCCATGCTTATGCTACTATGTCCTTAGGTTATGCTCGTAAAATTAATGAGAATTGGAATGTGGGAGCCCGTCTTAAGTATGTAGGTGGATTAGCTAATGTGAATTTTAATGTTAAGCGTATGGATATATTCATGAGTGCGGATAAATGGAAAATTAATACCGATGCGCAAATGCAACTATTGGGCCGAGGCTTAGAATTTGGAAAAGATAGTAGCGGTTCCATCAATAGTGTAAAGTTAAATGCCTCTGATTTGAGGATAGCAGGCCATGGAGCGGCTATAGATTTAGGAGCTGAATTTAGCCCCAATGTAGTACAAGGGCTTCGTTTTTCCTTAGCGGTAACGGATTTAGGTTTTATATATTATCCCAAAAAAAATATATATCAAGGAGAAGCTTCCGGGAAAGTAGAATTTAATGGTTTTAATAATATAGGATTGGATAATAATTTTAATAGTCAAGTAGAGTCGTTAAAAGACGATTTAATGGATATGCTTTCTCTACAAGAGGTGGTTGCTAATAGTGGAATATGTCGCATGATGAACGCTAATTTAAATGCTGGTATAGAATACTCCTTTTATTATAATAAATTTAGTGTAGGCCTCTTATCTACTACTGTATTTAGAAAGACCAATATCAAAACGGAACTTACGGTATCTTTAAATATACACCCCTTGGAGTGGCTTTCCTTATCGGCCAGTTATTCATTCTTGAATACCGCAAAAACAATAGGATGGGCATTAAATATCACTCCTAAATGGGGCTTAAATCTCTTTTTGGCCAGTGACTATACGCCTTTAGTAATGAGTCCGCAAGGAATTCCTATTAGCAAAGCTCATGTAAATGTTCAAGTTGGTTTGAGTATTCCTATAGGTAATAATAGGCTGAACCAATTTCCTGGGCAAGCATCCTCCAAATCCAAATCCAAAGCAAAATCTTTGCTCAAAGGAGTAAATATTTCCGCAGAGGAATAAGGCCTTGTTGCTTTATTCTTTTGCTGCTATTTGCCCAATCTATTATTATAGATTGTCGTTGAAAATGCACCGTTATGGTTGATGAAAGAATTTATAATTAGTCTCTGTTCGTGTGTTTATGGGTTATGTTTTGACTTTAATTGAATTTGATGTATATTTGTTAGTTCAATTCTATAGCTACCATAATAAAACAATGATCAAAAAGTAAATGAGTGAAAAATAAGCTACACGTTTATATCTTTTTGTTTTTATTATTTCTACTTGGGTTTGTGGCAAGTAATTCTGTTATAGCTCAGAGGCCGGAACGTATTTTTCATGGAAATTCCGGAAATAAATTCGGAAGCAATTCTTTGTCTTTGCCGATATATCCTTTAATTTACAATGGATTTGGGATAGAATACGATAGAAAAATCACCAAACAGCATTGGCTAAAATTTTCTCCAACGTATTACACTTCCTTTAATTATGCAACTATGAGAAAAACAGATATTCGCTCGTTGCAAGGTTTTTCTGTAGGTTTACATCATAAATATAATTACTATACCATAGAAAGAGTAGGCTTTCAACTTTTTTTACAATGGGGGGTAAATTATAGCCAATTTAATATTCAGGATTACAATAAGGTGGAATGTTCTATGAATAAATTTGGATTAGATATTATGCTTGGATTCCGTCAGATTATAGCTCGACCCTTGTATTTTGATTTTTTTATAGGTTATGGGAATCGGTGGATATTAAGTAGTAAACATGATCTTTCGGCGGCGGATGCAAGCGTATCTGCCCTAACGACAAACACCTTTGCCAAAAATATGTTTGATTATGGTTATGGAGGATCTTTGCTCTTGATTGGAATTAATATTGGTTTTTTATTTTAAGTGGGTAAAATGAATAAAAAAGTTTCACATAAAATTTGGACAAGCTTAGTGGTAATGCTAAGTTTGTGTTTGTGTGTTCCGTCTTTTGCTCAAAACAGAACACAAAAATCCAATGCGATACATAAACTGTATGGTGAAAATTTTATGGTGAGCTTAGTTCCTATTCCTCTTTTTTTTCATGGTTTTCGTGTAGATTTGGATGCACGTATTAAAGATAATTTATGGATCAACATAGCTCCTCAATATAATTACCATCGTTCTTTACATAATTATCAGAAAACGGATACGCTTAGGTTAAATGGATTTTGTTTAGAGGTAAATATGAGATATTATGAACCTCGTGCTAAGGGTTTGTATTTTGCCGTGGGATTGGGGGTGGATTATAATATTATAAACGAGTTTAATAAAAAGAATCAACAATTTTATAGTGTAAACTCTACGCGTTTAGGAGGGCAGATACAGATGGGATATATGGTTAAAATGTGGCCAAGAGCAGTTTTTGATGTGTATATAGGAGCGGCTTTTCGAGGAACGATTAATAAATACTCCCAGGAACAGTATAAGCAAAACATGGAATATGGAGGAGTTAAACCTTGGTCTTATGCCTTTGGTGGTGTCTTTATGGAGGCGGGAGTTAGAATAGGCCTGATGCTTTAAATTTTGTGCTCTTTCGTTTATTTCTTAAAGAGAATTTTTCGATATTTTCTAATAAATTTTGCTTTGCTTAAGGCGTATAAATTTTAGGTATATAAGCCTTAGTCTATAGCAGCTCTTATTTGTTTGCAAGCTATTGCTATTTACAAAATTTTACCATCTTTCATAACAATTTTATGGTCGGATAAGGCGGCCAAATTTTCGTTATGCGTTACAATTAAAAAAGTTTGGTGAAACTCATCTCTTAATTTAAAGAACAATTCATGTAAGGCAATGGCGTTGGCGGTATCTAAATTGCCAGAGGGTTCATCGGCTAAAATAATAGAAGGCTTATTCATTAAAGCTCTTGCTACTGCTACTCTTTGTTGTTCTCCCCCTGAAAGTTCGGATGGCTTATGATTGGTCCTTTCCGATAAACCTAAAAAATCTAATAATTCAGAGGCGCGATCATGAGCTTGAAGGGTAGGCGTAGAGGCGATTAATGCTGGCATCATTACGTTTTCTAAGGCGGTAAATTCTGGTAAGAGATAATGAAATTGAAAAATAAATCCAATTTCTTGGTTTCTGAATTTAGCTATTTTCTTTGCAGAAAGACTTTGTATGTCCTTGTTTTTTATTAGAATACGACCTTTGTCGGGTGTTTCTAAACTGCCTATAATCTGAAGCAATGTGGTTTTTCCTGCTCCGGAAGCCCCAGTTATAGTGGCAATTTCCCCTTCTTTAATTTCGAGTTCTATTCCTTTTAAAACTTCTACCTCCGCATAAGATTTGTGGATGTTTTGTGCTTGTATAATCATGTTTACTTGCTTATTGGATGGCATTAGGGGTTTATTATTTTGCAAAGTTTTTCTTTGGAAAAAATAATAAAAGTTAAAATATGTTGACAAAAGTACGTTATAGGTTTAGAAATCGCAAATTTTTGAATAGATGGAGGCTTATATCTACTTTGTCTAATGAGTTTTTTATTGTAAATTCGCAAAATGCTTAGTAAAGTGAAATGTTTGATTCTCTTAGGTCTTACCTCTCTTTTGGTAGGAATTACTCCTTTGTTAGCTACTCATCAAAAAGCTGCCGAAATAACGTTTGTTCATGTAGGAGGATATACTTATGATTTTTTGTTAACGACCTACACTTTTACTGGCAGTGAGGCAGATCGTCCGGAATTGGATTTGTTTTGGGGAGATGGATCCTCCTCTTTATTAAGTAGATATAGAGAAGAGCTTATAACAGAAACACAAACAAAAATTAATTATTATCAAGGACGTCACACCTATTCTGGGCCAGGTTTCTATTATATATCTATGGAAGATGCCAATAGAAATGGGGGGGTAGTTAATATGCCTAATAGTATTATGACTCCTATGTATGTGGAAACATTGTTGGTAATAAGCCCTTGGTTGGAGGCAGGAAATTCCAGTCCCATACTTTTAAATAGGCCGGTAGATGATAAGGCTTGTTTGGGGAAGCGTTTTATTCATAATCCAGGAGCCTACGATCCCGATGGAGATAGTCTTTCTTTTCAATTAGTACCATGTAGAACTACAGGAGGAGAAATTATAGCTGGATATCAATATCCTTTTGCCTCCCATTGCTTTAGTGTAGATTCTTTAAGTGGAGATATGATATGGGATGTTCCTTTAGCGCAAGGTGAATATAATGTGGCTATGTTGATTAGGGAATGGAGAAAACAATTAGAGGTAGGTTCTATTACTCGAGACATGCAAATTACGGTACAGACTTGTGATAATATTCCACCCGATTTGTTTTTGGAAGATAATTATTGTGTAGAAGCTGGGAAAAAAATAGAATTTGAAATAGTGGCTTTGGATGTGGATGGAGACAAAATAAAAATAACGGCTAATGGGGAGATGCTACATCATGGATGGAATGCCGGTATTCAATCGATTTATCAGGGGATAGATAGTTCACGATCTCAGTTCTATTGGACTACCGATTTGGCTAATTCTCGCAAAGAGCCATATAGAGTTTATTTTAAGGCGACCGATAATGGGAATCCAAATTTGTCGGATATAAAAATGGCCTATATTAGAGTAATTGCGCCAGAGGTAGAGCATGTAAAGGCAAGCGCCCAATTAAAAGCGGTGGAAGTGCAGTGGGATAAAAGTATTAGTCCTCATGCTAATGCTTATGCTATATATAGGAGGGAGGGGCCCTCTATAGAATTGGTAGAAGATCCTTGCAAAAGTGGTTTAGATCAAGAGGGCTATTCTTTAATTGCTACCCTAAAAGGGGCCGATCATACGCAGTTTGTTGATCGTTTTGCTTTGCAGGAGGGCATGAAATACGGATATAAAATTGTGGTTTTATTTGCAGATGGATCGGAAAGTTATCCTTCTAAGGAAGCTTGTGCGGAAATTTTAAACTATACGCCTATTATTACCCATGTAAGTATAGAGAAAACAGATACCTATAAAGGGGTGGTAAAAATAGCTTGGGTAGAGCCTATGAGGATAGATACGTCCTCTTTATCCACTTATTCCTATCGTTTATTTAAAGGGTATGGTGCGGATAGCTTGTTTTTTTATCGAGCTTTTCCATTGGATTCTGTGGTGGTCTTTTGGGATTCTAATTTAAATACTGCGGGAACACGACCTTATTACCAAGTATATATAGATACTTTGGCCGGTTCTAAAGCTTCTTCTGTTTATTTAACCGCTGTTCCTTATACTCGTAGAAACTACTTGTCGTGGAGTTGTGAGCAGCCTTGGTTCAATCGATTTTATACCATTTATCGCTATAATAGCGATAAGAGAGTTTGGGATACCTTAGCAAAAACTAAGCAAAGAGAATATACGGATAGAAATTTAAGCAATGATTCTACCTATTTCTATTTTGTGGAAGCTTCTGGAACCTATTATTCGGATCGTATTCCCGGTCCCTTGCTCAATGCTTCTAATATTATATCGGCAAAACCTCGTTTAGCACAGCCTTGTAAACCCTATATATATAATATTAAATCCGAGTGTAATCCTTTACAAAATACCATAAATTGGAGTTTGGATAGCGCCTATATTCCCGATACGAAAAGACTTCTAAAAAATTCGCAAGAATTGGAAGATTGTTATGAGGATTTATCTCACTATTTAATTTACTATAAACGCTTATCGGAGAAAGATTTTTCCTATATAGGATCTACGGAAGAGCCTGTTTATACCCACCATGCCCCTTCTTCCTATTTTGGATGTTATAGAATAGTGGCGGTTAATACTGATGGGCAGGAGAGTGAAGCAAGTCCTATGGTTTGTTCTGATAATAGAGAGTGTTTCCACTACGAACTTCCTAATGTTTTTACGCCCAATGGAGATGGGGTTAATGATGTGTTTCGGGCTTTACCTAATCAATATGTGGAAGGCTTTCATATTGTGATTGTAAACATAGAAGGAGTAGTAGTTTATCAATCGGATAATCCTGCATTTGAATGGAATGGGAAATTCTATGGAAATGGTAGAAATTGTTCGGATGGTGCCTATTTTTATACCGTTAATTTTTCTGCCAATGCAGAGGGTATAGATTTTCGTTCTACGCAAAGAGGAAGTATTACTCTTTTGCGGTGAGGTTTTTTTTATTTATTTTCCTTAGGCTTTTTCTTTTAATAAAGTGTAATTTTTATATTCACCAATACGCCAAGAGGTTGCTTTTTCAATCTTTTGTAGAAAGGTGTTTTTAAACCCTAATTTATGGGCCGTAGGGTCGAAATCGAATTTCCAATTCATGCGGCTAATTCTTGTTTGCATTACCTTTGGGTGGGATCCATCAAAGTGCTGTAGCTCTCGAATGTTGGAATAATCAAATTCGTTTACGGGGGGGATATTTTCGTCTACCCATTGATCGGAATGCCATAGTTTATTAAACGATCTTATTTTTTGTTGCTGAAATTCCGGTGCTTTCACCCAGCCATAATGATAAACGGATGCTGGCACTGACATTACTTTTAATTTGTGGTTGTTTATGCGAAAGCCTTGGGCATCTCTAAACGATTTAATTCCAAGGTTGGGGCGTATAATACGAATTTCGTGGCGATACCAATTTCTAGCGCTTCCTATGTAATCGAAAGAGCCATAAAAGTGAAGATAATTTAAAAGTAAACCTTCTACTTTTTTATTGTTAAGGTACTTTTCCATGGCTGATTTTAAAACAGGTAAATCTTTTTCATGTATTACTTCATCGCCTTGTAGGTAAAAGGCCCAGTCGCTATCTTTGGCCACAGCCTGTAGGGCTTTATCGGTTTCCCTCGCCAATACTATACCTCCTTCTCTTAAAGAATCATCCCAAGTGGTATGAATAAATTTAAGTTTAGGAGAGTTTATACTTTTTACTAAATCGTTGGTATCATCTTCGGAATTGCCCAAAGCAACTACCATTTCATCTACCAAAGGGAGTATGGATTGTATAGATTCTACAATAGGATAATCGTATTGTACCGCATTCCGAATAAAAGTAAAACCAGATATTTTCATCCGTTCTATATTTTAAAATTATGAAAATTTATTTTTTGGCAAAGGAGGCGAGGGGCAATACCGTTTTATCTATTTTAAAATTGAAAATAGATAAAAGGTTGAAGTTCGGAGGATTTGCATAGGTAAATAAGGCTTATAATTACACAGCATACTAAGCCTTTTACTACAAAAGGGAGGTCATAAAACCAACGTTGGTAGGTGTTTTTAAAACGTTGTGGCAAAAGGTGAACCAACAAAGCAATGGCAATAAAAAGTAAAGGTTGATAATAATTTTGCAGAATGCCTGCTATTTGGGCAGGAGACGTATAGCTAAAGATGTGCAAAAACATAAACCAAGCCTCTTCTACAGAGGAAGCTCGAAAAAACAACCAAGTAAAGCACACTATATGAAAAGTGAGAATAATACCCAAACTTCGGAGTATGCGAGTCCTGTAAACATATCGGTCTACATGGGTTATTTTATCTATACAAAGGAAAAGGCCATGTAGAGCACCCCACAAAAGAAATTTTAGATTAGCACCGTGCCATAAACCTCCTAATAACATGGTAATTAAAAGATTGATATAGGTTCTTGCTCTTCCCTTTTTATTTCCTCCTAAGGGAATGTAAAGATAGTCTTTCAGCCAGGTAGATAAAGAAATATGCCAACGATGCCAAAAATCGCTTATACAAGCTGCTTTATAGGGCGAATTAAAATTGATAGGGAGTTGAAAACCTAATAGGGCAGCCACCCCAATAGCAATATCGGTATAGCCAGAAAAATCACAATAAATTTGCATGGTGTAACCATAGGCTGCCATCCAGGTTTCAAAACCTGTAAATAATCCAGGATTTTCAAAAACACGATCTACAAAATGTAAGGAGATGAAATCGGAAATAATCATTTTTTTGATTAGTCCATTCAAAATAAGGAAAAGACCTATGGAAAATTCTCGACTGGATAATTGGTAGTGTTTGTGTAGTTGAGGTATAAAATCAGAGGCACGGACAATAGGGCCTGCAACTAATTGAGGAAAGAAACAAAGATAAAATCCAAAATCAATAAAATTAGTAAGTGCTTTAATTTTTCCCTTGTAAGTGTCTATTATGTAGCTAAGGGCTTGAAAAGTGAAGAAAGAAATACCAATAGGAAGAGCAATGGCGTCTATAGAAAAATCACTATGGATGATACGGTTGCTCCAGGCCGATAAGTAATCTACTATTGGGTAGTTGGTATTAAAGAGATCGTTGCATAAATCGGTAAAAAAAGCGGTATATTTAAAATAGGTGAGTAGGGCTAAATTGATAAAAATGCCTATTATAAGATAACAACGGCGCCAAACAGGTTTTGAGGACTTATCTATTCGCTTAGCACACCAAAAATTTAATGCAACCGAAAAAATAAGTAAAACTACAAAATACCCCCCTGTTTTATAGTAAAAGAACAAACTACATAAGAATAAGAACGCATTCCTAAGGGGACGGTTTTTGTAAATTAGAGAAAAAACAGCTAAGACCAAAGCCAAAAATATCCAAAAAGAAAAGCTCGTAAATAAAAAGGGCTTTTGTGGATGATAAAGTAGAAAATCAATTAAATAATCCATAGCTTTAAAACTTTTCCGTATTGGAGTAATGTTTCCTTAAAACAGTATCCGAATCGTTGGTCGTATTTGTATTAGGGAAAATATTTAAATTGGAGTAATGCTCTTTTTTATAGGCAGAAAAAAAGGCTTTGAATAGTAATTCCCCACTTAATTCATATCCTTTTCGTATCAAATGTAATTGGTCCTTCCCTGCTAAGCCATGCGAAAACCATTGGCGGATAGAATTTTTTCCACCACCTATTTCATAAAAATTCCATAGTGCGCAATTATTTAATTCGGCTACAGTTTCTATGGCTCGGATTAGTATAGGAAGTTTTGGATTTTTGTTTTTCCTATTTATGAGATAGTCGCCTGGAGTAATTAAAAGAATGGCTGCATTAGGGGCATTTTCTCGCAATTGAGTAATAAAGGAAGAGTAGTCCTTTACAAAATTTACGGAATCAAAACCATGATAAGCATCGTTGGTTCCCAAAGAAATAAAAATAGCTTGAGGCGCTATAATTTTTAATTCGCGACCTAAATATTGACATTTGAGAAAACTTTTAATACAAGCTCCGTTTACTCCCAAATTATTATAAGATAGACTAGAACCTATATTCTGCATCCAAAGACCATAAAGCTTACCCCAATGATTTTCGCCAGAATAGGAATTATTGTCTGCCTTAGAAAAATAATAGGTAAATTTATCACAAGGGGTAGAAAAGTCAAAAACGCTACAGCCTAAAGATGGAAATCTTTGTATTTCCACTTCTGTGTTTTCCGAGGTGGAGATAGAGGGTGGATTGTCATTAGCATTATTGGCGTTGTTAGCCTTAGTGTTGGTATTAGCTACTATTTTAGGCATCCAAGCTCCTGAATCAAAAGAATGGAAGGCAAAAATTCTATGAATATTATATTGGAAATTTTCGGAAGAAGGACAGGTTATTTCTAAATTAGCATTGGTATCTTTAGTGCTTAAACAAAAACCACTTATGCCAAGGGGAAGGGGATTAGTAGAAGTGGTATTGCGAAAACTGTTAAAGTATCCTTGCTCTTTGAAACGATAGGGAAGTAGACTGTTGGTGTGTGCTACAGAATAAGGAAAAATAAAATTTCGTATCGATGGGCTTGGTAAATGAAAAAATTGATTAATAAGTTCTCTAAACTTATTGCTTAAAAAATCTGCTTGTAGATGAGAGTCGCCGAAATGTATGATTTTGACACTTTCGTCGCTTCCATTTTCCAAATCGGAAATTTTTTGGAATAATTCCACAAAATCCTTTAAAGAAGAACCATAGAATTGAATTTGATTAAGATCCTGTCTTATCCAAGGATAGGGGCGTATATCTAAGGTGTCGTTGGTGTTGGTGTTGGTGTTGGTGTTGGTGTTGGTGTTGGTGTTGGTGGCATAGCATATAGGCCCTGCCAAGAAAAGCAAGCATACAAGCATGGTACAATTTAATAAGAATTTATTTTGTAAAGGTTGCTGAAACATCTGCTAATTTTTTCTTTTTCTCGGTAATTAGAAATTTCCGATAGTCGTTAATTAAAGATTTGTAAAACATTTTGCCAACCAATTCCGATCCTTTATCATTAAAATGTATGTAATCTTTCATAGCTAAAGAGGGGGTTCTATCTACCCACTTTTGCATAGAGTTGTTTCCCCCCATAGTAGAAAATAAATCCCAATAAACACAACCGGCCTTTAAAGCAGCCTGCTTTTGTGCTTTTCTAACTTCTAATACATTAGGATTAGTTTCAAAGGAAAGACCTTTTTTTCGAGATCTATCGGAAATACCAACTACAATAATAGGCGTATTAGGCATTAAAATACGCAGATAAATAAGTTCTTGATATAATAATCGTTCGTAATAATCATAGTTAGGCATTATTTTGGATGGGTCTTGCGGAATGGCATTAACACCGAATTGATAAATAACTAAACCCACGTTCATTAAAGCATAATTGTCGATAAGAAATCTTCTATTATTTTGCAAAAATATTTCTCCAGCGCTTCCTCTTACTGGTAAATTGTCGACACAAATTCCTGTAGTATCGTTTATGCTCAAAGCGTAAATATTACGATTTTTAAGAAAACACATGCGTAAAGAAAGTTCTTCGGTTGTAGAGGGTAAAGCCCAATCGTATCGTTTAAGCCCAAAAGAAGAGAGGCATTGTTGAGTAGACAGTACTTTCGTTTTATTTACCCTTAATTCCATATCTTGTTTAGAAACTTCTTCGTGCACCAAAGCTTGAAGAAAAAGGGGGCGATTATTTTTTTCTATAAAACTGTTCTCTAATTTAATTTGAATATTCCCGTAGGTCTTTGTTTTCGATTCTATTAAAGCAGTAATAGGGGGAGGGTATAAATACGAATTACACAATCCGTAATTGCCTTTTCTTGAATTTTTTTTAAGCGTTTTGATTTGCCAATCTCCAAATTTTCGTATATGAACAGGGCCGGTGTAATACGTTTGAAATAAAGGAAGCATTCCTTTCCCATTTCCCCCAAAAGCGGTTTGTAAAAAGCTACGGATAGTAGAAGTAATATGATCGTTTTCAATTTGAGAATCTCCATAATGAAGAATACGTATAAATTTATTAGAATAGAGGGAAGAAGTGGTATATTCGGCGTAATCGCTTAGCACTTCTACTTCTTGGGTTGTTTTCAAAAAATTACCCGTATCTTTTAGGGATAGAAGTTGATAATAAAAAGGATATAAAGGAGTTCTTTCTAAGTTGGTATCGTATTCGAAATAGGAATAGGGCGTTTCTTGGAGTGTTTCGTAAAAGAAAAGAGTAGTATCTAAATTATATAAATGATTTACTAAACGGGTTAGAGAATCCTGTTGGCGAATATTTTCTTTTTGTAGCCTGTTAAATAAGTCTTTTTCATTTTCGGGGGAAAAGGCCGAAGCAAGGCCATAATTTCGCAATAAAAAAGCAGATAAAGAGACCACTGCTAAAACGCTTATAAGGAATAAAAAAGTTTTATAGGGCTTCATATACAAGCATTATAATAAGAGGGTGAACCAAGTCGTGTTCGAATTTAATGGACATTGATTTTTAAAACTTGCTTAGGATAAATCAAACTTCCTTTTCGGGGTAAATTATTGGTTTTAATAATTTCTTCTATGTCAGAGCCTGGATATTTACGAGATATAGAATATAATGTTTCTCCTTTTTTTACGATATGGGTAAGGTCTTTTTCCGCTTTAGTTTCTTCGGGTACTTGTTTGGTTTGAGTCGTATTGGTATTGGTATTGGTATTGGTATTGGTATTGTTGCTGTTGCTGTTGCTGTTGCTGGAAGCGACTATTGGTGCTGGCTTGGGCGCTTTGGGCTTAGTGGTGGTGATACTTACATGGTTTTCGTTAGCAGGGGTAGTGGTAGTGGCAGTGGCAGGCTTAGACGGGGTCGGTTTATTGGTCATGGAATTAACCGCATTTTGAGAGGTGTAAATATGTAAAATTTGGTTAGGATAAATGGTAGTAGATCGAAGTTCATTCCATTTCATTAAATTGGCGACACTAACGCCAAAACGTTGAGCTATACCGGAGAGAGTTTCTCGTGATTTTATGCGATAAGATATACTTACATTGTCGGAGCGAACTATAGGACTAACCCCATTGCTGTCGGCATATATGGAATCTTTATTTTCCAAGAAACTGATTACAAAATTTACAGGTAATCTAAGGCTAAAATAATCGGGCTTTCCGGGAATTATATCTTGTTTGTATTGGGGGTTGAGGTCTCGCAAAACTTGTATGGGAATATTAAGGTTTTCTGCTACAATTTTCATATCCAAATCTTGCTCCACCATTAGGGTATCGGTTAGAATGGGCATGCTGTTTTGAGGAGGATAAAAACCATGTTCTTTGTAATAATTCATTACGTAAGTAGCGCCAATAAAGGCAGGAACATATCCTCGTGTTTCTTTGGGTAAAAATGGATAAATTTCCCAAAAATCGGTTTTGCCTTTTGCTTTCCGAATGGCTTTATTTACATTACCGGGACCACAGTTATAAGCGGCTATGGCTAAGGTCCAATCTCCAAAACTATTGTATAAATCTTTTAAATACCGGGCGGCTGCATTACTGGCCTTTACTGGATCGTAGCGTTCATCTACTTTTGTAGTGATTTTAAGATCGTACATACGGCCAGTTTGATACATGAATTGCCAAAGGCCAGAGGCTCCCATTCTCGACATGGCTTTAGGATTTAAGGCAGATTCAATAATGGCCAAATATTTTAATTCGGTTGGAACCCCATTCGTTAACAGGGCATCTTCAAATATGGGGAAGTAATATTGGGATAAAGCCAGCATGACATTTACTTGCTTACGCCTTTTATTCACATAAACATCTATGTAGTTTCTAACTTTATCGTTAAAAGGAAGTTTTACTACACAATTTTTGCTTAAACCTCCCAAACGGGCCTTATATACAGAATCTGGATTAGAGTAAAACGGAATTTCTCCTTGCAAGCCGCCTCTTTCTTGAAAATACATACTGCCAGCAGGCGATTCTCTGTATTCTCTGTCAAAAAAACGAAGGTATTTCGATAAGAAAAAATCGTTTAGGAGATCCTCTTCTGTGCTGTCGTTTTGCACATTTATTTGTGTAAGTTCAAATAAATTAAAAGATTCTTTGGTGAAATTATTGGCAGAAACGTTAGCATTTAAAGATATAAACATGCAAATGCAAAAGGATAAAAGGCCGGTAATATGTAGGTGTGTGAATAAACGCATTAAAACTTAATTTTACAGGGTGGTTTGCTAAAAAAATATAAATAAAAGGAAGATGCAAACAAAATGCAAACCTACAAAGGTAATAAAAAAAATAAAAAAACATTAACTTTGTGCAAATTCTGCTTTCTAAAGATAGGAAACAAATTATAAAACAAACCAATATGATACCCATATATACGGTAAAGCAGATTAAAACTGCGGATGCTACCACGGTAAATAGGCAAGCAATCTCCTTTGAAGATTTAATGGAAAGGGCTTCTAAAGCCACTTTGCCCGATTTGGAATATTATTTATCCGATAAAGAAAATAATAGTCTTTATTGTTTTTGTGGTAAAGGAAATAATGGGGGAGATGGTTTAGCTATTGCTCGGTTAATGAAAGAAAAGCACTATAAGGTAAGTGTTTGGGTACCCAATAATGCTTCTTCTTTTAGTATGGATGCAGCTATTAATTTGCAGAAATTGGAGAGGATGGGAGTAAAAATCCATGTTTTTGGAAAAGAAACTTTCCCATTGATAAATGTAGGGGATGTGTTTTTGGATGCTTTGATAGGAACAGGTATGAAAGGAACCTTAGACCCTTCGCTTTTGGAATTGATAAATTTTATTAATGCGCAAAAGATATTGAAAATTTCTATAGATATTCCTTCCGGTTTGCGTGCAGAGGAACCCACTTTAGAAGAAGCCGTGGTGAGAAACAGTTTGTGTCTTACTTTCCAATTCCCTAAGCTTGCTTTCTTTTGGCCTGAAAATGCGGGATGTCCCATGGATTTTAAAATATTAGACATAGGTATAGACGAGACCTATATATCAGAAACTAAAGCGTCTGCTTATTTTCTACAAGAGCAAGATTTGGTTCACGCATTAAAACTTCGTTCTAAATTTATGCATAAGGGAAATTTTGGGCATGCTCTATTAGTTGCAGGTTCTTATACTAAGGCGGGGGCTTCTATTCTTGCGGCTAAAGCAACGCTAAGAAGTGGGGCTGGTTTACTTACGGTATCCTGTCCGGAATGCAACATACCAATCTTACAAATAAGCGTTCCAGAAGCAATGGTAGAAAGGCGAGATCCTTCTAAAATTTTAGATTTGAATAAGTATGCCGCTATAGCTATTGGGCCTGGTTTAGGTTTGGATGAGGAGGCAAAACTTTTTCTGAAAACTTTAATTCAGAATACTCCTCATCCTTTGATCTTGGATGCAGATGCCATTACCATATTATCGGAAAACAAAACTTATCTTTCTTTTTTACCTCCTTATTGTATATTTACACCACATTATAAAGAATTAGAACGATTGCTTGGAAAATGGAGCAATAGTGGGGAGAGGTTATTGCTACAACAGGAGTTTTCGGATAAATATCGAGCCATAGTAGTTTTTAAAGGTGCTCATAGTTGTATTACCTCACCCAAAGTTTCGGCACATAGTTTTAATCCCACACTTTTTAATTCTACAGGGAATCCGGGGATGGCTACTGCTGGAAGTGGAGATGTGCTTACTGGAATTATTTTAGGTTTGTTAGCCCAAGGTTATTCTTCTTTGGAATCTGCTTACATAGGGGTTTATTTACATGGACTTTGTGGTGATTTAGCAGTAGAGAATCTTTCTCAAACTTCTCTTATTGCCGGCGATTTAATAGATTTTTTGCCGGATGTATTTTCTCGGTTTGGAGTATAAAGGAATGATTTTACAAGGGAGCGCTTCTTTATAAAATAGAAGCAAAACAGTTTCCAAATAAATACTACTTTTGTAGGTTAAAATTAAGACGCTATGTTGAGAAAAATAGGGATCCTTCTTTTTGGAATATTCAATGTGAGTGTAGGACTTTCGTCGGTTCATGCACAGCGAATTATAGGAGGACAAAAACAAAATATTTCCTTAGAAAAAAACGACCCACGAGCAGTAGAACACAAAATGGGTGCTTGGATGCAATTGGTACGCCATGTATATGTGGAAGAGGTGGATATGTTGCCTATTATAGAAAAAGGAATGACAGAAATGTTGAAGCAGTTAGACCCTCATTCTGTGTATATTTCTGCTAAGGATGTAGAGCGGTCGAACGAACCTTTGGTTGGAAATTTTGATGGTATAGGCGTTTCTTTTCAAGTTTTGAACGATACCATTGTGATTATAGATGTGATTTCCGGAGGTCCTTCTGAAAAATTAGGAATTCTTCCTGGAGATAAAATAGTGAGAATAGATACTCTTGGAGCAACCAAAGATAGTGCAACTACTGATTTTGTATTTCGACATTTGAGAGGGAAAAAAGGAAGTATGGTGGAGGTGGAAATAAAGCGCAAAGGTGTGGATAAAGGCTTAGTATATAAGATTATTAGAGATAAAATACCCCTTACAAGCGTAGATACTTATTTTATGATAGATAAGAAAAACGGATATATTCGTTTGGATCGTTTTTCGAGAACTACTATGGAAGAAATACGTAAGGCTTTGGCAGAATTGAAAGGTCAAGGAATGCAAAATTTGATTTTTGATCTAAGAGGAAATTCGGGAGGATATTTAGATGTGGCCGTGGAATTGGCGGATGAATTTTTGCCGGAAGAAAAATTAGTGGTTTACATGAAAGGAAAGGCACAGCCTCGTCAGGAATTTATATCCACCTCTAAAGGAGACTTTGAAAAAGGAAGATTGGTGGTGTTAATAGATGAGGGATCGGCTTCGGCCAGTGAGATTGTTAGTGGTGCGGTTCAAGATTGGGATAGGGCCATATTGGTTGGTCGTCGTTCGTTTGGAAAAGGCTTGGTACAACGTCCTTTCGACTTACCCGATCAATCGAATATTCGTTTAACAACGGCCCGTTACTACACTCCTTCCGGACGTTGCATACAAAAACCGTATAATGATGGTTTAGAGTCGTATTATTCGGATATTATGAATCGTTATACTCATGGGGAAATGTTGCACCCAGATTCGGTGGCTCTTCCGGATTCTCTCAAATATTTTTCGGCAGGAAGAAGGGTTGTTTATGGTGGAGGTGGGATCATGCCCGATATTTTTGTAGCTATAGATACCCAACGGATTTCCGATTATTATGTCGATTTATTGCGGAATAATACCCTCAATAAATATGTTATGGAAACCTTAGATAAAAATCGAGCGACTTTGCAAAAAGACTATCCTGATTTTAAAACTTTTTATGAAAATTTTAAAATCGATGAAAAAGTAATGAATGATTTTTATAAGTATGCAGGAACACAGGGTGTAAATCATCGCAATTTTAAAGTAGAAAAAGCAGATGTTTATTTGAAAGATTTAATTAAAGAGATGGAGGCGGATACGACCTTGTTGGCTTCTAAAAATTATGAAGAGTATATGAAAAAAGTATGGTGGTCGGAAGAAAAGATAGGGGAATTTCTTCGTAAAAAAGCCATAGAAGAAGATCAACGTCAAATAGAATCTAATCGTAAGTCGGACGAATATATTGAAGTACAATTAAAGGCACTCTTTGCTCGAAATTTATATGGCATGCCTTATTATTATCAAGTGGTTAAAGATATAGATAAAGGCTATAAGCAAGCCTTGGAGGCTTTGGAAAATAAAAAATTATTTGACAAGTTAAATATTCAATATTAGAGGCGAGTTTATGGAAATGGATTGGCAAGAAAGAACCCGACTGCTACTGGGCGAAGAAGCAATGGAAAAGCTATCTAAGGCCCATGTATTGGTGGTGGGCTTGGGTGGTGTAGGAGCTTACACTGCCGAACAGCTTTGTCGTTCTGGCATAGGAGCCTTATCTATTGTAGATGGAGATCAATTACATTGCACTAATTTGAATAGGCAATTGCCGGCCCTTATTTCTACTCTCGGAAAAGGAAAAGCAAAAGTATTAGGGGAACGTTTTTTGGACATACATCCCAATCTGAAATTAAACGTTTATTCGGAGTATGTGAAAGATGAACGCATGGTGGAAATTTTAAAGGCGGAACCCTACGATTATGTAGTGGATGCTATTGATACACTCTCTCCTAAAATTTATTTGCTTTATCATTCTGTGGGTTTAAACCTTTCGGTGGTAAGTGCTATGGGGGCTGGAGGAAAACTGGATCCTATGCAATTAAAAATTGCAGACATATCCCAAACCTACGCTTGTCCTTTGGCAGATGCTCTTCGTAAACGTCTTCATAAATTGGGCGTTTATTCGGGAATACAGGCTGTGTTTTCTCCGGAAAAAGTAAAAGAAGATTCAGTCCTTTTAGTAGAGGAGGAAGAAAATAAAAAGTCTATGGTGGGTACAGTGTCTTATATGCCTGCTATTGTGGGATGTATGTGTGCCTCTGTCGTTATTAGGGAGCTTTGTGGTCCAAAAATAGTTTCCAATTTGCCGATACCTACTATTATAAAAAGAAAAATAGCTATACAGAACGAACTCAAATAGTTGCGTGTTTTAAATAAAAAAAAACATAAATGCGTGAAAATAAGTATTGAAAAATTTTTTTAGTTGAAATAAAGGCTGTAATTTTGCCACCACAAATTTAAACAATTTCTAAGTTGTATCGCAGAATTATTCTTGTAATTCGTTAAAAAATAGGAAATAACAGATAAAAATAAAAAACAATTAAAAAAACTTTTTGTTATGGACGTAAAAAAAACTCTTAAAGAACTGGAAGAGAAACACCCCGGTGAAGTTCTATTCCTCCAAGCGGTCGAAGAAGTATTAGTTTCTATCAAAGATTATGTAGAAGCTAATCCTAAATACGACCAACACAAAATTGTAGAACGTATGGTTGAACCCGATCGTATTTTTACATTCAAAGTAGAATGGGTAGATGATAAAGGTGAAATTCATGTAAACACGGGCTATCGTGTTCAATTTAACAATGCTATTGGACCATATAAAGGTGGTATCCGTTTTCATCCAAGCGTTAAATTAGATACTTTGAAGTTCTTGGGTTTTGAACAAACTTTTAAAAACAGTCTTACTACTCTTCCTATGGGAGGCGGTAAAGGTGGTTCTGATTTCAATGCAAAAGGTCGTTCCGATCATGAAATTATGCGTTTTTGTCAAGCCTTTATGATGGAATTGCAAAAATATATAGGACCAGAAACTGACGTTCCTGCTGGTGATATAGGCGTAGGTGGTCGTGAAATTGGTTATATGTATGGCATGTACAAAAAATTACGTAACGAAAACACAGGTGTTTTAACCGGAAAAGGTGCAGGCTGGGGTGGTTCTATCTTACGTCCTGAAGCTACTGGTTTTGGAGCCGTATATTTTGTACAAAATATGTTGAAAGCACACAAAATGGATATTAAAGGAAAGACAGTTGCTATTTCTGGTTTCGGAAATGTAGCTTGGGGTGCTGCTACAAAAGCTACCGAATTAGGTGGTAAAGTAGTATGTATTTCTGGTCCTGACGGATATATCTATGACCCAGCAGGTATGGATAGCGAAAAAATAGCTTATATGCTTGAATTACGTTTGTCGAACAATGACGTAGTTGCTCCATATGCTAAGAAATTTAAAGGTTCTAAATTTGTTGCAGGTAAAAAACCTTGGGAAGTAAAAGTAGATATTGCTATGCCTTGTGCTATTCAAAATGAATTAGCAGAAGCAGATGCTAAACTTTTAATTGCCAACAAAGTTACTTTGGTAGCAGAAGTTTCCAATATGGGTTGCCGTCCTGAAGCAATTCATGCTTTACAAAAAGCTAAAATTATATTTGCTCCTGGTAAAGCAGTAAATGCCGGTGGTGTTTCTGTTTCCGGTTTGGAAATGAGCCAAAACTCTATGAAATACGGATGGACTGCAGAAGAAGTAGACCAAAAATTACACCGTATCATGAATGATATTCACGCCAATTGCCTTAAATATGGTAAAGAAGGTAAATATATCAATTATGTAAAGGGTGCTAATATTGCCGGTTTTATTAAAGTAGCCGATTCTATGATTGATCTTGGTGTTTGCTAAGTTTCAATAATTATGAAAAAGGCCAACTATTTTTAGTTGGCCTTTTTTTTGTACGCTCAGCATGTACGTAATCTCATGGGTGCAAGTCCCTAACGAACCCTAATAGTGGGAATCGTCT
>JAVVTR010000018.1:0-42206 GCA_036653535.1 Bacteroidales bacterium | reverse complement strand
AACTTAAATTAAGAATGGCTATAAAAAGCACAAGGGCTCTTATCTTCAAGATAGGGGCCCTTGCACTTTTTAGGGGGATAGAACATACTCCCTATAGAACAGAATGTATAAACAAGGTACCCTTAAAACGAAGTCCTATAAAAAAATTAATCACAGCAAAATAATTTTACTGTGATTAACTAAAGCTTGTATATTTGTAGTATTAAGCTGTAAGGCTTATTTAGGAATATACAATACCAATTTATTTATTATTTTTTGGGGATATTTTCCAAAGTAATAACCAAATAATCCCAAAAAAGTTTTACCGAAGAAATAAGCACTTTTTCATCTGGAGAATGGGGGTGTACAATAGTAGGACCAAAAGAAATCATATCCCAATTTTTATAAGTTCCACCCAATAAACCACATTCCAAACCAGCATGAATGGCCATTACTTTTGGCTTCTTTCCACACAATTTACGATAAGTTTCCTGCATGGTTTTTAAAATAGAGGATTTCAGATTAACCTTCCATCCGGGATAAGCGCCCGTTAATTCTATTTTAGCACCAGGGGTTAAAGCAACCACCGATTTCATAGTTTGAGCCAAATCCTCTTTAGCGCTATCTACTGAGGAACGTAGCAAACAAGCAATAGATAATACCTCTTTTTCGAGTTTTACAACAGCCATATTGGTAGAAGTTTCTACTATACCAGGCATTACATCACTCATACGTATAACGCCATTGGGAATTCCATAAACCAAATTACATAGTTTACGAGCCGAAGATGGACTTACTACCATTTTAGGTTTCGTAGTTTTTTCACAAACCACGATATAGTCGGATTCCACCAAAGATAATTCTGCTTTTGTATCTGCAAAAAAAGCATCTACTCTTTTCTTAAATTTTTCTGTTTTTGCTTTAGGAACCATTACCGTTGCAAAAGATTCCCGAGGAATAGCATTTCTTAAACTTCCCCCATCCAAAGCGGCAATGCGAGCAGAACAATTGCTTATTATGTCTAATAATAGACGGTTCATCAGTTTATTAGCATTTCCTCTACCGAGAATAATATCCATACCAGAATGTCCACCCTTAAGCCCTTTCACCTCTATTTTAAACGTATCCATATCGGAGGCAGGAGCTTCTAATTTACAAGGAAGCGTAATGGTAGCATCCATTCCACCGGCGCAACCCACATTCAATTCGCCTTCGATTTCCGAATCTAAATTCATTAAAATATCTCCACTAAGTTGCCCTTTTTTTAGAGCAAAAGTCCCCGTCATTCCAGTTTCTTCATCTATAGTAAAAAGAGCTTCTAATGGACCATGTTTCAAAGTTTTAGAATCTAAAACGGCCATAATAGCAGCACAACCCATCCCATTATCTGCGCCAAGAGTAGTACCATTAGCCGTTACCCAATCTCCATCCACGTAAGCCTCTATGGGATCTTTTACAAAATCATGTTTTTTGTCTGCGTTTTTCTGGGGAACCATATCCAAGTGAGCCTGTAAAATAACACCCTTTCGGTTTTCCATACCCAAAGTTGCCGGCTTACGAATAATTACATTTCCTATTTCATCCACTTTGACCTCTAATTTGTTTTTATGGGCAAAGTTTACCATAAGTTGACGAATTTTTTCCTCGTGTTTAGAGGGTCTAGGTTGTTGGGTAATTTCATAAAAATGACCCCATACATTTTTGGGTTCTAGACTTGCAATGTTTTTGTTCATGATATATAATAAAGTTTAAAATTTTTACAGAAAAACCACGGAAAACACACCCTAAGCCATCTTCTCTCTTGCTTACGCTTTCTTTTAAAAAATAAAAACCAAACAGGAAAAATAAAAACAAAAATTAAAGCTAAGGTTAAAGTGCTTGAATCCTAAAGCACAAAGATAAAAATTTTTTGCAAGACCACAACTTTAACTCTTGGAAAATCTTTGTCTATTATACATTTTCATCCATCTATATCCAAGCACAAGAATAAAAATTGTAGTTTTGTAATCTCTTTCTTGGAATTATTCTTCTTATAAAGGTTTAGTCCCATAGAAAGCAATTTTTTCCCATGCAATTACCCAAGAAGTTTGTGTTTTGCAAAAGGAAAAAGAAAATGATTTTAACGATATAAAACAATTTTTAACTATCTATTTTAAAAGCATCTACTCTTGAAAAAATTAATTTTTGCCAGTCACAACCCGCATAAAGTAACAGAAATTAAAGAATTATTTAAGCAAAACCCGGTTTTAAAAACCTCGTTTTCTGTGGTGGGTCTTAGCGAAATAGGATTTCTCAACGAAATTCCAGAAACCGCCTCCACCCTACAAGGAAACGCCTTTTTAAAAGCCCATGCCATTTACGAAAAATTTCAAAGCGATTGTTTTGCCGACGATACCGGCTTAGAGGTTGCCGCCCTAAACAATACCCCTGGAGTATATTCGGCCCGCTATGCCAATATGCCCGATGATTTCGAGCAAAGCGGTAGGGCAAGCCCTCTAAGTTTAGAGCAAGCCGACCCCACTTTCCAGCAAAACATAGATCGTTTACTAAACAAATTACAAAAAGTAAAACCCAAAGATAGAACAGCCCGTTTTCGTACCGTCGTTTGTTTAATTTTAAAGGGAGAAACCTATTACTTTGAAGGGGTTCTTCAGGGAGAGATTCTCTCCCAAAGGCAAGGAGGAAATGGCTTTGGCTACGACCCTATTTTTCGTCCAAAAGGCTACCAAGAAACTTTGGCCGAATTAAGCATAGACGAAAAAAATAAAATCAGCCACCGAGGACAAGCCATTGCAAAATTAACCAGCTTTTTATGCGTATAAAATTGCTTGTTTTTTTTGCTGTAACCTACAACATAGAAGCAAAGGTATTTGTTCTCTACTATGGTTAAAACCCTTAGAAATTTTAGAAACCCTACCAACTGTTTTAAATTCCATTGTTTTTATTTAATCCATTTTATTTTTATATGAAAAAAACAACTCCTTTCGAACTTATTTATTTTGCGATTTTGGCTATATTGGCATTGTTTTTCACTAATATACGAATATCTACAGCAGACAGTGCCTATACTTTTTTTCGCTTTTTACAGCTCTTCCCTTTAAATATAGACGACCTAAGAAGCACTAATATGCTAACATGGATAGTATGTCGTATTGGAATTCGTTTGCAGTGGTCCGTATCCCTTATCGCTTACCTCTATTCGGTCTCTTTTGTGGTTTATACCTTTTTGCTTTATCTCTTAACAAAATATGGCTTCCGATCTTCTAACGGAGCTCTTGCATTTTTAATGATGGGTTTATGGGCCGGTCCCTTATTCACCAACCCAGCCTTAGGCGCTTTTCATGCCGCCAATAATCTTATTTTATTATTTGCCTGTTTAGAATACTTAGAATCTTTAAAAAAAGCAGACGTAAGCACCAAATTAAAGCAAAGAAAAATTTTAATTCGCAAGGTTTTTTCCCATAGCATCGCCCTCTTTTTTATGGCCTTAGCCATAGTCTCTTCTTTTCCTACCGCTTCCATAGCCGTTGTTTTACTGCTTCTATATTGGTTTCTCACGCATTTATCTCACAGAAAAGCCATGGGCGTTTATGCTCTTGTGGCCGTTGTTTTCACCCTATTCGTATATAAATATATTCCAGAACCTCTTGCTTTTCATGGATTTACATCTTCGTTTTCCACGCTAAGCCTCTACCTTTTTCCCATAGGACTCCTTTTTTATTTTTTCTTATACCTTATTTTAAAAAAACGTTTTCCGGAATTTATACTCCTCTTTTCTTTTATCCTCTTTTCTTCGCTTTACTGCTATTTTCATTTGGAAGCCAACTATTTTGCTTTGTTTTTACCCCTTTTTACCGTGTTTACTCTTCTTTTTTGCACGAACCTTCTCTACCCCCAAAAACACCAATATCTTGCAGAAGACCTACAGCCTACCGAAAACGCTATCTGTTTTCGCCGCAATAGGATATTAGTTATTGTTCTGTGCTTTATTTCTTTAGGAATCCCTATTCTCTCTTCCCAAGCCCAAAGAGAAAAGTTAAATTACTTCGATTTACTGCATCAAGAAGTAAAAAAACAGGATAAGGAAAAAGTGAAATTTTACGGATACGGCACCTCCGTTCGTAAGGATTTACTTGGAAACAGTGACATTCCTTCCATAGAATTTTTGAATTATACCCTTTTAAAATATGGGGAACCTATTTTATTTTTCTTTCCTCCAAGCTTTGGAATAAAACCACTAAACATATACGAGTGTCGCAAGCAAATACCTATATTACAAGATTTTTCCTTAAGTATAGAGGCTTTAAATAAAAATTATTTTTCTTCCTTATCTTCCTTGGATTTATGTATTTTACCTCCTACCTTTTTACCCTACCAAACGGTAATTCACTTTTATTGTGATGCGGAAAAGGTCATAAATCAACCCTCTACCAAACCTTTCTTTTATAGCAAAAACGGAATACGTCTCTACTTTGCCGAAGCTCGTACTACCGATACCGCTTATGAGGGAAAAGCCTCCGCCTTTGTTTGCGAACAACAGCCTGTCTTTACTTTTCAAGGTTTGTTTCCTCTTCAGCCCAACGATAGTGTAATAGTTAAAGTAAAGCGATTAGGTTCTAACAATGGGAAATTAATTTATAACGAACATGGCAAAAGGGGAAAATATATAAGCATAAACGAACCTATAGACCAAGCCGATAGTAATGGTTGGAGAAGTTTAGAACTAAGAACTTGTGTTTCCGAGGGGGTGTATTTGGCCGATGTTTATGTTTTTAATACCAACGAAGAGAAAGTATATTTCGATCTTTTGGAGGTTTGGATCCTTCGCCAACCCAAATCTATTTCCGCCAACATGAAAATTCCCGACTTTGTACTTATTCCTGATAGTGCCCTAAAATATTTAGAAAACTAAGAAAATTAGCCACGCTGGTAGTATAGTCAAAAGGGAAGCATTTTCTTCTTTGATGGCGGATTTTCACCCCTTTGGTAATATTTGGTCATTTATAAAATAAATTGTACTTTTGCTGCCTTATTACGGTGAATGTAGCTCAGTTGGTTAGAGCATCGGATTGTGGTTCCGAGGGTCGTGGGTTCGAATCCCATCTTTCACCCTTTTCTTATAAAAGATCTTATCTTCTTTGGGTGTTTTTCTCCTTTCAAAATAAATTTGTTGGCATGCCCTTGCTGGAATTATGGAATTTTAGCTATTTTTATACAACAAAAGCCTTTTCTTGTTTTTATGAACAAACTATTAACAGTTTAAAGGTATGAAAAATAGGAAACTAAAGTTTTTTTTCTCTTTTTTTTCTTTAGTTATTATGTAATTTGAAAAAAGATATGTATTTTTGCACCCCGTTTAGGAGAATGCCGTATTGATTCGGTTCACCTTAACGTTCGATTATAAAGAAACGAAAACTAATAGAGTTATGTACGCAATTGTCGATATAGCCGGTCAGCAGTTTAAGGTTGCAGAAAACCAAAAAGTGATTGTAAATCGTTTGGATGCCGAAGAAGGTAGCCAAATAGAGTTCAGTCAAGTACTGTTAAAAGACAAGGATGGAAAAGTTCAAGTGGGCACTCCCATCATAGAAGGTTCTAAAATAACGGCTAAAATTTTGAGCCATCTTAAAGGAGATAAAGTTATTATCTTCAAGAAAAAGAGAAGAAAAGGTTACCGCAAAACCAATGGTTTCCGCGCCAGCCTCACAGAAATTCAAATTGAAAAAATCGCTTAATACTATACAGAAATGGCACATAAAAAAGGAGTCGGTAGTTCCGATAACGGTCGTGAATCTGAAAGCAAACGTTTAGGTGTTAAGATATTCGGTGGGCAAGCAGCTATCGCCGGTAACATCATCATTCGGCAGAGAGGAACCAAATATCACCCCAGCAACAATGTTGGTATGGGTAAAGATCATACTCTTTACGCTTTAGTGGACGGAGTGGTAGAATTTAAACGCAAGCACGACAAACGTTCGTATGTTTCCGTGGTTTCCCTCGAAAACTAAAAAAATATTCTCCTAAAATAGCTACAAGTTTACTTGTACTAAGAAGGCAGAAGTAATAAAGCAGGGTGCTCTTAAAAGAGTGCCCTGCTTTTATATATAGGCAACACCAAGTAAACAAGCAAAATGAGTCTTTCTCCAAACCAAGCCCCTACTCCCAAGAACCGCCTACCGCTTTCTTCTTGGCTTCCTATAACTCGTAAAGAGATGGAGGACAGAGGGTGGGATCAGGCCGATATTATTCTACTCAGTGGAGATGCTTATGTAGATCATCCTTGCTTTGGAACCGCCGTCATTGGCCGAACCTTAGAGGCCAAAGGATACAAAGTGGCTATTCTTTCTCAACCAAATTGGCGCGACGATCTTAGAGATTTTAAAAAATTAGGCGCTCCTCGTTTGTTTTTTGGGGTTTCGGCTGGTTGTATGGATTCTATGGTCAATCATTATACGGCCCGAAAACGTCTTCGCAGCGATGATGCCTATACTCCCGGAGGACTCGCCGGATTTCGCCCCGATTATCCTACTATCGTCTACACAAAAATATTAAAACAATTATTTCCTGAAATTCCGGTTATGATTGGTGGCATAGAGGCTTCCCTACGTAGGGTAACCCACTATGATTATTGGCAAGATCAACTTCGACCTTCTTTTTTGGTAGAAAGTGGAGCGGATTTATTGGTTTATGGCATGGGCGAAAAACCAGTGGTAGATATTGCTCGAAGCTTAGATAGAACTGGCCGTATAGAAGATTGTTACCGCCTACCTCAACTCTCTTATCTCTGCCCCACTTATAAAAATTCTCCTTCTCTTAAGAGGGACCTTGCCAAAGAAGATGGTAAGCAAAATACTTCTAAGGCTTTACCCGATATTCTTTTGGCTTCTCATGAAATATGTTTAAAAGATAAAAGAGCGCAAGCTCATAATTTTGCTTTAGTTGAAACGGCTTCCAATCAAATGGAATGTGGACGAATTATACAGCAGGTTGGTTCCAATTATGTAATTATAAACCCTCCATATCCAATTTCTAAAGAAAAAAACCAAGAAAATCACCCGGAGATAGACGCTGCTTTTGATCTTCCTTATACTCGCTATCCTCATCCTAAATATCGTCAGCGTGGAGAAATACCTGCCTATACCATGATCCGCCATTCTGTTAATATTCATAGGGGGTGCTTTGGTGGATGTGCTTTTTGTACTATCTCTGCCCATCAAGGAAAGCAAGTACAAAGCCGTAGCGAATCTTCTATTCTAAAGGAGATAGAACAAGTGGTGGCCATGGATGATTTTAAGGGATATTTAAGCGACCTTGGAGGGCCCTCTGCCAATATGTATGGCATGCAGGGAAAAGACGGCGATTTGTGCCGGAAATGCAAGCGTCCTTCCTGTATTTTTCCCTCTATTTGTGGAAATCTACAACACGATCATGCTCGTTTAGTACATTTATATCAAAAAGTTTCGTCGGATCCTCGCATAAAAAAATGCTTTATAGGAAGTGGTGTTCGCTACGACCTTATTCTTCCTTATTTACAAAACAAAGAAAATCACGCACGAGATTATGCCGAAATGCTTATCCGATATGGGGTGTCGGGGCGATTGAAAGTAGCACCGGAACATACGGAGGCTTCGGTTTTAAAACGTATGCGCAAAATGCCCTTTGAACAATTTGAACAATTTAAACGTTTTTTTGATGCTACTTGCAGCAAATATGGTCTAAACCAACAATTGATTCCTTATTTTATTTCTGCTCATCCGGGCTGTAGAAGAGAAGATATGCAAGCCTTGCAAATTAAAACACAAAATTTAGGCTATCATTTAGAACAGGTTCAGCTCTTTACTCCCACTCCTATGACCTTAGCTACCGAAATGTATTATACCGGTTTGGATCCTTATAGCTTAGAACCGGTCTATGTAGCTACTAATCCTAAGGAAAGAGATGAACAAACCTCTTTTTTCTTTTGGTATAAGGAAGAGGAACGTACTAATAGAAAAAAGCAAGATCCTAATGCTAATTCTGCTTCCAATGCTAATTCTGCCTCTGTTTCTGCCTCTGCCTCCAAAAAAGATAGAAATTATAGACATTCTGTAGGGAATAAAAACCAAAATAGCAAACGAGGCCGAAGACGATAAAACGGCAGTTTATGGAGATGGACCGCCTATAAGCCAGCCGAAGACTATGGCAACAAGGCCCCTCCTCTTCTTTCTAAAACTATGGAAAGAAATTCCTTTATCTCTTTTAAGAATACGCCGTAAGCGAGCCACGGAAATCCCTAAACCCTCTCTTATAGAAATACTAAAGAATACGCCGTAAGCGAGCCACGGAAATCCCTAAACCCTCTCTATATTTGGCCACTGTTCGTCTTGCTACAGGAAAACCATGTGTTTTCAAGGCTTCCACAAGGGCATCGTCGTTTAATGGCTGCGACTTATCTTCTTCTTGAATTAAATGAGCTAATAATGATTTTATTTCCGAAGTGGAAATCTTTTCCCCCTGCTCGTTTTCCATAGAATTGGAAAAGAATTTTTTCAGCAAAAAAGTACCAAAATGAGTTTGTATATATTTGTTGTTGGCCACTCTGGAAATGGTAGAAATATCTAAAGCGGTTTTTTCGGCTATATCTTTTAATCGCATGGGCCGTAATTTAGAAATATCGCCGGCTAAAAAATATTCCTGCTGATAATCTACTATCGCTTGCATGGTATTCAAAAGCGTGTTTTGTCGTTGCTTTATAAGTTCAATAAACCAACGGGCCGAATCTATTTTTTGTTTAATGAAAAATGCGGCTTCTCTATTTTCCTTTTTTTTAGTGTGAACCGAGGAGCTATTCTCTGTTTTTTTTTCAGCTTCTCGTCCGTATTGGCGAAGCATTCGCGAATAAGTGGGACTCACCCGTAAATTAGGATCGTTTTTACTATTTAAACTAAGAATTAATACTCCATCTTCGTTGCTAAGGTAAAAGTCGGGCATAATGGTGGGAGCGGTGGGAAAATCGGTGTCGTGGTTGCTTTCTCCTGGCTTGGGGTTGAGGGAAACTATCTTTTCGGAAGCCTTTTTTAGATCTTCTTCGCTAATTTTTAATTTTTCGCAAATTTTTTCATACTGTCGCTTTACAAACTCCTCAAAACAACGGTCTATAATTTGATAAGCAAGCGTTACAAAAGGTAAAGCTTCTGTTTCTGCTTCTAAATTTCGCAGTTGTATTAAAAGACATTCTCTTAAATTGCGTGCCCCTACTCCAGAGGGTTCTAACTTTTGAATTTCCAAAAGTACCTTTTCTATTTCTAATGCAGAAACAAAGATATTCTGACTAAAAGCCAAGTCGTTAACCATGGCCTCTACCGATCTTTGCAAATAACCCGCTTCGTCTATATTCCCAATTATTACCTCTCCTATTTGTCTTTGTGTTTGGCTTAATTGCAACATGCCCAATTGGTTGATAAGAGATTCGTGAAAACCCATACGGAAAGAAACGGGAACATGATATTCCTCGTCTGGATTGGGGTAATTATGATCTTTTAATTTATAATCGTAGTCGTTCGACTCTTCGGGATCCATATAGTCTTGCAGGTTAAAATCGCTACTATCTTTCTCTATCGAACTATCCACGGGTTTGTCGGCCGGATCTTGGGCAAAATAATCCAAATCGTTGGATTCGTGACCTTGCTGCTCTTCCGAAAAAGAGGAAGTTTCTGAGGAATAATCTTCTATATCGTTGGTGTCCTTTTCTGCATTTTCGTTTCTGTCTACTTCTTCTTCCTCTAATGCTGGATTATTTTCCAATTCTTCTTTTATACGCTCCTCTAATGCCAAAGTTGGAACCTGCAATAATTTCATGAGTTGCACCTGCTGAGGCGACAACTTCATCATCATTTTTTGTTCTAAACTTTGCTTAAAATTAATGGGCATAGGTATATTATTAAAGAAAAACGTAGTAACAAATTACGGCCTTAACTTATGGTTAAGATAGGGTAATTGTATAGACGTAATAGGATAATAGTTTGGTTCCCCCTATTAAAAATCTGCATTTTGTGGGTATCTTGGGAAAGGAATCACGTCGCGGATATTACTCATGCCTGTAACAAATAAAAGTAAACGCTCAAATCCAAGACCGAAACCACTATGGGGAGCCGATCCAAATCGGCGGGTATCGAGATACCACCACATATCTTTATCGGGAATATTCATTTCTTTAATACGGGCTTGTAATTTATCTAAGTTTTCCTCCCTTTGCGATCCGCCAATAATTTCTCCTATTTTTGGGAAAAGAACATCCATGCCACGAACGGTTTTTCCATCGGCGTTTTGCTTCATGTAAAAAGCCTTTATTTCCTTGGGATAATCGGTTAATATAACTGGCTTCTTAAAATGTTGTTCTACTAAGTAGCGTTCGTGCTCCGATTGCAAATCAATACCCCATTCTACGGGATATTCAAATTTCGCTTTGGAGGCTTTTAAAATATCTATGGCTTCGCTATAGGTAAGACGTTCGAACCGCAAGGAAATAACGTTTTCTAAACGACTTATTAATTCAGTGTCGTACATGTCGTTAAGAAATTTTAAGTCGTCGAAACAGTTTTCCAAAGCATAGGCGGTAAGATATTTTAAAAACGATTCCGCCAAATCCATATTATCTTCTATTTCGTAAAATGCCATTTCTGGTTCATTCATCCAAAATTCGGCTAAATGTCGGGGGGTATTAGAGTTTTCGGCACGGAAAGTAGGGCCGAAAGTATATATTTTAGATAGGGCCATGGCTCCTAATTCGCCTTCCAACTGTCCGGAAACCGTAAGACTCGATTTTTTCCCAAAGAAATCGTGACTATAATCAATATTCCCTTCTTTTTTAGGTAAATTATTTAAATCTAAAGTGGTAACTTGAAACATATCGCCTGCTCCTTCACAGTCGGAAGCTGTAATGATGGGGGTGTGAAGATAAAAGAAGCCTCTTTCATGGTAAAATTGATGTAGGGCAAAGGACATGGCATGACGTAAACGCAAAACACAACCAAAGGTGTTGGTTCTTGGCCGCAAATGAGCTATATCTCGTAAAAATTCTAAAGAATGGCCTTTTTTTTGCAATGGATAGGTTTCCGGATCGGCTTCCCCGTAAATTTCTATACTATCCGCTTGTATTTCTACCGATTGACCCTGCCCTTTAGAACGAATTAATTTTCCGTTTACCCCTATACAGGCTCCGGTATTCATCCGTTTCATAAAGTTTTCATCGAATCTGTTTTCTTGAATTTCTACCACAATTTGTAGACTTTGCACGCAAGAACCATCATTTACAGCAATAAAAGCTACGTTTTTATTTCCTCTTTTAGTTCTAATCCATCCTTTTACTAATACTTGGCGGGCTTCCTCTTGGCCCAATTCCAATTTAATTAAATCTTTAATTTCCGTGTGTTTAATCATAGCTTTTAAAATTTTCGTTGCAAAATTACGCTTTTTTCCGCTCTTTAGGAAGATAAAATGAAGGGAGCATCTTCGTAAAAAAAGATTGAAAAATAAAAAAATAAAATTTAATTTAAATCATTGATCCTTTATTATTTAATTTTCCATCCTTTAAAACTAAGTTTATTTTCTTTTTATTTTTGCCTTTTTAAGAAGCTATATACTTGTATTTGTGAATTACAAGCCGTAAATTTGAGATCGCTGTATGGCGGGGACTATCGCTTTCGGGCATGCGCAAAATTACCGAAAAACAATTCGTAATATAATTGTTTTCAAAGGTTTATACCTTTTCTAAGATTTAAAATACCGTTTATGTATATTACTATACAAAATATTTTATTAATCGGATCTATTTTACTTTTTCTTGGCATTGTGGCGGGGCAGAGTTCTTATAAATTTGGCGTTCCTACTTTAATTTTCTTTTTAGCCATTGGTATGTTGGCCGGTTCGGAGGGCATAGGGGGCATTGTTTTTGATAACGTAGCGACCTCCAAATTTATTGGAATTGTTGCCTTAAATTTCATTTTGTTTTCTGGTGGCATGGATACGAAATGGAGGAGTATCAAACCTATTTTTTGGCAAGGGGTAAGTCTTTCTACCTTAGGGGTTATATTAACGGCTTTTGCCGTTGGCTGGTTTGTTTATTTAATTAGCGATTTTTCCTTTTTAGAAGGGCTTTTATTAGGATCTATTGTTGCCTCTACCGATGCGGCAGCGGTTTTCTCTATCTTAAGATCTAATAATTTGTCTTTGCGTAATAACTTGAAACCTACTTTAGAAATGGAAAGTGGGAGCAACGATCCGGTGGCTTATCTACTAATGATTTTATTTTTGAACCTCCTTACCGATCCGGGTTCTTCTCCTTGGTATTTTATTCCCAAATTTTTACTCCAAATTGGCTTAGGTGCTCTTATGGGATATATTATGGGGAAAATCACCACCCTTTCTGTAAATAAGATTAAAACAGGATATACGGGCCTTTATCCGGTACTTGTAGTGGCGCTGATGTTGTTTACCTATTCTTTTACCGATAAATTGGGAGGCAATGGTTTTCTATCGGTGTATATTGCTGCTGTTTATTTTGGGAACCAAAAAACAGTACATAGAGAAATTATCAATAGCACTTTGGATGGTTTTGCCTGGTTGATGCAAATTGTACTTTTTCTTACTTTGGGATTACAAGTTTTCCCTACCCATGTATGGGCTATTCTTGGTATAGGTATTGCTATTTCTGCTTTTCTTATTTTTGTTGCTCGCCCCTTGGCGGTTTTCGTGGCCTTGTCGTTTTCTAAGGTTACTTTTCGTAGCAAAATGTTTATTTCCTGGGTGGGTTTACGTGGAGCGGCTCCTATCGTTTTTGCCATGTATCCTCTTATGGCTGGAATAGAAAAGGCTAATATGATTTTTAATATTGTTTTTTTTATTTCTTTTACTTCTATGGTATTGCAAGGAAGCACTTTGCCTATGGTGGCCCGTTGGCTTAAAGTTTCCTTAATTTTACCCAAAAGCTTGCTTTCCCGCAAAGAAATAGACACCAAAACCGAGTTAATAGAGATAGTGGTACCGGAACATAGCATTTTGTCTAATAAGCCTCTAATAAATATAAATTTCCCGGAAGACACCCGCATAACTATGATTAGAAGAGGAGAAGAGTATTTGGTTCCCAACGGTAGCACCCACTTGGAACCCAAAGATCATTTGTTTATCCTTTGCAAAAATTCTGAACAGTTGCGCTGTTTTAATCCAACTTGGTTCGGCGATGAAGCGGTATAGTAGCTGTCGAATATGCCTAAAAAATAGAAACAAATAGAAGAATGCCTTGCTCTTTTCTGCCAAAATTATTGGCGACTGGATTTGGTCTTTGACAAAGCCTTAGTTTTGCTTTTTGCTTTCTCCGAAGCCACCTTTGGAGCTTTCCCCGAAGCCACCTTTGGAGCCACCCCCGGAGCCATACATTTCATAGCCGCTTTTACAAAGGCACAAAACAAGGGATGAGGTTTATTTACCGTACTTTTATATTCGGGATGAAACTGAACCCCTACAAAAAAAGGATGCTCTGGAATTTCTACTGCTTCTACACGAGTTACATGCTGGCCATGATTAATACCCGCTACCTTCATGCCGGCTTTTTCAAAATCTTTTAAATAATCATTATTAAATTCATAACGGTGACGATGACGTTCGGAAATATCTTCCTTGCCATAAATTTTCAGAAGTAAACTATTGCTTTTCAGCTTGCAAGAATATGCTCCTAAGCGCATAGTTCCTCCCATAGTAGAAATTTGTTTTTGATCTTCCATAAGGTGAATAACTGGATATTGAGTAAGAGGGTCCATTTCTGTAGAATGTGCCTCTTCCCAACCTAAAACGTTGCGTGCAAACTCTATAACACTACATTGCATTCCCAAACAAATCCCCAAAAAGGGTACTTTTTCTTCCCTCGCATAACGAATAGCCGATAACTTTCCTTCAATACCTCTTTTCCCAAAACCAGGAGCCACTAAAATACCTTGACAATCGCCCAAATATTCTTTTGCATTACTTCCATCGGAATTCAAATCTTCGGAATGTACCATTTTAACTTTTACCTTACAAGAATTCATAGCTCCTGCTTGCAGAAAAGATTCTAAAATAGATTTATAAGCATCTTTTAACTCTACGTATTTCCCCACTAAAGCAATTTGAACCAAATGTTTAGGATGATCCATTTTCTTTAAGAATCCTTTCCATTGGCTAAGATCTGCATGCCCACCATAGGGTAGTTTTAGAATTTTTAAAACTTGTTTATCTAACTTTTCTTTTTGCATTAGTAAAGGAACCTCGTAAATATTTTTGGCATCCACCGATTCAATAACACACTCTGGATGCACATTACAAAACAAAGCCACTTTCGATCTAAGACTTTCATTTAAAGGATGTTCACTTCTACAAACAATAATATCTGGTTGAACTCCTTGCTCTAACATCGTTTTTACGGAATGTTGGGTAGGTTTGGTTTTCAATTCGCCTGCTGCCGCTAAATAAGGCACGTAGGTAAGGTGTATCACCATTACATCATCGCCCATTTCCCAAGTCATTTGACGAACCGCTTCTATGTAGGGTAGAGATTCTATATCGCCAACGGTTCCACCTATCTCCGTAATAACTACATCGAATTTCTTCTGTTCCGCTACCAAACGCACTCGACGTTTTATTTCGTCGGTAATATGCGGAATTACCTGCACGGTACTTCCCAAATAATCCCCCCGCCGTTCTTTTTCTATAACGGTTTGATAAATGCGACCGGTAGTAACATTGTTCGCTTGAGAGGTTGGCAAATTGGTGAATCTCTCGTAGTGACCCAAATCCAAATCGGTTTCTGCTCCATCCTCGGTTACATAACACTCTCCATGTTCGTAAGGATTTAAGGTTCCCGGATCGATATTAATGTAAGGATCTAACTTTTGAATGGTGGTTTTGTATCCTCTGGCCAATAATAATCGTGCCAAAGAAGCCGAAATAATACCCTTTCCTAAGGAAGAAGCAACTCCCCCTGTTACAAAAATGAATTTGGTTCGTTTCATCTTGTTTTATTAATATTTAATTTTCCGTTTTTTATATATGCTAAAACTACTTTGTAGGCTCCCTTATTGGTAGAAGCCTTAGCGAAAGTCTATATTAGGAGTTTTTAATCCAAGTTTGGATAGAAGTTTTTAATTCTTTACTCTCCTAAAAATGTTTTCAAATGTTTACTTCTAGAGGAGTTTTTTAAGCGGCGAATGGCCTTTTCTTTAATTTGACGCACCCGTTCACGAGTTAAATCAAATTTAGCAGCAATTTCATCCAAGGTTAGCCCGTGATGCCCCCCTATCCCATAAAACAAATTAATAACATCTCTTTCCTTTTCCGTCAAAGAGGCTAAAGCCCGCTCTATTTCCCGTGAAAGCGATTCTTTCATAAGAATATGATCGGTAGCTGGCGAATCTTCCGAAATAAAAACATCTATAAAATTGGTTTCTTCGTCTTGAACCAAAGGAGCGTCCATAGATACGTAACGAGTGGTAATATTAAGCACTTCGGCTATTTTCTCTTTGGGAATATCCAAAGACTCCGACAGTTCTTCTATAGAAGGAGGTCTCTCATATTTTTGTTCCAAACGAGAAGCTTCTTTCTTAATTTTATTCAAAGATCCAACCTGATTTAAAGGCAATCGAACAATACGCGACTGCTCGGCCAAAGCCTGTAGTATGGATTGGCGTATCCACCAAACCGCATAGGATATAAATTTAAAGCCTCTGGTTTCATCAAAACGTTTTGCCGCCTTAATAAGCCCCAAATTGCCTTCGTTAATAAGGTCTGGAAGACTAAGACCCTGGTTTTGATACTGTTTTGCAACCGAAACAACAAATCGTAAATTTGCTTTCGTTAATTTTTCCAACGCAGCACGATCTCCCATCTTTATTTTCTGTGCTAAAAGCACTTCCTCATCGGCGGATACCAACTCCTCTTTTCCAATATCTTGTAGGTACTTATCCAAGGAAGCGGTTTCCCTATTGGTAATGGATTTTGAAATTTTTAACTGTCTCATATCTTATATATTAGTAAAACTATGGTAATTTCTCTGCAAGGAAGCTATAAGGATAACTTAAACCAAGATATAGCCATTGGCTAAGCTTAGCAGCCATTGGCTATCCTTAGCAACCACTGGCCATTCTCTTGGAATATACTCTTTTTTTTTCATAAAACAAAACAGCATAAGGGAAAACAGCAAATTAGATTGCTTAAACTATGCTATGTTTGTCCATGGTCGATTTTATATATGGTTTTTAGTATAACGTCATTTTCGATATATATCGGCATACTTCTATTATACGACTTTTTTTAAAAAAAGTTTCAAAACCTTCTTTCTTTTCTTTTACAAACTAAAATTATTGAGTTCGCTCCAAGCCAAAGCCAAATCTCTTTCCGCCTCTAAATATTGATTCATTGTGGAAAAATGATATTCCATTTCTTGTAAATACACTAATAGAGAAATCTCTCCGGCATCTAAGGCTTTTTTTAGAAAAATTAAATTATCCCAATCGGCTAAAGATTTTTTATAAGCAAATACTATTTGCTGCAATTGTTGGGCTTTAGCAAATAGGGCCTGTAAACGAGAATAAAATTGCATTTTTTTATCTTGCTGAAATTTTTCTGCTACTATCCTTTCCATTTTGGCCTGCTTTATGGTGTTTTTATTCTCCCATAAAGGAATACTTAATCCAATCATTATTCCGTTGTATCCCTCCCTATTAAACACATTTTCGCCCTTATAGCCTGCAGAAAAAGTAGGCCACGATTTAGCAGCACTTAATTTTACCTTTTCTTCGCTTATAAGCACTTGGCTTTCCACATACTTTAATATCGGATTTTTATCGGCTGCTTGTCCATACCATTGCTCAAAATTGGAAGGTAAAAGAAGTTCCGGAAATTCTTTTTGTATTAAAACAACCCTATCCCCTCCATTGAGGCCTTGCAACTCTGCTAAACGATTCGCTCTTTCCATATCCATTCGCGACCATTCACTTTGTACACTGAGCATATTCATTTGGGCCTTATTCCTTTCTATAATATTGCCCTGCCCCTTATCTAACTGCTGTTGATAGTTTTGAAACAAAGACTCTGCTTGCTTTAATCGTGCCTGATATAAATCGCATAAGGCATTATAATACAATACTTCTATACAAAGTTGTTGGGCTTTCAGAAGCAAAGAGGAACGTTCGCTTTTATATTTCCATTCGGCACTTACATCTTTCAAATCGGCCGTCTTCTTTTGATGCGCATAAACCGACGGAAAATCAAACTCTTGTACTACCCCAAAATCCATTCTGTCTTTGGTGTTGGGATCTCCCCAAAAATAACCAAATTCAAAAGAGGGATTATTCGGATAGATACCGGTTTTATTCCCCATTTTTTCGGCTTCCATTTGCTGTTTTAATGCACCTAGTACCACACTATTTTTCTCAATCATTTGCAATATAAGAGAATAGTTATTGGCTGGAACCAACTCTAAAGACCCAAGCGTGTCGGCTATTAAAATAGATTCCGCTGCCAAGCCCACATTTGCTCCACTACAGAGCCCCAAAACGCCAAACAAAATTACCCATATTCTTTTTACTTGCCTTTTATTTTTCATTTTCACTTACCCTCTCTTTTTTAATAGAACGGTTTTTAAACCATTCGTATAGAACCGGAACTACAAAAATATTCATCAATGTGGAGGTTAGTAAACCTCCTAAAACTACTACTGCCATGGGGCTTTGTATTTCATTTCCCGACTTATCCCCATTTACTACCAAAGGAATTAAGGCCAATGCCGCCGTTAAAGCCGTCATAAGTATAGGATTAAGGCGATCTGCCGAACCATATAAAACAATTTCTCTAATCCTTTCCGCCCATACTTTTATTCCCCCCACGCTAAGGCCTGTACCCGCATCCGCCTTGGCTTCTTTTTCTTTCCATAAACGCTCGTATTCAGAAACCAGTAGTATCCCATTTCGAGTAGCTATTCCAAAAAGGGTAATAAAACCAATGATAGAGGGAATACTAACTATTTTAGAAGAACAAAAAATAGCAATAATACCCCCAATTAATGCCAATGGAAGATTAATTAAAACCAAAGTAGAAAGACCTACGTTTTTAAATTCCAAAAACAAAAGCATAAACACTATCACTAAAGCTCCTAAAGAGGCTAATAACAAAGTACGAGAAGCTGTTTTTGCACTTTCAAATTGCCCTCCATATTCTATACGGTATCCTTCAGGAAGCGAGATGTTTTTCTCTACGTTTTTTCTAATTTCTTTCACCGCACTTTCCAAGTCGCGCCCTGAAACATTCGCCGAAATCACCATTTTCCTTTGTACGTTTTCTCTACTAATAGCATTAGGACCACCTACCGAAACAATTTCTGCCACTTCTTCCAATGGTATTTTTTTTCCATTATTAGTAGTAATTAAGGCCGTTTTAATACTTTCCATGTCTTGGGTATAGGCAGGAACTAATCGCAATATCAAATCAAAACTACGTTGTCCCTCATAAATTTCGGTCATCTTTGCTCCAGAAAAAGCTAATTTAACAAAATTATTAAACTGCTCTACCGTTATTCCATATTGAGCCAACATGGCACGATTAGCACGTATTTGCAACTGCGGCGTCTCTCTTTGTTGCTCTACATTAACATCTACTAAGCCATCTATCTTCCCTATGCTGCTTTTTATTTGATTGCCAAGCATAAACAAATAGCTTATATCGGGTCCGAAAAGTTTAATGGCAATATTAGCACGGGTTCCCGATAACATATGATCTATACGATGCCCCAAAGGCTGACCAACCGTGCTTACAATGCCAGGAACAGAAGCCAAGTGCTTTCTTACATCCGCAAAAAAGACCTCTTTCGATCTATCTTTCAAGGCGAATTTTACATCTATTTCTGCACTATTGGTTGCTTGAGAATGTTCGTCTAATTCCCCTCGTCCCGTTCTTCGAGAAGTACCAGTAACTTCCTCTATAGAAAGAAGTTCTTTTTCTATTAAATTGCCAAGACGATTGTTTTCCTCTAAAGATAAACCAGGTTGGGAAACGGCCGAAATAGTAAGAGAACCCTCGTTAAAATCCGGCAAAAAGCTATGGCCTAAAGTAAAATACAATCCTAAAGAAAAAACCAAGGCCGATACAGAAATAAGCAATACTGGTTTTTTGTGACCCAACGACCAAGACAAAGCATGGGAGTACCATTTTCCCAAATTTTCGGCCAACCAACTTTCTTTTTTCTGCTTACTCAAATACGTATCCTTGCTTAGAATCATCTTACATAAAAGTGGGGTCACGGTCATAGCCACTAAAAGCGACATTAAAAGAGAAACCACGTAAGCAATACCAAGGGGTTTAAGCATTCTTCCTTCCATGCCAGAGAGAAAAAACAAAGGAATAAAAGCTACAATAATAATAAAAGTGGCATTTAGGATAGATGCCCTTATTTCCGTAGATCCTCTATAAACTACTTCTAAAACTGGTAGCCGTTTGTCTTTTGGTAAAACGTAGTTGTTTTTTAATTTTTTATATACGTTTTCTACATCAATAATCGCATCATCTACCAAAGATCCTATAGCAATGCACATCCCTCCTAAAGTCATAGTATTGATATTCATTCCTAACAAATATAGTACAATCATCGTACCCAAAAGAGAAAGAGGAATAGCTATTACAGAAATTAAAGTAGTACGAAAACTCCCTAAAAAGAGAAATAGAATAATCACTACAAATACAGCTCCTTCCAAGAGGGCTCTACCTACGTTATTTACCGAAGCTTCTATAAAATCGGCCTGACGAAAAATTTGAGTATCCATTTTTACATCGGCCGGTAAAGTCTTTTGAATTTCCTTTAAATTGCTTTCAATTTGCCGAGTAACGTTTAAGGTATTAACATTGGGCTGTTTAGAAACCGATAGGAGTACTGCAGGGCTCGCATTAGCAGAAGCATATCCCATTTTAACAGCCGATCCTATTACCACTTCTGCCACATCGGAAATTAAGACAGGGGCCCCATTAAAGTTCTTAATATACGTACCTCCCAATTCCCTCAAATCATTGGTACGCATCATTCCTCGGAGGGCATACTCATTTCCATAATCTCTTACTACTCCTCCAGAAGAATTTTCGCTAATCGTTTGCGCTGTAGCGGCCAGCTCTTCCAAACTTACCCCATACGCATTCATCTTTACTGGATCCGCCAATATTTGATATTGTTTATAGTCGCCTCCTATAATAGTTACCTGCGACACGCCTCCAGTGGCTAAAATAGCCGGTTTAATAATCCATTCTGCCAATGTACGCAAATCCATCATAGAGGTAGAGTCTGCTTGCAGTCCAATAAAAAGAATTTCTCCCATCACACTGGATTGGGGAGCCAAAACAGGAACTACCCCCAAAGGTAGACTACCCGATAGGGTTACCATTTTTTCACTTACAATTTGCCGCGCTTTAAAAAGATCGGTTCCCCAGTCGAATTCCACCCAAACAAAAGAAGAACCGGGCATGGAAGCCGATCTTACACGACGCACGTCGGTGGCTCCGTTTACAGCGGTTTCTATGGGAAAGGTAACCAATCGTTCTACCTCTTCTGAGGCCATATTTTGCGCATCGGTCATTATTACCACCGTTGGGGCGGTAAGATCCGGGAAAACGTCTATATCTAAGTTTTTAGAGGCATAAAAGCCACCTGCTATCAACAAAGCGGCTCCCAAAAACACCCACAACTTATTTTCTAAAGAATATCTTATTATTTTATTTAGCATTTTCTTTCCCTTTTTTTAATGCACGTGACCCGAATGAGCATCTAAACCACCCGATACCTGAGCTAATTTAATTAATATAGCGCCCTTGCTCACTATTCGTTCGCCGGGCTCTAAGCCCTGCTTAATTTCCACCCGAAAACCATCTCCAACCCCTTTTATTACCGCTCTTTTTTCAAAAAGCTCTGGATTAATTTGTACCAATACGAAAAAATTTCCCATTTCTTCTATTAAGGCTCCTTTGGGCACAGTAAGCGCCCATCCATCTCCCTCTGTTTTAATATACAAATCCACAAAACTACCGGGTATAACCTCTAATTTATTGTCTATTTCAAAAACAATAGGAATTAACGGACTTTCGAAATCGGTGCTTTTCCCATATGAAATTAATTTCCCATGTAAATCATTCAAAGAATAGGTTTTACTTCCATTTAATTCTCGAACATTGGCTCCAATAATATGCCCTAAATAGGGGTAGTATTTAGGAGATACCTCTGCCTTAATAAATAAAGATCGATTTTGAGATATAACCAACATTCTTTGCCCAATCTGCACATACTCGCCATTTCTAACCAAAATTTGTTTTATAAACCCGGATATAGGAGCGGTAACTATTTGCTTTCCAGAAGCAAAATTCTTTCGTAGGTGTTTGTAATTTTCTTCCGCATTTTCAAATTCCATTTTGGCAGACAGTAAAACGCTTTCGGAAACAATTTTATCTTTGGCCAATTCTTTTTTACGTTCATATTCTGCTTTGGAACGATGGTATTCGTTTAAAATTTCCGTGTAACGTGTATGTATATTGTTTTCCATAAGGCCTCCACATTCTATGGAAAAAAGAGATTGACCCTGTTGTACCCCACGTCCATCCACCACATATTCATTAGGAAACGAAACAATGCCAGCAGCTTTGGCTATAATTTCTCGTTCTGAACCCTGTGCTGGCAAAACCTGAGCAACCGTTTTTATAACCATGCCAAAAGCTTCTTTTTGCACGGTTTCTGTAGCAAAATCCACTTTCCAGCTTTGTTCCTTGGAAAACGCAAGCGCATTGCTTATAGACGTTTCTGCTGCTATAGCCGCATGTATTGCTTCTTCCTCCTTATCATACACCCTTACAGCCATGCTGCTGCTTATAGAACCACTAAAAGAAGAATCTTGTTTTTGTAGCCCTTGCTGGGTTTGAATATCCAATCGCAATTCTGCTTTGCCTACCGAAGGTGGTACCAAATGAAATTTATAAATGCCTCTATGAAAAGCATGGGTAAGGGTTTGTTTGACCCTTTTTCCATTAACGGTAAGAGTGGCTGTAACTACGGCCGAATCTAAAGGTTTAAAATCCGATAAACGTGTAAAATGAGCGATTATTTCCGCTTCTTTTCCTGCTACCAATGGGGTAGCTTGCACATATGTTTCTATTAATTCGTTATAAGAAGTAAGTATTACGTTCTCCTCGTGTTCTGCGTGCGTGTCCTTTCCTCCTTTTTCGGAAGAATGACCGCCACATCCACATAGAAGTAAAGCAAGGATACTTAGGAAAAATGAATTTTTCATGACCTAATTTTTTAAAATTATTCTAAAGACAATTAATAAGTTAGAAATGCAATACTCCCTTATATACTCGTTATATACTTTGGGGTATTCTGTTTCTAAAAAAGCATAGGTAAATTTTAAGAAGATAAAATTTACATGGGAACAAACTATCCTATTATGGGAGGAGCTCGCAAGCCAAACGACCAAAGGGCAAAACCAGAATAAATAGGAAAAAGGCCAAATCTCCAAAGAATAGGAAAGCCTTGAATCTCAAAAAAATCAAAAGAAAAAATATCGGGAAGCAGACACCAAAGCAATAGAACATTTGCTCCATGAATAGAAGCTACTCCGTCTAAAGAGCAACACGATTTTCCACTATGTTGATTTATAAAAACATCCGATACAGAACATGGATCAGAAGTGTTTTTAGGGCTATTTCCGTGATGCTCCGAACAGGAGCTTTTAAAAAAGTCCAAAACAACACTAAAGTTCTTGGAAAAGTCCATTTCCACCACCGTGCTTTTTGCACAATTGGTAAAAGAAGTAAGCTCTACTTGGTGGTGATGATGGGGCAAGAATAGATGCACCAATAAGAACAAATTGGCTAAAAACAAAAAGGCTATGGAAACTTTTTTTTTCACTATTCTTTTTCCAATAAAATTTATCAAACAGGCCTATCTCCAAACGCTCTTACGGAGATTCTACTAAAGATTTTATTAGGTTCCACCAACAATTTTAGATAGAACCATCTAAAAATATCCTTTCCTTCCAAAACAATCTTGGGCGCAAAAATAAGAATAATTTTATTATTCCCCACTATGGATTTTATCTCCTATAGAAAACAAGTAACGGCAATATAAATAGAAAGCCCAAGGCCTTTATTTAATAGCTTTTTGGTCTAATGCTCTATGATAAGCCTTAGCATTCGCTTGGTGTTGAGCATAGGTAGCAGCAAAGGCATGAGTTCCTGAAAAATCCTCTTTGGCACAAAAATAAAAATAGGGGGTTTGTTTATTTTGTAATACAGCATCTATACTATAAGAAGAAGGTGTACAAATAGGTCCTGGAGGTAAACCTTTGTATTTATAAGTATTAAAGGGAGAATTACTTTGAAGATGTACTTGCAAAATTCTTTTTAAACCAAAATCTCCTATGGCAAATTTTACCGTAGGATCTGCCTGCAATAACATTCCTTTTCGCAAGCGATTTAAGTAAACGGAGGCTATATCTGCTTTTTCTTTTTTGTCTTCTGTTTCTTGTTCTACAATAGAGGCCATGGTCATTACTTGTATTCGATTCAAGCCCATTTTTTTAGCCTTTTCTTTACGGGTAGTGGTCCAAAATTTATCTTGCTCTTTATACATTCTTTTTAACAAATCTTCCGCAGAGAGATTCCAAAAAACATAATAGGTATTAGGTACAAAGCAAGCTAAAACATTTTCTGGCGTTAAATTCACCTCCTCTATGGTAAGGGGATAAAGATATACATCATCGTGCAAAAGCGTAGAAATAGAAAGAGAGTCGGCTTCTATTTGAGAAGCCAATTTAACAGAAAGTTCTTCTATCGTTCTTACTCTGTTAAACGTAAGTTTTATAGGGTCTTGACTTCCTGAACGCAACCTATTTACTATCGTAAGAGCAGAACTTCCTCTCTCGAATATATAATGTCCGGGTTTAATCTGTGAAGAATAGCTTTTTAATTTAGCTATCATTTTAAAGGGGAACATGCGTACCGATTTTTTTTGTTCCAAACTATCGCAAACCTGCGTGTAGGTAGCCTTTGTTGGAATATATAAAATCGTTTTTGTATGTACCGCAGGGCTTAAACTTATATAAATGGGAAATAAAAACACCAAAAAAATAAAAATACATAAAAGGGATAAAATGGTTTTCTTATGCTTGAAAATCTTTGCGCTTTTATGTGTTGACCGCTTTTTTTTCTTCTTAGAAGAAACTTTTTGTTTTGCCATAAATTTCCTTTATTCTCGGGCTTGTTTATCGAATAATCGTTCCTATTTCTGGTTCTTTCGCTTCTGCTGGTTGTTTCGCTTCCGCTGGTTTCATCCTGTTCTTTAGGCTTGCTGGTTCTACAAAAAACAATTGCCCATCTGCATTTTCACTCATAAGTATCATGCCCTCAGAGGGAATGCCTTTTAATTCTTTAGGTTCCAAATTAACTAAAACACAAACTTTTTTCCCAATAATTTCTTCCGGCGAATAATAGGAAGCAATACCACTTACAATGGTTCGCTTGTCTAAAGCGGTGTCTACGGTTAGTTTTAATAATTTCTTGGTTTTTGGAACTTTTTCTGCCTCTATAATTTGCCCCACTCTTAAATCTAATTTTGCAAAATCGTCGAAAGAAATCAAGGGTTTTAATGGCTCTATCTCTTTATTTTCCTGTTTGGTGCCCAAATTAGAACCCGCTTGCAATGTTTTGGAATTTATGTCTTTAGAGGCTTCTAATTTTGCCATTTGTGCTAATACGGTTTCGTCTTCTACCTTTTCGAACAAGAGTTCCGGAGTAGAAAGCAAATGCCCCGCTTCCAATAAATTCTCTTTGGAGGCCTCTTCCCAGCCTAAGGCTTGCAAATTTAACATACCTCTTATTTTTTGGGCTGTAAAAGGAAGAAATGGTTCGCACAACACCGCCAAATGTGCCGTAATTTGCAAAGCCACGTTTAATACGGTTTTTACTCGTTCGGGATCGGTTTTGTATATCTTCCATGGTTCGGTATCGGTAAGATATTTATTCCCCAAACGAGCTAAATTCATTAGTTCATTTAACGCCTCTCTAAAACGATAAAGTTCTATACTTTGGGCTATTTTATTTGGAAAAGAAACCATCTGTTCTATTACCTGCAAGTCTAAATCTGAATAAGCATTGGAAGTAGGAACTTTGCCGTCAAAATATTTTTGAGTTAAAACTAAAGTTCGGTTCACAAAATTGCCAAAAACAGCCAGCAATTCATTGTTGTTGCGCGCTTGATAATCTTTCCATGTAAAATCATTGTCCTTGGTTTCTGGCGCATTGGCTGTAAGAACATAGCGAAGTACATCTTGTTTGCCGGGAAAATCCTGCAAATATTCGTGTAACCAAACGGCCCAATTACGAGAGGTGGAAATTTTATCGCCCTCCAAATTCAAAAATTCATTGGCCGGAACATTCTCTGGAAGAATAAAACTTCCCTCGGCCTTAAGCATAGAAGGAAAAATTATACAATGAAAAACAATATTATCTTTCCCAATAAAATGAACCAACTTCGTTTGCGAGTCTTTCCAATATTTTTCCCAAGTATCTGGAAGTAATTCTTTTGTAGCGGAAATATAACCAATGGGAGCATCAAACCAAACATAAAGTACTTTTCCTTCTGTATTGGGAATGGGTAATTTTACTCCCCAATTTAAATCACGAGTTACTGCACGGGCTTGCAAACCTTGGTCTATCCAAGATTTACACTGTCCATAAACATTTGTTTTCCAGTCGTCTTTATGTTTTTCTAAAATCCATTCCCGCAAAAAATCCTCATATCTATTTAAAGGCAAATACCAATGCTTGGTTTCTTTCATCACGGGTATATTCCCACTAATAGCCGATTTAGGATTAATTAATTCGGTAGGGCTCAAAGAAGATCCACATTTTTCACACTGATCTCCGTAGGCACCTTCGCTCTGACAAATAGGACAGGTACCGGTAATATAACGATCGGCTAAAAACTGCTCGTTTTCTTCATCATAAAATTGCATGGACGTTTTTTCCTCAAAACAACCTTTATCGTAAAGTTTCTGAAAGAAATCGGAAGCTATTTGAGAATGAATCGGATTAGAGGTTCTAGAGTAAATATCAAAAGAAATACCAAAATCTTCAAAAGATTTCTTGATAATATGGTGATAGTGGTCTACTAATTCTTGCGGACTAATATGCTGAGATCGAGCCTTAATAGTAATAGGCACGCCATGTTCGTCGGATCCTCCTATCATAATTACATCCTCGCCTTTACTTCGGAGATATCGAGCATAAATATCGGCCGGTACATATACGCCGGCTAAATGCCCAATATGCACAGGACCATTAGCATAAGGCAGGGCAGTAGTGATGGTGTATCGCTTATATTTGTTAACTTTATCTTGTTGAGAATTCATGTCCTTCCTCCAATTTTGCTTACTGTTTTTAAATAATTTTGCAAAGATACAATTTTGGAAGATTATACTATCCTTCGAAATTGTATTATATTGCAAAAATAAATATTATCCCACACAAAATACGGGGAAGTTTGGAGTTATATTCTCCAAGGAAAACTCGCTTAGACGGGATTAGACTCGCTTAGACGGGATTGGAATTATATTCTCCAAGGAAAACCGTAAACGAGAAAACCCAAAAACTCGCTTAGACGGGATTAGACTCGCTTAGACGGGATTGGAATTATATTCTCCAAGGAAAACCGTAAACGAGAAAACCCAAAAACTCGCTTAGACGGGATTGGAGATATATTCTCCAAGGAAAAATGATAGAACGCATCTTAAATATTAAAATTATGAAAAATATTAAACTGATTTTGGTTTTTCTTCTTTCTCTGTCCGGTATCAGTTTTATGACTCCTATTCCTTGGACAGAAATAAATTTAGAAAAGGAAAACGAACCGGAATTTATAGAAGCTCCTTCTTCTTTTTCTGCTATCTTAAATTGTCATACCGATTCTTGCAAGTTCAGGGAAATTGACCGTATTGTGCAGGATGCTTACGAAAAAGGTAGGTTCAATGGTCAAATACTGTATGCCGAAAATGGAAAAATACTTTATAACGAATCTTTTGGTTATGCCAATTTAAAAGACAAAAGTCCTTTAGAAAACCAATGGCGCTTTCAACTTGCCTCCACTTCTAAACCTTTTACGGCTATGGCCATTATGAAATTACAAGAAGCAGGAAAAATAGATATTAATCAATTAGTAAGCACGTATCTCCCCGATTTTCCTTACCCTACCGTTACCGTTCGAAATCTCTTGCAACATCGCTCCGGCATACCCAACTATATCTATGTCGCCGATAAACACTGGGACTATCGCAAACCTATTACCAATAACGACCTTACTCCTTTACTACAAAAATATGCCCCTCGTTTAGAATTTACCCCCGGACGCACTTTTAAATATTGCAATAGTAATTATGCCTATTTAGCTTGTATCATAGAGGCCGTTTCCGGAGAAAAATTTGCTACTTTTCTACAAAAAAATATTTTCACCCCCTTGAATATGCACCATACGTTTGTTTATGATTATACGCATCCACAAAAAGACAGTGTAGTTACCGGCTATTCCTATTCACGCCAAAGAGGGCATTATGAACGTCCCAACGATTATCTCGACGGAGTAGTAGGCGACAAAGGTATTTATTCTACAGCCGAAGATTTGTTTTTGTTCGACCGTGCTCTATACGATTCTCGCTTTCTTCATCCACAAACCATAGATTCGGTTTTAACTCCAGCTATTCCTTTCGATCAAAACCATGTAAGCGACTATGGTTTGGGTTTTAGAATCAAAAGACAAGACAACGATCAGCAATTAGCCTATCATAACGGTTGGTGGAAAGGCTTTCGAACCTTTTTTATACATGATTATCAAAATAAACGTACTTTAATTTGGCTTAATAATCGTAGTGATATAACCGTTACGCCCTATATCAATTCTATTTTACAATATACTTTGGAAAACAACCATACAGAAACCAACAATAATCAAGAATACAGGGAAGATTATGGTTCTAACGAATAAAAACTTTTGTGTTTTAACAAGCGTACTACCACCTAAAAAATAGAAATTTCGCTTGCTTTTTCTCCATGCTTTTTTGGATGCTTTTTTAATACTATTTTCTAATGGAAAAAAATAAAAAACGTATAGGATACGGCCTAATTATCCTTGGTTCTCTCTTGTTTATAGGGTGCCTTGGATGGTACTTTTGGATCCATCAAAAAATATATAATCCCTCTTTGGAAACTCTCCCCATTTCTTCTTTAGAAGAACTTCGCCAAATAACAGGGACTATTCCTCAGGCCACTGGTTCTTCCGAATTGCAAGAGTTCTACAGTAAACATAGCCCCAAAGCCACAACGAAAGAAAGCAAATCGGATACTTCCTTATGGGAAACCAATTTCATTGCAGAGGTATTCCCGCAAGACAGCAGTTTAAATTTAGCGCAAGAAAAGAAAACTTCCGAAAAGTCTTTTTTTATTAACGCTACCAACCCTTCTACAACCTACGCCTCTTCGAGCAAACCCTTACATGTGGAATTTTGGGATTCTCCCGTACATTACAAAGGGTATCAACTAAATGGAAATAATTTAATTCTTTTTGGCATGGATCCTAACGATAGTCTTCGTTTTGAAAATCATCCCAATGGAATTTGGATGTATCACCAAAATGCCCTATTCTTGCTAAAGCCAAATTCAAAATTTGCTCCTTTGGAATCCCTTACGGCAGAAATGAAAAAATAATTTTCCAAAACGGAATCTTTATTTCCACAAAATCGTCAAACCAAAAGAAGGTCTTTTTCCATTTAATTTAATAGCCAATTACATATGTCTCAAGAAATTCATTTTTACAAATATCAGGGAGCCGGCAACGACTTTATTCTTTTAGATAACCGAAAAGATCAATACGCCTCCCTTTCTTTTAAACAAATTGCTCGTCTTTGCGATCGTCGTTTTGGCATTGGAGCAGATGGTTTGATGATGTTGGGAACCCACGCCACCTATCCTTTTTATATGTCGTATTTCAATTCGGATGGCCTGCCAGGAAGTATGTGCGGCAACGGCGGTCGGTGTATTTGCGCCTTTGCGCACGAACTCGGATTGGTTGAAAATAAAATAAAATTTTGGGCCAGCGATGGCGAACATGAAGCCAACTTAGTTTCCAATTTAAACGGGAACCATATTATTCGCCTAAAAATGCGTGACGTTCCAAATTATTATCGATCGGGATCTAAAATTTATATTATAGACTCCGGATCTCCACATTATATTAGTTTTGTGGAAGATACAGAAAAAATAGAACTAATAAACGTAGGTAGAAAAATACGTTTTTCCAAAGATTTTCCCCAAGGAATAAATGTTAATTTTGTACAAATTTCCGATTCGGGTTTAACGGTAAGAACTTACGAAAGAGGGGTAGAAGACGAAACCTATTCTTGTGGAACCGGAGTAACGGCCTCGGCTATGGCCTATCTTTTAGAGACCAATGCGAAAGTGGGATCCCACCACATAAACGTCTACACCAAAGGGGGACACCTGCAAGTAGAATTAACTTTGAAAAAAAACAAAGTGGAGCCCCTGAAAAATCATAGCAATTTACTAAAAGCGTCCTGTTCCAATCTTAATTTAAATTCCATGCCAAAAACATTTTTAAATTATACCAACAAGCGTTTTGAAGATGTTTATTTAGGAGGTCTTGCCACCTTTGTTTTTGAAGGAAATATTATTTTATATGAATAAAGAAAACCATTTAATTTTCAGAGCGCCAGAGCCCACAGATATAGATTTTATGTATGAACAAGAAAACCAAACCGATATTTGGCGAGTAGGTCATACCATAGTGCCTTTTTCTAAAGAATTTCTCACCCGCTATGTTTTCTCTTGTATGGAAGATGAACTAAATGTATCCAAACAAGCCCGTTTTATTATAGAAGATCGCTGCTTGAACCAAAACATAGGCATTCTCGATTTGTTTAACTACGACCCCATACACAGACGTGCAGAGATAGGAATTTTAATTGTCAAAGAACACCAAAACCAACATTATGGCAGCAAAATCTTAGAAAAGTTTTTTATCTATGCTTGGGAAATCTTAAATTTGCACCAAATTTACGCAGAAATAGCTTCCAATAATCTATCCGCTTATCAACTCTTTTGTAAAACCGGGTTCCAAACCTGTGCCCTTAAACGGGAATGGTTTTATGAAAAAGGCGAATGGATAGATTTAATTGGTTTTCAAAAACTAAGTATAGAAAAATAAAAAATAAATATGAACCTTGAAAATTCAAACACCGATCTATCCAAAAACAAAAGTACGGCTTGCCCAAAAGTAAGAGTAAGATTTGCTCCAAGCCCTACGGGTCCTTTACATATTGGAGGGGTAAGAACGGCATTATTCAACTATCTCTTTGCCAAAAAACACGGAGGCGAGTTGCTGCTTCGCATAGAAGATACCGATACGGCCCGTTTTGTTCCAGGAGCCGAAGACTACATTCTCCGCACTTTTCAGTGGCTACAAATTCCTTTTGATGAAGGAGTTGGTATTGGAGGACCCCACAGTCCTTACCGACAATCCGAACGAAAAGAACTGTACAAAAAGTATGTAGATCAATTATTAGAGGCCAACTTAGCCTATTATGCCTTCGACACCCCCGAAGAATTGGAAAACATGCGTAAAACTTTGGAAGCAGAAAAAGCAAATAGCCAACAATACGATGCTACTACTCGAGGGAGTATGAAAAATTCCCTTTCTCTTTCCAAAGAAGAAGTAAAATCTTTATTAGAAAAAGGTGCTCCCTATGTAGTACGTATTAAAATCAACCCTGGCGAAATTATTAAAGTACACGATCTTATTAGAGGTGAGGTACAAGTAAATTCCGATATATTAGACGACAAAGTTTTGTATAAGTCTTCCGATGGGCTTCCCACTTATCATTTAGCCAATATTGTAGATGATCATTTCATGGAAATAAGCCACGTTATTCGCGGCGAAGAGTGGCTACCCTCGGCCCCTTTACACGTTCTTCTTTACCGTTATTTAGGGTGGGCCGATACTATGCCCGCTTTTGCACATCTTCCCCTCCTACTTAAACCAGACGGAAATGGGAAATTAAGTAAAAGAGATGGCGATCGCTTAGGTTTTCCTGTATTTCCACTACAATGGACCGACCCAAAAACCAATTCCACCAGTACTGGCTACCGAGAAAGTGGTTATTCTCCACAAGCCGTCATCAATATGTTAGCTTTCTTAGGTTGGAACCCCGGAACGGAACAGGAAATATTTTCTCTTTCCGAATTAGTAGAAGCATTTCAATTAGAAAAAGTTAGCAAATCTGGTGCTAAATTTAATTTAGATAAGGCAAAATGGTTTAATCATCAATATCTTCAAATGCAATCCAATGCATCCTTGGTTCCCGCACTAAAAGCCTCCATGCCCAAGCTTTCTACAACCTCAACAAACACTAATATTTCGGAAAAAATCGCCGAAAATAGTCTTGCAGAAAAAGACTATTTATCTATTTATCCCATAGAAACTTTAGAAAAAATTATCGCTTTAGTAAAAGAAAGAATTACCTTTCCATCGGAGCTATGGAGCCAAACCTATTTCTTTTTTATTGCTCCGGAAAGTTACGATGAAAAAGTGGTAAAAAAACGTTGGTCGGAAGATATGCCATCCATTTTACAAAACTGGTGTGTTCAAGCAGAGAAAACCGATTTTTTAGCAAAAAGTTTAGAAGATTTAACCCAAAATTTAATTACAGAGAACCAATGGAATGCGGGCAAAGTTTTTAACTGCATTCGTTTATCTCTTGTTGGAGCTTCTTTAGGACCCCATGTTTTTGATATTTTGGAAATTTTAGGAAAAAAGGAAAGCCTACAAAGAATACAACACGCCTGCCAAAGCATAGGCTAAATTTTATTCTTGGACCATCTTCCCCGCTCAAAACGTAAGAGGTGGTGACAATGCCCTAAAAAAGGCATTTTCACGACCTCTTTTTAGATAATTTCAAATATTGGGAAGGAATGATACCTGTGTATTTTTTAAAAGCAGGATTAAAGGTGGCACGACTTTTAAAGCCTACTTTATGTGCAATAAAATCTAAGGTGTATTTTTGATATTCCGGCATATTCATGTAAATACAAGCACGTTTAATTCGCACTTCGTTAACCAAGGTGGTAAAATTCTTTCCGAAACACTCATGAATCGCTTCCGAGATATAATGTGTATTGGTATTCAATTTTTTAGCTAACATATCTAAATTAAAATCTGCATTATAAACCAAATCTGCATTTTCTATAATTTCGGTAATTCCTATGGCCAACTGTTTTCTACGTTCCTTGGTCTTTTGATCTTCACTATCCACCCCCAAACTCTCTACGCTGTCTTTATTGTTTTTATTAGATCGGTCTATTCCTGGTTCTATTAATTTTCCATTAGCTAAACGTAAAAGTTCTTGCTGCTTTTCGTAAAGCAAACGGTAATTTTGGTTCAAGCTATGTTTTTGTTTTAATACCAATATTAAAAAAAGCATCAAAAAAAAGATAAATATACTCCCTATGGTGATAGTGTATTTTTGCAATTTTATCATGCCGGCTTTTTCCTGTTGTTCTTTTTGCAAAAGGATAATTCTGTTTTCGTTTTTGGATACTCGTGCATAAAATTCCAATTCTTTTAACTGCCCATAGGTATGAAGATTTAAGAGAGAATCTTTTAGTATTGTGTACTTTTCCAACACTTTCACTCTTTCCGTATTTCTACCTTGTTGTTTAAAAATATCCGACTGCAAAGCATAATTTTCAATTAAAATATCTATGATATTATTCTTTTTCCCATATTCATTACTCGTATCTAAATATAGAAGAGCTACATTTTGATTTTTTTTAGACAAATATCCCAAAGCAATTTGTTGGTAGGATTTAGCTATTAAACTATTTCTATTGGGCGTATTAGGAATATGTAACAACGATTTTTTAGCAAAAAAGATAGAAGAATCTGCTTTCCCCAAAAAACGATAGTAGGTGGCATACCCCACATAATAGGGATAACAAGTGAGAGGATTGGAAATTAATTTCATTTTTTCCCCAAGTTGCAATACGTAGCTCAATCTCCTTTTATCGCCTATATCCATAGCACACATCACCAAATTGCTATAACTTTTAAAAAACACACTACTATCTCTTGGCACTTTTTTGAGGTTATACTCAAAAAAACGTTTAAACATACTATATGCTTTCTCATACTCATGGATTAAATAATAGACCCCTGCAATATTATTTTCTATTTTCCTTTCATATTCTATGTTTTTTTCTTCTCGTGCAATCTCCATCGCCCAAAGATACCTTTTAATGGCACTTACATAATTATACTCTCTAAAATAAATCATTCCAATATCATTGGAAGCTCTGGCACAACTTAGTTTTTCCTGCGATTTCATTTCTAGGGAATACCTGCCAAGAACTTCATTAAAATAAGGCAAAGCAGAATGAAAAGCCCCAATATCGTAAAGATGTTCTCCTTTTTTTAATAAAGAATCCGAACACATAGTATGGGTGTCCTCTTGCCACATATTAAAAAAATCGAAGCCATCCAAGGCAAAAGAAATATTAAAAAAGCCAACAAGACCTAAAAGACCTATTAGGCTCCTTTTAAAAAAACAGAGTATGTAATTCTTAGTGTGCATTACTCAATAAATATAGTGAACCCACCCATAAAAATTTCAACTATTTTATTCTTCTTTCTTTTTAACGAAAGTCGCATAGTGGAAGCTTTTTGGGGGGCGGTTTCCCTTTATATAATACAACAAATATACAAATATTATAAACAAAAGGAAGCCCCCTTCCTACCATATACAAAGGATTTTGGAAGACAAGAACTACTTTTTCTACATTCTTGAATCTTTACATATTAGAACATAAAAAAGCAGAGAAATATCCATTCCTTTTTTAGCTTTGCAATACTCCTATCCAAGTTATTTCGTATTCCGTTGGCTGGAACCAAAATAAAACACCTAATTAAAATTTTGATATATGAAACGAATTTCTCTCTCTCTTTTAACAGCAGGCCTATTCTTAAGTCTACTGTTGGGTTCTACAGGATATCTATCCGCACAACCCCCTCAAAAAAACCAATTACAAAAAGAACTAAAGCAAATGCGAGCCACATCGCCTATAGGCTCCGAACCAAGTCTTAGTCTACACTATTTGGGACGAACACCAAGCCAAAATGTGGCCAAAACCAACGCCCATCCTACCAAAGCCACCGTTATTTTGTCGATTAGTACACAAGCCTTAGGGTTTTCCGGCTATCAAATGCTTCTCGACTCTACCCATACAACTTATGGAACAACCATTCCATTGGACGGACTACGTGTTTCTAAAACGAATTTAAGTGATTCTATTTATCGTTTATTTAGTTCTTGCTTGCCAAAAAATGCCAACGGAAGTGTAGAGGCTTGCTATGCCGTAAAACCGGGAATGTCAGATACAACTTATATTACTCCAGGCCTCTACGATTTTTGCATAATGTATCCTAAAACCAATAAATATCAATATGGTTTTTGGCTCGTTAATAGCTATTGGGCAGCACAAGACAATTTCACCTTTGAAGCCGGATACACCTACTCCTTTGAAGTAGAAAACACCAATAGCATAAACTTTACGCCTCCTTTTGATTTGGCGGCCACGAAATTATTGGTTCCAGCCAACGGCTTACTAAGCAACAAAGAAGCCATAGGAATAGAAGTGTACAACTATAGTTCAGAGGTAGAAATACCAAACTACACCCTTTCTTACTCTATTAATAATGCTTCCCCAATTACAGAAAGCATAAACACCCCCTTAGCTCCTAAAGCAACAAAAACTTATACATTTAACACCAAAGCAGATTTGTCTAATCCTGGCTTATATTTCATTAAAGCATGGGTTTCTTACGATAAAGATCTACAAAAAAACAACGATAGCATTAGCAGTTACTGCAAACACACCCCCATTTTTTCTCTTCCATTTGCACAAAACTTTAGCCAAGAAGAAGATTTTTATGCCTCTTGGAATGTGTTAGATGCCAATGCCGACGGAAACACATGGACATTAAGCACTTATCCTGGTTTTGATGGTACTTATGAAATGAACTATAACGGTATGGGATGCCCAAATGATGCCGATGATTATCTTATTTCCGAAGGTATTCTATTGCCACAAAAAGATTTACATCTTTCTTTCGACCATAGAACCGATTATGATCAAGCCTTTGGAAACATTCGTGTTTTATATGGAACCTCTCCGGAACCAGCAAAAATGAAAGTATTAATGAGTTTAGACAGCCTTCATAATACAGATATAGAAAAAAAAGTTCTCAACTTTACCAACGATTCCGCAGGAACCTATTATTTTGCGTTTCATCTTCATTCTCCCGCCAATGAAAACTATTTTTATTTAGATAATATCGTTATAGATACTGGCGACTATACGGGGGTTCCCAATATAGAATTAATAGATATGAATTTCCCCTTATCCTCCTGCAATGTAGAAAATCCGTCTTCCATAGAAATTAAAATAGCCAATATTGGGGATGAAGATATTATTAAATACAACGTACACCTAACTATAAACGATAGCATTTCCATAGAGGATAATTTTTCTTTTTTAGCAGCAGGAGATACCACCTCTATCACTCTATATCCCTATCCTGCTTTGGATTTTTCCACCAAAGGACTTTATAAAATTTCTGCTTATGTAACAGCCCCAAGAGATGTAGATCCATTAAACGATAGTCTCACTTTAAGAATAAAACATTATGAACCTCTCACCCAATTGCCATTCATAAGCTATTTTAATTCTTTAGAAAACGCCGACAACTGGTATTCTACCAAACCTTTGTCCGGAGCTTGGGTATATGATGCCGATTACACCACCTATGAAGGATACATAGATTCTGTTCCTTTGGTATCGAGATGTGTACAATTAGAACCCGGTACCTATAGAGTTCATCTCGTTTATTCTGCAGGTATGAATCTTATGGGCTATATAGCATACGAAAACATTTTAGTATCCACAGGATTATCCAATACAAACCCTATGTCGTGGGCTCCATTTATGAACCTCGAAAAACAAATAGGAAAAAAATTAGAAGCAAATGCTAATTTTACCATAAAAGAAAGCGGACAGTACGCCATTGCTATTATGAGTACCGACACCGATGGCTTAGGAATGGGTCTAACTTCCATTTGGGGCATAGAATTGGAAAAAGTGCAAGATCACGATTTGTTAATGCAGAAATTTGAATCCGAAAGCATTACTCTTATGACCCCCATAGACCAAATAGAAGGAGAGCAAAGTTTTTCGGCATTAGCCATTAACTATGGCCTCTATCCGGAAAACAAAATTGCATTGGAAGTTAAGCTTGGGTCCACTGTTTTTGCTACTAATAAGCCCAGTAATGACACTCTTTTACCTAACGACACCCTCTTCCTTAGGGCTAAAGGCATACTTCCCGCCGGCAATAAGGTAGGAGATAGTGTTACTTTAACTACTACCCTAACGATGAACAACCTAGATAGCAAAACAGAGAACAACAGCAGTACTTTCTCCTTTATAATTACAGATTCCGTCTTTGCTCGTGATCAAGTTAGTAATTACAACAACGGAATAGGGGCCAAATCGCCCATTGCTTTTGGAAATATTTTTGTACTATCTAAAGCCGATACCCTCACGGCCATAAAACTTGCTTTTATTTATTCTCCCATAGATCAAGTAGGTCAATTTTCGCTCTATGCTCTTAATAGCAATGGCAGTCTCGGTTCTAAATTAATAGAAAAAGAATTTAGACGAATTACGGATTCCGGTATTATTACCGTAAATGTACCAGCTCGTATTCTTGAACCGGGAATGTACTATTTTGAAATAAAACAAAACACCGTAAACAATATTGGCTTAGCCTGCGACATGAAACCGGATGGTTTTTTCTATGCCACCAACAACACCACCTTGCTTAAAGTAAAAGGCTACGGCAATATGTTTTTACGTGCTATTTTTGGTCATTCCGGAAAAATGATAGCACACGATGCCGGTGTTTCGCAAATACTACAACCAAAAGAAGTAGGGGTGTTTTCTATCAATGAACCTATCCAAGTTCGTATTACCAATTATGGATCAGAAACCTTGAAAGAACTTCCCATTCATTGTGCTATTAATGGAAGCGAACTCCCAGTATTTATATGCGATTCTCTACCTGCTTATAGCGATTTAAAAGTAATGTTTACAGCAAATCTCTCTAAGACAGGTAACTACAAAATAAAAGTTTGGACCAGTGTTAATAAAGATCAAAATCGAGAGAACGATACTTGTGAAAAAGAAATTACCTGCGTTGTGACTCCTTCCGCCTATAGACTCAATTTTGAATACTGCGCCGATTTTGCCATTAATAACTTTATTCCGGCTTGGACCACTTTAGATATAGATAAGATACCTACTTCTCGGCTACAAACCTATACATTCCCCCATGCGGGCGAAGCTTTTGCGTTTATTAATTTCAATCCCTTACTTACAAGCCCATCCATAGATGCTTTTCCAGAGTTAGCACCCATAGAAGGAAAATATTATGGAGCTTCTTTTGCTTCGGGCAGTGCGCAAAAAAATGATTGGCTAATTTCTCCGAAATTAAAGATGGGAGATTCCACTCAATTGGAGTTATGGGTAAAAAGCTGTTTGGGCGATGTTGATTTAGAAAAATATAACATATTAGTTTCTCAAACCGATGCAACACCCAGTAGTTTTAAACTTATTGGAGAAGAAAGAGTTGCTTCCGATAAAAAGTGGGAAAAGGTAATAGTAGACCTGCAAGCTTACAACCATAAGGAAATATATGTAGCCATACAATGTGTATCGCAAGGTTCTTTTATATTTATGGTCGACGATATTTTTATAAATACCCATTTTGGAACCAATGTAGAAAAAACAGAAAGCATGGATATGATTAAATTATATCCCAATCCAGCCAAAGATTTTATCTATATATCCTCTCCGGCAGCCCCCATATTATCGATGGAAGTGTACCAAATTAGCGGTCGTGAAGTATATCGTTCCGAAAACAATATGAACACAAACACTTTAACTCTATCCACGGAAAGATTTAAAGCTGGTGGATATTTTATAAAAATTCATACCAAAAACGGAGATAAAGTCTTGAAATTTATCGTTTTATAATATTTCTGTTTTTCTATCCCCACCATAGCAAAAGCTTGCTATTTTATTAAATCCACAAAGAGGATGTGTTAAAACACCCAAAATAGGAAAACCACCTCTGCCACAGACATCTGTAGCAGGGGTGGTTTTGTTAAAAAGAGGGTTTTGACACACCCTCTTTTTTAATCCATATTTTTCAATATATTAGCTACTTCCTCTTCGGTATCCGACAACTTATCTTTGCAAATTTTTATTAACTCTCCCGCTCTTTTTAATTTATTAGTTAATTCGTCTACTTCTATTTGGGCCGTTTCCATTTCATTGACAATAACCTCCAGCTCTTGAAAAGCTTTAGTATAAGATTGAGTTTTTTTCATTTTATATAGTATATAAGATACGACAATTCTAAAAATAAAGACAGCATAATTCAAGCAAAAAACGTACTGCTTTTTTTATACTTCTTTTGTGGAATTTGTGGAATTTGCGGAATTGGAACAAAAATTATTTTCCGTATTAAGATCGGATCCATCCCTATTATTTTGAACCACACTATCTAATACTCCCTGTCCCAAAAGAGTAGATATGGTATCTCCCTTTTTCAACTCCTTAGCATCTTTAATTAAATGACCCTTAAAATAAGTAAGACTATAACCTAATTTTAGCATACGTTTTGGGTTCATAATTTGGGTCACCTTTTCTACTTGCATTAAACTTTGTTTGGCAAAATTTATTTTTATTGAAGTAAATAATAATAAATTACGTTGCATTTTAGCCAATAATTCTCTTTGAGAAGCCACTAAAAAAAGTATATTTTTTAAACGACTTTGCATAGACAAGAGCATAGCCCTTTCTTCCTTTAATCGTTCTGTAGCCTTAATAGATAAAATGGAGCTTGCCCGCATTAATGCCGCTTCAAAAGCTTCAAAAGCCGATAAAACAAACATAGCCGAATCGGTGGGGGTTATTCCGTGATAAAAAGCAACTTCTTCTGTTATGGTTAAATTAGTAGAATGACCTATTCCCGTAAGTATTGGCAACGGAAATTGAGCCACTGCTTTTGCCAAATCGTATGAATTGTAACAATTTAAACCAATTTCTCCACCACCACCACGAATAATAATCACTATATCGAAATACGATTTAAGTCTATAAATTTTATGCAAAGCAGATATTATACTAAAGGCCGCATTATCCCCTTGTAATAGAGCAGGAAACAATTTTATTACCCATTGATATCCTTGGGGATTTTGCCCTAAAACCCGCACAAAATCGGAATACCCCTTACTATTAGAAGAAGAAATAATTGCTATTCTTTTAGGTAAAAGAGGGAAAACACAGGCTTTGTTTAAATCCCACAAGCCTTCTTTTTTAAGTCTTTCTCTGCAATAAGCCCTTTCTCTTTCTAATTTTCCTAAAACAAAAGAAACATCTATATCTATAATTCTAAGACTAAGACCATACTTAGGATCGTACTGAATACAAGCTAAAAATAAAATTTCTATTCCCTCTTTTAAAGGTTCTTTCACCTCCTTTAAAAAAACAGACTGTATCCTTTCGTAATCGATTTTCCATAAGGTAGCACGCATTTCTGCCACTACGGTGTCGTTTTCCTTTTGCAACAATTCGGGGAAGCAATGACCAGAACCGGAATAAAAATTTAATTTATGCATCTCTGCTTTGACCCAAAACGAAGAACCATAACGTTGATTCAACGTGTTTTGAATACTACGGCATACCTCTAATAGCGTAAAAACCTTGTTAGTGTTTATTTCTTGCGTTTCCATTCTTAGGCAAATATACCATTTTTTTAAAATTAAAGGAATTCTTCCATTAGATACTTAATGGCATGTATATAAACAATTTAAATCTTTCGTTTATACTTTCCCTTGTTTTGAATAAGCGAAGTTACTGTTCCATAAGCAAAGTTTGTATTCCATAATCGAAAATATTTTTTTGCTATTTAAAATATTTTTTTTACATTTGTAGTGTATTATTACTGTGGTTCACCTAAAAGAAAAATATCATGAAACGTTTTTATCGTAGTAACAACAAGCGGATTTTAGCTGGAGTCGCTGCAGGCTTGGGTAAATATTTTCAAATAGATCCTGTACTAATCCGTATTTTATTTGTTATTTTAGCACTTGCAGGAGGGGGAGGACTCTTGGCCTATATTCTTTTAGCTATTTGTGCTCCTATGGAAAACGATTAAAAACCCAGCTTTCAAACTTACCAAGCAACTTACCAACCAACTTGGCAACCAACTTATCAAGCAACTTGGCAACCAACTTTTAAAGGTAAATGAAAAAGGTAATCTTTGAAATGGAATTGGAGAATTTGGAAATGGAATTGGAAATGGAATTGGAGGTAGACTAGAAAAGGTATATCCCAAACGCAAACAATAGAAAACTATAGCAAACCATAACAAACTATAGAAAACTATAACAAACTATAGAAAACTATAACAAACCAAATTCATTTTTAGTATAAAAATTTAATATTTAAAAAGATGAAAAGATTTTATCGAAGCAGTCAGAATCGCGTATTAGGTGGTGTCGCTGCAGGCTTAGCCAATTATTTTGAAATAGACGTACTTTTAATACGTCTGCTATTTATTGTTTTAGCCATCACCGGAGGACTTGGTTTTCTAATCTATTTCTTTTTGTGGATATGTTCCCCGTATGCAAAAACCACAAAGGATTCTGTGCTAAACAATACCGGAAACAAGCCTACAACCATGGAGTCGGAAACCATAGAAGCTAAAACTATGGGGTCGGAAACCATAGAAGCTAAAACCATAGAGTCGGAAACCATGGAAGCTAAAACCATAGAGACTAACGAAAACGCCTCTTCCCAGCCCATAAACTCCTCCCCAAAAAAATGCAAAAATAAAAATGCATCCGGTTTTCTTTGGGGAAGTCTTTTCCTTTTTTTGGGTTTAATTCTTTTAGGCAACAGTTTTGATTTATTTCACTTTCAATTCCACCATATTTGGAAACTTTGGCCATTAGTATTTTGCTTTATTGGTATTAATATGCTTCCTTTACGCAAAGCTCTTCGATGGCTATGCAATATATTATTACTTGTCCTATCTATAGTTTTACTAATAGGAGTAGGATTTTGCCCTTCTTTTTGCCATAATTTAGATAAGGATTCTACTTGGGAACATTCTTTTTTTCACAATAAAGAAACATACATAAAAGGAGATTCCGATAATAATATACACTTCCAAATCCAAGCCGAAAGAAAAGAAAATCACACCGCCCAATTAAATTTAGAAATAGGAGCCGGTTCCTTAATGGGTTTTATTCCTCTAAACGGCTCTAATTTAGCCTATGCCACGTGTAGGGATAGTTCTAATGGCAGCGTATCTTCTAAGATCTTTGAAACCCAAGCGCAAGATCATCTCTTTTACGAAAAGCACCTTTCTTGGTCGAATCAAGAAAACTACAACACCTTGGTAAAACTAAGTCCCGACCCTACTTGGGATATAGACATTACCACAGGAGCCAGTAAAATAAATTTAGATTTACGCCCTTTCAAAGTAAACGAACTAAATATCTCCGCTGGTGCCTCTTTGATAGATTTACAAATGGGGAACCAACAACCTTTGACCAAGATAGAAATAGAAAGTGGCGTTTCATCCATTAATTTAAAGGTAAAACCAGGCACAGGACTCTGTTTTCAAGGCGATAATATCATGAATAACAAAAATTTACCTCCAATGATAAAAAAAGGAGATAAATATTATAGTAAAAACTACCAAACAGCTTCTAATAAAATAGACATAGAGTTTGATGGAGCCATCTCCGATTTTACCCTATCCTATACCAAATAAAAATTCATTCCAAGAAGAGCAATTTTTATTTTTACATCCATGATTTTTTTCGCCCATATTTTATTTCAATCCAACTGCCTCTACTATCTATCTCCCCCCCTAAAAAGTGCAAGGGCCCCTATCTTGAAGATAAGAGCCCTTGTGCTTTTTATAGCCATTCTTAATTTAAGTT
>JAVVTR010000017.1:0-42528 GCA_036653535.1 Bacteroidales bacterium | reverse complement strand
TCAGGCGTGTAATCCAATATTCAGCATGTTCCTTTTTAATCATATTCTTTCTACATTACGGGTACAAAACTACATAAAATCTTCGTTTTTCATGTAGTTCCACACAAGAAGTTGAACAATTCGGACTATGTTTTATGTATCCCAATAATTGGAGCTTTTGATTCCTTGCAATCTATTTTGTCGCCTTTTTGAACATCATTTTCAAATTCGAGTTAGGAAAAACTGTTTCTGTTTGGTTTATACTCTCAAATATTTTATAAACAGCTTGATTGTCTCTGTTGTATGCCAATGAATCAATAGCCACTGTGAGAGTCTGATGTTCGTAATCCGGTATAATGTCTGCCGTTGCGTGAATTAGGCTTTTAACCGGTGCCCTTATCTTGTAATCATTGGCTAGTAAGTTAGTCAGTGCCGTTTCTGCACGGTAACTCTATCCTTATCTCTTCTATCTTGTTTTTTATTCAAGATAAAAAGATAAATAAATTCCTTCTTTTGTTTATTTCCCTTGCCCTTGCCCTTGAGGATAATCTGTGGATATTTTTCTTGAATTTCGATATCCTTTTTTTTATATTTTGTATATTTGTAAAATGAAATCTATATATATTATATATACACGCTTTTGCATTTGCTCTATTATAACCTTGCTTTCTCTGCCATTATTGGCTCAAAAGTCCAATAATTTACCTGCTATTCCAAAAGCATCGCTTTCTTCTCTTAAATCAGATAGTTTACTTAAACAACTCCATTCTTCCACCCAAGTGGAGGAAAAACTTTATTGTTTATTTGCTCTTATTGAAGAATATCAAGATAACACCAAAGACATAGACTATAAAAAATATGTTATTGAGGCTCAAAGCTTGGCAAAGAAATTAGGAGATCCTTATGCCATTACCTACACCCATTATCTACTTGGAGGTTATTATATTATTTATTTTGATATAGAACAAGCATCCAAATATTTAGGACTAGCCCTTTTTGATATACAAAAATTAGAATCCAATAAAAAAAACTTAGAATTAGAAATTAAAATTAATTTAGCTCTAAGTGCATATTACTACTACTTATCCAATTTGCCTAAGGCAATAGAAAAGCTAAACAGAGTGGAGTCTCTAAATACGAAACTAAAAAGCAGCTATTACGGTCTTGTGTATTCTAACAATTTAGCAATGATATACAAAAGTTTAGGAGAAAATCAACAAGCGATCACCTTATTTAAAGGGGTATTAAAACATAAGTCCCTACCCATTGAACGACGTCAAATGACCTATGCAAATTTGGCCAGTACTTACCTCAACGACCAGTCTTATGATTCCTCTATTGCCTACTTTAGAAAAGCTTTAGCCATTTCTACACAAAGTAGAAAGAATTATTCCACAGCCAATACCCTTGCACTTTTAGGTGCTGCTTATCAAGGGAAACAACAATACGATTCTTCTTTGTCTTGTCTGAATTTGGCCGTCACTTACGCCAAAAAAAACAAAGAGGATAATATTTTATCGGAAATCTTAGTTCAAATGTCCGATTTATATACAAAAATCAAACAGTACGACCAAGCATTAAAAATACTTACAGAAGGATTATCTCTTGCTATAGCTAATCATAATTTGGCAAGTCAATGCGAGGGAGTACACCTACGAGCAAAAATATTATATGCCAAAGGAAAAATAGCAGCAGCCTACCAAGAACAAGAAAAATATCAAATTCTTTTAGATAGCCTTAATAAAAATTTAAACTTAAAATACTCTAATTCTCTTATTGAACAAAACAAATTTGCATTGCAACAGCAGCAATTGGAATTTGAATTCAAAAATGAACAACTAAGTTTGGAATACCTACATAAAATTCAAAAAATTAGTCTGTATGTTATTTTATTAATGTTAGTATCGGGTATTTTCATTACCCTCATTCTTCTGAAACGAAAAGGAATAAAATTAGAAAATAAAAAACTCATCGAAGAGGCCTTACGTAACGAGTTGGAAATGAAAAATAAAGAATTTACATCCAATCTTATGTTTCAAATGAAACGAAACGAAATGCTCCAGGAAATTCTTTGCGATTTAGATAACATAGGAACCAATTTGAATGAAGCACAAAAAAACAAAATTAATGCCCTCTATACCAAATTATCAAAAGTTGCCAGCGAAGATACTTGGACCGATTTTGAATACCAATTTAAACAAGTTTACCAAAGTTTTTACGATAATTTATTGGCAGAATTTCCCGATTTAACCCTTTCGGAGCGCAAACTTTGTGCTTTTCTAAAATTAAACCTAACCATCAAAGAAATAGCTTCCATTATGAACTTAGATCCTAATAGCGTTAGAGTTGCAAGAGTTCGTTTACGCAAAAAAATAGGTTTAACCAATAACGAAGAAACCTTAATTCATTTTTTATCTAAATACTAAGTAGCAAACTAATTTTTGCTTTTTACATCCATATCCATACTTCTTTTTATCTATTTTTACAAAGATATTTTATTACATTGATTACCAATTAATATTTCAGTATTATCTTTTATACATAGCCATAATATAGCCCTATTTTTTTTGTTTGTATCCATAGAATAGCCATAAATTTATTTTTTATCTACTCTTTAGAGCGTATTTTTACATCATTGAAAATGAAAATACGGTTCTTTTTCCATAAGGAACGAGAATACTCCAAATCGAATTACAAAAACTAAAACTTTATGCTATGAAACGAACTTTTTTATCTTTGTGGATTACTTGCCTATGTGTGGCATTACTTCCACTCCATGCACAAAATCGTGGAATTACCATTTCTCGACTATCTTCTCCTTCTAAAGCCTTAGTGGAAAAAAGTGCCTATGGATGTTTAGTTACCACAAACTCTGTCTCTACACCTATGGGCCCCATGGAATTTAGCTCTCCTCAAATGGGATATATTAGCTTAGAAAAGCCTTTTAGTATCAAGCAATATATCACGGCAACTCCTTGGCAGGCATCTCCTATTGCAGGAGCTGCAGCCAATGGCAGATACTATGGATATATGTGTATGGACTTTTATGGGAACATCATTCCTGCCACTTTATCTAATCTCAATTTAAACGACTCTGCTCGGGAGGAAGTGGTGGCTTTCTATAATATAGGCATGGATTATTTTTATCATGATATGACCTACGATTATAGCACCAATACCATGTATGCCATCGCAGCCACAGCAAATTCCTCTACAGGAGCCAATTTTTTATTTTCAGTAAACCTAAGCGATGGGAGTTTCAAAAACATAGGCGATCTCGGCAATAGATTTATATCCCTTGCTTGCAGTTATGATGGATATATGTTTGCGGTAAGTACGGATGGAAATTTATACAGTATAAACAAAGCAAAAGCCTCCGCCACCTTAGTTGGTAGCACGGGTATTATGCCCTCTGGAAAATTTCAATCTATGGAATTTGATCATAGTTCCAATCTCTTATATTGGGCCGCCAATAATAAAACCGATAAAAAAAATCATTTTGTTCAATTAGACTACCTTACAGGGAAAGCCTTAAGTAACGATACTATCATTGATAATATGCGTATTACTGGTATGTATATTCCTTACACCTTAGCGAAAAAGGATGCTCCAAATGCCATTTCTAATTTAATAATTAGAGCTGATACCAACTCCGCTAAATTTACTTGGACCAATCCAAGTATTTGCATGGATAGCACCGCCCTTAGTACTCTTACCAAAATTGAAATATACCGCAATGATCAATTAGTACATACCATTAATGCCCCTGTAGTAGGTGGACAAGAAAGTTGGACACACTCTAATCTTCCAATAGGAAATGCCTATTACAAAATTGTAGCTTACAACAGTGTAGGAAAAGGCCTTACAAAAATGATAAAAGTTTGGATAGGTCTTGATATTCCCTCTGCGGCAGCACAAGTAGTACTCACCAAAGAAAAGAAAATAGCAAAATTAGCTTGGAGCGCACCTACCATTGGGGAAAATGGAGGTGCTATTGACCTCAAAACCCTAAACTATACCATTAAAAGAAATCCCTTCCCACAAACTTGGAAAAACATTAAAACTACCACTTTTAACGACACCACCATTACAGAACTTAGCAACTACACCTACGAAATAATTGCCTTAACCAAAGATGGAGAAGGTCAATCTGCCTTTTCAAACATCCTACTTATTGGCGATGCACTTAATAATCCCTACTATACTAATTTTGGTGGAGCCAAAGAATTTGCACAATGGACTATAGATAATGCAAATAAAGATGATAAAACTTGGTCTCAAACCACCATTGATGACAAAGCTTTTGTACAGTACGATGCCTCAGCTACTCTTGCAGCCGATGATTGGTTAATTTCTCCTCCCATAAAGTTAGAAGCAGGAAAAAACTATAGTTTAAAAATAGATATTCGTACTTTAACCAATAACCACAGTGAATCCTTAGCTATCAGCATGGGAAAAGGAGTAAATGCCGCAGCCATGACTATGGAGGTAATGAAAACCAAAGTCTTTAAAGGAGAAAATCCTACCACAGAAAGAACCCTCTTTAGCGTTGCCACCAGCGGAGAATATAATTTTGGTTTGCACGCTGTATCCCCAGCCGATCAATCCCTTCTAAGTCTTACTAATTTTGCCATAGAAGAATACGGAGAAAAAGACTTTAGAGGTTATACTGTAGAAGGTCCTCAATATCCAACTATCGGAAAAGCAAGCACTTATTCTGTAAAAGTACAAAATAACGGGAGCAAAACACAAGAGAATTATGTGATTAAACTCCTTAACAAAGCTATAATGCAAACCCCTTTTGGATCATTTACAATAGAAACTATGGTAGACACCCTAATAGTTAAAGATTCCCTTGTACCCGATGCTATATACGGGGCACCAATAAAGTGGACACCCACTACACCTGGCGATAATCAACTCTCTGCTATTTCTGTTTTAAATGGAGATATCAATACAAAAAACGATATGTCTTTAGACATTGCAATAAAAGTACAAGATCGTGGAAGTGAATATGCCGAAATATTAGATAGAAGTAATAAAAACAATGCTATTCCTGTTGCTTTCGGTCCTAATGCCAGTGCGGAACAAACCATTTATTTAGCTTCTGAAATAGGGATTAAAGGGGGAATTGCCAAAGAATTAATTTATTCTTACGAAAATCTTAATGGAAAAATAGAAGAAAGAAAACTTAAGATTTATATGGCCAATACGTCGCTTTCCAACCTAAGTGACTCTTGGATTCCTGAAGCAAATTTTGTTTTGGTCGCCGATACTACTTTCACTTTTCAAAGAAGTGAAAACCACATAAAAATCGCCTTAAACAACAAATTTGTATATACAGGAGGTAATTTAGCCATTATGATTATTGCCCCTATGGATGGGATATTTAATGGGAATTTTCATTCTTTCTATGGAACTAAAGATACCAAAGCACCAAATCGCTCTTTAGCTTGGGGCGGTTTCGGAGAAGAATTTAACTTTGGACAGAAAGGAGTTTTAAGTAATTTTATTCCTTTTACACAAATAGGTTTCAAAACCAAGGATGGAGTTTTCGTACAAGGAATGGTTAAAAACACCAAGGGTAAACTTTTAAAACAAGTAAAGGTAGAAATTCCCTCTTTGAAAATTACAACCTATACCAATGAATTAGGAAAATATTCCTTTAATTATGTGCCTGAAGCAAAGTACACATTCCAAGCAAGTAGTATTGGTTACGCCAACTATAGCATAGACACTTTAAATGTTAAAGGGGATACCATTATTTATGATTTCACTATGGACTCTTTGGCTACCTATCGTATTTATGGTAATGTAAAAGATGCCGATGGAGCCAATGTTGCAGATGCACAAGTAAAAATTTCGGGTTATGCTACCTTCAAAACTACTACAGATGTTCAAGGTAATTTTTCCATTACAGGGGTTTATACATCGCAAAATTACACCTTAAACCTCTTTAAAAGTGGCTTAACACCCTATACTTCCGAAAGTTTTAAAATAGAAAACTCAGACAAAAACGTAGGCACCATCAAACTTTCAGATATTCTATTTCCTGTAGAAAACGTACTGGCTACCACTGCCAATAATAGCACAGAAATCACTTGGAGTGAAGCTATCAACAAGAGTTTATTCCGCATAGATGACGGTAGCGTATATAGTTCCTTAGGAGCTCCTCAAGGAAACGAGAAAACTGTCTTAGGTGTTGCTTACAAAACCCCTGCCATCTTATATAACATGAGTTGGATGACCATTCGAGCCGAAGGTAATTTGCATCCTTTAGTAAATATTTTTGTTTTCGACTTGGATGCCAACGGAAAACCGACTTCTACCATTCTGTTTTCTCAACACAATGTAGCCAATACCGATTCTACATGGACGAAATTTAAATTTCCAACTCCAATAGAAGCACCTCACGGCTTTATGCTAGCCTTAAGTTGCAATAAAGGACATCTTGGTTTAGCCAACGATAATAGCCCCAATAATACCAACTGGCCTTTTGTAAAAAATGCAAACTATTTTTCAGGTTCTTACGACACCTTGGATTTTCAATGCGTAGAATCTTTAGGATTTCCAAGGAATTTATTGGTTCGTGGAGAAGGAGCCATTACCTCTATGCCTAATTTCATTCCCCAAAAAGCAAGTAGTCAAACTATGGTTCAAAATAGCTATGTTAATTTAAGCGAATCCGGTCGTTCTTCTTATGTAGAGGAAACGATTAACACTATTCAAAATGCCACCAAATCTAAAAAAGGTTATAAAGTATGGCGATTGGAAGAAGGACAAGAAGACAAACCAGGAAGATGGAATATACTTACTCCTAATGCCCTATCTAATACATCCTATATAGATGCAGAATGGAAGAATCTACCACAAGCATTCTATCGTTATGCAGTAAAGGCAATTTATTCGGAAGACTATAGCTCGGAAGCCGTAATTTCTAATATAGTTGATAAAAACATGTACACCAATGTAACTCTTACGGTAAAAACCAATACCCCCGTTAACGAAAGTGAAGGAGCTAAAGTACACTTGTTTAATAACACTTTTTCTTACGATACCGTGGTCAATCCAAATGGCATTGCGTCCTTCTCCCATATGGTAAAAGGAATATATACCCTTACTATAGAGTTAAATGGTTTTGCTAAATTTACTGTTGAAAATCAAGATTTTTCTACAGAAGATAGCTATCAAAAGAGTTATACTCTTACCGAAACCCTAATAAAACCTTTTAATTTGGAAGTTTTAGATACCAATGTAGCCAACAGTAAAGTCTTTCATTGGAATGTATCCGGCGAAATAAGCGATGATTTTGAATCTCATACGAACTTCGCCCTAAATTCCACTGGAGCATTAGGATGGAACTATTTAGACGGAGATAAATTAAACACCTACGGTATTAAAAACGTTAGTTTCCCCAATGCAGAAGAAAAAATGGCTTATATCCTTTTCAATCCCAACGCCACTACCCCTGCCATAGCAGACCCCGCTTTCCAAGCACATAGCGGAAGTAAATATTTAGCTTTCTTTGCGGCTGTAAAAGGAACAAATCAAGATTTTCTTATTTCTCCACAACTAAAATACAGTAGACCATTCACTTTTAGTTTCTTTGCTAAATCATTAGATTCGGTTTACAACGAAACTTTTAAAGTGGGCTATTCTACTACAGGAAAAACCGTTAGTAACTTTACTTTTCTTAGCGCTTCCCCTGTTTCTGCCAGTCCAACATGGAAAGAATATAGTTATACCATTCCTGCAGAAGCACAGTATGTTTGTATAGAATATGTTTCTAATGATGCTTTTGTTCTTTTATTAGACGATGCTTTTATTGGATACAAAGCGGCCAATGCACCCAAAGCATTCACCAAATATGACGTTTATTTAGACAATACCAAAGTGGGACAAACCGAAGAAACCTCTTTCTTATTTAAAGATCTAAGTAATGGAAAACATACAGCTGGCGTAAAAGCAATTTACACATCCGGTGAATCCGCACTTTCTACCTTGGATTTCAATGTAGGAGTGGGTACCGAAGAAAGAATAGAAAATAATCTTAAATTCTATCCTAATCCTGTGCAAGATAAGCTATACATTCAAGGTGCTTTTTCTCAAATTATTATTTATGATCTTGCCGGTAAACCTATAAAAACTATTAGTGGTTCCACCCCTTTTATCAACACTAGTATGCTAACTAATGGAGTATATTTCTTAAAAATCACTACTCCTATTGGCGTATTTACTCATAAAATAATAGTTAAACAATAAAATTAATTATAGGATAAAACGTAGCATGTTATGCACCATAGCCAATTTCAATTTTGAAATATAAGCTAAGCATAACATGCCCCGTTTTATAAAATATTGAATGTATATGAAAAAAACACTTTTTTCTTTTTTTATATTACTGTTAGGCTCCTCTCTCTTTGCACAGAACACCGTTCTCTTACGAGAAGGTTTTGACACTGGAAAATTTCCACCGGATTGGACTACCGATCGTAAAACTAATTGGGGAAGCAACGCAGGAAATAATGCTGGAGGTCAAAAACCGGAAATGGTCTTTGCTTATATTACGCAAGAGGGCTTCAATACCCCTTTATTGGGCCGTTCTTTGGTAAGTATGCCTTTCCTTCCCTGTAAAACCTTAGAAAATCTTCTCTTTAGTTTTAAATACTCTTTCAGATCCTCCGCCGCCAGTACAAATAAAACGTACGGAATTTTGGCAAGAACCAATACCAATGATCCATGGAAAATTGTTTGGAGTGTGGAGAATGCCCCTCAAATGATGGACGGAGCCATAGCAACTATCGAATTAGGATCCACCTATAAAAATTTCGACTCTATTCAATTTGCTATTTTTATAGAAAGTTCTACTACCGACCAAACGCAATTTATGCTCTGTTTCGATGATATTTTTGTAGGAAATATCCAACAAGTTATTGGAGAGGTAGAACTACCCGCTTCTCCTTGGTTTGGCATGGATCTTAGTATGCCTATCTATGGACGTTTTATTAATAAAGGTCTAAGTGCAAAATCCTTTACTATCAGTTATAGCGTAGATGATAGCGAAGTAAAAAGTAGCAATTTCGATCAAATAGTAAAAACCAATCAGAGTTTCGATTTTTTATGCCGCCCAGAATGGACTACTAAACCCGGTTCTCAAATGGTAAAAGTATGGGTATCGGCCATTAATGGGACCCCACTTAGCCTTAGTCAAACCACAGATACGGCGATGAAAGAAATCTATATTACCCAAGAATCGGTAAAATCTCGACCTCTCTTTGAAGAATTTTCCAGTGCCTCCTGCAGCCCTTGTGCTGCTATGAACCAAAGTGTAATCAATCCTTTTAACGATACTTATGGGAGTAGGTTTTCTCTAATTAAATATCAAGTTAATATACCCGGCAGAGATTTATATGCTACTGCCGAAGGGGAAAAAAGGTCGTTTTTCTACAACATACATGGGGTTCCATCCCTATTCATCAACAGCGAAACCACCAACATTACTACTGCAAATCTCTTAAAAAGTCTACAAGAACAAGAGAAAGAAGAAAGTTTTTTTGATATTCAAATCGACACTTTTATGGTAGACAACAAAGGAATTGCAAAAATTTCATATTCCATACTTCCTAAAGTTAATGCTAAGGGCCTTTTGGTTCACACCGTTCTTGTGGAAAAAGAAACCTTCAAAAATAAAGGAAGTAACGGAGAAACCTCTTTCCATAATGTAATGATGAAAATGCTTCCCAATGCAGACGGTAATGCCGTTCCTTTTTTAGCCAACACCAAAAAATCTTTTTCTTTTATACAAAATACAAAATCAACTCATACCGAAGAATATAAGGATCTTCGCCTTATTGTATTTATTCAAGATCCATACACAAAGAAAGTATTTCAAACAGCAGAAAAAGAGGTTGATACTCTTAGGGGGACCTCCATAGAAAAAGAAACGTTTTCTCCAATTACTATCTATCCAAATCCAGCCAATAACTTTATAAATTTCTACTTAGATGCAGATGCCAATATGTCTATTTACGATCTTTTGGGTCATCTTATGGAAAGAAAGGAATTAAAAGCAGGCTTACAAACCATAAATGTAGAACATTTCCCATGTGGTAATTATATTTTGCATTTACAAAACAGCCGTGGTACTAGAGAAAGTAAATTAGTAATTTATCGTTTTTAAAAATTTCCTTTCATAGAACAGAATCGTTCTTAATTTTTTTCTCGTTTTCTTGGTTTCTTGGTTTTCTTGCAGAGCCTCTTTCTAAAAAAAGGGGCTCTTTTTTTTAGAAAGAGGCTCTAAAACCTATTTACGTAAGGAAGTTACTATTAAAAGATTTTTTATTTACAGGACAACCACAGGTGCAAAGCATATAAGAATTATTCTACGAGTTACTTCATTATCTTTTACCAGATCCAGTGGTGAGGTGCAAAGCATATAAGAATAATTCTACAAGGATTTTTTTTCATAGTTTCTCGCACCAAAGATGGCACTTCCTACCCTTACCAAAGTAGCCCCTTCTTCCATAGCAAGAATATAATCGTCCGACATGCCCATAGATATCTCCTTAAAAGAGGCTTGTTCTTTGAAAAAAGTCTGCTGCAAATAGCTATATATTTTTTTCAATTCTGCAAACTCTGTGCGTATCTGTACTCTATCATCGGTATTGGTAGCCATTCCCATTACACCATCTATACGTACATTTTCCATTTTTTTATACGCCTCACTCTCCAAAAGTTCCTTGACCGAACTTAGGTTTAGACCAAATTTAGTGTCCTCTTGGGCTATATGAAATTGAAGCAGGCAAGGTATAATCCTCCGATTTTTTTGTGCTTCTTTATTTATAACTTCTAATAAATCCAAGCGATCCACACTATGAATTAAACTTACAAAAGGAGCTATATATTTCACTTTATTGGTTTGCAAATGACCTATAAAATGCCAAGCAATATCCTTAGGTAATGCTTGCTGCTTTTCTTGCATTTCTATAGCCTTATTTTCTCCAAAAATTCTCATCCCAGCCATATAAGCTTGCTGTAAATCTTCTACAGGCTTTGTTTTAGAAACTGCCACCAGGCGAACGCCTTCTTTTAACGTCTTTTTAACGTCTTCAATGTTTTGTGCTATCATTTTCTAATATTACCAATTTATTTCCCGTATAAAATTAATTTTCATAGCATCGCCTTCCTCTAAAAATTGCAAATCGGGAAAACATATCTCTTCATTTATATCACAAACCGCATAATGATATATCCCTTTCACTTTTACTTTAGTAAGATAATGCCCCAGCGCAGGAAGAAGTTTAAATTTACTATTGGGTTCAAATATATTTTGATGCCAATTTCCATGTATAAAATACTCATACCCAAGTAAATTATTGGCTTCCGATAAACGCCCCTCCCGAATAAAATTACGAATACACGAAGAACTTACATGTTCGTTCTGTACTAAAAGTTCGGGATACTTATCCACTTCAAAATCATAAAGACGCCCAAATTCCTGCATTTGCTCGTAACTACCATGTCTATCATGACCAAAATTATGATTATAACCAACCACCATGTGACGAACTTGCAAGGTATCTACCAATATTTTTTTTATAAAATTTTGAGAGGATAAAGCAGAAAATTTTTCATCGAAGCGAACTACTAAAATATTCTTCAAACCCGCTTTTTCTAAAAGATATTCCTTTTCTTCTTCCGTAGTGAGCAAACGAAATTTTTTTCGAAATTCATCTTTAGTTGGTAGTATTAGACGAGGATGTGGAGAAAAGGTAACTAATACACTCTCTCCTCTACACATCTCTGCATAATGATTTAATAAGGCTATGATAGAACGGTGAGCCAAATGAACCCCATCAAAAGAGCCAACCGTTACAATAGGATTATTTACGGGAGTCCAATTTTCAATGCCTCTACTTATTTTCAGCATATCTATTTTCTATTAAATTTAATATGGGAAACCGCCAATAATCTTTCCATTCTTTTATATCCTTTAAAGTTTTTAAGCCACTTTTCGTGCGCTACGAACCCCCAAAACGCTTCTATTTAAAAGGCAACCGTAACTCCTAACATGCAATTAAACCTATAAGAAGGATAATCGTACCAACGGAAATAACGCTGGGCTATTAAATTATTAAGATTTACAAAAGTAGACCAACGCTTCAAGAATCTATACTCAAATCCAACACTCCAATCGAAACATCCTTTCAGTATGCTTGGCTTTCCATACCTATCAAAGGCTTTCATATTCGTATATCCTAATATTTCACTGGTAATAATAAACTTGTTTCCTATATTGTAACGAAACGACACCTTGGCCTCAAAAGCAGGAGTATAACTTAGGTCTTTATTATAATAATTATAGGTTGCTTCCACGTGAGCCAAAATACGTTCAGACCAACGAAAATTAACCTCTCCCTTTGCACGAAAATTAAATACCTTATTGGTGTAAATAGGCAAAAAATCGTTATATCCTACCGTGCCAGCCACTCCACTTCTATATCCATAATAATCGAAATTTTGTACATGATCTTTCCAATGAACCGATAGCTGTAACCGATAATCTATATTACGGCTAAAATTCCCTTTCACCCCAAGATAAACCTGAAATTTATCTTGCATAAACGACATATCTGTAAAATCCAAGGGATGCAAAAATGGATTGATTTCCGAAATAGAAAGCACCGTCGATCTTTCCACATCCCCACCTACTCCAACAAAGGCAGTGAGTATATTTTCCACCGCATGAATTTGCAAATCTAATATTGGATTAAACTGCACCTTAACCGGATCTTTCCCCTGACCAAATATATTTAATTTTAAAGCACCTTCTAATTGAAAAATAGAATAGCGATAAGAAATTTTAGGCATAAGTTCGAAAATAAAAGCATTTTGCAATTGGTTTCCTACGCCATTACCCAAACGAATTCCATCTCTATAGGTATAATCCCCAAAAAATATTCTTGTTCCAATGCTCAAACGATCTACATTTTTATCACTAACAAGAAGAGATTTATCGAATCCCCCATCCACACCAATGAAATTTTCAGAAGATTTCCAATTGGTTAAATTTAAGTTATAATTCAATGCAGCATCAAATTTCCAATCATCCAATCGGGTGCTATTATCTTTAAAAAATAAGGATCCTCCCACATTTTGATACCAGCGAACTGGATTAGTTTCAAATTCACCCATTTCCGGAGAATGTATATGGTTACCATCTTTGTATCCATAACAATTTACCTTTTTTTGATGATAATTTACTTTCAATCCTACGGTAAATTTATCCGCAAAAATTTCCCCTAATACATCTGCTTCATTTAAAGAATGATCCGTCTTAAATGTATGATAGTCTTTCACATATCCATACCCTGATAAATGTCGATAAGAAGCAGACAAAGCATATTGTTTCGACCTTCCCATAGAAAAATAGGCCTCTGCCAAAGGGGAAAGATGAGTTCCAAAACCTATCTTTATATGCTGATTAAACAACTTAGGAATAGGCTCCCCCGTAACTTTAGCCGGTTTTATATTTTCAATAGGATATACCGTATTTACTGGTCGTGAAATAATATCGTAATCCACATTAGTTATTTCCACCACCGTATCCGCAAAAGAAGGAGTTAAGGTAGGTTTATAAATGGCTTCCAACGTTGGCTGGTAAGGAGCCGTCACCACTACTTTTTCGTTATATTCGGAAGTTGACGAGGCTGCTGTTTTTGGGGGCTCTTGCCCTTGTATGCTCACGGAATTTACCATAAAAAGCACCAATATCAAACAAACTATATATTTTATTTTTTTCTTTTTCATCTTATCCTTTTAGCTTATTAAAACCCTACATTTCAGGAATTATAATTTCTTCGGCCTCCTCGTACTTCGCTTTTCTCTGCTCTTGATCCTTAAGCTGCTGTAGCTGTTCCTTAGCCACTATTGCATCTCTTTTTTGTTTTGCCAAAGCTTTTAAATCCTCGCCCTCATAGTTATCTATGATACTATTTAATGTTTGCTTAGCTTGCAATAAATTACCTCTTTGCTCATAAATATCCGCCCACAATATGTATATTTTTGCCAAATAATATTCCTGTGAAGGAGCATTGGATATATAATCGAATATCATTTTTTCCGCCTCGGCCAAATATCCATCTTTCACCTTAGCTTCCATAAGATTATAAAGGGCCTCTGCCTGATAATTTGAATTTTTAGAAGTAGCCAAGTGCTTATATTGCTGCATCTTCAATTCTGAATCTCCAACCGTAGTAGCTAAACGTGCCACATAGAAACGAGCTTCTTCTTGTATATCTTCTGGTACGTGATCCATTTTCAATAAGTTCAAAGCCGATTCTATACCTAATTTAGCCATATCCAAACGATACAAACAGCGCATTTCCCCTATGGTTCCTATCATGTTTAAGGACGGTTCTTGAGCTTTCTGCTTTAGCTGCATATAATAATGTAAGGCAGCTTTGTAAGTGGCCGATTCGTAATATAGTCGTGCGACCTCTTTCAATGCTTTATCGGTATAGACCGAATTAGGCAGGGCCACAATTTTTGTATAAGCAAGTTTCGCCGTCTCCCAATCTTTATTTTTAGAGGCACAATCCGCCATGTAATTCCAAGCATCCAGCACAAATAAACCCTCTGGAAATTTATCCACATATTTTTTAAATCCACTTAAAGCCTGTGCACAATCGCCTTCCATATATTTATTTTCCGCCGTCATATACATAATAGAATCCTGTTCACTCTGCTCTATCTTTACATTAGGAAGCGTTTGTACAAAAGCAAAAAAATCGTCTACTTTATTTAAACTCATATAAATATTTCGTATAACCACCAATGCTTGTCGTGCTTCTACGGTAGAAGCATAATTAAGCACTATAGTTTCTAAATATTTTAGTGCTTCTTTTTCTTTTCCTAAATTAAAATAAATCATACCTAATTTAAGCATAGCACTACGAGACAAAACGGTAGTAGAATAATCGTTAATTAAACGTTTGTAATAAAAAATAGCCCGCTCATTATTCTCAATCGCAAGATAAGTAGATCCTAATTCCGCATAAACCGAAGCCATATATTTCGTTTGAGGATACCTATTTATTAAATCCAATAAATTTTGAATTTTTTCTTTATAGTTTCCATTAGCCCCTTGTGCCAATGCTTTTTGATAATATACATAATCTAAAGGTTCTATTTTTCCTTTTAAAACCTGATCGTAGGCCTCTATAGCTCCTTTGAAATTTTGCAACATAAAAAGACAATCGCCCAAACGTATATAGGCATTTTGAAGGTAAAAATTCTCTGCATTCCATTGGCTTTCCCCTTCTTTTTCTTTCGTTCTTTGCTCTAAATGGAAAGCAATATATTTTTTGAAATTTTCTACTGCTAAGGGATAATTAACCAATTCCATATAGGTGTATCCCATATTATAAAACACCAAATCATACTCACTGCATAGCTTAGCAGAAGAATTTACTTCAAATTTTTTATAACTTTCCAACGCTTGGCTATACTCTCTTTTTGCAAAATAACATTCCCCCAACCAAAAAGATGCACGGGCATTCATAATTTCAGAAAAAGCATTGTCAATACAACGTTGAAAACAAACCAAGGCAGAGTCCTGTTTCTTTTGATAAAATAATTCTACCCCACGATTGTAAAGTAAACGCTGTTCTATATTTTGTATATCCGCATTTTTATGTTCTATCTTAGAAAGAGAATTTAAAGCCATTTCGAAATTTTTGGTTCTTGCATACATTTGAAGCATATAGGTATAAACTTTCTTTGCGTACACCGACTTAGGATAAGCCCCTAAGAAATCCTTAGCCGCTTGCAAAGATTCTTGATATGGATCCAAACCTATACTATAGGCTAATTGTACATAGGCAAACATGGCATCCTCTTGAATCACCGGATTAAAATTCATCAAAGACGCATTTTTAAAAGCATCCATGGCAAATTTCTTTTTATCTAATTTTTCGTAACAATAACCTAGGTGATATAAGGCACTTTGAGCCAATTCACTTTGCGGTTTAAGGGATGGAATCCCTTGAAAATAAGAAGCAGCCGTATCGTATTTTTTTTGCTGGTAATAAATATAACCTAAAATATAACGACCATCCGCATCCGGACTTTCCGAGGAGTTATTATAATAACTTTGCATATAGGGCAAAGCTTGGTCGTACTGTTTGGTATGATAATAAGCCTCTCCAATTAAGCGAGCTATTTCTGCCGCTCTTTTGGGCGCAGCTTCTTGCTGCAAATCCGGTCCATTTTCCAAAACCTTATCATACTCTTTTTGCATATAATATATCTGCAAAATATAAAAAGGTACTATAGAAGAAAACGTTGGATCCTCCTCTATTTTTTCAAATTCATTTAACGCACTTTGGTAGTTTCCTTCCGTGTACAAAATATAAGCATAGTAATAAATAGCAATAACCCTATATTTGGTTTCCTCCTCAATTAAGCGAGAAAATTGCAATTTGGCATCCTCATAATTTTTATTGGCAAAAGCTGCATAAGCAGAACGAAAATAATAATCTTGCAGCCCCTGAGAGCCCACCGATAATTCTTCCGGATCTACTTTTGCATACAAAGCAGAAGCTTCTTTATAACGTTTATAGGAATATTCAAAATTAGCCAACTCAAAATAAGCATCATTCAACCGGCTATTAGTTGGGTAATCATTAATAAAGCGTATCAATTCGGCTGCGCCATCCTTGTGAAATAACTGTATATCGCACATAGCCTTATAGTAAGCCACTTCCGAGCGCATATACTCCTCTTGGTCGTCTAATCGGCTTTGCACCCATGTAAACTGTTTTTTTGCGCTCCCATATTTTGCCTTGGAATATAATTCTACTGCACTTCTAAAGGTTGCTTCCGGTTCCTGATAGAATGCCGTATTTTGAGCCGACAACATCGCCGTTAAACCAAGCGAGATAGCCAAACTTATCAAAAAGTTTTTCATACGTAAATGATTTTTGTTAAACGAGCGATATAGGAAGAGCCCGTAAGGCGATACCAATTTTGAGATACCATTTTCCTTGGCATCCTGTTTTTTTTCATAAATTTAAACACGTTTAGATTTAGTTTTACGTGCGCAATCCACACGGTAAGAAGTTTTAACCTCCCCTTTAGAAATATCATCCAAACGACGACGCAATAAGGTTTTCCGCAAAGGATTCAAACGGTCCACAAAAGTTTTTCCATTCAAATGATCACATTCATGTTGTATAATTCTAGCAATCATACCGTCAAATGCTTGTTCGTGTTCCTGTCCGTTTTCATCTCTGTAAGACACTCTAATATTCGGTTTACGAAAAACATCTTCATAAAGTCCAGGAAAACTAAGACAACCCTCATTAAAAGCCCATGGTTCTCCTTCTTCTTCTAATATAACAGGATTAATAAATGCTTTTTTAAAGCCCACCGCTTTAGGATCCACCTCTCCAAAAGGAGAAGCATCTATAACGACCAAGCGTATAGAAAGATTAATTTGTGGTGCTGCCAAACCCACTCCATGAGCATGTTCCAAAGTTTCAAACATATCGGCAATTAAAGCCAACAAACCAGAATAATTTTCAGAAATTTCTTGGGCCTGTCTTCTTAACACGGGATTACCGTATACAACAATAGGATATATCATTTTTCTAATTTTTGCATGTACATTTGTAAAATCAAAGTAGCACTGATGGCATCTATCAATGCCTTATCTCCTCTCTGCTTTTTCTTTAAACCAGCATCTATCATAGTTTGAAAAGCTATTTTGGATGTAAATCGCTCATCTACTCGTTCCACCTTAAGTTTGGGATAAGTTTTTCGCAATTTTTTCACAAAAGGCTCAATAAAACGACTGCTCTCCGAAGGGCTTGCATCCATTTGCTTAGGTTCACCAACCACAATACAATCTACCTCCTCCTTTTGCATATAATTTTCTATAAACGATAAAAGACTTATAGAAGGAACCGTAGTTAATGCATTAGCAATCAAACCTAATGGATCCGTAACGGCTATACCACATCTTTTCTTTCCATAATCTATGGCCATAATCCGCCCCATACCCTATTTTTTTGCGAAGTTAAGCATTTTTACTTTTTTCTCGTATCTATCCCGATTTATTGTTTAACACTGCTTTGTTAATAGATTTTTTACTCTCATTTATATATACTCCTTGCGGTTTTACATTAAAGGCTCATTTATAGTGTATAATCCCATTTTTTAGAATAAAACAAAGCTATATTGGCCGTTTTTAGAGAAAATCATATCCCATTATAGCTAATTTTTCTGCCCTTTTCTTTAACATTTTTTAACATTTTTTTCGTTTTTTTAAACTGCTATTTTATTACCTTTGCAATGCTTTTCAAAAAATATCAAATATAATGACAGAGCAGATAGACATCAAAGAACTAAATGAAAAAATCCAGAAAGAAAGTGCTTTTATAGACTTACTTTCCATGGAAATGAAAAAGAACATCGTAGGCCAAAAAAACATGATTGAGCGCCTACTAATAGGTTTACTAACCAACGGACATATACTATTAGAAGGGGTTCCTGGTTTAGCAAAAACTTTAGCCATTAAAACCTTAGCCGAGGCCATAGATGCAAAGTTCAGCAGAATTCAATTCACCCCCGACCTTTTGCCCGCCGACCTTATAGGCACACAAATTTACAGCCAAAAAAACGAAAATTTTATCACTCGCAAAGGGCCTATTTTTGCCAATTTTATCTTAGCAGATGAAATTAACAGAGCCCCGGCAAAAGTGCAAAGTGCCTTGTTAGAAGCTATGCAAGAGCATCAGGTTACTATAGGAGAAAAAAGTTTTCCCTTAGACAATCCTTTTTTGGTTTTAGCCACCCAAAATCCTATAGAACAAGAAGGCACCTATCCTCTACCGGAAGCACAGATAGACAGGTTTATGCTCAAAGTAATTATAAGTTACCCTCAAAAAGAGGAAGAGAAACAAATTATTCGACAGAATATCACTAATCAGGTTTCCACGGTGCAAAAAATTGTTTCCACTGCCGATATTCTCAAAGCCAGAGAACTTACCAAAGAAGTTTACGTAGACGAAAAAATTGAAAATTATATTACCGACATCGTTTTTGCTTCCCGTTATCCATCGGAATATAAATTAGAAAAATTTGCGGGTTTAATAGCATACGGGGCTTCGCCTCGTGCGAGTATCAATTTAGCTTTAGCGGCCAAAGCGTATGCCTTTATTAAACGTAGAGGTTACGTGATTCCGGAAGATATCCGAGCTATTTGTTTTGATGTCATGCGCCACCGTATCGGGCTTACCTATGAGGCGGAAGCAGAAAATATTACCACAGAAGATATTTTAAATGAAATTTTAAATACGGTGGAAGTTCCTTAAAATGGAGCTTCCCTAAGGAGCTTCCCTAAGGTGGAGTTTTCTCAAAAAGGAATTCCTTTCAAACGAGTTAAATCTACATACAACGGCATAGATTCTCCAAAAACGGGAACGAAAGCGGAAGCAAGGGCCAAGGACTTTAACCGTAAATCAAAAATCATGGACACATCCGAGTTATTAAAAAAAGTACGGAAAATAGAGATTAAAACCAAAGGTTTATCTCAGCAAATTTTTTCCGGCCAATATCACAGTGCATTTAAAGGCATGGGTATGGCCTTTAGCGAAGTGCGCGAATATCAATATGGGGACGACGTACGCTTTATCGACTGGAATGTTACCGCTCGCTTTCACAAGCCCTATGTGAAAATTTTTGAAGAAGAAAGAGAACTCACCGTTATGCTACTAATTGACGTTAGTGCTTCTAATGAATTTGGAAGTCAACATCAAAGCAAAAGAAATACCCTTACTGAAATAGCGGCCACCTTAGCCTTTTCGGCCATTGAAAACAACGATAAAGTAGGCGTAATTTTTTTTAGTTCTGAAGTGGAAAAATATATTCCTCCCAAAAAAGGTCGTCCACATATCTTAAGAATTATCCGAGAAATGGTCAATTTTGAGCCTGTTTACAAGGGAACCGATATTAGCAAAGCCCTAAAATTTTTCAAGAACGTACACAAGCGTAAATGCACCGCTTTTTTAATTTCCGATTTTATAGACTCCAACTACGAAGATGCTCTAAAAATTGTTTCTAAAGCCCACGATTTACTGGCTATTTGCATTTACGATCCCTTAGAAACTAAGCTACCCAATGTAGGGCTACTTCGCTTATACGACAACGAATCCGGAAAAACCATGATGATAGACACCTCTTCTGCTTACAACAGAAGCACCTATACCACTTATTACCAAAGCAACATACAGCAGGCAGAAAGTCACTTATCGAAATACGGAATAAGACACACTCGCATTTCCACCCAAGAAGATTACGTTAAACCATTAATTTCCATGTTTAACAAACGTTAATGTTTATGTACAGGTTTATTTTAAATATAGCTTTATTTTTAAGCATGCTACTATGCCTACCCTTGTTACAAGTACAGGTACAGGCTCAAAATACGCATACAGGCAAAAGTGTTTTCGTTTATTGCGACACCTCTTTTCAGATCGGCGACCCTATGCACTTAAACCTATGTTATAGCAGTTCAAAGCTCGAACACATAGAATTTCCCTCTTTGTCCGACTATCCCATAGAAGGCATAGAACTTTTCCCCGAAGCAGCCACCTTAGACACCTCTTTCGATAAAAAACAAAATTTATATACACTAATATTATCCTATCCCTTTTCGATATATACTGCAGGAAATTACACCATTCCCCCTTTGACGTTTCGTTTGGCTTCCGCCAAAGACAGCAACCATTTATTATACTCCGACTCCTTAATCCTTCATGTTTATGCCCCAGAGGTAGACACCACAGCCGATATTAAAGATATTCATTCCACCTTGGATGTTTCACGCAAAGAAATAATAAAAGAATATTGGCAAAAATATGGATATTTAATTTGGATTTTATTAGCCTTGGCCGCAGTTACCGTAGCTGTTATCTATCTCCTTGGTAAATATAAAAAGAACGAGCCAATTTTATTTGTACCCCACAAACCTATTCTATCTCCACAACAACAAGCTCTAAAAAAATTAAAAGAGCTAAAGGCGAAAAAATTATGGCAACAAAATTTAATTAAAGAATACTATACCGAACTAACCGATATTTTTAGAAGTTATCTCGAAACCGAATATCATATTCCAGCCGTTGAAATGACCAGTTACGAATTAAGCTGCGAATTGTTAAGAAAATATCCTAATCACCAAAAAGAGATGGAAGAACTTTCTATAGTACTTCAAACTTCCGATTTAGTAAAATTTGCCAAAAACCTCCCATTAGCAAACGAACACGAAAATTGCTTTGCGAAAATTCTACATTTTATAGAACAAGAACCACCAATGATAGTACAAACATTGCCAACCAATAAAGACCTATCCGAAACTCCAGCCAAGCCAGTAAGCAACCAGCCGGAAAATCACCCAACCAAAGCTTAGATAACTTAAAACCACCTATCCAATATGAACAACATAACTTTTGCCAATCCCCATTTTTTATGGCTTTTAGTTATCATTCCTTTTCTGATCTATTGGTTTATAGCCAAAGAGAAGAAAACCCATTCTTTTATGCACTTTTCTCATTGCGGATTTAAAACAGAAATTCGCAAAACATGGAAACGGCGAATGTATCCTTTATTGTATGTACTTCGTATCCTCGCCATTATTAGTATTATTGTTGCTTTAGCTCGCCCTCAATCTAAAATGAAAAACAGCACACAAAATATAGAAGGCATAGATATTGTAATGGCCATGGATATTTCCGGAAGTATGCTGGCCGAAGATTTTCATCCCAATCGTTTAGAGTCGGCCAAAGAAGTGGCCAAAGAATTTATACAAGCACGAGAAAACGACCGTATAGCAGTAGTTGCTTTCAGTGGAGAAGCTTACACACAATGCCCTCTAACCATAGACAAAGATATTTTGACCAATCGTCTAAAAGAATTAAAAAGTGGACTTATTGCCGATGGTACCGCTTTAGGCGATGGCTTAGCCGTTAGTTTAAATAGAGTTAGAAACAGTAATACCAAAAGTAAAATTATTATTCTTCTTACCGATGGAGTCAATAACATGGGTTCCATTGATCCTCTCTCAGCCGCTGATATGGCCAATCTTTACGGCATACGTATTTACACTATTGGAGTAGGAACCATAGGTACTGCACCCTATCCCTACCAAACCCCCTTTGGCATACAATATCAAAACGTAGAGGTTCAAATAGATGAAACCTTATTAGATAATATTGCACAAAATACCGGTGGCAAGTATTTTAGAGCCACTAATCAAGACAAATTGAAAAAAATTTTTTCGGAAATAGATCAATTAGAAAAAACGAAAATAGAGGTCATGTCTTTTGAACATAGTTCGGAAGAATACAAACCTTTACTTTGGGTTGCTCTGCTTTTTTTAGGATTAGAATTAATTTGCAGAATGTTTGTTTTTAAAACTTTGCCATAATTATGTTTAGAATCGAAAATCCAAGCCTACTATATTTATTACTATTGCTTATACCGCTATGGTTTGTTTTTTATCTTTCTCTTAAAAACAAACTATCGGCTTTTTCCAAAATGGGAAACCGCTCTTTAATCTTAGCACAAATTCCCAACTACTCTACCGGAAAACAATATGTAAAGTTTTATTTATTATGGTTCACCTTTGCCTTATTAATTATTTGTATAGCTAATCCACAATTAGGCACTACCGTTAAAAAGGCAGAACGCAAAGGAATAGACATTATGATTGCCTTAGATATTTCCAACAGCATGAATTGCGAAGATATACAACCCTCGCGCTTAATGCGATCTAAGCAAGCGGTAATACGCCTACTCGACAAATTAGAAAACGACCGCATAGGCATAGTGGTTTTTGCCGGAGACGCTTTCCTTCAGCTTCCTCTTACCTCCGATTATGGTGCAGCCAAATTATTTATTAGTAATATTACCACCTCCGATATGAGCCTACAAGGTACTGCCATAGGAAAGGCTATTGAACTTTGTACCGAAAGTTTCGACCCCAAACTAAGTAGTATGCACAATAAAGCCATTATTGTTATTTCCGACGGAGAAAACCACGAAGATAATGCCTTAGATGCAGCCCGCAATGCTAATAGAAAAAATATTATTGTAAGTACCATTGGTATGGGACTTCCAGAAGGAGCCCCCATTCCCATTTATCAAAACGGACAAATAGTATCTTACAAAAAAGAGGCAAATGGCAATATTGTTACTACTCGATTAAATGAACAAATGCTAAACGAAATTGCCCAAGCAGGACACGGATTTTACACTGGAGCCAACAACACCTCTTCTGGCATAGAAACTATATTCAACAAACTAAATAAATTAGATAAAGCCTCTTTTGGCGCACGTAATATTTCCGATTACGAAACTCGTTTTCAATATATACTCCTTTTCGCATTGCTATTTCTACTTTTGGAAATCTTCGTTTTTGAAAAGAAAAACAAAATATTGAACCGAACACAAATCTTCGGTTTCAAGACCCCCAAAAACAAAAATAGCCAAAATCGAAACCTAAATAAAAGCAAAACTAAGCAGAGAAAGACCACCAAGGCCACTTTCCTATTTTCTTTAGTTTTATTTTTTAGTATAGGAGCTATGCCGTCTATACACGCACAAGTAGCTATTCCTACCAATAAAGGTAACCATCTCTACCAACAAAAAGATTACTTACATGCAGAAGAATATTATTTAAAGGCACTAAGTAGAGACAGCAATTACCATAAAGCCCAATATAATTTAGGTAATGCTCAATATCGACAAAACAGATACGAACAAGCCATAGAAAGCTATTCTAAAATAAAAGAATCGACAAGTCTCAGTAAGGATCAAAAAGCTTATGTTCAACACAATTTAGGTAATTCTTACCTAAAGACCCAACAATACGAACAGGCAATTGAAGCTTATAAAAACGCACTAAAATTAAAACCCAATGAGGAAAATACTAAATACAATTTAGCATTCGCTCAAAAGATGCTTGCTCAACAAAAGAATCAAAAGAACCAGCAAAACCAATCCAATAAAGACAATCAGAAAAAAGACCAAAACCAGCAAAATAAGGATAAACAGAACCAACAGAAGCAAGATCAGCAAAATAAAGATAAGCAAAACCAAGATCAACAAAATCAAAAGGACCAAAACAAAGAACAAGAAAAGCAATCTAAAGGACAGCAAAATGCGCCACAAAAAATAAAGCAAAAAGAAGCGGAACGAATGTTACAAGCTTTAGAAAACCAAGAAAAAAATACCTTAGATAAGGTTAAAAAAAATAAAACGAAAGTAAATGCCGTTCAAATAGAAAAAGACTGGTAATATCATCAAAGGGATACACGCAATGGCAAACAAATCAAATTCATCCATTTTAATTTTTATATTGGTAATATTTTCCCTTATTCTAAACCAATTTCCAAGTTGGTCTCAGGATAATAACATCCAATTTACCGCCTCCTATCCATCGGAAGTTGCTGCAAACGAACCTTTCGATGTGGTTTTTAGCATCAATGCTCCTCATTCTAAAGACTTCAAAGCCCCCGGATTCAGAGGCTTTAATATTCTTTTCGGTCCGGCCCAATCCCAATCCTCCAGTATGCAATTTATCAATGGGGTTAGCTCCCAATCTTTTGCGCTCTCGTATTCTTATCGTTTACAAGCCCCTACACCAGGGGATTTTCGCTTCGATCCGGCCACTATTGTCGTAGATGGGAAAAAATACGCCACCCCGAGTATTAGAATAAAAGTTAGCTCTTCAAAATCCTCTTCCTCCCGTAGCAATGGTAATGGCTCCGCCTCTAACAATAGAAATAGTGAGTCCACGGCCTCTTCCGCCACCATAAGCAACAAAGATTTATTTATTCGATCTAGCATCAACAAAAGCAATCCCTATCTTGGCGAAGAAATTATTCTTACCTATAGAATTTATACCGCCGTTCCAGTAGAACAATACAATATCTATAAAACGCCCTCTAATAAAGGCTTTTGGGCGGAAGAACTAAAGCTAAACAACCATGAACAAAAAACGGAAATCATCAACAATCGCCGTTATATCTTCGCAGACATCCGAAAAGTAGCTTTATTCGGACAAGAAACAGGAAATTTGACTTTAGAACCTATGGAAATAGAAGCCTTAGCTCAAGTTCAAGCACCAAGACGAGGGGGGAGTGGAAGTATTTTCGACATTTTCGATGATCCCTTTTTTGATCCGGTACAATATGTAAAAAAGAATTTGCGCTCCGAAGCCATCCATATAAAGGTTAAACCCCTACCTACCGAAGGAAAACCTGCCTCTTTTAATGGTTTAGTAGGCAACTACAAGGTTTCTTTTTCTTACGACCAAGAGAAAGAAATACGTTCCAACGAAGCCATCTCCTTTAAATTCAAAGTAATTGGAAAAGGGAATATAGAATTAGTACAACAACCTAATTTATTATTTCCTCCCGATTTCGATGTTTATGAACCTAAAATCACTCATCAAAAAAACATTTCAGAAAGCGGAATCAATGGAACTACCCAATACGAATATATTGTAGTTCCAAGAAATCCTGGAGTTTATAAAATTAATGCTTTTGACTTTTCTTTTTTTAATCCACAAAGTGCAAAATACGAAACTATTACTATTCCGGAAATAGTCTTAAATGTAAAACAAGGAAATGGTAATGCTTATAGTTCTTCTGGAACAAACCAACAAAACATACGCCTTCTTAATAGCGATATTGAATATATTAGAACCCATAATCCCCAATGTCATAAATTAGGTCAAAATTTCTTTCCATCTCTAAGTTTTTTCCTTTGCTTATTGACCATTTTTATTTTATTTTTCTTTGTTTTATTATGGAATAAAAAACATCTACAAAAGCAAAACGATATAGTAGGTCTTCTAAATAGACGAGCCACCAAAGAAGCCAAAAGATGCCTAAAAAAGGCACATTCTTTTATGAACCAAAATAAAAAAGACGAATTTTATATAGAAATTTCTCAAGCTCTATGGGGCTTTTTGAGCCATAAATTAAACATTCCCCAAGCAAGCCTATCTATGGAGTCGGTTCACCATGAATTATCCACTAAAGAGATTAAAACAGAACTTATCGAAGAGTTTATAAAGACCTTAGATGACTGTGAATTTGAAAGATTCGCACCTCAAGGCAACAGTATGCAAAGCATGAACGAAATTTATGAGCAAGCCTTGCATATCATATATAAAATTGTAAAAGAACTTAAATAAGGAAAAAATGCAAATTTGGATTAAAAAAAACATTGGTTTCTTATGCTTATTATTGGCTTGCATTTTCGTTGCTCCATTATGGGCCAATTCTTCTACTAACGAATTAGAAACCGCCTATAAAAATGGAAATAAATTTTACAGCCAAAAACAATATGCCAAGGCTATAGAACAATACCAAAGTATTTTACACCAAGGCTATACATCGGATGTAATTTATTATAATTTAGGTAATGCGTATTACCGCATAGGCGACTACCCAAAAGCCATATTAAACTACGAAAGATCCTTTCGCATACATCCGGCTGCTCCCGATTTAAAACACAATCTCGCCTTAGCTCAAACTAAAATTACCGACCGTTTTGAACAAGTCCCGGAGTTTTTTTTATGGTCGTGGTGGAAACAATTCATGAATCTTTATTCCACCAAAATATGGGCAATTTTCTTTCTATGCTCCATAGCTTTTTTTCTAAGTTGTTTGTTAGTTTATTTTATTGGCAAAAGTTATAATCTCAAAAAAACAGCCTTTTTTACCGGTTTCTTTTCCTTGATCTGTATTTGTGTATGTTTGGCTACTACCCTATCCTCTTATGCACAAGCCCATTTGAAAGAAGGTATTGTTTTAGCACCCCAAAGCGAAATAAAATCTTCGCCGGAAACCGGAGGAAAAACAAAATTTATTTTACACGAAGGAAGCAAAGTCCGCATAGAAGACTATATAGAACCCTACTATAAAGTTCGAATTAAAGATGGAAATATAGGATGGTTACTCCAAGACGACTTGGAAATAATTTAAGTTCAAAAAAGAGAGGAACTACTTATTCTTTTAGAAAGCTATTAAAATAAGGAAACGTAGAACCCTTATGTTTTTTTAACCTTATTAAAAATTAGGATAGCAAAACAAAGCGAAAGCTTTGAATCCCCGTTTCTCCGCCTGCTTTTTCTATGTGGAAGCTGCTACTACTTTTTTTTATTCGGTGATAATAGGAAGACCGATACCTTTCGGCTTTCGGCTTTCGGCTTTCGGCTTTCGGCTTTCGGCTTTCGGCTTTCGGCTTTCGGCTCTTATCATAGGAAGACCAATACCTTTCTGCTTTCGGCTCTTATCATAGGAAGGCCGATACCTTTCGGCTTTCGGCTTTCGGCTTTCGGCTCTTATCATAGGAAGACCAATACCTTTCGGCTCTTATCGAATCCTTGTAGACGCTTCTTTCCTTGGGTATCATCTCCCATTTTTCATTTCCTATTTTTCATTTCAAAAGTGCGCTCTAATGGTATCTTATCCTATTTCTTCTCTCATGGGGAAAGAACCGTCTGCCCAAACTTGGCACCCTTTGCTTCTATACACAAAAAGGGGGATGGCCTTTCGGAAATTTACAAATTTCCGAAAGGCCATCCCCCCTTTTATCTCGTTAGCACTTCTTTCGTTTAATAGCAACAAACGAATATAATCAAGCTAATTCGCAAGCAAATGATAGTATAGAGTAGTTCCGTTTTTATTTTTTTCGAGAAAGTTGTGCCAATAATTCCGCTTCCAGCACAATTTTATTTCCAACATAAGCCCAACCTTTCATTTGGCATAAACCTCTTCGGAAAGGCGACATAGGCACTAATTTAAATATTAAAGTATCTCCAGGAACCACTTGCTGACGAAATTTCACCTGATCTATTTTTAGAAAATAAGTAAGATAATTTTCGGGATCCGGCAAACGGGTCAGCATAAAAATTCCCCCCACTTGAGCCATAGCTTCTACTTGTAGAACCCCAGGCATAACAGGCTTTTCTGGAAAATGCCCTACAAAGAAAGGTTCATCCATAGTCACATTTTTAATACCCACCACCTGATTTTCGTCCATATACACTACCTTATCTACCAAAAGAAAAGGAGAACGATGCGGTAATATATTTTTAATTTGCTCTATATTATATACTCCTGGCGCATTTATATCAAACTTAGGCAATGCTTCTATGGCCATATCCTTGCGCATTTTAGTACGAATTTTTTTTACAAACTCCGTATTAGGGAAATGCCCAGGACGTTGCGCAATCACCGTCCCTTTCATATATTTTCCAAGTAAAGCGAAATCCCCAATTAAATCTAATAATTTATGCCGAGCAGGTTCATTTTTAAATTTTAATTCTACGTTATTTAAAACCCCCTCCGAGCGTACCTCCACCGTTGGTTTGTGTAGTAAATCTGCAATTCGCTTCAATTCTTCCTGTGGCAATTTTCTATCTACAAAAACAATAGCATTATCCATATCCCCTCCTTTTATAAGGTTATTATTGTATAATGCTTCCAATTCGTGTAAAAAAACAAAGGTTCTACAAGAAGCAACTTCCTTAGCATAAATTTGCCCAAATTCGGAAATATGCGCATATTGAGGGGTAAGTACAGAAGAATTATAGTCTACCATAACGGTTATTTCTCTCTTAGAAGAAGGGTGAACCGTTAATTGTATTTGTTTCTCCTCGTTAGAAAATTCTATAGTATCCGGAACTTCATAATAAATTCTATCCGCCTCTTGCTCTACAATGCCAGCCTTTAAAACTGCCTCTGCTACTACCGAGGAGCTCCCATCTAAAATAGGCATTTCCATGGCATCCGTTTCTATAAGAGCGTTATCTATTTGCAATCCCAATAAAGCCGATAAAACATGCTCTACAGTAGAGACTCTTACTCCGTCTTTTTCTAAGGTAGTTCCACGAGAAGTATCCACCACATACTCCGCCCATGCCTCTATACAAGGACTTTCCGGTAAATCGGTTCTCTTAAACTGAAACCAAAAATCAACTGGAGCGGGTTTAATGGTAACATGCACTTTAGCCCCGGTATGCAAACCGACGCCGGAAATGGTTACCGCTTCTTTAAGCGTTCTCTGTTTTTCTGACATATTTACAATTAGTTTATTTGCATTTAAAGTTTGCAAATGTACATATTTTTTTTACTTTCGTGAAAAAATACCTAAACACTTTATTCTTGTGAATCGACGAACCGTTTTATATATAGCTATTTCCATGTTCATTGCCCTTTTAGGACTTATTTCCGTACAATGTTATTGGTCTTATAAAGTATTTCGTTTGAACCAAGAATATTTTTATTCTTCCGTCAACGAAGCGATGAATGAAGTTTTGGTGGGAATAGAAAAAGCAGAACTTTCAGGTCAATTAACCAAACATCGCAAAAGGCAACAAATTATTCAAGGTATAGACAGTTTGAATTTACGAATGACCCTACTAAAACAAAAATATCCAGAAGTCTCCTTTGAAGAAACCAAGTTCTGGGAAGATGCCTATGGGAATTTCATCCTTTCTACCAGCCAAGACACCATGTCTACAGCAGGTCTTTCCTCCGATTTAGCCAGTTTTATGCAGGACTCCAATGCCAACCACACTTTAAATTTCAGGGAAAGTAGAAAAATAAAAAAGGTTTATCGCTTATTGGCTGAGCAAAGAGACGATTTACTAAGAAGTAGTCAACTTATGGAGGATTTGCTTTTAGAGGCTATGAAAACAGCACCTCAGCCCGAAATCAACCAAAGAATTTCCCCCTATGTATTAGATTCTGCTATCGCTCGCGAACTGAGAAAAAAGGAAATAAACACCCAAATGGAATGGGGAATTTATAGTACAGAAAAATCTAAATTAATTATTCAAAAAACCGGACAATATGGGGTTCAATTACTACTAAGTCCTTTTTATTACCAACTCTACCCCGGAGATAAAAGCAATAAACCTTATTATTTATCTATTTATTTTCCGCATCAAAAAGCTTTTCTTTTTTCTCAAACATGGTATTTAGCCTTAGCCGCTTTTTTCCTATTTGCACTACAAATATTTGTTTTTGCCTATACCCTCATCTCCATTTTAAAACAAAAAAAATTGGCCGAATTGAAAAGTGATTTTATTAATCATATTACCCATGAAATAAAAACACCGGTATCTACCATTTCTCTTATTTGTGAATCCTTTGAAGATCCCGATATACATTACGATGAACAAGGAATTAAAAATATATTAAGAATCATTCGCCACGAAAGCGACCGACTACAATCCTTAAGCAAACAAATTATAGAAATTTCCAAATTAGAAAGCGGAGAATATTTTCTTAATAAGACTTCTTTTGATTTACACAAAGCCATAGAAGAAGCCGTAAATAATACCGGTTTCCAAGTAATGCACAAAAACGGCTGTATTTCTACCGATTTCCAAGCCTCTAATCCCATGATAAACGGAGACCGTATTCATATTGTACATATTATTTCCAGTATTATCGACAATGCAAATAAATATTGTGCCTACTCTCCTAAAATATTTATATCTACCCACAATAGCGAAGAGGGGATACAAATAGATATTAGCGATAATGGTATTGGTATTGCAAAAAATAATTTATCTAAAATTTTTGATAAACTTTATCGTGTTCCAACCGGAAACACACATAATATAAAAGGATTTGGCTTAGGATTAAGTTATGTAAAATCTATTATGGATCAGCACCACGGCCACGTATGGGTGGAAAGCGAATTGAAAAAAGGATCGGTGTTTCATCTTGTTTTTCCACAAAATATACGTTAAAGCGAAAAGAGATCCGTTATTAATTAAAAATCCATAATTTTAATTAATTTTGCCAAAGATGAAAGACATGAACAGCGACATTTCAATTTTATTAGCAGAAGACGATCCAAATTTAGGAACTTTTCTACAATCCTATCTTTGTAGTAAAGGCTATCAAACCAAATTATGCCATAATGGAGAAGAAGCTTTTGAAGTTTTTTTATCCGGAAAGTATAATTTTTGTATTACCGATATTATGATGCCCATAAAAGACGGCTTCACCTTAGCCAAAGATATTCGAAAAAAAGATCCACATATTCCCATTCTTTTTCTCACAGCCAAAACCTTGGAAGCCGATCGTTTAAAAGGTTTTCAAATGGGAGGCGACGATTACATTACTAAGCCCTTTAGTATGGACGAACTTTTATTACGTATTCAGGCTATTTCCCGTCGCAGCCATTCCTCCAGTCCAAGTTCTAATCCAACTGTTTTTGATTTAGGCCAACAAGCCCAATTCGATTATATTAAACAAACCCTTTCCAATCAAACTTCCCTCATTAATTTAACCTCTAAAGAATCGGAACTATTACTTCTTTTATGCTTAAATGAAAACGAAGTGGTGGAACGAAGCGAAGCATTGGTAAAAGTTTGGCATAACGATAATTATTTTAATGCTCGTAGTATGGATGTGTACATTACTAAATTACGAAAAGCTTTAAGAAACATATCTCCGGCAGAAATTCTCAATGTGCATGGAGTAGGCTTCAAATTAGTAGCCAATAAAGAATAAGAATAATGCAATTTATAAAAAGATACGGAGGTTTTTTTCTCCTTTTATTTCTTATACCCTCTTTCTTCAATTTTAGCGCTTGTAGAAAAGAAGAACCTACCTACGACAAAAGTCAAGTTCGTCTTATATTTTCACAAGACACGGTAAAATTCGACACTATTTTTACCACACTCTATACTATAACCAAAAGAATCACGGTAAAAAACCCTAGTAAAAATGCTATTAAAATTTCAAATATTCATTTAGAAGGCGGCTTTTCTTCTCGCTTTCGTATCAATGTAAATGGCGATACCTCCATGGTAGTTCACAATGTAATCGTAGCCGCTAAAGATAGTTTTTTTATTTTCGTAAAAGCAGCCATTAACTATCAAGACAAAAACAATCCCATTGAAATCATAGACCACATTGTTTTAGAAATGGACCAAGAAACGCACCAAAAAATAGTCTTAGTTGCTTGGGGACAAGATGCCCATTATTGGCAATCTAACCTAATTCATAAAATACCTTATCCCAACGCCCTATCTCCCAATAAAATGGATACATTATATATGCCTTATTTTTATTGGGATCCAAAAAATACGCTAAATAGCGAAAAGCCATATATTATTTACGGATATCTTACGGTTCGTCCGGGAGATGTACTTAAAATTCCAGCCGGGGTAAAAATATACTTTGCCCCCAACTCGGGGATTTGGGTACAAAATCAAGGCAGTCTCCAAATAAACGGTACCTTAACGCAAGCTGTACGTATGCAAGGAATTCGATTAGATGCCGATTATAAAAACGAAGCCGGACAATGGGGTCGTATTTGGCTTAGCGGAGAAAGCAGAGATAATAAAATAGATTATGCAATTATTAAAAATGGAAGCATTGGTGTTTGTGTAGACTCTACTACCTCTTCTAATAGCAATTTAACCATTTACAATACCATTATAGCCAATATGAGCCAATATGGCATCTTAGCTACTCAAAGCAGAGTAATAGGGGCAAACTTAGTAATAGGGAATTGTCAAACGGCCCTTTCCTTACAACAGGGAGGAAAATACGATTTTACCCAATGTACTTTTACCAATTATTATGCTAAAAATCCCTCTGGCGCTTTTTCCCTAAGCATGTCGGATTATGTTATAAGGGGAACAGAAAAACAAAGCTATGTTTTCGAAAATGCCAATTTTGTAAATTGTATTTTTTATGGCAACAATACCGATCAAATATTGTTCGATTTTGTAAAAGCAGAAACCAAACCCTACTATTTCGATCATTGCATACTAAGGCAAAATATTCCCAATCCAGGAAATTTATTTAGTAGTTGTAGATTTAATACCAATCCTCTATTTAAAGATACTAAGGGTTTTAATTTCGAAATTGATACTATTTCTTCCCCTACCGTACATGCAGGAAATTCGAATGGCGCTATTGGGGTTGCAGAATATGATATCAAAGGAATACGACGTTCCGGCCTGCCTACTATAGGCGCTTACGAATTTGTGGAAAAGCTTCCCGGAAAAGCCACTTCCTTTCCTTTTCTTTTTCGCCGTCCCCGTTCATAGAACAAAAAGGAATTGCCAATATTTTCTTTAAATATCAGAGCCGTTTTTAATAACCATTTGTACGGTATTTCTACTACGCTGCTCTAATAAAATAGGCCTATTATTCACTACCGAATCTATGACCTTCTGAGTGTAATGCCTTACCGTTATTAGTTCTAATTCGGTATTATACAAAAAATCAAATTGATTTTCTAAATCGGAAATTAGTTTTCTCCATTCCCCTTTACATTCATCAACACAGACCGAAAAACTTAATGCGGAATTTTGCATTAAATTTACCCTTATGTTATACTTTACCAAAACCGAGAAAATAGAAGCCAAACTCTCTTCTTCTATAAAAGAAAAATCCTTGGGATAAATCGACAACAAAACCTGTTTCGCCTTAAAAATATAGGAGGGAATTTGCGTATTTACAACATTTTCCAATCCTATCCAAGTACCCTTTTCCTGAGGATCCACAAAGGAACGAACATGCAAAGGAATAGATTTGTTTTGTAAGGGTTTAATAGTTTTTGGATGTATAATACTGGCTCCAAAATAAGCTAATTCTGTTGCATCACTATAAGAGATATATTCCATTTTTTGTGTGTGGCTAAAAAATTTAGGATCTGCATTCAACACCCCCGGTACATCTTTCCATATCGTTATTTTTTTAGCATTCAAACAATAGGCAAATATAGCAGCTGAATAGTCTGAACCTTCTCGGCCTAAGGTAGTGGTATGGTTTTCCTTATCGGAAGAGATAAAACCCTGCGTTAAGACAATTCTTCCTTCTTCGAACGCTTCCTTTACCTTAGAGACCACCAACTTCTCCGTTAATTCCCAATCGACTTTACCCTCTCTAAAATGGTTATTCGTTTTAATTAAATGGCGAGCATCCAATTCTGTACAATTAATTCCTTCGTTATTAAGATATTCTGAAATAATAAGGGTGGAGAATCTTTCTCCATAAGAAACGATAGTATCGTAGGCTGCGTCATAATTATGGAAGTCCAACTCTTTTAAATCTCCAGCCAACTGTAGAAACATATTTTTTAATTGATCGTAAAGTGGATGTTCCATTAGAGGAAATAGCGTTTGGGTTATTACTAAATGCTTAGCCAATAACTTCTTTAGTATATCCTCTTTTTCCTCTTTATCCTTCCAAAACGCATCCAGCAAAATCTCCATTTCATTGGTGGTTTTTCCCATAGCTGAAAAAACTACCAAGGTATCCTCCCTTACTTCATTTCGTAAAATAGCGGCTACATTTTTTATGGCTTCCACGCTATTTACAGACGCTCCACCAAATTTATATATTTCCATATTTATGTTATTAAAATCCATTAAAATTAAAAAACAAAGTGGGTAAGAGAAGAAAAAAGCCTAAAAACACTAAGAATAAAATAAATTTATAAATCCATTGGAACCAAACTACATAGGGTATTTTAGCCACCCCAAGTACCCCTAATAAAATTCCAGAAGTAGGAGTAATCATATTCGTAAAACCATCTCCAAATTGGAATGCCAATACTGTAGTTTGACGAGAAACATGAATCAAATCGGCAAACTGCGACATCACGGGCATAGTTAAAGCCGCTTTAGCCGAACCGGAAGGCATTACTAAATTTAAAGCCGTTTGAAACGTGTACATAACCCCTACCGAAGCCACTTCTCCCACTTTGCCCATAGCCTCCGATACTCCATACAAAATAGTATCTATTACCTTTCCCTCCTGTAAAATATAAATAATTCCGCTGGCTAATCCTACTACCATAGCAGGACCTAAAATATCCTTTACGCCTTCCAAGAAAAGACTTAATACCTTATCTAAACTTTGACCAAAAGCCAAACCCGCACAAATACCCATACCAAGGAACAAACCGGCTATTTCCATAATGTACCAATGATAGGCCAATACCCCCACAATCAAATAAAGTATGGTAAAAAAGAGTAGCTGCATATTAAAAGAAGCGACCGATTTACGACAAGCTCTAAAACCACCAATAGTAAATAGAAAAGCAAATATAGGAAACAAAGGCAAGGACAAAGAACTACCGCCCATATTTAATACGGAAAATGGATAACGAATGGCTAAATAAATTTGTAGTAAAGTTAAGGCTCCATAAACCCAAAAGAGACTTTTATTCTCTGCCTTTTTATTTTTCTTTTCTCCTTTTTTTAAGGATACAGCCTCTGTTCTTTCAGATACAGGCTCTGCCCTTTCGCGCCAGTATTGATCCAAGTGATACATAGGCGATTTTTCTGGATTTTTCTTGATTTTATGTGCGTAAAACAGAACAAAAACAATGGCAATAAATGTAAGTAAAACCCAACACAAAGCTCTATATTCCAACCCGGAAAACAGGGGCAATTCGGCTATTCCCTGTGCAATACCAATAGTAAAAGGATTCAACATTGCTCCGGCAAATCCTATATGAGCAGCCAAATAACAAATACAAACCCCCACTATAGAATCATATCCCATAGAAATAGCCATAGGTACGAAAATAATAATAAAAGCAATGGTTTCTTCGCTCATACCAAATACGGCTCCAAACAAACTAAACATGGTCATGATAAGAATAAAGACCAAATCATCTATATTTATTTTTTTAAATATCTTTTTTTTGCGAATGCTATTAGTAAAGCAAAGAAATTGATGCACTCCTATATCAATAGCCTTGGTACTATTTAAAATCCAAAAAGCGCCCCCTACCATAAGAATAAAAACAATAATATCCGCTTTATCTACAAATCCTTCAAAAAGAGCAAACAATACCGTCCATGTTTGTGGTTGCGGATCTACATAATGAAAAGATTGGTCCAACACCACTTCTCTTTCCGTTCCATTGATTAGTTTACACTCTCTTACATACTCCCCTCCAGGAATAATCCAGGTTAGTAGTGCTGCAATTAAAATCAAGTAAAATACAATAGTGAATGTATTAGGTATTTTCTTCCACATAAATATAAATCTTAATTCTTAAAGTCAATGGAAAGTAAATAATTGGCTAATTCTTTTTTCAATTCCTTTTTTGAGTTTTTTTTCATACTCTTAACGGAGCTATGGGATTCCTTTTCGCTTTATATCAACAAATTTCCGCTACAACAAAAGTACTTCCTCCTACATAAATCAAATCTTCCTCCGAAGCAGCCTCCTTTGCTGCGTTCAAGGCATGGAGAACACTATCGTAAGCTTTACCTTTTAAGCCCTTCTCATGAGCGGCCTTAGCCATTTCTTCAGCAGGCAAGGCCCTTACTATGGCGGCGTTACAAAAATAATAACTTGCATAGGCTGGCAATAAATCTAATATATGATCAATATCCTTATCCGATACCATTCCCCATACTATATGTAATTTTCTATAAGGAGTTTTCTCTATTTGCTTTAAAACCAATGAAATGCCGGCTTCATTATGACCGGTATCACAATAAACCAAAGGAGACGTAGATAAGCACTGCCATCTTCCTTTTAAACCTGTTTGCTCGGAGGCAAGTCGAAATCCATCCCGAATGGCATTTTCTCCAAAATTATAAGTTTCGCGCATAATATCTATGGCTGCTATAGCCGTAATCACATTCTTCGATTGATACGACTCTCCGCACAAATCGCAAGACATTCCCAATAAATAAGGATCTCCATTTCTGTAAATATCAAAGGAAAAACGATTTTCGTTTTTAGTATTCATTAAGCTAAAAGTGCTATCGGCAAAAATAATACGAGCATTGTACTCCTTCGCTTTTTTCATAAAAACGTGCATCGTTTGAATATGAGATTCTCCTATTACTACCGGCACCCCCTCTTTGATAATCCCTGCTTTTTCTTCCGCAATTTTAGGCAAAGTGTCCCCTAAATATTGCATATGATCCATACTAATATTGGTAATAACAGAGAGTTGAGGCGTAATTACATTGGTTGAATCTAAACGTCCCCCCATTCCAACTTCAATAACAGCAATATCCACCCTTTCCTTAGCAAAATAATCAAAAGCCATAGCTACGGTCATTTCAAAAAAAGAAGCTTTTACCTTATGGAATAATGTTTCATGTTGCTCATAAAAATTCACCACTGCTTCCTTAGGCATAAGTTCTCCATTAATTTTAATTCTTTCTCTAAAATCGTGAAGATGAGGCGAGGTATAAAGCCCTGTCTTATATCCAGCCGACTGTAATACGGATGCTATCATATGAGAACAAGATCCTTTGCCATTGGTTCCTCCTACATGAATACATTTAAACCTTTTATAAGGTTCGTGCAAGGCATCCATTAAAATTTCTGTATTCTTTAAATCCGCCTTGTAAGCAGCACCTCCAATCCTCTGAAACATAGGCAAGCAACTATACATAATTTTCAAAACCTCTTCGTAACGTTCTTCCAAAGCATTAGCCTCTCCTCCAATTAAACGAACTTCCGGTTCTAAACACACTCCAAATTTTTTCTCCACACTTTTTTGAATACGTTGAGCCAAATCCCACAACTCTTCTCCAGTAGCGGTTCCGTAATTCACCAACACCAAAGCTTGCTTTTCATAAACCCCTGCATCCCCCTCTCTATATCCCTTCCAACCACATTGTTCTATAAGCCAAGCGGAAGAAAGTTTTACCCCATCCTCCACTATAAAACCAGGTATATTGGTACAAGAACGCTGAAGCGTTTCAAATATATTTTTGGGAACCACCGGATTTTTAAAAAAGCTACCGGCGCTGCCCAACACCTTAGGGTCGGGCAATTTTTCTTTACGTAAACCTTGTACTATTTTAGCTATATCTTTAGGTAATGGATGCTTAATATTTTGCTTTTTCAAATCCTCTTTCAAGCGTGCATATCCTAAACGAGGTTCCGGATTTTTACTTAAACTAAAACAAACGGACCATACCACCCATTCCCCTTGATCTCTATGCTTAAAAATACTATCCCTATAGGCAAATTTACAATCTTCCGATAGCAAGGTGTTTATTTCTAAAGAATTTACATCTACCACTTCTACCGAATAAATACTATCCTGCACTTCCACCCCATAAGCACCTATATTTTGCACACAGGCACTCCCTACCTGACCAGGAACCCCTATTAAATTTTCTACTCCCCACCAGCCTTTCTCTACCGTGTATTTTACAAACTCATCCCACACTACCCCTGCTTGTACTTGTACATACACATTTTCATTATCCTCTCTAAGAATTTCCATTCCCTTGTTAGACAAATGTATCACCATGCCCTTCACATCACATAAAAAAAGCAAATTGCTTCCCCCTCCCAGCCAATACTTGCGAGTATCTTTATATTTTTTATTTTTCAACAAAGAAAGTAAATCCTCTTCGTTGTCTATATTCACAAAAAATTCACAATCTACATCTACTCCAAATGTATTGTATTTTTGCAGAGGTTCGTTGCTTTTAATTTCCATTTTTTTGCAATTTTGTTTTTAAAAAACGACCGGTTTGCGATTCTTCCACTTTAACTAAATCTTCGGGAACCCCTTCGAAAAGGATTCTTCCACCTCCCTCGCCTCCTTCCGGTCCCACATCTATAATCCAGTCGGCTAATTTAATAACGTCTAAATGATGCTCTATTACCACTATTGTATGTCCTTTTCGGATCAAAGCCTCCAAAGACTGATATAGTTTATTTATATCATGAAAATGCAAACCCGTAGTAGGTTCGTCAAAAATAAACAAAGTGGATGTTTCACTTACTCCTTTTCCTAAAAAATAAGCCAACTTTATTCTTTGGGCTTCGCCACCAGAAAGACTATTAGAAGATTGTCCCAAATGTAAATATCCCAAACCTACGTCTTGTAAGGTTTGAATTTTTTCCAATATATTAATTACGCAAGTATTCGACCTGTCTTCTGAAAAGAAAGCTATAGCCTCCTCTACGGTCATTTCTAATATATCCGCTACATTTTTTCCTCTATAAGTAATTTCTAAAACCTCTTCCTTAAAGCGCTTGCCATGGCACTGATCGCATTCTAAAAATAAATCCGCCATAAATTGCATTTCCACTTTAATGGTTCCCTCTCCTTGACAAGCTTCACAACGTCCTCCCTCCACATTAAAAGAAAAATATCCGGGAGTATAAGAACGTTTTTTTGCTAAAACTTGATTAGCTAAAAGTTGTCTAATATCATCAAAAGCCTTAATATACGTAGCAGGATTTGAACGACTGGAACGTCCTATAGGATTTTGATCCACCAATTCTACTGCTTTTATTTGTCGCCAATTTCCTTCTATCTTATCGAAACGACCAAGCTCTCCCCCATAAGATCCAAGGACTTTCTGCAAGGCGGGATATAAAGTATGACGAACCAAGGATGTTTTCCCAGATCCACTTACTCCTGTTACTACGGTAAGAACTCGAAGAGGAAATTTAACCGTTACATTTTTAAGATTATTTTGATTGACTCCACTTATTTGTATATAATCTTTCCATGCACGGCGAGAGGTAGGTATAGAAATTTGCAATTCCTCTCTTAAGTATTTTGCTGTTAAACTCTTTCCGTTTTTTAATAACTCTTCGGGGGATCCCTCAAAAACTACTTCTCCTCCATTCTGACCAGCAAAAGGTCCAATATCCACAATATGATCGGCAGCTAACATAATAGCCTCATCGTGCTCCACCACAATAACGGTATTGCCCAAATCTCGCAATTGTTTAATTACTTCTATTAAATGTTCGGTATCTTTGGAATGTAAGCCTATACTTGGTTCGTCTAATATATAGAGGGAACCCACTAAAGCACTACCCAAAGAATTGGCTAATTGTATTCTTTGTGCCTCCCCTCCCGATAAAGTATTAGAAGCACGGTTTAAGGTTAAATAGGGTAAACCTACATTCATAAGAAATCCAAGCCGATGTTTAATCTCTACCAACATACGGGAAGCAACCGCTTTTTCATGCGCATTGAGCTTTAGATTTTCAAAGAAACCAACTAATTCAGAAATAGGAAGCAATACTAAATCGGAAAGTCCTTTACCATTAATTTTTACATAATTAGCATCCGGCCTTAAACGAGTTCCATGGCATTGATCACAAACAGTTTTCCCTTTATAACGAGAAGACAATACTCGGTATTGAATTTTATACGATTGTTCTTCCATAAATTTAAAACAATCGTAAATTCCTTTGGCCTGTTTCCCCCCATTCCAAAGCAATTTTTTTTGCTCTTGAGTTAAATCTTTGTAAGGTCTATGAATAGGAAAATTTTCTTTCTCAGCATAACGAATAAAATCTTTTTTCCATTCACACATTTTTTCGCCTTTCCAACAAGCCACCGCCTCTTCAAATACCGATAAATTAGGATTAGGTATTACTAATTCTTCGCTCACGCCCAACTTATTTCCCAAACCCTCACAAGCCTTACAAGCCCCGTATGGATTATTGAAACTAAAAAAATTTAAACTGGGCTTAACAAAGCTCATTCCATCCATTTCCAAGCGGTTAGAAAATTCAAAAAAACGTCGCTTATTTTCGGATATACATTCCAAATAACATTTTCCATCTCCTTCATTAAAGGCCGTTTGAATAGAATCGAATACCCTGGAATACAAACTCTTATCATTTGTTTGGTGTATAAGTAATCTATCTATAAGAAGATATAAACCATGAAACGATTTCAAGGTGGATGGCAAAGTGGAAATATTAAGAATCTCCGACTCTTCGGGTGTAGAAGCTTTTGTTTCAGGTACGGAATACAAACGGCTAAAACCTTTTTGTATTAAAAGATGAAGATTTTCTTTTATCGTTAAGTCTTGTCTTTTTACTAAGGGAGCTAATATATACACCTTCGTTTGCTGGGGTAAGGCCACCATAAAATCACTCACATTACTTACGGAATGTCGTTTTACCTCTAAGCCAGAGATAGGGGAGTATATTCTACCTATGCGGGCATAAAGCAATTTTATATATTCATAAATTTCTGTAACTGTACCTACAGTAGAGCGAGGGTTTCGACTAATCGTTTTTTGCTCTATAGCAATAGCAGGAGCAATTCCTTCAATGGAATCTACTTCCGGTTTACTCATTCGTCCTAAAAACTGACGGGCATAAGAACTTAAGCTCTCCACATAACGACGTTGACCTTCTGCATATAAAGTATCAAAAACCAAAGAGGATTTTCCGGATCCGGATAAACCTGTTACTACACTTAGTTTATTAGTAGGAAAAGAAATATTAATATTTTTAAGATTATTTACCTTAACCCCTTTTAATACAATTTGGCGATTAGATTTTACTTTACTTGCGGTTTCCTCTTGGGATGCCATCGTTTTTGGATCTAACAAAGCCAATTCTTTTTTTAATCCTGCACTTTTTTTTACCTTATTAGATTTTGGCTCTTTTTCTTTCGTAATCCGCCCCATACTTTAATTTCTCTTCATTTTGAAACCAGCAAATTTACAAAATTTATATCGAATAAAGAAACGAAGAAATATTCATTCTTTTTTCACCTTAATAGTTATATAATACGCTTAATTTTTATTTCAAAGTTATATAGATAAAATCTATATAACTATAAACAATATCAATTTGGTTTATATGTATTTCCTCCCGTATATTTGCATCAACAAAAAAAACTATAAACATTAAAAAATAAAAATCATGAAAACATTAAACTACACTCACCTTTTAGAAGCTAAAGCAGAAAAAATAATCAATGCCTTACAACAACTCTTGGCCGACTATCAAATTTACTACACCAATTTAAGAGGTTATCATTGGAATATACAAGGTCCCGATTTTTTTGTATTACACAGCAAATTTGAAGAACTTTACAACGATACTGCCGAAAAAGCAGACCAATTAGCCGAAAGAATTTTAATGTTGGGCGGAGTTCCTGTGAATAATTATAGCCAATATCTACAATCTTCCCAAATAAAAGAAGTTAGCAACGTTCATTCTGGAGATGAAGCTCTGAAACAAATTTTAAATAATTACAGCCATTTTATATCCGAAGAAAGAGCTCTTATTTCCTTAGCCTCAGAAGCTGGAGACGAAGTAACAATAGCAATGCTAAGCGATTATCTTCAAGAACAAGAAAAAATGATATGGATGCTTACTGCAAGTATGTCTAAATAGTCGCCCCTTAAAAAGTATAATTCAGCGAAACATTTTCTTCCATGAGTGTTTCGCTGAATTATTTCAATAGCCACAAAAAAAACCTCATGGATCTTTTGAAGTTACATGCAGCTGCAGCTAACATAACATTGATAGCATCGCCCAATAATCCTTTATAAAAGTTTCATCCTAAACGATAATCCGTCTTGAGAGGTCCTATAGTTGGTTCTATTCCTGTCCGCTTAAAAAATAACTTATGTTTCTTTTTCGTTGGTCGTATGTATCTTTAGCTCTTGAGAAATCGGCAATCAATATTTGTGTCCCGTTTATTTCTTTCTTACCCCGATATCCTCTC
>JAVVTR010000016.1:0-44710 GCA_036653535.1 Bacteroidales bacterium | reverse complement strand
AGATAGCTTCTCAGCTATCTTCCGTATAGCGATTATATCGCTATTGCTTGGTTTACATTTCTTTTAATGAACTCTCTCACTTTCTCTATCGAAAGTAACGTAGTAAAAACTCAATCTCTCGCGTCGTTACTAAATGGTGTTTTCTGTGAAACGGGTTGCAAAAGTACAACCAATTTTTAAAACCACCAAATTTTTTTACAAAAAAAATATTTTTTCTTGTGGTGTTTCGCTTGGGCTCAAAGAACGTTGTTGTCAGCGAATCGGAGTGCAAAGGTACATCCATTTTTTATAACTGCAAACTTTTTTTTACTTTTTTTTTACTTTTTTCACCGAACCCCTTTATACTGCATATATGCCCTATTTTTTTTAATCTTTTTTTATCTTTTTTTTCAAAAAATCCAAAAACAAGGTTTTTTTTCACTTCTACTCCAAGAAAACCTCTTTTTATGTGTTTTTGGAGAAAATAGATAACAACTACAAATTCAAGTATTTATTATTTTTCTCTTTTCTTCTAAATTTCCCATTTTAAAATCTATTTCCGCAATTTTTTTTAAAAACGCTCTATGTCGCAAGGCAACATAGTCCTTGATCTACTGCTATTCATACGGCAAACTTCTTGCAATGTTTTTATTTTCAATAAAATAGATGGTTATTTCATTCCCTGTTGTATAAAACCATTTGTATGAATCCCTCTTTCCCAATTAAATAAATATATTCCAACTTTAAAGGAATTCGTTTCCCTACTTCTCTTAACATCCAGCCTGCTAATTGGAAGGATAATCCATTAAAGCATCTGTTATTATAAAGGTTTATAATAATTTACATCGTTTTATATAGGCAAAAATAGAAATGATAGCTATGCACTAAACCCACCTATTGAGGTAACGAGCAAATTTCTATAAGGCAGAACCTATCTGTTTTAACAAATAGTATCCTACCAATTTAGTTGCCGATAAATCCCCTAACTCCCAGTTATTTGTATAAGGAAAATGATTCACACCAATTTGATATATGGCCTCTTCCCTCTTCCCTCTTCCCTCTTCCCTCTTCCCTCTTCCCTCTTCCCTCTTCCCTCTTCCCTCTTCCTTCTTCCTTCTTCCTTCTTCCTTCTTCCCTCTTCCCTCTTCCCTCTTCCCTCTTCCTTTTACATCCTGCTGATTCCTCTTTTTACATAATAAGAAAAGATCAAAAACAGGCATTCCTTATACTTAATCGGTAAGAAACGTTTCTAATGTACTTCTTTCTAAAGAATTTGTCGTTTTTGCTACTAACTTACGAACTTACGAAGTTGAGGAACAATGACTCCTAAAAACAAATCTACTTCCCCTTATTATCCCTCGCCTGTTTAGAAAAAAGATTGTAAAGTCTTCTTTTTTTTTCATCCTCATTTTGTGTACTTATATAATGTAGCTGTAATATTATGTCTTTAGCCAAACTTTTTTCTGTTTACCATAAAATTACCGGCTTTTATTCTCTCCTATGCCTTTTATTCTCTCCTATGATAGAGGAAGCATTTCCCATACGGAAACTGCAGAATAACAAAGCGATTAAGACTTTTGCAATTTTCTTTGTTTCTAAATTCCTCCTTTTTCACTATTTTTACAGCCTAAGAGAGGTTTAAATAGTCCTCTCCCGTACAAGTTTGCCATTAACAAAAAACGCATATACTATGACAAAGAGAGTAGGTTCCCCAAAATTATGTATAACTAAAACAATTATAATAAATAAGTTCACAGTAATATCCTTTCTATTGTCTTTCTTCTTGTTCATAGGAGGATCCCCACTTCAATCCCAAAACACCTCGGAAAACGCCTTGCAAAAATTAAGCTTTTTGTTTGACCAAATTTATAATGGCCCCCCACAGGCTCGTTGGGCTAATAGTGACAGTTTTTCTATTGTTTTAAGGCAACTAATGGATGATTTTGCAGGAAAAGAGCTCGCTTTTGAACAAATTCCACACCTGCGCTATTTTACAGGCGAAAATCTCCGTTTCCGTCTAGTTAATTGGAGCGTTCCTGAATCAGATGGAAATAGTAGTTATAGAGGGGTATTACAGGTTTGGAATGAAAACAAACAAAATTATATCTGCTATACATTAAACGATATTTCTGCCTATCAACCCTACCCTGAAAATGTTTTATATACTCCCGATAATTGGTGGGGCGCTTTGTATTACGATTGTATTGAACACAAAATAGGAGATCGTATTTATTATACTCTTTTGGGTTTAAATACCAGCGTAGCTACCTATCAACAAAAAGTTATAGATGTTTTCCAAATTAAAAAAAATGGAGAAGTGGAATTTGGGGCTTCCATTTTTAGCTCAGCCCCCAAGTATAGCGACTCTAAGTCATCCTCTAATTTGAAGCGTATTATTTTTAGATTCAGCCGTAAAACAGATATGATTTTACGATATGATTATCAAACTTACATTACACAAAAAGGAAAAAAGAAAATAGAAGTTAAAGACCAAATGATTGTTTTTGACTATTTAATTCCGCCAGCCATACACCTTTTAGAGGAATGCACCTATTATGTCCCATCCGGAGGCCTTTATAATGCTTATGTTTTTATGGACGATCATTGGGAACTACAAACCGAAATAATAGCAAGAAACCCCAATCCGAAAATTCCACAAAAGAAGAAAAGTACCAAACCTATTCTTTATAAACCTCTGTAATTATGTCGTAATATTCTGCAATATTGTCATTTATTGTGCTTTGGCAACGTATTTGTTGGTTGTTGTATAACCATTTCTCGCCATATAATAGGAGTAGGCATAAATATATAAGCTTCCCTACTTAGAGGCTAATGAAATAGTAAATTTATTATAAAAACCTAAATACTAAAGATATGAACTTAAATAATTTCACCATTAAAGCACAAGAAGCTATTCAAAAAGCGGTTGAAATTGCTTCTTCTTATCAAAACCAAGCAGTTAGTGATCTTCATATTCTAAAAGGAATTTTTAGTGTGGATGAACAGCTACTTCCTTTTTTACTCAAAAAAATAGAAGCAAATCCTACTAAACTATTGCAAGAATTAGATCTACAAATAGAAAATTTGCCCAAGACCTCTGGACAAAATCCTTATCTTAGTCCGGAGGCCGAAGGTAGTTTACTAAAAGCCCAAAATTATAAGAAAGAATTTCAGGATGAATTTGTAACCATAGAGCTTATTCTTTTGGGCTTATTGGATCAAAACGCAAACGCAGCCCGTTTACTGAAAAGCGATGGCGTTAACGAAAAATCATTAAAATTGGCCATCCACGATCTAAGAAAAGGTTCTTCTGCTAATAATCCTAATGCCGAAGAAACTTATCAGGCCCTCCATAAATATTCCAAAAACTTAAACGATCTTGCTCGAGCAGGGAAATTAGATCCAGTAATAGGACGAGATGAAGAAATTCGTCGAGTTCTACAAATTCTTTCCCGTAGAACCAAAAACAATCCTATTCTTATTGGGGAACCGGGAGTGGGAAAAACAGCCATCGCTGAAGGTCTTGCCCAACGTATTATGAGTGGAGATGTTCCTGAGGACTTAAAATCCAAACAAATATATTCCTTAGATATGGGCTCTTTGGTAGCAGGAGCCAAATATAAAGGCGAATTTGAAGAACGGCTAAAAAGTGTAGTGAAAGAAGTTATTCAATCGGAAGGCGAAGTCATACTTTTTATTGATGAAATACATACTTTGGTTGGAGCCGGCGGAGGCGAAGGGGCTATGGATGCTGCCAATATTTTAAAACCGGCTTTGGCACGAGGAGAATTGAGGGCTATTGGAGCTACTACCTTGAAAGAATATCAAAAGTATTTCGAAAAAGACAAGGCTTTGGAACGTAGGTTCCAAATAGTTTACATAGAGGAGCCCAATATAGAAGATAGTATTTCTATTTTACGTGGTTTGAAAGAAAGATACGAAACACATCATCATGTTCGTATTAAAGATGAGGCTTTAATTGCGGCAGTAGAACTATCCAATCGTTATATTACCGACCGTTTTCTGCCCGATAAAGCCATAGATTTAATAGACGAAGCTTCCGCTAAATTGAGGTTGGAAATTAACTCTGTTCCAGAAAAACTAGATGAAATTGAAAGAAAAATACGTCAATTGGAAATTGAAAGAGAAGCTATTAAACGGGAAAACGACCAAGCGAAATTAAAGGATTTAAGCAAGGAAATTGCAAATCTTTCGGTAGAAAGAGATGCCATGAAGGCTAAGTGGAAAACCGAAAAGGAAACGGTGGATGGTATTCAAACCCAAATGAACCTTATGGAACAGTATAAGTTTGAAGCCCAACAAGCCGAACGTCTCGGAAACTATGAAAAAGTAGCCGAACTTCGCTATGGAAAAATGAAAGAGGCCGAAAATTTAGTAGAGAAACTAAAAATAAAACTACAAAAGGATCAAAAAAACGGAGCTCTAATAAAAGAAGAAATAGGAGCAGAAGAAATTGCCGATGTAGTATCTCGCTGGACGGGAATACCACTAAGCCGTATGCTCCAAAGTGAAAGGGAAAAATTACTAAATATTGAAGAGGAACTACATAAAAGAGTTATTGGTCAAGACGAAGCTATTAGTGCAATTTCGGATGCCATTCGCAGAAGTAGAGCCGGTTTAAGTGATGAGAAAAGGCCCATAGGTTCTTTCATTTTCATGGGAACTACTGGCGTCGGAAAAACGGAATTAGCCAATGCTTTAGCCGAATATTTATTCAACGACGAACACGCTATGATTCGTATTGATATGTCGGAATACCAAGAAAAACATACCGTTTCTCGTTTAGTAGGTGCGCCTCCGGGCTATGTTGGTTATGAGGAAAGCGGACAATTAACTCAAGCCGTGCGCCAACGCCCCTACTCGGTTCTGTTATTAGACGAAATTGAAAAAGCGCATCCAGACGTATTTAATATTCTATTGCAAGTATTAGACAATGGTCGACTTACAGATAACAAAGGCCGTTTAGCAGATTTTAAAAATACCATTATTATCATGACCTCCAACTTAGGGGCTACGTATATACAACAGGCTTTCGACTCTATGAAACCCGGCATGGAAGAACAAGCTTATCAAAGTAGTAAGGCAGAAGTCTTAGAAGAACTCAAACAAAAAATGCGACCAGAATTTCTAAATCGCATTGATGAAATTATTGTTTTCAAACCCTTAAATCATGCCGAAGTTTTAGAAATTGTAAAAATTCAATTACTCCATTTACAAGATTCTATGAAGAGAAATGGTTATGAGCTTAACATAAATCAACCGGTTTACGAAGATATTGCCAATCAAGCCTACGATCCTCAATATGGAGCAAGACCATTAAAACGTTATATACAAAAACACGTAATTAACGAACTTTCTAAACTTCTGTTGGCAGGTAGTATTCAAAAAAACAAGCCTATTAAAATGGATGTTTTTGAAAGTAAATATGTATTTTATCAAAAATAGGGCTCTTAGCGAACTCTTATGTTTACTCCGGATCGAATATTAGAACCTCTCATTCTATTTAATTTTTGAATAGAAGATACAGAGGTTCTATATTTACGAGCTATAGAACTAAGCGTTTCGCCTGATTTTACTTTATGATAACGCGCCGAAGAGGAAGATGTGGAAGAAGATTTGCTTTTATAGGAAAAAACATTTTTACACAAAGGAAAGCTTTCTGCTTTTAAAGTATAATTTTTAAAGTCTATCAAGTTTTCCGGATCCATGGGAGCACCAAGATATCTCACTTCAAAATGAAGATGCGACCCCCTACTTCTCCCCGTATTTCCACCCAAGGCAATGATCTCTCCTGCTTTCACTATTTGTTCTGGTTCTACCAATAATTTAGACAAATGGGCATAATAAGTTTCTAAACCATTGTAGTGTCGCACTACAATAAGATAACCATAGGAAGAATTACGCTGAGCAATTCGCACTACTCCATCAAAAGCACTTCCCACCGAATCGCCGGTTTCTAAGTCTATATCCGTTCCGTAATGCCACCGGCTCCAACGGGGACCGAAACGAGAAGTAACAGCACCTTTGAATGGATGTATATATTCTTGATTACGTTCGGTGAAAAGATGTATCCAAGTAGTATCTTTTTTCTTAGAAAAATCTACTTTAGGGTAATGAATCACCGATGGATTAAATGTTATATATTCCATAGGCATATCAAATTCATCGGAAAAATGCTCGAAATTTTGTTGAAAAGCCAAAGATAAACTATCATCTCTACTCTCGAAGATGGGCACAGGAACTATAAACGTATAGGGATTTGGTAAGATAATAGCAGGAGAAGAAGGGGCTCCTGTAGGCCATTTTTTTGGAGGAGGCTGCACCTCTAATGTTGGAATAGAAATACTATAGAAAGGAGCATGGATTACAACCTCTTCTTGGATATTTAGAGCTGGGAACCCTCTAAAAGCTAAAAGCGGAAATGGCATGGAGACTAACATTATAAAAGAAAATGCCCACTTCCATTTATATCTTTTTATCTTTCCTTTATTTCCAATCATAAGTTTGTAAAGGTAGCGTTTTTTTGCCTTGCTACAAAATATAGAAAGCGTAGCTTGTATTTTCGTTTTGTAATTGTTTTGAAAATAAAAATAGAGTGTCTAAAAGACACCCTATTTTTATTTAGCTAATTAAGACTTTCTGTATAAATTTCTTTAAGCAAAGAAATTTCCATAAATTATTTTACTTTATTAGGAGACAAGGAGGGTAAATATAGTTTGGCTAATTCAAAAGCACCAAACATAACACCAGAATAAACTAAGGTTCCCAAAACTTCATTACGGAAGAAAGGCAAACCCATAGCATAACAGGTAATAAGTCCACTAAAATTCATGGGATAGGCACATAGTCCACCCAACCATACGGCAAAATTAGAAATTAAGAAAAATATAAGCGACGAGGACAAACAAATCCCCCCTACTCTTAATACGGTAACTTTTTTTCTTAGTAAGAAGCCTAAACAACCTGCAATTATAAAAGGAATATATACACCCCACATTTCAGGATAGTATCCGAAATAGGCATCGGTAGCAAGCATTACCACCAAAGGTAAGACCAAGGCCCAAGATTTTTTAGCAAAATATGCACCTCCAAAAATAGCCATTGCAGCAATAGGAGAAAAGGCAGGCGGATGTGGCATAAAACGAGCCATTGCAGCCAACACAACCATACCCACTATGGTTAAATTCATTGGGGTAAAAATTTGTTTTTTCATATTGTTTATTTTTTTTAAAATTCTACACTGATTGGGAACCTAGCAGGGAAACTATTACTTTCTTCTATCCAAAGCCCCCATAAAATCTTGGCAAAGGTACAAATTTTCTAAAGAAAAAAGGAGAAGCTACACAGGTTCGGAAAAATCATCACTGAGGGTATCGGCCAAATCATTTACATCCGTATTTTCCCCCTCACGTACTGTCTCGACAGAATCGTCTGGAATATCATTGGGAAAATCCTCCTCATCAAAGGCGACATCTATAGCGACATCTACTTTAATCATATAATTCACCTCCTCCGTATCCAAACTAACCGCATAGAAATACTCGCCATTAGGCTTAGGATATCGTGTTACGAAATTTTCATATCCATCCGTGTACTTAGCATCAAAAAGCGCTTTTATTTTCGGATCTAATTTGTCGTAACTAACTATTTTGCTTATTTTTTTAACAACCTTTTTCGTCGCCATGAACTCTTCTTTATTTTTGTGCAAAAAAAACTATTTTTTCGGAAATAAAATAATTTTTTCGCACTTTTTTCTCTACGTTCTTTATTTTCTTTTTATATAACTACAAATAAGCATTTTACAAAACTGTTTTTCCATATATTATTTCTGTATTTGACCATTTTTACAAGAAATTAGGCAAATAAAAAAAAATTCCCATCTTTTGCGTCTACTTTAAGTGTAAATATCCTTCCTTTTCTAATTTTTTTCAATATTTTTCCAACCTACTTCCTACCAATATTTCTCCATCCGGAGAAATAATTTTATAACTACATCCTGCCTTTTTGGCCATATCCATTAAATAAATTATCTCCGCAAAACTCATATCTTTGGCGCAAAATATCACCTCGGATATTTTATATATTTGTATTGCTTCCATCATATTTTCAGATGCTTTTTCAGAAACCACAGAAAATATACGATCTGGCCGGGCACCCCTATCCTCCAAAATAGACTGAGCTCTTTGCATTTCCTCTTTTCCGCCCACTAATAAATAATAGCGACGTGGGCGAAGGGCTAAATTAAAAGTATTCGCAAAAAAACGTCCCAAAAGAAGTCTATATAATACCGATACACTAAAACATAAGACACTTCCTCCAACAATCACCAATCTAGAATACTGAAAATCAGAACCTAATAAAGCGAAACCCAACAAAAGCAATACCATCCCCAATAAATAACCATAAAGCATTTTGATTAGAGATATTGGCCTTTTATACGCCTGTAATAGTGCTAAGGATCCAACAAAAACCACAGAGTACAAAGGAAGCACTACTTGTCTGTAAAATTCAGAGAAATGTTCGGTGGTTCCAAAATATTCTTTTGCCCATACAGTAGATAAAGCCAACAGTAATCCATAATTAAGAAACATATCACAGAAAGGGAGAAAGATCTTTTTTAATAAACGCTCCATAACCGCCAATCCAGCCCGTGCCCAAATAGCGAAACGGACTAAATGTAGATATGTTTTTGTATGTTTATCCGAAAAATATTTTCGAGCAAATATTTCCATCGCTTTGTAAAAGATTACCACATAATTCAAACTTCCTTTTTTGGTACTCTCCCCTTTGTAATGAACAATTCGAGTCTGTGGAAAATAGTAATTTTTATATCCCCCCAATAGAATACGATACGACAAATCTATATCTTCTCCATACATAAAAAAGGTTTCATCCAATAAGCCTACTTTTTGAAGTACCGCACGAGGCATCATCATAAAAGCTCCCGATAATATTTCCACTTCCTGAATTTCATCTTTCGATAAATGCCCCATATAATAACGAGCAAAACGCTTGGAACGAGGGAATAACTTACACAAACCGCTTATTTTATACAAGGCCACTATAGGAAGAGGAATTCCTCTTTTAGATTCTGGCATATAACGCCCCTCTCCATCTATCATTTTTACTCCTAGTCCACCCGCATCCAAATGTTTCTCCATAAACTGAAGACACTTAAAGAGAGTATCGTCTTCTACCAACGTATCCGGATTAAGCAACAATATATACTTTCCAGTACACACCCGTATAGCTTGATTATTTGCCGCTGCAAATCCAGTATTATTCAGATTGGCAATAATTTTCACCTTGGGGAATTTATCTTGAACCATCTCCACCGAACCATCCACAGAATGATTATCTACCACAAAAATCTCCAAATCCTCCATGTCTATATGTATGCTTTTTAGAACAGAATACAAGCACTGTTCTAAAAAACACTTAACATTATAGTTGACAATAATAATAGATAATTTCATGTTTCCGTTTATATTTCGAGCTGGCCTCTATATTTCGAACTGCCCTCTATATTTTCTACCGTTTTTATACCCTTCTATAAGCATTAAAATAAAGCCGCACAGAATAAGCCTTACTAGAGCCCTGCGTATCGACAAAGAAGCATCTTCTTTATTGGAAGGAATTCTCCTTTTTCTCTCCTATTTTTCTTTGGTCGAAATAATTAATTCGCATACCGTCTTGGGTACAAATTCAGAAGGATTTCCTCCATGGTGCAAAATATCCCTAACTAAAGAGGAATTAATATAACTATGTTTCGTATCGGTTAATAAAAAAATTGTTTCTAAATTCGGTTCCAAGGTTTTATTGGCCAAAGCAACCATACGTTCATACTCAAAATCGGCCGAAGTTCTCAACCCTCTAAGAATGTAAGATGCCCCCAACGACTTACAATAATTAACCGTAAGACTATCAAAGGTATCCACTTTTACTTTTTTTTCCCCTTTAAATAATTCAGAAATAAATAACTTTCTATCTTCCATAGAAAATAAACTGCGTTTATCTGAATTTTTACCAATAGCTACAATAATTTCATCAAACAGAGGAAGGGCACGAAGAATGATACTTTCGTGTCCAATAGTAATAGGATCAAAGGATCCGGGAAATACGGCAATTTTTAAATGTTCCATATCTAAATTTTAACTAAAACGCCCATGCCTTTGTGCATGGGCGTTGGAAATATTTAGAAAATCATTTTAAAATACAAATTTTGAACCTACTCTTTTTCAGCAGCTTCCATTGCATCTTTCAGATTGGAGAGTGCTTCTATATCCCCTAAGGTTGTTTTTTCAGAAGCATCATTAATTTTCTTCATCGTTTTAACCGTTTCGTCTGCATTTTTACGATTTTCATTATTGGCTTTCGCCCGTTCTTCTGCAGCTTCTTCTTGATGAATACGAGTATGAGAAACTATGATTTTTTTATTGTCCTTATTAAATTCTATCACCTTAAAATCGGCTTGATCTTCTTGTTTTAAAGAAGAACCGTCTACTTTAACTAAATGACGAGTAGGTGCAAAACCTTCTACACCATAAGGCAAAGCAACTACACCTCCCTTTTCATTAATAGAAGAAACCGTGCCTTTATGAACGGTTCCAACGTTGAAAATAGTTTCAAACACATCCCATGGATTTTCTTCCAATTGTTTGTGACCCAAACTCAATCGACGATTTTCTGTATCCACGTCTAAAACAACTACTTCAATCTTCTCCCCTATTTTAGTAAATTCGGCAGGATGTTTTATTTTCTTAGACCAAGACAAATCGGAAATATGTATTAAACCATCAATTCCTTCTTCTAATTCCACGAAAATACCAAAATTAGTGAAGTTTCTAACCGTAGCCTTATGGCGAGAACTTACTGGATATTTTTTGGCTATATCAATCCATGGATCTGGCATTAATTGTTTTATACCCAAAGACATTTTACGATCATCCCTATCTAAAGTTAAGATAACCGCTTCCACTTCTTCTCCAATTTTTAAGAAATCTTGAGCGCTTCTCAAATGCTGTGACCACGACATTTCCGATACATGGATCAAGCCTTCCACTCCTGGAATAACCTCAATAAACGCACCATAATCTGCAATAACCACTACTTTGCCTTTAACCTTATCTCCTATCTTTAAATTGGTATCCAAAGAATCCCAAGGATGAGGAGTAAGTTGTTTTAAGCCTAAAGCTATACGCTTTTTATTTTCATCAAAATCTAAAATAACCACATTGATTTTTTGGTCTAATTGAACAATTTCTTCTGGATGACTAATACGTCCCCAAGAAAGATCTGTAATATGTACCAATCCATCTACACCGCCTAAATCTACAAAAACGCCATAAGAAGTAATATTTTTTACTATTCCTTCCAAAACTTGACCTTTTTCTAACTTAGACATAATTTCCGCTTTCTGCTGCTCAATTTCATCTTCAATTAACGCTTTATGCGAAACAACTACGTTTTTATATTCGTGATTAATTTTAACCACTTTAAATTCCATAGTTTTATCTACAAATATATCGTAGTCACGAATAGGTTTTACGTCTATTTGTGAACCGGGTAAGAAAGCCTCAATACCAAATACATCTACAATTAAGCCACCCTTAGTGCGACTTTTAACATATCCTGTAATAATTTCTTGCTTATCGAAAGCTTCATTAACCCTATCCCAAGATTTAAGAATACGAGCTTTTTTATGAGAAAGTATTAACTGACCAGAAGCATCTTCCTGACTTTCTACATAAACTTCCACTTTATCGCCTGGCTTTAAATCTGGATTATAACGAAATTCCGATACTGGAATAATACCATCCGATTTGTACCCTATATTTACAACTACTTCTCTGTTACTTTTAGCAACAACTGTTCCTTCAATAACTTCTTGCTCTGCAATTTGTTTTAAGGTGTTTTCGTACTGTTCGTCCATCGGATTTTGTTCCGAAGAATCTTTGCTTCTTTTAATGGTGTGACTTTCTAAAGAATCCCAATCGAAATCCTCAATACCAACCATGGTTTTGGCCTCTGCCATAATTTTTTGTTTTGTGGGGTGAACCCACGTAAATCCTTTACCTGAATTAAGAACTACGTAATACACTCCGGGTTAATAGCTATTTTCTTTTTATGTTCTTTCAGGACACAGTTCTAATTTTTTGTTTTCGAACATAAAAGCCTGCAAAATTATGGAAAATTTCCGAAACTACAAAATAGTCAATGGTATCTTACCATTAAAAGAGTTCTATAGCAGCTTCAAAGGGAAAGCGCAAACTTACCTTAGTTCTTCCCCCTTGTTCTACTTTTATTTCTCCTTTATTTCTCCTTTAGCAATAATTCTATATTCTTTTTTATCTTTGTTTCATCCATAAATCCTTTGTGAATTTCAGGATCTCCTTGCATAGGAATAAACCACAAAGTAGGAAGTCTCCTAACGCCAAAGTGCTCCACCAATTCCAACTCCTGATCCACATCAACCTTATAAATATTAATTTTATCTGCATATTCCAACGATAACTTCTTTAACAAAGGTGATAATGCTTTACAAGGCCCACACCAAGTGGCATAAAAATCCACTACGGCCGGTTTGTCTCCTAAATATTTCCAGGAGGTAGATTTTGCTTTATAATCCATGATTTTAATTCTAAACTCTTCTTGTGTTAAGTAAATGATGTTAGAGTTGCTTACTTCTTGTTTCTTCGATTTCTCCGATTGCTCCGATTTCTGCGATTTCTGCGATTCTATTCGAACGTCACAAGAATTTAAAACTATTCCCACAAGTACACTTGCACAAAGCAAAGATGAGATCCCAATTTGTTTTTTCATGTTTTTTTTTTAATTTCAAAAGCAAAGATAAAACAAATTTTCATAAGAATCTACGCCTTGAACTCTAAATTAGAGACATCTACTAACGCTAAATGAAAGACATCTACACCTTTATAAACATGATTCTCCTTTAAATTTTCTATTTTATTCTAAGAAAATACTATCTTCTATCCTCTGCATCTACTAATTTTCCCCATTATTCTCCTAAACACCCATTCTCTGAATGCCAAAGAAAATAATTTTTCAAAAACATTATAAACATCTATATTTTTTATCTCAACAATATCACTATTTTTGCATTTACAATTTATAACAACATTAAAATATGAAAACAAAAATTATTGCAGCCATTCTTATTACTATAGGCTTATCCTCTGCGGGTTTCTTTATTTTTCTTGGATTTAAAAGCATGGCCAATCTAAATCGCTATGTTACCGTTCGTGGTTTAGCAGAAAAAGAAGTAAAAGCAGATAAAGTAACTTGGCCTCTTTATTTTAAAGAAGTGGGTAACGACCTATCTACTCTTTATCAAACTATTAATCGCAAAAACAAAGCCATTACAGAATTTTTAAAAGCCAAAGGAATTCCGGAATCTGAAATTTCCGTTTCTGCCCCCCTATTAATTGATATGCAAGCAGAAAGATATCAATCAACCCCAAGCACTTATCATTATAATATAACCTCTGTTATTACTGTTTCTTCCGACCAAGTAGATTTAGTTCGCAAACTTATTTCCGAACAATCAGAATTACTAAAGCAAGACATTGCCCTTTCCAGTGGCGATTATATGTACACTATTAATTATGAATATACAAATTTGAATAAACTAAAACCCAGCATGGTAGAAGAGGCAACCAAAGACGCACGAGCTACTGCCGAAAAATTTGCCAAGGATAGTGAGAGCAACCTTGGAAAAATAAAGCATGCAAGTCAAGGTCTTTTTTCCATTGAAGATAGAGATCCCAATACACCATACATTAAAAAAATACGAGTGGTTACTTCTGTAGATTATTTTTTAAAAAGCTAATCTAAAATAGTCTCCCAAATCAGTAATAAAAGAAAGCCGCCATTCTAATGAATGGCGGCTTTCTTTTAAATAGACCTACTTTTAATTTACATTAAAGCATAGTATAGTTCAAGCAAACATTGAACTATACTATAGCTCGAAGAAAGGCTTCTTTATTGTACCACAAATTTAAGTACGGTAGAACCATAAGCAGTGGATACCTTAGCAAAGTAAATTCCTTTTTTAAAGTTTTCAATATTGATTCTGTATTGTCCTACTTTCATCGTTTTTGCGGATTGATATACCTTTTCTCCTAATAGATTATAGATCTCAACCTGATCTATATTCATTTCTAATGCAGAAATAGCAATCATTTCCTTTGCAGGGTTAGGATACAAGCTAATTTGTGAAGCCCAAGCGGTGCTATTTTCATTGGCAACATTCGTATGTATACTAATATCGTCAATCATGAAAATAAACGCATCTGCAGAAACACATTGAATAGCTACAAAAACATCTTGATTATCATAAGCCGATAAATCGATGTTTATCTTAGCCCAATCTGTGCTAGGTGCTACATTCGACTTTAGTTTAGTAAAACTTTTTATAGATCCGTCTGTTTTTGAAACTAAAACATTATAAGATTCGGGATATTGCGCACCAAATGATTTTACATAAAATTCTACATAAGAAGTGTTTCCAAGTTTTAACTTAGGAGAAATCAACCAATCATTATTTGGAGGAGTGTTAGCATAAACGCTGGCACCAAATCTCTCCCCACCATGTGCAGCTATAGAATCTGGCGATTGTCTTAGACTTGGAGTAGTTTGGTCTGGATTAAAGACAATAAAACCTAATGGCTCTCCATTATGTGGGAAACTTACATTCTGAAAACCTCCGGTAGTATTACCATCTTTATCTATCGTTTTCCATGCTGGATTAAATCCGTTTATGTCAAAATCTTCACATTCTTCAAAATTCATCACATAAGGATCTGCAGGAGTTTTAGAAACAATTTCCATCGTTAAGGTATCATTGGAAGGATCTTCGTCGTTTTCTAATGCAGTAAAAATAGTTAAATTATGCGGGCCAGCAACCGACAAATCCGCTTCAAAATTAACCTCTACGGAAGCATAGGGAGCAAGAGTAGGCACGGTCTTAGTTAATATTGTTTTGTCTACCATACAATTTACTACCATATTAGATATAGTAGCCGCTCCATTATTTAGCACGGTCGCTTCTACTGGTTCATTGGCAGCAAACAAAGCGGTCGAATTAGGCTTATTAATAGAAACAGTCATAGCGTCCTTTTGATAAACTTTTGCATTATAACCAAAATTCATACGTATACCAGGATATCCAAATTCCGTAGTTATGTCTAATTCTTGTCCATCCTCAGAAGGGGTAAGCGCAAAACCATCCATATTATAATCAACCCCTATGTTTAGGAAGTGGTTATCTATTTGTTGTACTTCTACAAAATAAAGCCCACTCTGCAACACACGAGAAGGAATGCTAAAAGTTTTAAAATCACCGCCTAAACCTCTTTTATACGTACCTGAATAAACACAATGTCCTAATTTTCCATTCTCATTCATTTGGTACACCGCTAAACCTATAATGAAATCCTCTGGTACTTCGCATAAAGCTACCGAAAGAGAAGTTAAGGTATCCATTTGATTCAACCTATATAAAAGTCCTAGAGATAGAGGAACTGGTGCCCCAATACCAGCTTCAGGAGTAAAATCGCTCACATCATCTTCAGCATAAACCGTATCGCTTACTATAAAAGAATAGTTCATGCTGTTATCGTCCATGTTTTCATCCTTAGCCGTCATAGAAACCTCCGCCGTAAGGTTTACCGTATCACTTATATTTAAGGTCGTTTTACCAAATAAGTTTATTTCTTTAATGGCACCTACTGCTAAGTCTATAGGAGTAGAAGCACCAATAGTATCACTTCCTTTCTTTATAACGACTTTGGTTCCTGCTTCTATGTTTTTTCCTCTATTTTCCACTTGCGCCGCAAAGGCTATATTCTCTTTCACCTGTTCGTATGGAGTTAAACGACTTAATGCTGGATAAAAGTCATTCATTCGAACATCATGATCGGGTATCTGATTTATTCTAATATTTTTAATAACTAAAGACACGGAACCGGTAGAAATAAAAGCAAAAACATATTCCCCATTTTCTGTGATATCAAAACTAATTTCTTCATTAACCCAAACCTGCTTGGTATTTTCTTCGGTTAAAACCGACAAAATTTTCCATGTGGTAGGATCTGTGCCTTTTTTACCATAGACTACATTGAAATTATCCGTAAAAACAAGACCTAAGAGTTCCGCACCTGCCATATATTCGTAGGAAAATCTATAAGTATTTACCGGTAAGGTTATACACCTGGAAACTAAAGGAATACTATCCTCTCCTATAAAATAAGCATTCTCACTCTCTTCGTAAAGCCAAGCTTCCCTTTGCATAGGATTCCATTCCATTGCAGAAAAATCACTAACATAAGGAACAGTGGCAGGAACAAAATTAATGGTTTGAGCCTCCATGGTGTCGTTCTTGGCAACCACATCGCCTATACAAGTACCATAAACCTTCGCCTTGTAAGTTGCTTGTGCCGAAAAATCGGCAGTAGTTGCAAAGGTTATTGTTTTTATGTTTCCTACTTCTATAGTATCTGTAAACTTTTCAGATACAACAGCTTTATCATCTATTTGGTAGCTTAATTGAAATCCTCTTATAGCTTCACTACCAGAATTCTTTACCACTGCTTGAATAGTAGCTGTCGCAGATAAATCACAAGCTGCAACTGGCAAAACAACCTCTTTTAAAACGAGGTCGGGAATTCCTACAAAAATGCCAGTATCTACTCTTATCTCATCTACTTTAACCCCTACCTGATCCGCTTGGGATTTAGCATGAAATGCGAAGTAATAATTTCCACCCTCCGATTGGAATGAGGTGTTATGAAAGCACCATTCCATATCTTTCATTTTAGGAAAAGCTTCCAATACGCTCATTTTAGATACATCGGAAGACGTTCCATATAGAAGATCCATACTTTCCTCCTTACTACCTTGAACTGCAAGGTAAAAATTTATATATGCTTTTCCTGCCTTAATTGCAATAGGATCCATAGTTACCAAATAATCATCAGATGCCATATCCGAATTGAATCTACACCTCATCGATCCGCCCTCTCCCATGCCACCTTCTTCTCCTGTTGCATCACTCGCACGATTGAAAGCCCATGTTTTTTTATCCTTATTTGCATCTATAATAGTCCAAGCTTGCTCCAGTGTTTCTTTAGTATTAAAACTTTCCACAAATGGCACCGACAAAATTCCATTATGTTTGCATTTTCCTATAACCGTATCATTAAAAGGATTACCATCTTTACTTAAATTTACCCAAGCTTTGACGGTATAGAAACCGGAAGCCGAAAAATCGGCTTTTTTAGCAAAGACATAATCTACAGTAGCTCCCATGGCTATACTCCCAGTATAGGTTTCCACATTAGGCGTACCCCCGTTAATGCTATAAGCCACAGAAAAATTCGAAATAGCACCTGTATTTCCAAAATTCGACAGGCTTACTTTTAAAAGTTCTGCATTAGATAAATTTGGCGAATTGGCAGGTAGAATTAAACCACTGATAGCCGCATCCACGGGAGAGATGTATAAAACTTTATCGTAACCACCATCTGCAACCACGTGAAAAAGATAATTATATCCTGCCTCAAATACAAAATCGTCTAAACAGGCCATTTTTCCACTGGCAATATAAATTCTATCTCCAGCGGTTGGATTCAATATACACAAATCATAAGTTCCTCCCGGAATACTTACAGAATCCATTCTCCCCACTACTACATTGGCGGTCTGTAAATTGGGATCTGCATTTGCAGGAATTTTAAATTCGCAAGCCGCATAAACTTCTGCCTCCGTACCCGCTAATGGAAACTGTTGAGCATATTGGAAAAGAGTACCATAAGCGGTAGCATTGGCGTCTATCAGCATTTGATAGCCACTACCATCTTGCCATATACTATCGGCCTGAAGATAAACACAAGCTTTGTCTGCTGTTGCAGCCTTCGTTCGACCAATAAATTGCAAGGAATAATGCGGTTTGTAAGCAATAGAATTTCCTATCGTTTTGGCCTGTTTGAAAACCGAATTGGCTGTCTCGCTTTTATAATTTTTTAGCGAATTTTTATCCAATTCATAAGTTTTTAACGTAGAATTCACGTCTTTGGGCTCCACGTTTTTCCACTCTTTAGCGGAGGTAAACTTTTGCTTCTGCCCAGAAGACTCCTTTTGTGGTACTCCTTGAGCCCACACTGCACTTGAATAGAATAGGACAGAAAGTCCTAACACAGTTAATTTTGTTTTCATGTTGTTGGTTTTTAGTTTATATACTTGTGTATAACATTACATTTCTATTCACTAAAACAACTATACTTTGTACATTGCTCTAAAATAATACAGGGTCTACTGCCCAGCAAAATATGCTTTTTTATTATATTATTTTATAAGTATTTACAACCTCTATCTCTTTTCTATCTTCTCTTGTATTCGTTATTCTTTATTGAAGCCTCAAATTTATAAAATATTTATTATATATAATATAATTATAGACCTTTTATTTTATTTTGTTTTTTTGTACCTTTGCGCCCGCTATAAGAAACCTTCCTTTTATAGAAAGGTTGTGAACCAATTAAAAGTACATGCAGTATTGTCCTATGGTGTAATTGGCAACACGTCAGATTCTGGATCTGAAGAGTCTAGGTTCGACCCCTAGTAGGACAACTCTTTTTTTTAATCTTATTCTGAAATTCGCAGTTTCCATTTTCTTTTTAGCCAACAATAGTTCATAAATCCATACAAAAGCAAAAAACACTCTAAAATAGTCAAAACCATGCCTGTTTTGGTCAGTTACGAAACTTATGCTTCGTGTTTTTATTTTTTTGACTAATTTTGCATTCTCTTATCAAGAGAAAGGACAAAAACAATGAGAAATAATAGTGAAATAGCAGACAGCAAATCGGAAGTAGAAATTCTTCAAAAAGGTTTTGCCATTATAAATATCCAGCAATTTTTAATACAGGGTAAAAGAAACTGGCAAAATCAAACTATTACCTGTTTAATTTGTAAAGAAGGAGGTGCTGCCTTTTCTTTAGATGCACGTTGCTATGAAATACATGCACACGAAGCCCTAATCATGGACTCCGAATCCGTAATTTCTTACGATAAGGTAAGCCGAGATTTTAACGCATCGGCCATGGTGCTTTCTAAACAATTTTTATATAGTCCCCTCTTCCCCTTGTCTTTTAATTTACATTTCGAAATAGCCCATTTTCCCGTTATGAAATTAAATAGCGAACAATTTAACCATTTGGAACAACTTTTCAAGTTGGCTCAAGATAAAGACAAAGAAAACCAAATATCCGCAGAAAACACCTCCGCCTTTTCTACTCAAATTTTGCGTTTTTTAGTCCTTTCTTTTTGTTACGAAATTTACAACCTTTTTTCCCACAACAAAAACACTGCTCAAACTTTTAAATACACACAAAAGGAAGAGTTGATGTTTAAGTTCTTAAATGTTGCCAAAAAGAATATTATCAACGAAAGAAAAATAACCTATTACGCAGAACAATTAAGCGTAACGCCACAATATCTTGCTTCTGTACTAAAAGAATTGAGTGGATTAACCACCAATCAATGGGTACATGTACTTATCACCTCCAAAGCCAAGCATTTGTTGGTTAAAGAAAATTTAACCATACAGGAAATTGCCAATGAACTAAAATTTCCCAATCAATCTACCTTTGGAAAATTATTTAAAAATCAAACAGGGATGTCACCTATACAATTTAGAAAAAAAATTTTATAAACCAATAAAATGTAATCTTGATCTCCTATGAAAAACCCTAAACACATAAGAAGAACAAGTTTACTAAATGACCTTAAAATATTTATATATATATGAAAAGACAATTTTCAAAAATGTTTCGGAACAAAAATATTTTGTTCAATACCATGCCCTTGGTGGCCCTATCTTTTTGCTTGCTTTCGGTAAGTTGTAAAAATCAACAACAACAAGGACAAGCGCCCAGTACTTACAAAGTAATGGTGGTGAAGAACGACACCTGCACCTTAACAACCACTTATACTTGTTCATTAAAAGGTAATGGATATGTAGAAATAAGACCCAAAATATCTGGTTTTATTTTCAATCAATATGTACAAGAAGGGGATTTCGTTCACAAGGGTCAACTACTTTTTCGTCTAGACCCTGTTCAGGTAGAGGCTCAAGTTAATGTTGCTAAAGCAAACATTAAAGTGGCCGAAGCGAATGTTGAAACTTCTAAACTAACCGTTGCTACCAAAACGGAATTGTTCAAGAAAAACATTATTAGCGAATATGAATTGAGCATGGCTAAAAACGACTTAAAATCCAAAGAAGCAGTATTAGCTCAAGCCAAAGCCAATTTAACGAATGCCAAAAGAGAAATGGAATATACCAATATAACCAGTCCTACCGATGGCATTGTTGGGGTTATTTCTTATAGTCCCGGAAATTTAGTAGGACCATCGGCTCAGTTACCCCTTACCGTTGTTTCCGATATTGGTATTATGCGCGCTTATTTCTCTCTTAGTGAACGTCAAGTATTGAATATGACCCGTCAATATGGTTCCGCAGATAATATCGTTAAAAGTATGCCTGCCGTACAACTTCGTCTCTCCGACGGAACACTATTTAAAAATAAAGGAAAAATCATAACGATTAGTGGCGTAACGGATCAAAATACGGGAGCTATTCGTATAAGAGCCGACTTCCCAAATCCAAATTATACCATCAAAAGCGGTTTTACCGGCAATGTTCTAATACCAACCCATTTAGATACAGCCATTATTATTCCTCAAAAAGCATCTTTTGAAGTACAAGACAAAAAATTCGTATATGCCGTCAATGATAGCAACATGGTATATGCTATCCCCATTGAAGTACATGCTATTAACGATGGTAATTCTTTTGTCGTTCTTTCTGGATTAAAGGCCGGAGACCGCATTGTTATAGAAGGCGCCAACTTCCTAAGAGAAAAGCAAACTATTATTCCTGAACTAATTAAGTAAATTTCTGTTATAATGAAACTCGAAAAATTCATACAGCGCCCTGTTCTTTCAACGGTAATTTCTATTATTATCGTTATTTTAGGGTTGATAGGATTAGTATCCTTGCCTATCGAACAATATCCGGATATAGCTCCTCCTACCATTGTTGTGTCTACCACCTATACGGGAGCGGATGCACAAACGGTTCTTAATAGCGTAGTTGCTCCTTTGGAAGATGTGATCAATGGAGTAGAAAACATGAACTATATGACCTCTTCTGCTGGCAATGATGGACGTGCCAACATTAGTGTTTATTTTAAACAGGGAACCGACCCCGACATGGCCGCAGTAAATGTGCAAAACCGAGTAGCAAAAGCTACTAATTTATTACCGGCCGAAGTAATTAAGGTAGGGGTCACCACTACTAAAAGACAAACCAATACCTTGTTAATTTTTGGAGTCTATAGTCCTACCGACGAATACGACGAAGTCTTTATTGAAAACTACCTAAAAATTAATGTGGTTCCTCAAATCATGCGGGTTTCAGGAGTAGGAGAAGCTTCCGCTTTTGGAAACCACGATTATTCTATGCGAATTTGGTTGAATCCCGATATAATGGCTCAATATAAATTAGTTCCTATTGATGTTATACAAGCGTTAAGCGAACAAAATATAGAAGCTGCTCCTGGAAAATTTGGGGAAAACACGGATCAAGCCTTTCAATACGTTCTAAAATATAAGGGCCGTCTACAAACTCCAACCGAATTTGGAGATGTAATCATTCGCACCAACGCCAATGGAGAAGAATTAAAGCTTAAAGATATTGCAGAAATAGAAATGGGAGCTTTAAGTAATACGGTTATTAGCGGGGCCCAAGGACATCCCGGGTCTATGATTGGGGTATACCAAATGCCTGGAACTAACGCTACCCAAGTTATTAAAGATATACAATCGGTTATTAAAGAGGCTTCCAAAGACTTTCCGAAAGGAATGGAATATATAGAAATGCAAAACTCCAATGATTTTCTATATGCCTCTATTAATAAGGTTCTTCGCACTCTCTTTGAAGCATTTATTTTGGTATTCATCGTGGTTTATATCTTTTTACAAGATTTTCGTTCCACCCTTATACCAGCTATTGCCGTTCCTGTAGCTATCATAGGTACTTTCTTTTTCCTCTATCTTTTTGGCTTTTCTATAAATCTACTAACCTTATTTGCATTGATCTTAGCCATCGCCATTGTCGTCGATGATGCTATTGTCGTCGTCGAGGCGGTTCACGCTAAATTAGACCAAAATTACCGTTCTGCCAAAACCGCAACCATAGATGCAATGAATGAAATTTCCGGAGCTATCGTTTCCATTACTTTAGTTATGGCATCCGTATTTATACCCGTTACTTTCATTGGCGGAACATCCGGTATCTTTTTTAGACAATTTGGTTTAACCTTGGCTATTGCTATTGTTCTTTCCGCCATTAATGCACTAACCTTAAGTCCGGCCTTGTGTGCTCTTTTTCTTAAGCCTCACGAAGAGGAAGTAAATGGTATAAAGAAAAAACCATCTTTAATGAGTCGATTCCATACTGCATTTAATGTGGCCTTTGCTGTTACTACTAAAAAATACAAGAGTGGAGTAAATTTCTTCCTTAGAAAACCTATACTTTCTTTTGCTATTGTTGCTCTATTTATCTTGGGTTTATTTACGCTTATGAAAACGACCCCTACCGGTTTAGTTCCCAATGAAGACAATGGTATTGTTTTTGTTGGGGTGAATCTACCACCAGCGACCACCCTAAAGCAAACCGACCATGTAATGGATAAAATGGCCGATATTATGTCTACCATGCCCGAGATTAAAGGTATTTCTAAACTTACAGGTTTCGGATTTATTTCCGGAAGTGGAAGTTGTTATGGAAACTTTATTATAAGTCTTCAACCCTGGGATAAACGTAAAGGGAAAGGACAAGATTTAGATGGGGTAATAGCCCAATTATACGGAAAACTTTCTGGTATAAAAGAGGCTCAAATTATGATTTTCTCTCCTCCTATGGTTCCTGGTTTCAGTGCCACAAACGGATTTGAATTTAGTGTTCAAAACAAAACAGGAGCTAGCGTAAACGAACTTTACAGTACTACCAACGCCTTTTTAGACAAACTTGCCAAACGCCCGGAAATTATGTTTGCTCGCACCACCTTTAGTCCTAATTTCCCTCAATTTATGATTGATGTAGATGTGGCAAAATGCAAAAAATCGGGTATTTCTCCATCGGAAGTACTTTCTGTGATGCAAGGATATTTTGGAGGTATGTATGTTTCCAACTTTAATAGCTATGGAAAACTATATAGAGTTATGATGCAAGCAGCCCCACAATATACCACCAATGCCGAATCTTTAAACAATGTATATGTTCGCAACAAGGGGGAAATGCTTCCTATTTCTCAATTTGTAAATGTACGTAGAGTATATGGTTCTGAAAATATCAATCGTTTCAATCTTTTCACCTCCATTGCCATAAATGGTGCACCAAATCCCGGATATAGTTCTGGAGATGCTATCAATGCTATTAAAGAAACGGCAGCCTCTTCTTTACCTTCTGGATACGGATTTGAATTTTCCGGTATCACTCGTAACGAACAAGAAGGGGGTAATACCATGGGAATTGTTATTGTAATTTGCATAGTGTTTGTTTATTTACTTCTTTGTATTCAGTACGAAAGTTATGTATTACCCTTAGCAGTAATATTATCACTTCCTTTCGGCTTATGCGGTTCATTCTTGTTTGCAAGAATGATGGGATTAAACAACAATATCTACCTGCAAATTTCGCTTATCATGCTTATAGGTTTGCTGGCCAAAAATGCCATCTTAATTATACAATTTGCCCTCCAACGTAGAGAACAAGGTATGAGCATTGCTTGGGCCGCAGTAGCTGGAGCCACCGCTCGATTGCGACCTATTCTTATGACTTCCTTTGCTCTAATTATAGGCTTATTACCTCTTATGTTTGCCACCGGTGTAGGTTCCAACGGGAACCACACTATCGGTGCAGGAGCTATAGGTGGAATGTTTATCGGTATGGTGTTTCAAATTTTAATTGTACCTGTTCTTTTTGTGATTTTCCAAAAATTACAAGAAAAAATTAAACCTCTAAGTCCTATTATAGTAGAAGTAGAAGCCGAAGCAGAACATACCCCCGAAAATATCTCTAATACAGAAAACGAACCAAAATATTATTTGTAGAAATGACCCTAAACATGAAAATATATAAGCCGGCTCTTATAGCCCTTTTCTTATTGCCGCTTTCCAGTTGCAATATTTACAAAGCCTACGAAAGGCCCAATATAAAAACGGAAAACAATTATCGGGCCGATTCCAACCTTTATAGACAAGACTCTGTTCTTTCACAAACAGATTCTATCTTAAATGATACTAATCACTTAGGAACCTTACCTTGGAGAGAAGTCTTTACGGATACTAAATTACAAAATCTTATCCAACAAGGATTGGATAGTAATTTCGATTTACGCATTGCTTTCCTTAGAGTTCAGGAATATCAGGCCCGTCTTTCCTCAGCCCGCATGGCTTTTACCCCCTCTTTAAACCTATCCCCCTCTGGAGGAATGGCTGGAACCTTTGAAAGTAGTCATGTTAGTTATACCTATCAGGTTCCTTTGGTAGCCAGTTGGGAAATAGATATTTTTGGCCGCTTACTCAATGCTAAACGAGGAGCTCAAGCCAATTTGCTTCAAAGTCAAGCAGCTCGACAAGGTGTACAAACCCAAATTATTTCTTCCATTGCTACTACCTACTATGCCCTCCTCATGTTAGATGCTCAATTGGCTATTAGCGAGCAAACCGTGCTAAATTGGGAAGCCAATGTTAGGACCATGCAATCCTTAAAACTTTCGGGATATACCAACGAAGCATCCATTTCCCAGGCCTTAGCCAATAGTTTTTCAGTTAAAGCAGGAATTCCTGAAATTAAGCGACAGATAAGAGAAACCGAAAACACCTTGTCTTTGTTGATTGGGCTTCCAGGCCAACCCATTGATCGTGGTAACATAGAAGAGCAACGTCTTCCATCTCAGTTTTCCATTGGTATCCCCATGCAACTTTTTAGTGCACGCCCCGATGTTAAACAAGCAGAAGCCTCTTTAATGAGCGCCTATGCCGCTACCAATATGGCACGCGCCGCCTTTTACCCCAAACTTACTCTCTCCGCTAACGGAAGTTGGTTAAACAACTTGGGAAACCAAATTTTCAACCCTGCACAATTCATATGGTCCGCTTTAGCAACCCTCGCCCAACCCCTACTCAACAGAGGAGTAAATCGTGCCACTTTAAGAGTAGCCAAGGCACAACAAGCCGAGGCGATGCTATCCTTCCAAAAAACATTACTTAATGCTGGAAACGAAGTAAGCAATGCACTCTTTAAATATCAATCTGCCGACGAAAAAATAAAATACCGTCTGAGTCAAGTAGAAAATTTAGAAAGAGCCGTATCTTATACTCAGTCCCTGTTAACCTTAGGTTCTTCTACTTATCTTGAAGTCCTTACCGCTCAACAAGCCCTACTTCAAGCTCAACTCTCGCAAGTAAATAACAATTTAGAAAAAATGAATGCAGTTATTGAATTATATCGTGCCTTAGGCGGTGGAAGCAACGAAGCGCAACCAATTGCTCCTAAAAGTAAGTAAAAGCTGCTTTCTTCTAAAAAAAGGTTATGATAGAAAAGAAATCATAACCTTTTTTTATATTTTTTAGGGTGGAACAGCTAAAACCTTAAACTATTTTGCTCCAATAAAAGAAACCATATTAGCTACACAAAGTTAGCGCTTATAAATACGAAGCTCACTTAAAATTTTCCTTACAAACGAACTTTGCAAGAGGCTCAAAAAAGTTTATCTTTGTGGGCCAAAATTAAATCCATGCTTTCAGAAAAAAATAATATATATCTACGCCCCTTTATTTCTTCTCTTTTATTACTTACCGGATTTATTTTTCACTTCTTCCACTTTGCTTTCTATCAACATGATATTTCCCCTCTCTTATGGAATATACTAGCTTATCTTCCCGTAGGAATTCCTGTTCTTATAGAAGCTTATAAATGTATAAAAAACAAAGACATATTTAGCGAATATACCCTTATGAGCATAGCCACTATTGGCGCTTTTTGTATAGGGGAATATCCCGAAGCAGTTTCGGTAATGCTCTTCTATACTATTGGTGAAATATTTCAAGATCGTGCAGTAAATAGAGCAAAGCAAAATATCACCTCTCTACTAAACCTAAAATCGAATATTACTTTTGTAATTCGTAATGGACAGGCCATAGCTACCGATCCTAAATTAGTTCAAATAGGAGATATTATAGAAGTAAAAGTAGGAGAAAGAGTATCTTTAGATGGTTCTTTGTTATCTCCATCCTCCGCTTGTTTCGACACAGCAGCTCTTACCGGAGAAAGCACTCCTAAAACCATAGGGGAAAAAGGAAGTATTTTATCTGGCATGCTTTCCTTAAATAAAGTGGTACACATAAAAGTAACAAAACCCTATGGCGAAAGTACCCTTTCTCGCCTATTAGCAATGGTAAAAGATGCGGCTCAAAAAAAAGCCCCTGCCGAACGCTTCATCCGAAAATTTGCCCGTGTATATACTCCTGTTATCGTAGGACTTGCCATCCTTATTGTTTTAATGCCCCTCTTGTATGCTTCTATCCACCCTACTTTTCACTATTTTTTTCACACTTGGTTTTCTAAAGCCTTAGTTTTTTTAGTAATTTCCTGCCCCTGTGCCTTAGTAATTAGTATTCCTTTGGGATATTTTGGTGGCATAGGAGCTGCTTCCAAACAAGGTATTCTTTTTAAGGGGGGAAATTATTTAAATGCCATTACCAAAATCGATACTCTCCTATTCGATAAAACCGGAACCTTAACCAATGGAATTTTTGAAGTTCAAGAAGTTCAAGAAATTCAAGGAACTGAAGATCCAAAAGAAATTCAATATATCCAAACCATTCCACAAAATCCATTAGATATACCCTATTTTGTAAAGGCCATTGCAGAAGTAGAAGCAAAAAGCAACCACCCCATAGCTAAAGCCATTTTAGCTTATGCAAAAAAAATAAATCTTCCCATTCGTCCCATAGACGAGGTAGAAGAATTAGCCGGATTAGGACTAAAAGCCAATTTAGATCATCACGAAATATTGGTAGGAAACCTACCCTTGATGGATAACTACCAAATAAATTACCCCAAAGCACTGTGCAATACCGTTAGTACCATAGTATGTTGTGCTCAAGATCGCATACTCTTGGGATATTTTATTCTATCCGATACTCCCAAAAAAAACTTGGTTCAAACTATAAAAAAACTTAGGACATTAGGCATAAAGAAAATGCAAATACTATCCGGAGATAAGCAATCTATAGTTTCCAACTTGGGAGAAAAAATAGGCATAAAATCTGCATATGGCGACCTTCTCCCAGAAGGGAAGGTTAAACACCTCCAAGAACTATTATCCCAACATTCTCATAACGTGGCCTTTGTGGGAGATGGCATTAACGATGCCCCCGTTTTAGCCATGAGCGACATAGGTATTGCTATGGGGGGATTAGGCAGTGATATCGCCATTGAAACCGCTGATGTAATTATACAAACCGATCACATAGAAAAAATTGCCGACGCCATACACATAGGACGATTAACCACCAAAATAGTTTATCAAAATATAGCCCTTGCTTTAGGGGTAAAATTATTAGTACTAACTTTAGCGGCATTGGGAATAGCCAATTTATGGGAAGCCGTTTTTGCAGATGTGGGAGTTGCTCTTTTAGCCATTCTTAATGCAGCACGTATTCCTTATTCCTATAAGTCTTATTCTAAATAAATGAATCAAATTAAAGGTTTTATATACGCCTGCCTATCTGCTGCTACTTTCGGATTAATTCCACTTTTTGCCAATACGGCTATCTTACAAGGGGTTCATAACGATACCATTCTATCCTATCGTTATTCTATTGCAGCTATAGCCTATGGCCTTTTTCTAATTTTGGGAAAAACCAATTTAAAAATATCTAGAAAACAAACCAAAGAAATTCTTATCGCCGGAGTTGGAGGTTATGGAATCACTGCTTTTTTTCTGCTTTTAGCCTACCTCTATATGCCTACCGGCGTTGCCACCTCTATACATTTTCTCTATCCAGTGGTGGTAACCATACTAATGTCGCTTATCTACAAAGAACGTTTATCTATTTGGGTAAAAATGGCTCTATTGATAGCCATAGCTGGAACCGTCTGCCTTTCTTGGCAAAAAGGTCGGGTACAATGGGAAGGTATAGTTTTTATACTTCTATCCACCATCACCTACGGATCTTATTTAGTAGCTCTGAATCGCCCTACACTAAAAAACATGAATCCCAGCACCTTAACTTTTTGGGTCCTCCTTTTTACTGCTCTATTCTATCTTTTATTAGGTTTTTCAAGAGGAAGTTTAGTATGGATAAGTTCCTTTTCTTTTCTAAAAGATATGTTCTTATTAGGGATAGTAAGCACCGTTATTTCTGCCAGGCTCATTGTTTCGGCTGTAAAATTAATAGGTTCTGTTTCTTCGTCTATTTTAGGCACTTTAGAACCAATTACGGCCATACTCACCGGAATTTTTTTCTTTCACGAACCTTTTACCCTAATTAATTTCATAGGTTTTATATTTATTGTCGCCGCCGTTATCATGGTTCTATATAATGGGAAAAAAAATAGTAGCCCCACTATATCCTGAAATTAGAATCTACCAAACAAATTCAGGACAAAATGTTAAAATTTTTAACATTTTGTTAACTTATTTTTTTTTACATATCTTTAATAGAATCAACAATCTAAATCCCTTTTCTATCCGCTTTTGTAAATAATAAACCTACTCCTACCTTTTTTTACCTTGTACACTAAGAAAAAATAATTAATTTTGCCCTTTCGTATTGTTTTTTATATAAAAATATAAACGTTTTATATAAAGCGCTTACGGAACAAATAAAAAAAATACACATTACAAATATTTACAAATCCAAATCAATTACTTATGAGAAAACTAGTGCTATTCACAGTGTCTCTGCTTTTTATGGGTGCCAATCTGGCTTGGGGGCAACGCACAGTAACAGGGAAAGTCACCAGTGCAGATGAACCTATGGGCATTCCTTCGGTAGCCGTCATGGTAGAGGGTACAACCATAGGAGTCACAACCGATATGAACGGAATGTTTACCCTTAAGAATGTACCGACTACTGCTAAGAACCTCAAAATTTCAGCCATGGGGTTAAAAACAAAGACGCTTCCCATTTCTAATGCTCCAATGAATATTGTAATGGAATCGTCCGCGATTGCACTACAAGAAGTTAGTATCACAGGATATGGGGTTAGAAAAAAAGTTGACAATGTGGGCGCCGCAAGTCAAGTGGGAGAAGAAGTTATTAAAAAGCAAACAGAATCCAACATCATTAATTCTTTGCAAGGCTCAACCGCTGGATTGCAGATCAGTTCTTCTACCGGTCAACCAGGATCCCCTACTACGGCCCGTATTCGAGGCAATAGTTCTATTAACTCCGGAAACGAACCTTTATATGTAATTGACGGAGTACCTGTATCCAACGGAGAATATGGTATGTATACCGCTACCGATCCTTTGGCTACTATTAATCCTGAAGACATTGAAAACATTGCCATTTTAAAAGATGCCAGTGCCACCTCTATTTATGGATCTCGTGCCTCCAATGGGGTTATTGTGGTTACTACCAAAAAAGGAACAGAAGGAAAAGCAACCTTTACCTTAAATGGAAAAATTGGTTTTTCCACTCCTCCTTCTATCAAACACGATTTTCAAAAAGTAAATCGCGATAACTACAAAAACTTTTTATACGATTCTTACTTGAATTCTTTAAAGGATGGCTATGTACCCACTGCATTATATGAAGCCGCTGTAAAAGATCCCAGTTCTGTTTGGAAAAAATTTGAAGCTGTAGGCGTTTATTTTAACAGAGATATAAATACTAATTGGTGGGATGAAGTTACCCGTACTGGCCTTATTCAAGATTATTCTATTACTGCTTCTGGTGGAACCGATAAAGTAAACTATTTTGCATCCGTAGGTTATTTTTCCAACCAAGGTATTGTTATTGGAACCGACTTTAAACGTTACTCTGCTCGTTTAAATTTAGATTACAAACCCACTAAATGGTTAGCTTTCGGGATGAATCTTTCCGGTGCTTATGCCGAAATAAATTCCGTACCAACAGAATTAGCCTATGCATCCCCTATTTGGTCGGCTTCCATGATGCGTCCTACCGACCCTGTTCGTAATCCAGATGGCTCTTGGTACACCAATTACAATCAAGGCTACAATCCAGTAGCTTTGTATCAAGACGAATATAGAGATATTGCATTTCAACAACAATATAAAGCTCTATTTAGTCCATATTTACGCGTTAGGTTTTATAAAAACGTGTACTTCCAAACTAAAATAGGTCTCGACTTTGTAACCGTTAAAGAAAGAAACACTTGGTCTTCAAAAGTTAACCCGCAAGGGACTTCTTTGGGTGGATTAACTCAAAACCAAGATCAAACAGCTGCTGTACTCAATGTTACCAATACATTAAACTGGATGCCCTCTATTAAGAAAAACAACTTTAATGTTTTAATAGGACAAGAAGCACAGCGTTTCAACGATTATGTATCCTATATCTCTGGTTTTGGTTATTCGACTCCTAAACTTATGGATATTGCCAATGCAGCTGAAACCAAAGGTTCCGCCTACCGTGCCAACGCAACCTTAGCTTCCTATTTTGGAAACATAGAATATGATTACGATAATAAATATTATTTATCCGCCAGTATTCGTAGAGACGGTTCTTCTCGTTTTGGGGAAGATTCTAAATGGGGTACCTTTTATGCCGTTGGTGCCAAGTATCGTCTCTCTGCCGAGCGTTTTATGGCTTCAGCTAACAAATGGTTGAATAACTTAACCATTCGCTTAAGCTATGGTACCTCCGGTAATCAAAATGTAAATTACTATGCTGCTCAAGGCTTGTACTCCACCACCCGTTACGGAGGATTAAATGGTCTTATTCCCTCCTCTTTAGACAATCCAGATTTAAGATGGGAATCGAGAAACAAATTTGATGTAGGGGTAGAATTTAGTGTACTAAACGCCCTTACCATTGAAGTAGATTATTACAACGATATTACCGAAGATATGATTTTCGCCATTCCTTTATCCGCTTCTACTGGTTTTACCGGATTAACTTCTAATGTTGGTAGAATGAGAAACCAAGGAGTTGAAATTCAAATAAACGCCTTGCTAATGAATCGTAAAAACTTTAAATGGACTTTAGCTTTAAACTTTACGACCAACAACAATAAAGTCTTAAAATTAGCTACCGATAAACCCATTATAGGTTCTATAACTAAATTAGAAGTAGGTAAATCATCCTCTTCTTTCTACATGCAAGAATATGCGGGAGTAGATCCTGCTACAGGACACCCAAGATGGTACGGAAAAGATGGGGAATATGTATATTCTTACAACCAGGCCAACAAAAGAGATTTTGGATCCTATAGTCCTCTTTTCTATGGTGGTATTAGCACCCGTTTCGATTTCTATAATTTCGATTTGAGTCTTCAGTTTAACTACAATTACGGAAATAAATTATTTGTAAACGACCTCCGTTATTTAGAAACCATAGGAGAATCTTACACACAAGCTCCTACCAATTATGTAGTAGATCATGCTTGGAGAAATCCGGGAGACGAAACAGATGTTCCTCAATTACGTTATGCAGGGAACAATGGGGCAGAAAACTGGAGCTCCAGACAAGTAGTAGATGCTTCTTATTTCAAAATAAAATCCATTATGTTAGGATATACCTTGCCTAAAAAATTAGCCAAAAAGATTTACATGGCCAGTTTTAGAGCCTATGTTAGTATAGACAACGTGTACACCGCCACCAATAAGAATTTTAGAGGATATGATCCTGAAGCCGGTTTAGGTGGAACTCAAGCAGCTAACTACCCTATTCCTGTTAACTACACCTTAGGCGTTAATATTGGCTTTTAGTAAATAATAGTTTAACAATCACATCATACATATAAACTCCATGAGACAATTAAAAAAATTAAGTATATACATGGTTACTGTTATGGTTATTTTTGGAACATCCTGTTCTAAAGATTTCTTGGAAAGAAACCCCTCCACAGCGCTTTCTAACGCAACAGCATTAACCAATCTTTCGGGTTGTGAAGCCGCAGTGGTTGGCACCATGTCCCAATTTACCTCCTCTGCTTACACCGGTAGAGATCTAACCGTAATAGGCGATTTAGCAACCGATAACGTAAGCACGACACGTCAAAATGCCGGTCACTTATTGGATATAGAAAGATGGAATATCACCCCTTCTTTAGGAGAAGTAAAGAATATTTGGATAGCATCCTATTCTATTATAGCTTCCTCCACCAAGATTATTCAAGCCAGTAAGAAATTAATAGCCGAAGATAGTAAAAAAGACGAAAAGAAATCTTTAAACACTTGCGTTGCAGCAGCTCTTTCTATGAAAGCCTATGCCGAATTTATACTCACTCAATATTACTGTCTTCCCTACAATGAAAATCGTAAAGGTAATGTGGGTATCATTTTAGTAGGAGAAACTCCTATTACCAAAGATGAAGCTGTTAGTGCCTCTACTTTAGAAGAGACTTATAATCATATTTTGGCGGAATTAAAAGAAGCCATTCAATTGTTTAACGAAAACAGTAAGGCTTTCTCCTCCTCTTCTTCTCAGTATTTTCCAACCCTTTGCATGGCCTATACTTTGCAAGCTCGTGTTTATCAGTCACAAGGCAAACAACGTTTAGCAGCAGAAGCAGCAGATAATGCACTAAAGAATTTACCTGCAGGAACCTTACCTACCCTCACCAAAGACATAGCTCAATACTATGGCAACTATATGAAACCCACTATCACTCCAGAAGACATATGGACTATTAACTATACTACTCAAGATAACTTATCGGCTAACTCCATTAACAATATGTATGGTAGTTACGGTGCTTCTATTTCCGTTCCATTACTAAAACTATTTAGAGGAACTGATATACGTAAAGCTTTATATCCCGATGCTCTAAGTAATGACGAAAAAAGACCTGTATATTCTTTTTGCTTAAAATTCCCAGCGAAAGACCTTATCAATAATGTACCAGTCTTTAGAGTTCCTGAGTTATATTTAATTAGAGCCGAAGCTTATGCTAATCCAAAGGGAGATTGTTTTGACGAAAATGCCGCTAAAACAGAACTTTTGAAAGTGATTGGAGCAAGAGATACAACAATAAAAACAGTAGCCGATATAGATGCTAAATACATGATTAGCGGAAAATCTGTTTTAAATGTAGTTCTAGACGAAAGACGCAGAGAATTTGCTTGCGAAGGACATCGCTGGTTTGATATGAGAAGAAACGACATTACTCTTAATCACCCCAACGACGAAAGTATCTCCGGATCCTCTGCAAAAAGTGCTTTCCGTATCTCTTTTACCGGATATAAAATTTTCAACTTTGCTTTCCCTGTCCCCGAAAGTGAAACCAATACAGGAGCTTGGCAAAAAGGAAATAGAAAACAAAATGAAGCTTGGAAAACCAGTGGAAATACTTATGCTCCTGTAGACCAACTTCCATACGACCAAGCATCCTTTTAAGATACTCCCTCTCTTTATTTTTCTATATATAAAATAAAGCAAGACGGTATTACCTCCTTAGTAATACCGTCTTTTTTATTTTACTCGTTTTTCGTACCTTTGTAAAATAATATGAATATATTTCCATGGCCAAAAACACAAGAAAAGAACTTCCTTTAGCACCAAGCCCTATGGAAGATCTGCCCCCCATAGAGAATCATCCTCTACCCCCTCCACCATCTTTGCACACCACATCCATTCGTCGGGAAAAAGGCATACATATTTCCGGCCTTCTTTTTATATCTGCGGGGATTCTCCTTATGTTATCTCTGTGCTCTCACCTTTTTTTTTGGTGGACCGATTATGATATTTTAGAACAAATACAAACTTTAGGCATATTTAGCCAAACCCAAACCATAGTAAGTAATCTCGGTGGTCGTTTAGGAGGATATCTTTCCTTTTTACTTATAAATCGTAGTTTTGGCATTTCCGCCCTCCTTTTTCCCATAGTTCTGTTAATGATAGGCTTGCATTTGCTTAATATCCGTCACTACTCATGGTTCAGAGTTTTTTTTAAATGTACCTTTCTTTTACTTTGGATTTCCTTAGTTTTAGGAAGTATATTTCGTAACGGTTTCTTTTCTGTTTTAGCAGGCCGTTTAGGCTATCAATGCAGCCTTTATTTAGAAGGCCTAATAGGAACCAGTGGACTATATCTTCTACTTCTGTTTTCTTTACTATGCTTTGGCGTTTTAGCTTATAATTTCCGAAGTACTAATCTCCTAAAAAAGTCTCCAAAAACGCCATCTTCCCCTCCTTTTTCTCCAAATGGCAAGCAAGAAGGGAACACTACTCTTTCCCAAGAAGAACTTGCTCAAAAATACACACACACCCTTTCCGATTTTTTATCTTCAGAAAATAAAGACGAAGATGGTTTAACTTTATTACAACGAACTAAACCCTCTGCAAACACTGAATATCCTCCGGTAGAACAGGAAAAAAAAACGGATTCCCTTTCTAATCCATTCGCAATAAATTTAGAAGAAACTTCCCCCATAGAAAAGGATACAGAGGAGGTTCTCCCAATAAATAGCAACATAGAAGATGAGCATTCTAATATTGAATTTTCTATTGTAGATACCACCAAAAAGAAAGAAAATATAGAATTAGCTACGCCAAATTCAAGCCCTCGTTTAGAACACTTTGGCATAGACACTCCTTTCGACCCCACTTTAGACCTTTCCGACTACCAATTCCCAACCATAGATTTATTAGAAGATTTTGGAGATCAGTCGTCCAAAGTACAGGTTCTGAACGAAGAATTGTTAGCCAACAAAAAAAAGATTATAGATACTTTAAAAAATTACTCCATAGAAATAAGCCAAATCAAAGCTACCATAGGGCCTACCGTTACTCTTTATGAAATAGTTCCTGCAGCCGGAGTAAGAATTAATAAAATAAAAAATCTAGAAGACGACATCGCTCTAAGCCTTTCCGCCTTAGGCATTCGTATCATTGCCCCTATTCCGGGTAAAGGAACCATAGGCATAGAAGTTCCCAATAACAACAAGCAAATTGTACCTATGCGCGATATGCTTACTTCTGAAAAATTTCTTCAAGGAAATTTCGATCTCCCCATTGCTTTAGGCAAAACTATTTCCAATGAAGCCTATGTAACCGACCTAAGCAAAATGCCCCACCTTTTAGTAGCTGGAGCCACCGGACAAGGTAAATCTGTAGGTTTAAATGCTATCATCGCCTCTTTATTATATAAGAAACACCCCTCGGAGCTAAAATTTATTATGGTAGATCCTAAAAAGGTAGAACTTAGCCTTTTTAATAAAATAGAAAGACATTATTTGGCTAAACTTCCAGATGCAGAAGAAGCCATTATTACCGACACTCGCAAGGTAGTGCGCACCCTTAATTCCCTATGTATAGAAATGGATAATCGCTACGATTTACTTAAAAATGCAGGAGTAAAGAACCTAAAAGAATATAATAAAAAATTTATATCCCGGCGACTGAACCCAGAAGAAGGTCATCGTTTTATGCCTTATATTGTTTTAATCATAGATGAATTTGCCGATTTAATTATGACCGCTGGCAAAGAAATAGAAGCCCCTATCGCCCGCTTAGCTCAATTAGCACGAGCCATTGGCATACATTTGGTTATTGCAACCCAAAGACCCTCCGTTAACATTATAACAGGAACTATCAAAGCCAATTTCCCTGCACGAATTGCTTTCAAAGTAAGCTCCAAAACCGATTCCCGCACCATATTAGACTCTAATGGAGCCGATCAACTCATAGGCAGAGGCGATATGTTACTTTCTACGGGAAATGAATTGGTCCGTCTACAATGCGCCTACATCGACACCCCAGAAATAGAACGTATTACGGAATTTATAGGAAATCAAAGAGCTTACCCTTCTGCCTACGAACTTCCAGAATGCCCCGATGAAAGCCAAACTTCTGTAAGTCGTGAATTTTCAAACGATGATAGAGATCCTCTTTTTGAAGAAGCAGCCCAACTTATTGTAAATACCCAACAAGGTTCAGCTTCTCTTATTCAACGTAAATTAAAGTTAGGTTATAACCGAGCAGGCCGCATTATCGATCAGTTGGAAGATGCCGGCATTGTTGGATCTTTCGATGGGAAAAAAATGAGAGAAGTAAAAATTCAAGACCCTGTTGCTTTAGACGAGATACTGAAACAACTATAGATACCCAATCAATAACTCTATTTTATCATGAAACAACTTTGGTTAATTTTACTTAGCTGTTTTTTGTGGACAGCTTTCTATACGCAAGCAGTGGCACAAACAAGCAATAATCCTATAAAAAGCCAAGCAGGAATAAATGATCCCAAGGCGCATGAATATTTAAAGCAAACCCGAAGCTGGTTTCAAAGTTGTAAAAGTCTTAAAATTCAATTTACCTATCGCATAAATTCTATAGATAAAAAGAGCAATTTTTCTAACGGCAACGGAAATATTTTAATAGCCGGAAAAATGTATAGGCTTCAAATCAAGGATCAAATCATTTATTGTAACGGAATTAATTTATGGATATACAACCCTACAGACGAAGAAGTAAGTATTAATAATTATAACCCTTCCGATGAAAGCCTCAATCCATTGAGTGTAATTACTCGTTATGAAAAATTTTATAGAGCCAAGTATATTCGCCAAGAAACTATAGCCGGAAAACCACGTATTATTATAGATCTTCTTCCTTTAAAGGCTTCTAATTTTCATAAAATTAGAGTATATCTCACCCTTGCAGACCACCGTTTATATCAAATGGACATGTATACCAAAAACGAGCAAATCTACGTCTACACCCTCTTAAATTACCAAACAAACCCTCCTTTTAGCTCTGCCGATTTTCTTTTTAACACGGCTAAGCATCCTCAAGTTATGATCAACGATATGCGTTAATAAAGAGTTCTTCCATTAGATGTGCAAAATGTGACCCATCTTTTCCTGTTTGGTACGAAGATACTTTTCGTTAAATTTATTAGGCTCAATAATAATGGGGAGCGTTTCTACTATCTGTACTCCATATCCCTCCAAACCTATGCGTTTAACGGGATTATTAGTTACAAGTCGTACTTTCTGCGCTTTTAAATAACGTAAAATTTGAGCCCCTATTCCATAATCTCTTTCATCGGCCTTAAAACCTAAGATTTCATTGGCTTCCACCGTATCTTTTCCTTGTTCTTGCAAATGATAAGCCTTTAATTTATTAATTAAACCTATCCCTCTTCCTTCCTGATTCATATAAACTACCACCCCTTTGCCTTCTATTTCCACCATTTCCATCGCTTTATGCAACTGAGCTCCACAATCACATTTGCACGAGCCGAAGATATCGCCAGTAACACAAGAAGAATGTACCCTAACCAATACCGGTTCCCCTTCTTCCCATTCTCCTTTAACTAAAGCCAAATGTACCTGCCCCGTATTAATTTCAGAAAATGCGTGTAATTTAAAATCCCCCCATTGAGTAGGTAGATCTACCACTTGCTCTTCCCTAATTAAACTCTCGGTTCGGATACGATATTCTATCAAATCTTTAACACTGATAATTTTTATGCCAAATTTTTCAGAAACGCCCATCAATTGTGGCAAACGCGCCATGGTACCATCCTCATTCATGATTTCCACTAAGGCACCTGCAGGATACAAACCGGAAAGGCGTGCCAAGTCGACCACCGCTTCGGTGTGTCCCGTTCTTCTCAAGACCCCACCTTTACGCGCCCGCAAAGGGAAAATATGACCAGGTCTTCCAAACTCATCGGGATGTATATTTGGATTAGCCAAAGCTCTTACCGTTTTAGCCCTATCTAAAGCACAAATACCTGTAGTACAGCCATAGCCAGTTAAGTCTACAGAAACCGTAAAAGGGGTTTCATGGAGAGAGGTATTATGATCTACCATCATATCCAATTCTAATTCTTGACAGCGTTCATGCGTAAGAGGGGCACAAATAAGCCCACGCCCATGACGAGCCATAAAATTAATTTTTTCCGCAGTAATGAATTCTCCAGCGCAAACAAAGTCGCCTTCGTTCTCCCTTTCTGCATCATCGACCACAATTAATAATTTACCAACTTTAAAATCTTCTATAGCCTCTTCTATAGTACTTAAATGAAATTCCATATCTCTAAAATTTGTGAACAAAGGTAAGCATTTTTCGTTTTTTTTCAGTAACTTTGCAACCTTAAAAATAAAATAATTTTACATCCGATGTAATCCGCTGTATTCAAAACCAAAGGGAGGTTGTTACCATGATCGAAACCATTGATTTCGGTGCCTTAAAATGGCATCACGTATTAAATCCAACAGAAGAGGATTTACAATATTTAGAAGAAACCTTTCATTTTCACCCTTTGGACATAGAGGATTGTCGTAGTACCAACCAACGTCCCAAAATAGATATTTACGATGAGTATAATTTCCTTATTCTTCACTTTCCGGCTTTCGACAAACAAGAAAAAATACTAAAACCGAGAGAAGTTAAAATTTTTTGGGGAGAATCTTATATTATTACCATAGGCCGAGCCCACTGGGCTTTAAAGTCTTTGTTTGATTTAACGGAAAAAAGCCCTAACGATGTAGATGAATTTGTGAAATCCAGTTCCGATGCTCTTCTTTATACTATTTTAAATCGATTAATGGTCGACTCTTACTCTCTACTATTACGAATAGGCGCAGAAATAGAATTAATCAATCGTGAGTTATTCAATAAAAAAGCGGTACAAACTATCGAAAGAATTTCTATCACTCGCCGAAATATTATACTCTTAAATACCATTTTTAAACCACAGTTACGCCTATTTCATAAATTTGAATCCGGAGATATTAAAGGCTTTACACAAGACGGAGACTTTATGGAAGATTATTGGGGAAACATTTTAGACTACTATCAAAAGATGTGGGACATGGTAGAAGACAACGGAGAATTAATCGAAGGCCTATCCAAAACTTTCGACTCCTTGCAAACCAACCGTATAAATGAAATAATGAAAATCATGACTTTCATTTCTACTTTGTTTTTGCCTTTAACCTTTATTACCGGCGTTTACGGAATGAATGTACGACTTCCTTTTATGGAACATCCCTTTGCATTTTGGGGTATAGTATTATTAATGCTAACTTTTATGTTTAGTTTCATTTACTTTTCCAAAAAGAAACATTGGTTGTAAAAAACTTTTATCTTTTATAAAACCACACAAAGATGTATAAAATTTCGGCTATCGTTTGTACCTATCAACACATGGATTTTTTGCCTAAATCCCTACAAGCCCTTACCGAACAAAGCTTACATGCTCAAGACTATGAAATTATTATTATCAACAACAATAGTGTGGATGGTACCGAAGAATATTGCCTAAACTTTATAGACACCCACTTGGATCACCATATTACCTATTACAAAGAAACCAACCAAGGATTGTCTTACGCTCGCAACACAGGAATAAAATTATCATGGGGACATATTGTTTGTTTTATAGACGATGATGCGATTTCCGATCGAAATCTGTTAAAGGAATATATAACTTTCTTTGGCTCTCATCCTCTTGCATCGGCAGCAGCAGGAAGAGTTTATCCTATTTTCGAAACCAAACGTCCCCAATGGATGTTATCTTTCTTTTTAGACCTTACTTCCTCTTTAGATTTAGGGGATAAAATGAAACTTTTCCCTAATAAAAAATATCCGGTAGGTGCTAATATAGCTATAAAAAGAAACTACCTGAACCTAAACGATTTATTTGACGTAAATCTAGGTAAGAAGGGCGATAATACAGAAACAGGAGAAGTAAAAGATTTTTTCGGACGCATTCAACAAAGCGGTTCTTTGATTTATTATTTGCCCACGGCCATTGTACAACATTACGTTTCAGCGCAACAACTTACCGATACATTTTTAAAACAATCTGCAACTGCATTGGGACATAGCGAACGGCTAAGAACCAAAAATCTATCTCCAAAAGTGTACCGTCGCCGTATTATCACAGAAATATTTCTATTTACTGGTTCTTTATTTCTTTGTTTATGGTACACTATCCGTTTTCAACCTCAAATTGGACTTAAATTACTAAAATGCCACTGGTATATCTGTCGTGCGCTCCTTGGATTTTAAAACACAAATTAAACTTCTTCATTAAGAAGTTCTATAGATTTATGAGTTTTAGTACCCTTTCTTTCTTTTTCTAAATAAAGAAGCGGAGTTTGAATATTCAAACTCCGCTTCTTTATTTAGAAAAAGAAAATATCCTTCTTCTATTTAGAACTTTATGGTTATTTCTGCCAATCTTCCCTTATCATCTTTCCAAATTCCGTAAACAAATTTACCAGAAGGAGAAATACAACCGGCATCTATACACAGTTTTAAAAAATCTACCTCTTTTAGTTTTTTCGCTTTCCCTTCAAAATAACGCTTAGCATCCTCATCGTTTTTTTTGTCCGCATCCTCTGTTGTTTTAGCTTTATTGGTATATTGTACGTCTTCGGTATAACCATTTACTTTTAAATAGTGTAAAACAACCGTAGCGGGTATAACCTTACCACTACCCTCCCACTCCATCTTATCCGCAGGCACACCAATCGTATATATCCAAGTAGATTCGGCATCCTTTTGGCAAGAACTAAACAATGTAAACGAAAGAAGTACCACAAGAATACCTAAAGAAGAAATAATTTTTTTCATTTTTTTCATTTTTTAACTTTTTTTAATTTATATTATTATATACACCTTGGAATACACCTTGGAATATCAAAAAAATTCTTTTTTTTATCCATGTTCTACCAAACTAGGCCCAATAGTGCAATTTACTCATTATTAACCCCGTGTTTTTATAGAACTCCAAATCCTTTATCTAAAGAGGGGACAAATTTACAATTTATATGTTAATTTGCAAAGATTTTCTTATCTTATTTAAGCATTAATCTGTAATTTCATCCCACATCTATCTTGCTTTTTTCTATTCGTAACAATATAAATAATTCTCCATAGAAACTCAATGTCTCACCCCCCCCAAAAAAGCAGCCCTTATAGAATGGAGCAATCCAACAATTACCGCCTCAGCAAAGCTTAAAAAAAACACCCTCCTTCTCCAAAATATTCCTAAATAGTAAAAATCTTTATTTTGTCTTATTGCATTGAAATTTGTATTTTCGCATTCTTAATCTAAAATACATAGATATATAATGAATGAAACAAGTAAACTTCGCTTCATTTTAAAGCCTTCCGAATTAATATTTTTTCAAGGAAAAGGTATTGATATTGGTTGTGGTCCGGATCCAATAACACCAGAGGTACAAAAATTTGACATAAATGATGGAGATGCTAATAAAATAACAGAATATGTTAAAGATTCTTTTGATTATGTTTTTTCTTCGCATTGTTTAGAACACATGATCCAACCTATGGATGCATTAAAAGAATGGTGGAAGTTAGTAAAGCAGGATGGCTACTTAATTTTCACTGTTCCTGATGAGGATTTGTACGAACAAGGTGTCTTTCCAAGTCGATTTAATAAAGATCATAAAGCTACATTTACCATCTCAAAAAGAAAATCATGGTCTTCTGTTTCATACAATGTATTAGACATGGTTAATCAATTAGATAATGTCGAATTGATTAAGATAGAATTACAAGACCTGAATTACGATCGCTCAGAATTGTACTGGGGCAAACCATCCAAAAATATTATTTTAAAATTCTTATTTTTCCTTTACAGGCCAATACATCGTTTTCGATTTATGAAACAAACAGGCATAGATAGATTCTTTAGAAAATTTCGTTTCGTAGTTTTAGATCAATATTCTTATGAGAATAGAGTGGGACAAATATTTTGTGTTTGTAAAAAAAGTAAAAAAGAATATGTTTAGTTATATTTCAAGAAAAGTAAAATTAACCATTGCTGGTTTGTTTTCAGGATATTATGAAAGAAAACAAATATTAAAAAACATGTATATTACCATGGTTTCTCAAGAAGTACGTGAATTACTACAACAAGAAAAATACCTTTCTCCAATGCGTTTAGAACGTTTTGGAGCAAAGGTGTTTTCTCAAAATGACGAAGATGGAATTATTCAAGAGATATTTAATAGAATAGGAATTACTAATAAAACCTTTATTGAAATTGGTGTAGGAGATGGTTTAGAAAATAATACATATTATTTGTTGCTACAATCCTGGAAAGGATGCTGGATTGAAGCGAGTGCTCATAATGTAAAAAAAATAAAAAACACTTTTGATTCTTATTTGGCGAATAATTCTTTGAACCTAATAGAAGCATTTGTAAATAAGTATAATATTAATGCTCTTTTAGATCAAGCAAAACAGGGCAAAGAACCTGATTTGTTTTGTTTAGATATAGATAGTAATGATTATCACGTAATGGAAAGCCTACAAGTAATTAATCCAAGAGTGATTGTCTTAGAATACAATGCAAAAATATTACCAGAAGTATCATGGTATATGAGTTATAACGAACATGCCTATTGGGATGGATCTGATAATTTCGGAGCTTCTTTACTTGCATTTTATAATTTAATGGAACGAAAAGGATATCATTTAGTAGGTACCAATATTACAGGCTCCAATGCTTTTTTTGTAAGAAAAGATTTAGTCCAAAATTATTTTTATGAACCTGCATCTCCAATTGCACTGTATAATGCTCCCCGATATCACTTAACTCCTGGTTTTGTAGTTGGCCATCCATCCAAACAGGCTTTACGCCCCATATAATACACCCTAAATTCTAAACGAAGCAAGTGTTTGTAAAATACAGGCTTAAGATAGTCAGTATCATATATTAACTTATTTTATGAAAAAAGGCGTAACAAAAATTCTTTATTTTTTTATAGATTTTCTTGCAGGCATTGGAATATCAAAAAAACAGAAATACGATATATTACTTATAAGAGTAGATGCAATAGGTGATTTTGTTTTATGGACAGATACTTTACGTGCCTATGAAAAGCAGTATAAAGACACCGAGAAAAAAGTGGTTGTATTATGTTTGGATATCGTAGCTCCTATTGCTAAAAAATACAAATTTATAGACAAAGTTATTTCATTAAATTATTCACAATTTCACAAAAATTTATGGTATAGATTCCAGTATATTAGGATATTGAAAAGTCACCAATTTGAAGTCGTTTTTTCACCGGTATATAGTCGATTTTATGGGGAGAGTGCAGATTATTTTGTGCGATTACTACAAGGAAATAAAAAAATTGGGTTTGATGGAAATCCTCATTGTATTTCAAAAAAAGAAATAGAAAAGAGCAAATCATATTATACTAATTTAATTGAATCCTCTCCTTTGAATACCATGGAATTAATTAGGAATGCCGAATTTGTACAAAAAACAATAGACAAAAATTTCACCCCCAATATTCCAAATTTTTCGTTTATAAAAAATAATGATAAAATCAGTGGAGATTTTATCGTCATTGTACTGGGAGCAGGCAATTCAAGAAGAAGATGGCCGGTAGAAAACTTTGCAAAACTAATTTTATTACTTCCTGTAAATCTTAAAATAATATTGTTAGGTAGTGCAAAAGAATTTGATTTAGGAACGCATCTAATACAGATATTAAAAGAACAAAAGGATACACATAGAGTGGTAAATCACATAAGCGATTTTACTTTAATGGAAAGTATGACTATAGTAAAAGGGTCAAAATGCTTGATTGGCAACGAATCTTCCATGATTCATATTGCGGCAGCACTTAGAGTACATAGTATTGCTATCACGGGAGGAGGACATTGGAAACGTTTTGTCCCATACTCCAATAGTTTACCTGCAAAAGAATATGCTCCTTGTATTGTAAATCAGGATATGGATTGTTATGGTTGCGATTGGCAATGTAAATATCCATTAGAAAATGGATGTTGGAAATGTATTAATAACATTAATATAGAAGTTGTATACGACCAAGTAAAAAAACACATAAAAGCAAGTAAATAAAAACAATACCATTGTTGGGTGGCTATGGTTTTATAGGCACCAATATATTAAAATATAAAGAAAGCATATATCCTTAAAATACAAATTTATTATATTTGATTTTTTAATGCCCCCTCCACAGGGTGTAACTGTGAATTGAATGTATCCGTATATGCTGCTAATTTTAATAATTTACACGCATTACATCCCACCATTCCAACCACAAGTTTCGATTCCATAAGAGAAATATCTAGAGATGTATAATAAACAGTATAACTTAAACACTTTAATATTAAGAATGACCAATCCTTTTGGAGTATATCACTATAATTTACACCAAGGAATTGTAAATGTGGCTTTACGTGCACATTTACAAAAAAAAGAATTTGTTCCTTTAGAAGAATGTATTAAAAGAACCCATGATTTATGGGAGGGGTAAACGAAATGGCTAAAAGTTGAATTTTAGTTGAATTTACCTTTAACTTTTGGGTTGAATTTTGATGGGTTACTTTTTTGAAAGTTCAATTAAGAAGTGCGAAAATTATTTCAGAAATAAAAAAGATAAATGATGAT
>JAVVTR010000015.1:0-47599 GCA_036653535.1 Bacteroidales bacterium | reverse complement strand
ATAGTCCAATTAAAAGATATTGGCGATAGTGTTATTGGACAATTAGCAAATCTATTTCAATTCCAATATAGTCCAATTAAAAGCCGTCAAAATCTAAAAAAAACAACCTGATATTCAGACAACTATTTTTTAAAAACTCACCTCAAAGGTACATAAAATTGTCGATAAGTAATTATATAAAAAACACCTATCATCGACAATAATTCTAATTTACTCATTTTCAATATGTCAAAGAACGCTACTATTATTTTTTTATCATTTAAAATTTAAAATAAGTTTTTTTTCTACTTATCGACAATTCGTTTACAAAAAATTATCCACGCTACTACGCTCCACTCCCACAATTTCTTTTTCCAACCAACGTTCATTACGACTTGAAAAAATCAGCAAACTATCCACTTTCACATCCATTATTTTTTTTGCTTTAATTTTCAATTCTGTCAATTTTACTTCTGTTAATTCTCCCTCAAAAACAGAATTTTGTATCCAATTTAGATATTGTCGGCAAAGTTTTAACATTTTACCTACTCTTTTTTCACCACAATCATAAACTAAAATCACATACATATACCTAATTTTAAAATCTGATTAAATTCTCTTCACAAACGTATTATAAAATATTTAGCAATTTATCAAAAAGAAATTATACATTTCGTATTTTACCACCACATTTTAAATGGTTTATATTCTTCTATATCTAATAAATGCTTACTCAATTTATAACATTCTAATTTCATCAATTGTTTATAACTAACTTGTCGATTCAAACTTTTGTGTAAAATGGTTTCATTCATTTTATCTTCAAAAGCTTTTACAAAAATTTTTCGTCCATTTTCATTTAATAAACATTTATTCATATATTTATCGAAATGTTTTTCCTGTATTTCTTTTTTATTTAGCACCTTAAATATAACCCGATCCACCATTATGGGTTTAAAGACCTCTGTAATATCCAACGAAAGTGAATATCTTCGCTCACCTGGCGTATGTAAATAACTAATTGTCGGATTTAATTGAGTTTGATGAATAGCTCTCAAACATTGAGAATAGCACATCATATTGCCAAAAGAAATTAAAGCATTTACTTCATTTTGGGGAGGTTGTTTCGTGCGATTTCCCATTTGAAAATCATTCAAAATTAAATCAAAGGCTTTATAATACGACATTCGGATATTACCTTCCAAACCCATTAACTCTTCTATTGCATTCACCGACTCTATAGCTGTTGTATACGTTTTTATCAATTCTATAATCGGATCCAAATCCTTTCCTCTATTGTCATAATATTTTAAGTTTTTTATCATATTATGAGCTCCTCCTTGAATAAAACTTTTTGCCAAAAACAATCTTTTGTTTTTATTTTGATAATAACTTGTTTGAGCTAATAACATTTTGCCAGATAACAAATAATCTCTAGGCATAAAAGAGCCCGTGTAATTTTCATAATAATCAAAAAAATGAACCGAAATATCATTCTGTCCTAAAAAATTATATAAAGAACTTTTGGCTTGTAATGCCCCAAAAACATAGAATTCATCGACTGTTTCCACTGGTAAATACCGAGGTGTGCCAAGAGATTCTACCCCATCTTCTTTGGTTTCGACAGGTGTAAATTTAAGCGTATTATCTTTACGTTCAAGCAATCCGGGATTAAATAAATAATATGTCTTTTTCATGATCTATTCAAGTATATCTAATTCATTTACAAAACAAAATTCATAATAACTACATTTCTTACAAATTCCTTTTTTTTCTAAATCTGGACAATGTTCATTTTCAATAATTTTAAGAATATCTATTTCCATAGCTTGTATTTGTTTGCTATCTTCCTTCGTTAACAACACTTGATTCTTTTGCCGTAAGTTTGGATATTCCAAAACCCCCGTTACCCCTTCAATACCATTTTTTTCAAAGACATAAATATAATATTTCAACTGCCATTCATGTGCTTTTTCAAGTTTGTTTGATTTTTTTATTTCATGAATAATTTTATTATTCGCATCATAAAAATCAACTTTCACTCCATCTATTTCAATTTCTTCTTGTTTTTCCGATCGCTGCGGATAGGCGTTTTCATGAATCAGTTTTCCTTCAAATACTAAATCGGAGGTATGCTCAAATCGGATACCATTAGCATGTAACCAAAGTTCTCTTTTACACACATTATAAAGATTTAAATACGTAGCAATAATATTCATTTTTAAATAAAATTTGATTCTTTTAATCGTTGTGTATTGATACCATTATCCAATGAATAAATTTCACTATAATTTTCTAAATACAAAAAGCCATATTTTATTTTACCATAAGTTTGTAAATTATCATAATCTGTTCCACCCGAAAATATAGAAAATACGAAATTCGACATTAATGCTTGTATTTCTTTCATTTTGATTTTATTTGTCACAAAATCCTCATTTTGATTCTTTATAACAGAGTCATAACAATTCCAAATATCAGCACCTGATACAAATTCATCGTATTGAATCTTAAATTTATTTAAAATTGGAAGGGATTGTTCTAAATATTCCGTAGCAATCAAAAGCGGAACAAAAACAGAAACTGTTTTGGTGTCAATTATATTTAAATCTGCATCTGCTTTTTTAAAATCCAAAACAGCTATTTTCTCAATGAAATCCTCCAAATTAATTGTGTATATGCTTTCATTAGTTGTTTTAAGTTTATTAATAACTAAATTATAGAATTGATCAAAATTCTTTGTTCTCAAAATTTCTTGATAGTCATTTTGTAATGTATTCATCACTTTATAACGATCATCGCTTTTATAGAGTATTTTTTCCGAATCACAATTAAAAAGATACAATGTACATTCTGTTTTATTTACATTTCTATTAATTCTACCAGCCAATTGTTCTTCACTATCAATAATTGATTTATCTTTAAATCCTAAATCCATATCAATATCAACTCCAGCCTCCACAACTTGCGTACTGATTAACAATATTTTTTGTTTTCTAATTTCCGCAGATTTTAATTTTGCAATAATTTCTTTGCGCCTAGGTTCCAAAATAGTTCCTGAAAGTAAATATATTGCATCAAAAAATTCTTTATTTTCGATTACAGAAATATAAAATTCACTAGCTGTTTTTTTAAAAATAAATTCAACGATAGTAAAAACACTATTCGGATATATTAAATTTGATTTAGAATACTCTATAGATTTATCCAAAACCATTTTTTTTAAATTTTGAAGATATTCGGACTTGGATTTAGCATCTGGAGTAGACCAAGAAAGTAAACTATAGTCAAATTTCACCCTATTGCAAAAATTTGGATTTTGAAAATATTTGGTTTTATCTTTTATTAGGTATACAAATTTATTTGTTAAAAATTTATTTTCGATTATATCTCCGATCTTAGGTAGAGTTGCAGACATAATAATAAATTTCATATTAAAATATTGAGCATAGTTAACTATAAAATAAACAATTTTATCCCATATTTTAGGCGGATACGATTGTATTTCATCAATAATAACCACAGAATTTGCCATACGATGCAATAAATAGTTAGCTTCTTTTTGATTTGTTTTTAATACTTCAAAAAAATGAATATGGGAAAGAAGTGTTATTGGATAGTTCATAAACAGATTATTTAAATAATTTAAATAATCTTCTTCATAATATCCTGTTTGATAAGGTGCCTTGGAATGAATTTCAGCTATTTCTCCTTCTATTAAACCCAATGTATCTGACAATGATTTATATGTTTGAGTAATTAAAGTAGTAAACGGGAAAACATAAAACACATTCGATATTACATTTTCAGAATCACTACGTAATAATTCCGTTAATGCCAACATAGATACATTGGTTTTGCCTCCACCTGTTGGAGCTTCAATATAAAATAGCGATTGTTCAGAATGTTGACGAACATTTTCTACAACTTCCATTGCAATATATTTTCGCAATATATTCAAATTTACATTAGATGGTAATGTATAATTATCTGGAGCAATAACTTCTTTATCATCCATTGCTTTGTAAATAGATTCATTGTAATTATAAATTTGAGCATTACGTATAATTTTGTCCTTAAGAGATGTATCTAACAATTCGATATTAGTTAACATCTGCTTCCAATCATTCATAAAATGTGCCGTTGCTAAATAATCTGCAGCCGTTAATAACGAATAATTCAATTTAATTAATACAAATAGAGGGAAAGCGCCTTTTTGTCTGTCAAAATCATTAAACCGATCAAATAAAAAATTAAAATTGGCGTTTTTCAAATACGAATGAAATGAATCAATTTCTTTTTTATTTAAACCGCATTTAAATAGGCTTAAAAAAGGGTGTAAAGAAAATAAATTTTCATTAGTCCAACAAGTATCATCTTGTGCTTTTTCCATAAGGGGACTGTGATGTTTAAGTATTGGATAACTCAAATACAAAGCAATATTCCATAAAAAAACCTTTTCTTCATCCGATATATTTAAATTTAATAAGTCGGCAAAAAACATTGCAAGAAAAACATACATGCTAATAACAGAGTGCTGACTATTAAACACGTGGTCCACTTTTTTTAACGCAACTGCCGAATTTCTCATGCGATCCTTTTGGAACTGCGCATTTACCTTACCCAGATCATGAAAAGCAATAGCTTGCCAAAATAATTGTTCAATTTTTTCAGCAAGCAATTGTTTTTGAGCCAAATTTTCTGGAATAAAATTAATGATCAAATTTTTGATAATTTTATCCAAGGCTTTTTTTTCCACAAGTATTCGTGCATAACTATACACCAATGCAGAATGCTCAGATAATAACTCTGGCTTTTTACTTTGTCCATTTTTCGGCAAATGAGCAAAATAAAACGGAGCATTTATAATAAAATCATTAAAATATTTTATATCATAATTCATTCTTATTTCAATTAAAATAATTGAATAATTTCCGTCTTATCTTTTGTGATTTTATAAAAAATGCCATCTGGGTGCATATTTATTTCTTTTTTAAAAAGGGTATTTGCATATACAAAATCTCCGTATTCATATTGAAATAAAGTTTCATTAAAACCCGTAGGCAATTTTTCAAAATATACGAAATTAGCTTCTTCTTGTATATCACATATTGACATTGATTTAACAATACATCCACTTATAGCTTCTGTCTTTTTAAAAATAGAAACAATTTTAAAATCTGAACTAAAATCAAATTTCGTAATAGAATATGTATCTTCTGCATTTTCCCACCATGCAGAAAAATCATTTTTACCCAAATAAGGTAAAAATTCAGCCTTATATGACATTATATATTTATATAATGTTTTTTCATCGGATTTATCAAGATCTAAAAGCAAAAAACAACGATAGGACGGATTGATAAGTATTTGTTCTGTGATAATTAAATTTCCACCATTTGCATTGGTAGCGAGTCCCGTTCCATTATTATAACTTACCATTTCTTTGGTAAAATTACCTTTATCACTCAACAGAGGTTGAATACCTATTTTTAAATGTTTTAATTTGGCATAATATTCTGGCATTTCACCATTTTTTTCATATCCTTTCATACCAAGAATTGCACCTAATATTCCAAGTAATATCGGTTTATGTAGCATATTGTATGTCACAAAGAGTCCATCATTAATATCTGGTTTCTTGAAAAAACCAAATTCCGCTTTTAAATCAAATGATATTAATTTTTGATTTGCCATAATTATAAATCGTTTTGAGTTATATTTTTAGGCAAATTTATCAAATTCGTCGTTATTTGATTATAATACAGTTCTATTTTCTCAATTTCATCACTTATTTTATTTAGTTCGTTTGTTAATTTGACACAATCATATATACATTTACCGTCTTTTTTATCAGGCAATAAATCTATTAATGTAGTAAAATTTGGCAAAACTATTTTTGAATTTTCATTCAATTGAACCCAAAATAATATTTCATTTTCACAACCCGATTTTGAAGCTGAATCATACCACGTAACTCCTCTACGCATGGCTTCTTTAAGTTTATTTATATCATCCATGGAAATTGGGTGTGCCTTTGTTCCTACTGTTTCCACAATATCTTTTAAATTAGAAGGATTCACAGAATAATGATGAAGATAATGTCCTTCTTCTAATTTAGATTGTCGACCAATAGTGGTCATTCCTTTTTCTATCTCAGATCCATCTGCTTTATTACTATCTGCTTTATTACTATCTGCTTTATTACTAAATGGAGATGTAATTTGTTCAGAAAAAATATTATTTTCTTTCCAAATATTAACGCCATGATTAATTTGCACAGGCCCATGAATAGAAATATTAGTCTCCCCAGCAAAAGTTGCACCAAACAAACGAATATCAATACAAGAAAGAAGGTTGGTTGCCACCTCAATTTTCAGTTTATCATTTTCTCCTTTTTTGGAATTATCTTTTTTTGATTTTTCGGGAAAATCACCAAAATATTTTTTATACATTTCATCTAATGAAATCGGATTTAAATTGCTATTTAATGATTTAAAATAGAAAATTGTTTCTGTATCAAAAACATCTTTCATATAATTTTTTATAGTATATTTAAATGCCTTATCTGTTGCATATACAACCCCATTAGGTAAAGTGCGGGGTTGACCTGAAAAGTCCGCATTATAATTTGCATTGATTGCTTTTACTACGGCACATCCAAAAACTCGATTTTTAAATTCTTTAATTTCTGACATAATTTTATCTCCTATTTTAATTATTACTATTTTAATTATTACTATTTTCTTTTTTTTCATAAATAACACAATGGCAAAAACAGCCCGCTAAAAAATATTTTAATAGCGGTTTCATGTCCACATCAGACTCATCTATTAGTACTTGTGCCGCCAAACATTCAAACTTACTTTTACAAATATTAATACCATGTTTATAAACCGTTATTGTCTGAGCAATCGCATCTTGTAGTTGATTCGATTTTGATTTTTGCAAATAAGGTTCTAACATTGCGTATGTTTTATTGGTCGCCACACTCCGATCCATCAAATAAGAGACAATTTGTCCTGCACCAAATGCAAATTCTTCAGGTGTCTCCAAAGTTGTTTCTCCTTTAGCGATACTACTCATTTTGGATAATAAATCCGATACTTTTGAAGCCATAATTTCTTTTTTAAAATTGTTATTTATTAAATCATATAAACTAAACCAAATATTTATTTTCTTTTTAATTGTATAGTTTCTCCCAAAACTACCTTCTATTTTATCTGTTTGAATATTGGATAAAATTGAATTATACATCATATCATCAACCATTTTCAACGTAATTGCATTCAATTTTGATTTATAGATATAATCATAAAAAGCTTGACGATATTTCATTATCATTTGATACATAACACATCCCCCCTTAACATATTTTGGGTCTACTTCTCCAAAATAATTTGTAATATAACTCTGTTTGTTTGTATCTATCCTAACTAATGCATTATTAAAAATTTCTCTAACTATAATTCTTTCAAAATCAAAAATATTTTCTATTTTTTTATTAGGAAAAACTTCAGAAACACCATCTTTTTTTTCCTCAATTTGTGTCACATTTACAATTATTAAAGGTGGTTCTAGTTTATACCTAAATAAAGGAACAAAATCGAAATCGACAATTGATCCTGTTCCCTTTTGAATATTTAATAGATAATATTTCTGAAGAATCGTATCTGGACAAGTTGTAAACATTTTTTTCAAAATTTCAGAATAGGATAATCTCCCATTTTCTTTAATAATTTTTAATATTTCATGTTTTTTCAATTCTTGCTTATCAATACATATTGGCAAGGGATTGGGCAAAACTTTATTTGACAATAAAATAGTAAAATTAAAAAGCATTTTTACGTCTTTTGCTTCTATTCTTGTATTTAGACCTTCATATAATAAGCTCGTTACATGCTTAAAAAAAGGCTTCCCTGCATTGAAAGACGTTTTGTAAAAAGGAACACCTAAGGTCGTCGTTGATATCGCTTTAGTTGAATTATATTGATTATCTAGAAACAATTTGTTAATTAAATAATTATCATACGTTTCCTCATATTCTTTTTCAGTCGCAGTTCTGAGGTAAATAAAAATAAATTCATCTTTTTTTAAATCGTATACAGTTTTGGGGTTTGACGTTGTGGTCTTACTAACCTCAAACGATAATTCCTGTATTTTTTCAAAAATAGTAGATATATTTCCAAGAAAAGAATCTGCTTTTTTATTCAGTTCGTCAAATACCTTTTTGCTTTCTGATTCTCCTTCTTTTTGTAGTATACAGATTTTTTTTGCGTTTTCCATATATACTTTTACCCTGTTCTCCACTACCCGAAACCGATCTTTATCTTTATCTTTATCTTTGGTTTTGTATTTAAACCCAATTACAAACGGACTACATGATTGAATTTGTTTTATTGGATACTTCGTAATTTTCCCATCTTTCCCATCTTTCCCATCTTTTCCAACTTTTCCAACTTTTCCAACTTCACATTTGAGTGTATCCAAACATTTATTCATATCATTATCAATCAATCTGCTAAACGATTGATATTGTATACTACTCGATAACAAATCACCTTCTATCTCGCTTTTCCCATCATAATATTCATAATCCGTTCCTTCTTTAAGACTTGAATTTATCCAATTACCTTCTTCGTTTATATCAATAAATACATGCAATCCAGAAGTGAGACCTTGATTCCATTTCATAATATCGGGAATGTCTGCAATCAAATTTTCTGTGAAATTTATTATTTCTTGTATCATATTTTTATCTATTTTTTTTATTTCTCCATTTCCTCCAAGCACCCAAACCCCACACTGCCCTCTTCTCCCCAGCCACTCTCATATCCAATTTTCATCAATTCCACAGGTGCCTGCACTTCAAATTTACACATATACCCTTTAACCTTTGTTTGCTCTTTGGTATCCGCCTTAATCTTTATCAATACAGGTTTGGGTTCATTTAAAAGGATAATATCAAAGTTAAGATTACCCACATACGATTTCCCATAAACAGCTTGATAACGATGCATTAACCCATTTAAAATTGCACCTTTTGCCTTAGGATCAGCCAAAGAAAGATAATCTTTCGTTCTACTACCATCGCGCACACTAATACACATAGGCGACATAGTGTTAAAGCACATTTTTTCTTTATATATTGGATTGGGTAAAATCTCTATATTTTGCACATGAAATTGAACTCGAGATTTTTTGTCTCCAATTTCAAAAACTTGATTTACAAATAAGCCTTGTATAAATTTTTCAGTGCTTTTTTCGGGCAGAAAAGAAATTTGCCATTCGACCGTATTGCACAAAACTTGTAAACGTTCTTCGGGTAAAATTCGACGTTTTTCTATTTTAAATCGCGAAAAAGTAAAAAGCTTAAATCTTTTACCCGATTCTAGTTCAAATCCATTATCATGCAACCAGGTAGAATATTCCAAATTGGCTTGACCCAAAATACGATAAATAAGCGCAGATTGTTCATATTGATAATTTATAGGCAAAATATTTCCAAAAGCAGTTTTATTAACCTCCAGCGTAAGTTTAAATCTCATAATCTCAGTATTTTATTTTAGATCGAAAAAATATTTAGTCAATATTTCTATATGGCTGACTTATAGTGCTTTAAAAACAATTTTTCCTCAATAAAAGGTACTTTTCCATGATTTCTCAAATTTACCATTTATAATTTAGCTTTCCAAATATCTATAAAGGTGCACCTATATCCATTAATTAACATACATTTATTTATTTTTCAATATCTTTGTTTTCCTATTTTCTAAACATCTAATATTTCTAGCAATTTAGTTTTCTCTACTAACAATGCTCTACTAACAATGCCCTATTCACAAACAACAAGCCTACCAATACGGCCGTGGTTAAATAATTATCTTCTCCGGTATTAACCTATTCACAAACAACAAGCCTACCAATACCAATACCAAAATAAATTCTATCTTTGTATAATAAATACTATGGGTTATGAAAAATATAGAAATAGACTTTCAGTTTGCCTCACAGGCTAAAGAAGCTCTTGCTTCCGCTCACGAAATTGCTTCTTCTTATAAAACGCCCACTCATCTCACTCATCCCACTCATCCCATTTTCTCGCCTGTTAAGCTTTTCGCCAAAATTCAAAACGCATATCAAAACCTCTATCATCAAAGCGGAAAAGGAAATGAATTTTTAGGATGGGTAAACTTACCTCTGCAAATTCAAAAGGAAGAGCTACAATCCATGCAAAAGAAAGCGGAATATCTGCAAAAAAATTCCGAGATTTTTGTATGCTTAGGCATAGGCGGTTCTTATTTAGGTGCTAGGGCGGTTATAGAAGCTTTAAAGCCGCAATTATCTTTGCGTAAAGAAGGAGTACCCCGTATTATTTATGCTGGCCACCATTTGAGTGAAGATTATATGAGCGAACTCTTAGAATTATTAGATCATCACGATTATAGTCTCTGTGTTATTTCCAAATCTGGAACCACCACCGAGCCAGCCATTGCTTTTCGTCTTTTACGCAACCATTTAGAAAAAAAATATGGACGTAAACAAGCGGGAGAACGTATCGTTGCCATTACCGATGCTTCTAAAGGCGCTTTGAAACAATTAGCCGATAAGGAAGGATATACCACCTATGTAGTGCCCGATAATGTAGGCGGACGTTATTCTATACTTACCCCCGTTGGTTTATTTCCTTTAGCCGTAGAAGGCATACAATTAGAAGAATTGATAAAGGGTGCCATTAGCATGCAAAATACCGTAAATCAAGAAATTCCAAATTTTAAAACAAATCCTTGTCTACAATACGTATGGTATCGTCAGTTTTTTTATCAACAAGATAAAAAAATAGAACTTATGGTTCATTACGATCCTCGACTCTTTTATTTTTCGGAGTGGTGGAAACAGCTTTATGGCGAAAGTGAAGGGAAAAACCATAAAGGACTTTTCCCCTGTAACGCTGGATTTACCACTGATCTACATTCTTTAGGCCAATATATTCAAGAAGGCGAACGCTTATTTATAGAAACCGTACTCTCTATAGAAGAACCCAATACGCATTTAGAAATTCCAATCGACAAAGAAAATTTAGATGGAATGAATTTTGTCGCAGGCAAAAGGATTTCTTATGTTAATGCAAAAGCAGAAGAAGGAACCTGTATGGCTCATGCCCAAAAAGGAGGGGTTCCTGTTCTTCGGATAAAAATTCCTCGTCTAAACGAATTTTATATAGGGCAATTAATATATTTCTTTGAATTTGCTTGTGGTGTAAGTGGTTATACCTTAGACATCAACCCTTTTGACCAGCCTGGAGTAGAGGCATATAAGAAAAATATGTTTCAATTATTGGGCAAGTAGAATAGAATAGAATAGAATAGAATAGACATCAGCGCCTTTAAACTAAATCCACTCTAACCATATTAAAAAGTTAGGCGTGTCTAATTTCTCTATTCCTCTATCTATCCCTCCATAGAGCTTCATATTTGTAAAATTCCACCACCGTCTATTAAGGGACCTTGGCTCAGTTCTATTATTTCCAATCGACAATAATCTGCCATTTTTCGTATTTTATAGGAGTCTTCCACCAATAAATTCGATAATTTTCCTGTAAAACAAAGTTTATTATTTACCACTCCACAGCAACCACCAATAAAGCCATGAGAAAATCCAGGCAAAACAACCGCTGTTGGATCCACATAAACCACCGTAAACGAAAGAGAATTTAAAGTTTTTTCTATCCCCCTATCGGAGGTAATAAACACCGTTTCTTCGCTATTTTCTGAAGATAACTCTATTAAATTGCAACGAGTGTATCCCTGAGAAACTTGCACTAAACTTAGTCTTCCCCCCCGCATTCTTTCCGATTCTATCCTTTCGACTATCTTTCGGTCTAAACATTTCCAATTTCCAACCACTACCCTCTCAGCCTGCATACTCGAAGAAGCTAAACTACAAGCATTATATAGTGCCGTTTCCGGATAAAATTTACCCACTGGCAAATAACCATATTCAAAAAACAGTTGCCCCCTTTTTTGTGCTTCCTTTTCCATAATTTTCTTTACTTCTAAAGGAATATTAGGAGCCAAAACCAATTTTCTTTCCCCAAGAACGCACATAAAAACATCGGGATGACCAGCAATAGCATCATAGGTAATACCATTACTACTAAAAGAATACACCTCGTCTAATTTTTGTAAATTTTGCTTTACTTCCAAAGGAACTCTATCATCCACCCAAATCATAATCCCACTCCCTGTTTTTTAAGCCTTCCCGCCCATATACATGCACCTCCTTAAAATATTGTTTTAAATAAAGTCGGTTTTCTCCATGGTATCCCACCGCCACGTTTACTTCTTTAGGTGCCACATACAAACGTAATACTTTGTTTTTTGGCACCTTATCCGTATCTCCCAATATCTTTTCATGCTCTTTTTTCCACAAATTCAGCCAAATTCTACTTTCTGCCAATTCTCTAAAAGAGGGATGAAATGGCCCCGCTAAATAGGCTTGATGCGAAAGTAGTCCTTGGGATGGATGAAGCCCCACCCTAATAATTCGAACGTCTCCTTCTTCAAATTTTGGAATTAACTGGCAAGTCCATTCTATCGCTTCTTCCAAGGGCAATGGCCGATATTTTCCCTGACGATACCACTGCGCCAAAAGCGTATGTTCTATAACTAAGGTTGGATAAATGCGAGTTTCGTCGGCTTTAAGACGTATAATTTCAGAGGCGGTTTCCAATGCCCGTTCTAAGGTGTCTTCCGGTAAGCCTATCATCATTTGCAAACCTAAACGCAAACCTGCTTGTTTAATTTTTTCGGAAGCTATTTCTACTTCTGCCTTAGAATGCCCTCTACCCGACAAAGATAATACCCTATCGTTTAACGACTGTGCCCCCAACTCTATCGTGTTTACGCCATAGGCCTTATATATGGGTAAACGAAATTCTTGTATATCGTCCGGACGAGTAGAGAAACGAATACCCGATACCAGTCCCTTTTCTATATATTTCTGCGATTGCTGTAAATATGCTTGTTGTAAAGGCCATGGAATAGCCGTAAAATTACCACCAAAAAAAGCAATTTCTACTGAAGATTCCTTAGACAGACTTGCCAAATGTAGGTCTATAATTTTATAAATATCCTCGGGATCCAACGAATGAGCAAAACCCGTTATTTCTCTTTGATTACAATAAACACAAGCATGAGGACATCCCATTTGAGGAATAAAAATTGGAATACGATTATAGCGCATAGAAAAACTATTTTATCACGGTAATATTTCCATTCCTATCCCAAACAAAACGATCGTATATTTCTTTAAAATAATAAACATAAACTCCTGCTGGAACCCATTGCCCTTTGTATTTACCATCCCATCCTACCTTTAGGTCTTGAGTTTCAAAAATTCGTTTGCCACTTCTACTAAAAATAGCAAAATAATATTTTCTATTAGTATCTATTTTCCCAATAGGTCCATAAACTTTGGTATAGCCATCTAACTTAAATCCTGACGGAAAAAACATTTTGGAACAATTTTTCACCTCTACCGCTTTAAATATACGCCCCGAACATTTTCCCTTATCGGAAGACATAGCTATATCGCAATAGGCTATTAAAGAAATTTTAGGTTTAATCGTGATAGTTTTGGTGGTTTCCCCCGTGTACCATTTAATAACATCGGCCATAGAAGAAACTATAGTCAACTGCATCTCCTCCCCAAGGCAGAGCGTATCAACAGAAGTTTCTATAGAAGCCGTAGGAAGTTTTCTCACCTGTACTTTCCATGTTTTTTCACCACGACAATCGTACCTATCGCTTGCCACTACTCTTAATATAGTATCTTGTACTGGGGTGAACCCAATTTCAGCGGCAGTAGAACCATCATTCCAAACGATATTACTCCCTCCTACCACTTTTACAGAAGCAATATTTTCTCCACAAACCACGCTATCGCCTACCAAAATAAAAGAAACTTGATTATTTACTACCGCCGTAGCCGTATCTTCTAAATAACATGCATTAATATAACCAATTTCATGAATGGGATAATTAGAAATTTTTACCCCATAGCGTGTATTACGAAGAGGTCTATCGTTTATATAGGACGTAGTACCCAAAGTAGACCATAGCCAATAACGCCCGCCTATAACACCCACCTTTGCTTCCGCCCCCAAACATATAGTATCATTTACCACCTGATAAGGAGGTAAATTGGTAACATATATCTTGAAAGTATCCTTAGCAATAAAGATGTCTCCATCAAAAAGAGATACGGTGTAAAGCGTAGTATCTTTGTTTGGTGAAACTAAAATTTTTTCAGTAGTTTCTCCTGTACTCCAAACTATCATCGGATTTACTATGGTTCCATAAGCAGAATAATCTACTTTTAAAGACACCGAAGCCGAATGGCAAATTATATTGGCGTCCCCAATAATACGTACCGGCTTTGGCAATGATTCGGGTAAGGTATCGCTAAAAATCTCCTGTCCATTTAGGCACAGTAAAGATCCTATACAAAAAAACAAAAGCAACAAAGCCCTACCCAAGCACATATTAACTATTTTTTATTTTCTGAACCAAACCCTTACCTAGACGTTCTTCCGCATAAGCAAGCGTAATTTCTACTTCTTCTTGAGGTTTAGAGGGAAGTTCAAACATCAGATCCGTCATAATTACTTCCATAATAGAACGTAATCCTCTCGCTCCCAAATTAAATTCCAAAGCCTTTTCTGCAATAAAATCTATAGTTTCAGGAGTAAATTTTAGATTTATTTGGTCTATTTTTAATAATTGCTGGTATTGACGAACCAAGGCATTTTTGGGTTCCAATAATATTCTTTTTAAAGCCACTTTATCCAAAGGATATAAAGTCGTAAGCATAGGAAAACGGCCTATTAATTCGGGAATCAATCCATATTTTTTTAAATCGGGAGGGGATACATATTGAATTAAATGATCTCGGTCTATATCCTCTAAATTATCGGATTCCTTACGATAGCCTACTGTTTGTGCCCGTAAACGGGAAGCTATATGACGTTCTATGCCATCAAAAGCGCCTCCTGCAATAAACAATATATTTCGGGTATCTATACGAACCATTTCTTGTTCCGGATGTTTACGGCCTCCTTTAGGAGGAACATTAACCACCGCACCTTCTAATAATTTTAGCAAAGCTTGTTGCACTCCCTCTCCAGAAACATCTCTCGTAATAGAAACGTTCATGCTTTTTCTAGCAATTTTATCTATTTCGTCTATGAAAACTATTCCTCTTTCCGCCTCGGTAACATCATAGTCGGCTTCCTGCAAAAGACGAGTAAGTATAGCTTCTACATCCTCTCCCACATATCCGGCCTCTGTAAGGACAGTAGCATCCGCAATACAAAACGGAACTTTCAACAATTTAGCTATAGTACGAGCCAATAAGGTTTTCCCGATTCCAGTCTCCCCCACCATAATAATATTAGCCTTGTCGATTTCCACCTCTTGGTCCATTTTTTTTACACTATAATTCAAACGTTTATAATGATTATAAACCGCTACCGACAAAATTTTCTTCGCTTCTTCCTGCCCTATTACATACTCATCTAAAAATTTTTTAATTTCCAATGGTTTTACCAATTCTAATGGCTTTTTACTCTGCCTTTTCGCTACCAAAGCATCCTTAAATTGCCTGTAAATTAAATCACTACAATTCTTGCAAATAAGGCCATTTTGCCCATAAATAAAAGGAATCATGCCATCGTTAGGACGACCACAAAAAGAACATTCCTCGTAAGGGATGCCTTCGCCTGTTGTTGTTGTTTTTTTCTTGCTCATAATTAAGGCTGCAAAGGTAGTTTTTTTACCGTATATGACCAAACTGTCCTTGACTTAGTGTTACTTGTCTTGCTAGCTTTCTCTCTAAGATTCTATCCACGATTTTCTTTGAATTTTTCTCCAAAATTCACTTTAAGCTTTTCTCACATAATGTGGCATTTCCATAGGGATCTCCATTGAAAATTCAACGAAGCCCTCGTATTGCCCATTTTCATACCAAGGGGTTTGAAAAATAAGCTTTTTAACGCCTCCTTTTTCAATGGTATAGGCGTTATTACATGGACTTTGTAACATTTCTGTTAATTTTTCACGAGCCGGAGATGGATGACAGTCTAATACATTTTTTCCTATTAAATTTTCTCGACCCGGTTTTAGAAAAGTCTTTTGAGATTTATCGTTCATTTCTATAATTTCTCCATTTTTTTTACAAACGGTAATGGCAAGATCTAATTCTTTAAAAATTTTATCCATGATTTTGGTGATTTTATATGATTTTAGATTATTTTATCTGATTTTATACAAAAATACAATAAAAATTAATAAATTTGGCGCTTCGTATGCCCCCAAGATAAGTAGAACCTTTGCAGCTTTACAGTAGCGCTAACTAAAAGTGGTGCGCTACTTTCAGTTAGCGCTACTGTCTTTCCATACGAAACTTTATTTACGGAGAGTTTACTTCTTGCTAAGTCCTACAAAGGATAGTTTGAAATTAAATAAGCAATAAGTATAGGAAAGGCGTTTCAAAAAAATAAAAAATTGAGAAAAAAGATTTTTCAATATATAGGATTGCTGGCACTAATCAGTGCAATGCTCGTTCGTTTAGGATGTAGCGAAAGCATTGCTTTTCCTACCTATTCTTGCTCTCAACCCTCTTCTCATTCCCATTCTAAGTTTTCTCTACAATCTCTTTTTACCAACTGGGGAAGTTTTATTTCCGACCTAAACAAGATTCAACCCTTTCAAGCCGAATTAATAGGTTCCGAAAATAATGCAAATTCAAATGGACAAACCCCCACTAGACCCATCAAGGTCTTCTTTTCCAATAGAGCCCACATAGAGATTGCACCTTGCTTTTTGCTTTCTTCTTTTTTAAATTATGTTATAAACTTCGATCGCAACTATATTCTTCGTAAAGTCTGTATATTACGTATTTAATTTTTTAATAAAGGCAAGATGCCCTAAAGGAATTCCTCTAAAAGAAATTTTATAGAAGGATTTTTTATGGAATAGTTTCCCATAAGGAAATTTTCATAAAAGAGGCTACCTTTAGAGAGCCTCTCTGTGTTCTGTGCTCTTGCTCTTATTCCTATTTTCTAAAGGAAAATTTCCTTTTTATTCACTATTTTAAAAGCTATTTAAATTTATTAACTTTATTAGTTAAGCAAATTAGAACCTTTTTCATAAACAAATAAAATCATGGAATCACAAATTCAAGATATACAAAGTTCCGCCTTACAACTTAGCCAAGGGGCCATCGTTAAAGTTTCCAAATCTATTACCAAACCTATTCTTATTACCGTTTTTGGTATTCTATTCTTTTTAATGGGAACAGGGGTGATACTCTCCCTTGCACCTACCATATCGGCTACGCTCATGGCAGGTGGCGTTGCCATTATCATTATTGGTTTAATTCAAGTTTTCTCGGCCAAATCGAAAGAAGAATATATTTACACGCCCAACAAAGCACGTCTAAAAAAGAAATCTATTTATTTTGAAACCAAAGAGGCTACTAACATCATTCATGCCATAGAAAACAAGCAAGTGGAAGCCATTACCAAATTATCTACGGCTGATAGTTCCGGCCTTATGCTTCAATTATTTGGAAATAAAGATGCGGATATTTGTATTGTCCAAATCTTAAAATACGTTCCTCATTATTTTGAACCTGCCTGTGAAGCGCAGATTTTTTTCAAAGAAGATGCCCATAAATTATGGGCCTTGGCATAAAAAATAATTCCTACCTGCAGGGTATTGTTCCTATTTATTTCGACTATACTCTTGCAGGTATATTTGAAAGGTAAGATAATGCTTTCCTACTCATTGCTTTCCATAGAGTATTGGCAGTTATAATAGTCTATTCGTCGCTATAATAGCCTATTCATTGCTATTACTCATCACTATTATTTGTCGCTTTCTAAATAACCTATTCATTGCTATTACTCGTCGCTTTCTAATAGCCTATTCAAACTGAAATTTTCCGCCTCCTCCATAGGATAACAACGATGCATACAATTACTTAACCTGCAACGGGAACAATGCTTACTGCTACAAGGATCGGTATGTACCGAAACACTAAGCCTATCCGCAAATTCCATCGACAATACCTCTTTTAGACTATCACACAATTCGTGCCCTTGTTTTATGTCATAAAACCAAGGTAAGGTCAAATCACAATCTAAAAAATAAGAACTTCCATACTTAATCATTTTTAAATTATGAATATCTACCCATTGATCGTTAGGATTAGCGCTCAAACACTGGGCAACATCTTTTAAAATGCTTTCATCTGCCCTATCCATAAGATAATTGGTGGTTTTATGTAAAATGGAAATTCCTGTCCCAAAGATCAGCAAGCCGAAAACACAAGCCAGCAAGCCATCTATCCATGGTAAACCTGTGTAATACAGCAATAAGAGACCAATCACCAAACCTATACTCGAATAGGTATCACTCTGCAAATGTTTTCCGGATGCGATTAAGGCTACCGAATCATATTTTTTTCCTAAATAAATGCTGTAGAAACCCATAGCATAATTTACCACTCCAGCTAAAGCAACTATCCAAATACCTATATCTAACTGACGAATATTGGCCGGTTCCAACAAACGACTAACCCCCTCAAATATAATAATTCCTCCGGCCATCATAATCAATAAACCCTCTACCGAAGCGGAAAAAAACTCCACTTTTCCATGCCCAAACGGATGCGATTTATCCTTGGGTTTCATAGCCAAATGCAAAGCATATAAACTTACCAAACCGGCAACCACATTCACTATACTTTCCATAGCATCACTAAAGATCCCTGCAGAAGAAGTTAATACGTATGCTATAAATTTTCCGGCCATTAATAATACGGAAATAGTAACTATTACACTTTGTACCTTTATTTTCAAAGAATCTTGATTTTTCCTTGCCCACATACTAAACACATTTTACTATATTACAAATACTTATATTACAAATATCTAAAATATACTTTTTTTTTATAAACCTATTTTTTAAAATTAAGCCACACAAAGGTAATTAATATTTGTATCTTTGTAGCCTCCTATTAGAGAGAGTACTACTATTTTTTTTAACTAAAAAAACCAATATAAACACATGCCAACGGAGATTTCCGATACGTTAAAAGAAACCTTAAAACTTCTTCCGGAAAAGCCAGGAGTATATCAGTATTTTGACGTACAAAATGAGCGTATTTATGTAGGTAAAGCAAAAAATCTCAAACGTAGGGTAAACTCTTATTTTAATAAAGAGCAAAGCGGAAAAGTCTTAGCTTTGGTTCGGAAAATTCATCATTTAGAATACATAGTAGTAAATACAGAAACCGATGCGCTTCTCTTAGAAAACAATCTTATTAAAGAATATCGTCCGCACTATAATATCCTCCTAAAAGACGATAAAACTTATCCTTGGCTATGTATTACCAAAGAAAATTTTCCCCGTATTTTTTCCACTCGACGCTATATACCCAATGGTTCTCTATACTTTGGCCCCTACCCCTGTGTACGAACGATGAACATTCTTTTAGACTTGATTCACGACCTATATCCCTTACGTAACTGCCCCTATACTCTTAGCCAGGAAATAGTAGCAAAAAAGAAAATAAAATTATGCTTGCAATATCAAATGAAACGCTGTCTTGGCCCCTGTCAAGGTTTGCAAACGGAGGAAAACTACAGCACACAAATTGCCCAAATTACCGCCATAATTAAGGGACATATACAAGCCGTTTTACAAGACTTAAACAAAAAGATGCTCTTTTATGCCGAAAATTTAGAATTTCGCAAAGCACAAGCGATAAAAGAAAAAATAGAGCTATTACAAGTGTATCAAAGTAAATCCACCGTAGTAAGCGACAAACTTACCGATTTAGATGTATTTAGTGTATTGGATCAAGAAAACAACATCTATTTTAATTATATGCGTGTATTAGATGGCAGAGTAGTACAAGCACACACTATAGATGTAAAAAAGAAATTAGAGGAAACACCCCAAGAACTTTTGTCCACCGCTATTACCGAATTTCGCCATCGTTTTCAAAGCGATGCTCCGGAAATAATACTTCCTTTTTTACCCGATTTTCAATTTCCAAACCTAAAATATACCATTCCCGTATTGGGCGACAAAAAAAAATTATTAGACCTCTCTCAAAAGAATATTTCTTACTTTTTATTAGAGAAAAGTAAAAGATTGGATCTTACGGATCCCGACCGTCATAGCAAGCAAATGCTTTTAAATCTCCAAAAAGTATTAGGCCTAAAGAAATTGCCAGTGCATATAGAATGCTTCGACAATTCTAATATGCAAGGCGATTATCCAGTAGCGGCAATGAGCGTAAGTAAAGACGGAAAATTATCCAAACGAGATTACCGGCACTTTCTTATTCGCACTGTAACTGGACCCAATGATTACGCTTCTATGGAAGAGGTTATTACCCGCCGCTATCAACGTCTACAGAACGAAAATCAGCCCCTTCCCCAATTAGTAATAGTCGATGGAGGAAAAGGACAATTATCTTGTGCCTACAAAAGTCTAAAAGCCCTCCATTTAGAAAACGATATTTTCCTTCTTGGCATTGCCGAAAATTTAGAAGAGTTATACCGAATAGGAGATCCCTACCCCTTATCCTTAGATAAAAAATCGGATGTACTCAAACATATACAATTGTTAAGAGATGAAGTGCACCGATTTGGAATTACTCATTACCGTAAGCGGCATCTTAAAGGCGTAATCAAAACCGAACTTACGGAAATTAAAGGCATAGGAAAGAAAACCGCTTTAGAATTACTACAACATTTCCATTCTGTAAAGCAGCTGCGATCGGCCTCATTATTAGATATAGAATCTGTTATAGGACCAGCCAAAGCCTTGTTAGTATATCAGTATTTCCAACAGAAGCAAGATAAAAAGGAAAGCATTCCATAGCACAGAAGTACCCATCGCTACTACCAGCGACATGGAATTCAAAAGAGAAATTCAAAAGAGAAATACCAAAGGAGGCTCCTCCCAATAGCAATAAAAGCAATACTATGTGTAAAATATTTATATATTATCATCCACAAAAAAAAGAACTTTCCAAAAAGAATTTGGCTAAGCAAAACAACAACCCTTTATTAGAAAAAGTTTTATTACACGAACTACAAATAGAATCTTCCCAAAATTTAACTATCCTTTACACCCCAAAGGGGAAGCCCTATTTAAAAGACTATCCCTCCTTGCATTTTAATCTATCCAATACCGCCTCTTACACTGCCATCGCTATAGACACTACCCCTATAGGCATAGATATAGAAAAGGTACAGGAACGTCCTTATGAAAGTTTGTTAAAAAGATGGTTCACCCAAAAAGAAAGCCAATTTGTTTTGAACCACCCTGTTTCTTGCCGTCTATTTCGTTTTATACTTCTTTGGACCTATAAGGAAAGTTTACTAAAAAATATAGGATGCGGCATAGGAGCCGAAATGAAAGAACACGAAATTTTATTTCGACAAGCAAATTCCATACGGGACACTTCCTCTATTTCCAAGGAAAATCAAGAAGTTTTTGCTCTATACAAAAATATAGAACATAATTTTTTCTCCAAAATAATTACCAGCCAGCAAGTTTTAAAAACTTCCCCATTATCAGCCTTAAACGAATTAGAAAATTTAAATAAATTAGGCGAAATCGACGAATTCTGTAGAGTCGACGAGCTATATAAAGCAAACAAATTAAAAGGAGTAGAATCATTATTAGAAAAAGAATTATTTATATTAAGCCTTTGTTACACCAACAAAGAATCTACTTCTCCGAAGTACCCGCAGTTTTTTTTCCCAAAAGAAATTCCTCTATAATTTGTATCAACTGTGTTTTCTCAAAAAGGCCTGCTTGCATGGCCGGTTTTCCGTCTTTAGATACAAATAAGAGGTTGGGAATACTATTGATTTGAAAAGCTTGAGCCAAAGATTTTTCTTGATCTACATTTACTTTATAAAACACAACACGCCCCGCATACGTTTTCGACAACTCTTCTAAAATAGGAGCTAACATCTTACAAGGTCTACACCAATCTGCATAAAAATCTACTATACAAGGAAGTTTCCCTTCGTATTTCCATTCCTTAGAATTTGCTTGGTAATCGTATACCTGTTTTAAAAATTGTTCGTTCGTAAGATAAATAATTTTACTATCCGCCGTCGAAGCCGTTGCCAAAAATGGTTCTGCCAAAAGCTGAGCATCTACCGAGCTAAGACCTAAGGTTAAAAACAATCCTATACACAAAAATTTTCTCATATTTTGAATTTAAACAGCTACACTAAAATCTCTTAAAGCATCATTTAAAGTGGTTTTTTTATCGGTAGAAGCCTTTCTTTTCCCAATAATTAAAGCACAAGCCACTCCATATTTTCCAGCAGGAAATTCTTTGGTAGTCATTCCTGGAATTACTACCGAACGAGCCGGAACCCTTCCTCTATATTCTATCGCTTCTTTTCCACTTACATCTATAATTTTGGTAGATTGAGTAAGACATACATTGGCCCCTATCACCGCCTCTTTTTCTACACGAACGCCTTCTACAATAATGCTACGGGACCCTACAAAACAATCATTTTCCACAATAACAGGGTTTGCCATCACAGGCTCCAAAACGCCACCTATACCTACTCCTCCACTCAGATGTACTCTTTCTCCTATTTGTGCACAAGACCCAACCGTAGCCCAAGTATCTATAAGTGTTCCACTTCCAACATAAGCACCTATATTTACATAGGAGGGCATCATCACTGAACCCGGAGATAAAAAAGCACCATAACGAGCCACTCCATGAGGAACCACTCTCACTCCAGCCTCTTGAAAGTTCTTTTTCAAGGGTATTTTATCGTAAAATTCCAAGGGGCCTACTTCCATGATTTTCATTTCTGCTACCGCAAAATAAAGCAAAATAGCTTTCTTTACCCATTCATTTACCCGCCATTCCACTATTTCGTCTGCTTTTTCTGAAGAAAAAACAGCTTCTGCAACACGTAATTTACCCTTATCTAGTAGTTCTATCACCTCAGCAACCGACCTTTTATAATCCTCTTGTTTCAGCAAGGATCTTTCTTGCCAAGCCTGCTCTATATAATTACATAAATCCATAGTATTTAGGCAATTTTACGAACAACACTTAGAGCTTTATCAAAATCGGGTAATTCGGTATTTTCCTTTACATATTCTACATAGACCACCTTATCTTGAGCATCTATTATCACTATTCCCCGATTCAATAGACGCAACTCTTTCAATAAAAAGCCATATTTAAGACCAAAATCTGTGTCTTTATGATCGGAATACGTATGAACTTTATCGATACCTTCCGCACCACAAAAACGGCCTAAAGCGAAAGGCAAATCACAGGAAATAGTAAGAATTTCCACGTTTTTAAGTTCGGTAGCTTCTTGGTTAAATCGACGGGTTTGCATAGCACATACGCCCGTATCTATAGATGGGATAACAGAAATAACTCTAACTTTTCCTTTAAAATCGCTTAATTTCACAGGGGTTAAATCGGAGGATAAAACCGTAAAATCGGGAGCAATATCCCCTACTTTAATCATTTTCCCTTGTAAGGTGAGGGGATTTCCCATCATACTTACCATTCCAGCATGCTCTTCCATAATCATTATTATTTAATAAAATTTATAATTTTAAAACCATTTTTCTTTTTTAGAAATACATTCCCTTTGCATTAAAGCCGTTGGAAAACTACATTCTAATTAGAATGTCCATCCAAATTGAAAACCTACTCCCAATAAGGATACTAAATTACATTTTTTTTTCTGCTTTCCAAAACAGAGTATATTTTTTTTATCATTTTATTTACTTCTCGAAAAATGGCATGGACTATTTGAACTCACGTTTTTTTTACCAATCTAAAATATTTATTAATCAGCTTATTATTATTTTTGTTAATAACTTCTCTTCATTTTTTACTATTTTTTTTGAATAAGCTGTATTTTTGCTTTCCGGTATGAAGAAGCAAACACAATTCCGGAACAAAATTTTATCACGTCAGTTGACTTTCTTGTTTTTTGTTTTTTCCATATCGCAGCGATTCCTTTTTTGGATCGCTTTTTTTTTGTTTTCCCCTCTAAAATTATTTACCTTCATAAAAGCATCTCTTCTCAACAATAGAAATACTGAGCAGTTTAATACGCTAAAATTATTGACCTGCATAAAAGCATCTCTTCTCAACAATAGAAATACTAAGCAGTTTAATACGCTAAAATTATTGACCTGCATAAAAGCATCTCTTCTCAACAATAGAAATACTAAGCAGTTTAATACGCTAAAATTATTGACCTGCATAAAAGCATCTCTTTCAATTTTCCTAAAACCTCTCTCATTTTATCTGGCTTTTTTTAAATTAAATATATTATTTTCCAATAATTATATCCGCTTTCTTAACAAACGTCCCTCGGTTTTCTTTCTACAAAAATTTCTCCTTTTTACCACATCCATTAAACATACACATATACAGCCTTTATTATGAAAAACAAAAATTTAATTTCCATTAATGACTTCACCAAAGAAGAGCATTTGCACGTGTTAGACGTAGCAGAAGGTTTTGAAAAACAGACCCACCAACCTATTCTTACCGATAAAGTGGTGGCTACCCTCTTTTTTGAACCATCTACCCGTACTCGTCTTAGTTTTGAAAGTGCAGCCAATCAATTAGGAGCAAGGGTTATTGGATTCTCCGATTCCAGCAATTCCAGTGTATCTAAAGGAGAAACTTTAAAAGACACCATCCTTATGGTTAGCAACTACGCCGATCTAATTGTAATGCGACATCCCAAAGAGGGTAGCGCCCGCTATGCATCTGAGGTAGCTAAGGTTCCCGTAATTAACGCAGGCGACGGGGCCAATCAGCATCCAACCCAATGTTTGTTGGATATGTATTCCATACGCAAAACGCAAGGACACTTAGACCATCTAAACATTGCCTTTGTAGGAGATCTGAAATACGGAAGAACCGTCCACTCCTTAACCAATGCCCTCTGCAACTTCGGTTGTACCTTTCACTTAGTTTCTCCTCCGGAATTGAAACTTCCCAGCTATGTGAAACAAGATATAAAGGATAGAGATCTAGAATATCATCAATATACCAATTTAAACGATGTAATTCCTATAGCCGATATTATTTATATGACTCGCGTTCAAAGAGAAAGGTTTGCAGATCCTATGGAATACGAAAAAGTTAAGAATACCTATATCTTGAACCAATCCATGCTACAAGGCTGTAAAAAAACGATGAAAATATTACATCCACTCCCTCGTGTAAATGAAATTTGTACAGATGTAGATCAAACGCCTTATGCCTATTATTTTCAGCAAGCACAAAATGGAGTGTATGTTCGCCAAGCACTAATGGCCTTGATTTTAGGTGCAAAACAATAAATATATTATTCATCCCTTTAAAAATTCAGAAAATGACAAAAAAAGAATTATTGGTGTCCGCTTTGGAAAACGGAACCGTTATAGACCATATCTCTCAAGGGGAAGTTTTTCGTGTTCTCCATATCTTAGGATTGGAAAATTGTGAGAATAAAATTTATTTGGGTTCTAATTTAGATAGTAAAAAATACGGGAAAAAAGGCATCTTGAAAGTTTCCAATCGCTATTTCAAAGACGAAGAAATAAATAAAATTGCTTTATTTTCGCCATACGCCACTATTATTGAAATACGAGATTTTGAAGTGGTTCGCAAAACAGCCGTGACCCTACCAGAGGAAATACATAATTTAGTAAAATGTATGAACCCTAATTGTATCACTAATCACCAACCTATAGAAACCAAATTTAAAGTAACACAAACCCCGGAATTGAAACTAAAATGCGGGTATTGTGAAAAAAATACTATTAAATCTAATATGGAATTTATATAAGAAATAACAAGTAGTCTATTTCATTACTAATAAAGCGTAGGGGCTTAACATCTATAGATGTTAAGCCCCTACGCTTTAGAATGCCACCCTACCCTTACAAATTCTATACTGTTTTATGCTTAGTACAAAGCAAATAAAGATCTCCATAAGCAACTACTTCACAGCCCTATATCTCTTTGTTTTCTGTAGGTTGATTGGTAGATTTGACGGCTTCTGCATCCATTTTCGCATCCCCCTTTTCTGAAGAAATTATGTTTTTTTCAAGAAAAATATCTACTCCTTTTTTTTCAGAAAAAGATTCAAGAAATGGTTCTATCTCTACTTTCGAGGCATCCTCCGAGACTCTCTCTGAGGCATCCTCTGAGACTCTCTCCGAAGTCAATTCCGAGGCCTCCTCCACCATTGTATTTTTCTCTTCTTCCTCTACGAAAACTATATCCTCTGCATTTTCAGAATGCTCTATCGGTAACTTTTCCTGTATAACTTCTGCTTCCTCCACTAAGACTAAGCCACTATCCTCTACCTTTTGTTTCTTCTCTATAAGCGTTTTTTCCTGTACCTCTTCTACTTCCTCTATTAGAGTCGCCTTGGGTATTATATGATCCTCTTCCAATATTGGTTCTCTAAATCTATCCTTATCTTGAGAAGCCATATATTTCTCTACATAATTCTTACAAGCATTTTCCGCCGCCAATTGCTCGGCCGATTTAATAGAATGATCTATCCCCTGCCCCCGAGACACCCCATCTATAATCACATCTATTTTATATAATTTTTTTTGGCCCCTATTTATGGTTTCCAAAACCTGAAAATGTACATTGCATTTTTCTTTCTGCCCCCAATCTATCAATTTACTTTTAAAGTTCCACTCTTTATGCTCCATTTCATCTACATCAATATGAAGCGATATAATACGGTTCAAAATAACTTTTTCTGTAAAGCGGAAGCCTTTATCCAAGAATATAGCTCCTACCAAAGCTTCCAAAGCATCTCCATCTACCGATTTAAATCCATTTTGAGAATTTTGTTCAATACGAATCAAGGAATGCAACCCCATTTTCATACCCACCTTATTAAGAGTGGCTCTACTAACCATTTTAGAACGCATTTCCGTTAAGAAACCTTCGTCCTGATTAGGATAGCGTTCAAAAAGATAATGTGCCGCCACCACGCTTAATACAGCATCCCCCAAATATTCTAAGCGTTCATTATTTCTCCTAAATCCATTGCTTATTTCAGAGGCAGATTTATGACGAAAGGCTAATTGATATAAAAAAATATTCTCAGGATAGAACCCGAGAATATTTTTAATAGCTACGTATAGCTTTCTATCTTTCGATAGATATGCAGGAATAAATCCAAACATTTTTTTCTAAATTAATCTTGAAAATTCGGATGAAATCGGCAGAAGTTTTAGAACCATTTTTAATTTTCTACTCGACCATCTGCCCCCAACACGAAATTATTTATTCGTATTTTTTAAAGGCAATAGATACATTATGCCCCCCAAAACCGAAAGTATTGCTTAAAGCAAAATTTATAGCTCTCTTTTGGGCTTTTCCGAAAGTATAATTGATTTTACTATCCATCTCTGGATCATCTGTAAAATGGTTGATCGTAGGAGTTATTATTCCATTTTTTATAGATAGAACCGTAGCAATAGCTTCTATAGCTCCTGCTGCTCCAAGTAAATGACCGGTACAAGATTTGGTAGAATTTATATTTATCTTGTAAAGGTGTTCTCCTAAGAATTTCTCTATTCCTAACACTTCCGGTAAATCTCCCAAAGGAGTAGAAGTACCGTGCGTATTAATATAGTCTACATCTGTAGGTTTGTAATTTCCGTCTTCTAAGGATAATTGCATGGCCCTGCATACACAAGAACCTTCTGGATGAGGAGAAGTCATATGGTAAGCATCTGCTGTCATTCCAGCTCCAACTACTTCCGCATATATTTTGGCTCCACGAGCTTTAGCATGTTCTAATTCTTCTATTACAATACCTCCTGCACCTTCGCCTAAAACGAAACCATCTCTATCTTTATCGAAAGGACGAGAAGCTGTTTTAGGATCTTCGTTACGAGTAGATAATGCATGCATAGAATTAAAACCTCCTACACCAGCCTGTGTTACGGCAGCTTCCGAACCTCCACATATAAAAGCATCTGCCTTCCCGAGGCGTATATAAGTATAAGCATCCACCAAAGCATTTGCTGAAGAAGCACAAGCAGAAACTGTAGCAAAATTAGGCCCTCGAAATCCATTCTTTATACTAATATGACCCGCTGCAATATCAGCAATCATTTTCGGAATAAAAAACGGACTAAAACGAGGAACCCCGTCTCCGGAAGAATAATCTACCACTTCTCCAAACAAACTAATAAGGCCTCCTATTCCGGAAGCCCAAATAACGCCTACTCTGTCTTTGTTTAAGGTATCAGAAAGAATTCCAGAATCAGCAATGGCCTCATCAGAGGCTATCATGCCGTACTGTGAAAACAAATCATGCTTGCGAGCTTCTTTCCTATCCATGAATTGAGTAATATCAAAACCCTTCAATTCACAAGCAAACTGAGTTTTATACTTACTCGCATCAAAACGAGTTATAGGCGCAGCTCCGCTAACACCCTCGACTAACGACTTCCAATAATCAGGAACATTGTTGCCAATTGGAGTTAGCGCGCCTAAACCTGTAATTACAACTCTCTTTAATTCCATAAAGTTGGAAATTGCTTTTATTTTGAATTTTTTTCGATGTAAGAAATAGCATCTCCTACGGTAGTAATCTTTTCGGCTTGATCATCGGGTATAGAAAGACTAAATTTCTTTTCAAATTCCATAATCAATTCAACGGTATCCAATGAATCCGCACCAAGATCGTTGGTAAAGTTAGCTTCTGGAGTAACTTCTTTTTCATCTACACCAAGCTTATCAACAATGATAGCTTTTACATCACTTGCAATTTGAGACATTTTTTACTTTTTTTTGGGTTAAACTGACTGCAAAGAAAATACAAATTTCGGAATTTTACCAACTTAAACCCATTTTTTTATACAGTACAATGGTTAATTTACTATATTACATTGCATTACGACGTATTATTCTTCTACGAACAATCCAAACATTTCTACTTAAATATAGATGCTTTGTCTTTATATATTTTGTATCTTTGCCGTTTTGTTTTTCTCCCTTTAAAAACGGCAAAAATGGAAATAAACGGCATAAATGAAAGCCGTTTCTAAGAGAGAGTCCTTCCAAGCCAATATTAGCAAGCCTTTCCCCCTTTTTCCTATATGCCCCAAAGAAAGGTTTCTATATGGATATATTAATATTACCAATATATCGGCACAAAATAAAATAAAAAACAATAAAACACATGGAGTCTAAAATAGCTATTTTTGCATCCGGAAACGGCACCAATATGCAAGGTATTTGCGACTATTTTCAAAATAGTGTAGATATTCATCCCTCCATTTTATTTTGTAATTGCAAGGACGCTTTTGTTCTACAAAGGGCCAAACAATTATCCCTGCCTACTTGTATTATTTCCAAACAAAACCTCAACGATCCTAATTTCATGCTTCCTATTTTGCAAAAACAAGCTATTACTCATTTGGTTTTAGCTGGCTTTTTGTGCCTAATTCCACCGTATTTGGTTCAAGCCTATCCAAAACACATCCTTAATATACATCCTGCTCTACTTCCACTTTACGGAGGCAAAGGCATGTATGGAAGTCATGTACATGAAGCGGTAGTAAAAAACAAAGAAAAAGAAAGCGGCATCAGCATTCACTATATAGATGAACACTACGACCAAGGGAATTTGTTGTTTCAAGCCCGTTGCGAAGTAAAGCCCAACGACAGCCCCGAGACCTTGGCCGCTCGCATACACGAACTCGAACAAAAATATTTCCCCATAATTATAGAAAAATGGATAAAAAATGTGCTTTAAAAAAACAGTTTTATTTTAATTAAATTTTTCTACAGACCTAAATAAAAACTAATAACGTGAACGAATCATTCTTTTATGCCTTGGCACTTTTATCGGTCCTTGGGCTTATTTCGGCTTTGGTATTGTATTTTGTTGCACAGAAGTTCAAAGTAGAGGAAGATCCTCGAATAGACTTAGTAAACGAATGCCTGCCAGGAGCGAATTGTGGGGCTTGCGGAAAAGCAGGATGCCGCGATATGGCGGAATGTATTGTAAAAAATAAAAGTACAAGTGTGATTTGTCCGGCTTGTACCCAAAACGAAGTGAGTAAAATTGCAGAAATTTTAGGAATTGCTTCCGAACAAAAAATTAAAAAAATTGCGGTAGTTCGCTGTGCAGGCGGGAAAAAAAACAGCTCGCAAAAAGTAAAATTTGAAGGTGCTGCTAATTGTGCTTTTGCCAATGGGCTCTATGGCGGAGAAAACGGTTGCGCTTATGGCTGCTTAGGTTTAGGCGATTGCGTTAAAGCTTGTAACTTTGATGCTATTCATATAAATGAATTAACGGCCTTGCCGGAAGTGGAGGAAGATAAGTGCACGGCTTGCGGAGCTTGCGCAAGATCTTGCCCGAGAAACATTATAGAAATACGCTGCAAAAATGAAGATAGTAGCCGTATTTATGTTCGTTGCATGAACCAACAAAAAGGTGCTATTTCAACCAAAGTATGTAAAGTTTCTTGCATAGGTTGCGGCAAATGTGTAAAAGTATGTCCTCAATCGGCCATATCCTTAAACAACAATTTGGCATATATCAACGATACCCTCTGCATTCATTGTAGAAAATGCGTAGAGGAATGTCCTACCCATGCCTTATCTATAGACTTTTCGGGGATTATAACAAAAAACAACGCATGAAAACTTTCCATATAGGTGGGGTTCACCCACAAGACAAAAAATTGAATATAGAGGCGCCTTCTTCCCTTTTACCTCTTCCAAAACAAGTTTGCGTTATGGTTAACCAACATTTGGGCGCACCATCTCAAATATTGGTTAAAAAAGGCGATATGGTAAAAGTTGGACAACTGCTTACTTCTAATGAGGCTTTTTTAGGATCCGTAGTGCATTCTCCCGTTTCAGGCATAGTCAATAAAATAGGGGAAGCCATAGATACTTCTCTTTACCCTAAAGCTGCCATATATATAGATGTGGAAGGAGATCAATGGGAAGACTTTATCGACCAAAGCCCGGAAATTAAACGAGAAATTGTTTTATCCAAAGCAGAAATTATTCAAAGAATTAAGGAAATGGGTATAGTAGGATTAGGGGGAGCCTGCTTTCCTACTCACGTAAAAATAAATATTCCAAAAACTTGTAAAGCCGAGTATCTGCTAATAAACGGAGTGGAATGTGAGCCTTTTCTTACCGACGACTATCGGCTAATACTCGAAAAAGGAGAGGAAATTTTAATAGGAATTTCCATATTAATGAAAGCCTTGGAGGTAAAACAAGCTCTTATCGGTATAGAAAATAATAAACCTAAGGCCATTGCATACCTCAGCGAATTAGCCAAAAGTTTCCCCGGTATTTCGGTTCATCCTCTAAAAATGAAATACCCGCAAGGAGCCGAGAAACAATTAATAAAAGCATTAGTGAATAAAGAAGTTCCTTCTGGAAAACTGCCCATTTCTGTAGGATGTGTAGTAAATAATGTGGGAACCTGCCAAGCCGTTTACCAAGCGGTACAAAAGCACAAACCTTTAGTAGAACGCATGGTCACCGTTACTGGAGTGCAAGTTGCGGAACCTCGTAATTTTTGGGTTAGGATAGGCACTCCTATATCCGAGTTAATAGAGGCTTGTGGAGGATTACCTAAAGACACCGCCAAAATTATTTCCGGAGGTCCTATGATGGGAAAGGCTCTTTCCGATATAAATACTCCTGTCACCAAAGGAGTATCGGCTGTTTTGTTAGTTCCAGAAGCAGAGGCTCACCGAAGAGAAGTGCATCCTTGTATTCGGTGTGGAAAATGCGTGGAAGCCTGCCCCATGGGATTAGAACCATACCTTATCAGTGCAAGTGTAGAACACGGATATTTCGACAGAACCGAAAACGCTAAAATTATGGATTGCATAGAATGTGGCTGTTGTCAATATACTTGTCCGTCCAACCGCTATTTATTAGATAACCTCCGCATGGGAAAAGCTACGGTAGGTAATATTATAAAAAAAAGAAACGCTAAGAATTAACCAAAATGTCTGAAAACACACAATGGATAGTGGCTGGGGCCCCGCATATACATGGCCCTGAATCCGTTAAAAAGATGATGTGGGGTGTAGTAATTGCCCTTATTCCTGCTTTTTTAGTAAGTATTTATTTTTTCGGTTTGCAAGCACTCTGTGTAATTGGCGTGTCGGTAGCCTCTTGTATCCTTTTTGAATGGCTTATCCAACGCTTCTTTTTCCATAAACCTTTGAGTATAGGCGATGGATCCGCCGTTATTACCGGCCTTTTATTAGCCTTTAACCTACCATCTAACTTGCCCTTGGGCATAGTCGTTATTGGTGCTTTGGTAGCCATTGGCATAGCAAAAATGGCTTACGGTGGCTTAGGAAATAATCCTTTTAATCCTGCCTTGGTAGGTCGTGCCTTTTTATTAATTTCTTTTCCTGTAGCAATGACCACTTGGCCTCTTATTCATCCTTTGTTAGGCGAACAAATAGTAACGGATGCCATCACCGGTCCTACTCCCCTAAGTTTTGCTAAAGAATCGCTAAAAATGGGAATACCTGTCCAAGAAATTATGACCCAAATTGGTAGTTATTCTCAAATGGCTATGGGACAAAAAGGAGGATCTCTTGGGGAATTATCGGCTATTGCCATTCTTTTAGGTGGGCTTTATATGCTCTTCCGTAAAATTATAAGTTGGCATATTCCGGTAAGTTTTCTTGGCAGCGCTTTCCTCTTTGCCACCATCTTATGGTGGACCGACCCAAGCACTTATTTCCCTCCTGTTTTTGTTTTACTCTCCGGTGGTTTAATGTTAGGAGCCATTTTTATGGCTACCGACTTGGTCACCTCTCCTATTACTCCTTGGGGTAAAATCGTTTTCGGAATAGGATGTGGAGTGTTAACCATACTTATTCGTGTTTTTGGATCCTATCCAGAAGGCGTATCTTTTGCCATTCTAATTATGAATGCGTTTGTTCCTCTTATTAATAAAGGGTTTTCGCCTAAGCGTTACGGATACTAAATTAGTATAGAAAATGAAAAAAAAAGAATCTACCTTAAAAAACATGGTAATAAGCCTACTCTTAGTCTGTAGTATTTCAGGAGCTTGCTTAGGGGCCGTATATGTGCTTACTTACGATAAGATTAATGCAGAAGAATCCCAAAAATCGGAAGAAGCTATAAAAAAGGTGCTTCCCCCTTTCGATAAATTAGAAAAAGTGGAAGTTTCCTTACCGGAAGATCCCTCTAACAGTCTTTTATGTTATCTTGCCTACAATCACAATATCTGCACTGGAATTGCGGTAAATTCGTCTTCTAATGGATTTGGAGGTGTCATAAATATGATGGTTGGTTTTCAAGCAGATGGAACCTTAAATAAAGTGCAAATACTCAAACATTCGGAAACTCCTGGTTTAGGAAGTAAAATGACTGATCCTTCGTTTTATTCCCAATTTGAGCGTAAACATTTGGACCAATTTCTGCTAAAAGTAAAAAAAGACGGAGGAGAGGTGGATGCCATTACGGCCGCTACTATTAGTTCTCGTGCCTATTGCGCTGGATTACAAAAAAGTTACGAAGCCTTTAAATTGGCCTCCAAAAAATTGACCAAAAAAAACATTTCCCCTTCCAATAAATAAATTTAGTTTTAAAAAAAACTCCGAGTTATTGAATGGGGGATAGTGTCTAAAATTAGAATAATAAAAAAATGAGCCATAAAATAAATCAATGGAAAAATTTTTCCAAAGGACTTCTAAAAGAGAATCCAGTTTTGGTATTACTTTTGGGGATGTGCCCTACTTTGGGGGTAACCTCTTCGGCTATTAACGGCTTAGGCATGGGCTTAGCTACCACTTTTGTTTTAATTCTCTCCAATGTAATTATTTCCTTAGTTAAAAATCAAATTCCCGATAAGGTAAGAATCCCTTGTTTTATCGTAATTATAGCCTCTTTTGTAACTATGGTAGAATTACTTATGAAAGCTTACGTACCTACTATTTATCATCAATTAGGTTTGTTTATTCCTTTAATTGTAGTAAACTGTATTGTATTGGGCAGAGCAGAAGCTTTTGCTGCAAAAAACAATGTTCTATCCTCTTTCTTCGACGGTTTTGGAATGGGACTTGGTTTCACCTTAGCCCTTACTTTATTGGGTAGTATAAGAGAAATATTAGGCAATGCTTCCCTTTTTAATTTTAAATTTATACCCACCGATGGTATTTTAATTTTTGTTTTGGCACCAGGCGCATTTATCGTTCTTGGTTTTTTAATAGCCACTATTCGCCATCTTTCCCATAAACACAATTAATATATTATAGAAAATCAATCACCATGGAATATATTATTTTAATAATAAGTGCCATTTTTGTCAACAATATTGTTCTTGCACAAACCCTTGGAACCTGTCCTTTTTTAGGCGTTTCTAATCGTATTTCGTCTTCTATAGGCATGGGGGCTGCTGTAATATTTGTTATTACTTTGGCAACTATAGTCACTTTCCTTTTAAACCAATACCTCCTTGCTCCCTTAAACTTGGGCTTTTTGCAAACTATCTCTTATATTTTAGTTATTGCGGCCTTGGTGCAAATGGTAGAAATTATTCTAAAAAAAGTAAGCCCGGATCTATACCAAGCTTTAGGTATTTTTCTCCCTTTAATTACCACCAATTGTACCGTTTTAGGGGTTGCTTTATTAGTAATACAAAAAGAATTTAATTTTCTCCAAAGTGTAGTTTTTGCCTTTTCCAGTGCGGTTGGTTTTGCTCTGGCTTTGCTTATTTTTGCCGGTATTAGAGAACAGCTCGACTTAGTTTCTGTTCCTAAAGGGATGCAGGGTTCTCCTATTGCCTTAGTTACCGCCGGAATTTTAGCTTTAGCCTTTATGGGGTTTGCCGGATTAGTTTAATTTGTGTAATTTTGCGACCTTTAACTCAAAGGAAAAAGGAGACTACCAAATGATTAAAAAACTTGCTGTTGTAGCCCTCGGAGGGAATGCGTTGCTCCGCAGTAAACAAAAAGGAACCTATGCCGAACAATTGGCCAATGTCACAGAAACTTGTAAGGCTTTAATAAAGCTTATAAAGCAAGACTATAATATAGTTATTGGACACGGAAATGGTCCTCAAGTAGGTAATGTTTTACTTCAACACGAAGCTGGGAAAAACGAATTTAATCTTCCTGCTATGCCTATGGACTTTTGTGTAGCAGAAACCCAAGGTTCTATAGGCTATCTTATAGAATCTTGCTTGTATAACGAACTCCACCGAGCAAATTTATCTCGCCAGGTAATTACTTTACTAACGCAAGTTTTGGTCCATAAAGAGGACCCTGCCTTTCTAAATCCAACTAAACCTGTAGGTCCCTATTACACCAAAGAAGAAGCGGATAAATACAGTCAAGCTACGGGATCTGTTTTTAAAGAAGACCCCAAAGGCAATGGTTGGCGCAAGGTGGTTCCCTCTCCTATTCCAATAGATATAAACCACATAGAAGTGGTTGCAAGAGAAGCCTCCAAAGGAAATATTGTTATTACCGTAGGTGGTGGCGGTATTCCCGTTATTTGTGAAAATAATTATTTTCGTGGAGTAGAAGCCGTTATCGACAAGGATTTAGCCTCTGCCTTGGCTGCTGTTAAAATTGGAGCCGATGAACTTTATATACTTACAGATATTGCCAAAGTTTGTATTAATTTTTGCAAAGAAGATGAAAAGCAATTAGACGTACTTTCTATTTCCGAAGCGTATAAATACTTAGAAAACGGTCAATTTGCAGAAGGTTCCATGGCACCTAAAATACGGGCCGCCATTTTCTTTGTAGAAAACGGCGGAAAAGAATGTATTATTACAGAAGCTTCTCAACTTGGACAACCAAAGTGTGGAACTAGAATTATAAAATAATTTAAATAACTAAAACAAATCAATATCATGGCATTTAATTTAAGAAATCGTAGTTTTTTGAAACTATTAGATTTTACTCCAAAAGAGATTCAATACATGCTGGATTTGGCTGCCAATTTAAAAGAAGCCAAATATACCGGTACCGAAACCCAAAACTTAAAAGGAAAAAATATAGTGCTTCTTTTTGAAAAAGATTCTACCCGTACTCGTTGTTCTTTTGAGGTAGCTGCTTTAGATCAAGGTGCACATGTTACCTACCTTGGACCTTCCGGTTCCCAAATGGGTAAAAAAGAATCTATGAAAGACACCGCCCGTGTATTGGGTCGCATCTACGATGCTATTGAATATAGAGGCTATGCACAGTCCACAGTAGAAACCTTAGCCGAATATGCAGGGGTGCCGGTTTGGAACGGACTTACTACCGAATTTCATCCCACTCAAATTTTAGCCGATTTCCTTACCATGTCGGAACATATAGACAAACCTTTACATAAAGTTTCTTTTGCTTTTTTAGGAGATGCTCACAATAACATGGGTAATTCTTTAATGGTAGGAGCTGCCAAAATGGGTATGGATTTTAGAGCTGTAGCCCCAAAAGCTTGCTGGCCCGACAAAAATTTAGTAGACGAATGTAAAAAAATAGCTAAAGAAACCGGCGCCAAAATCACTCTAACCGACAAAGTAGAAGAAGGAGTTAAAGGAGTGGATTTTCTTTATACCGATGTATGGGTTTCTATGGGGGAACCAACCGAAGTATGGGATCAACGTATTAAACTGCTAAAGCCCTACCAAGTAAACGCCAAAGTAGTAAAAGCTACCGGAAATCCTAAAGTTAAATTTTTACACTGTTTACCCGCTTTTCACAATTTGGAAACCACTACAGGAAAAGAAATTTATGATAAGTACAAACTCAATGGTATGGAAGTAACCGAAGAGGTTTTTGAATCGTCTATGAGTATTGTATTTGATGAAGCAGAAAACCGTCTTCACACTATTAAAGCAGTTATGGTGGCCACCTTAGGAAAATAAATTAATTTTATAAGGCCAATAAAAAAGGGAGAGCTTAAAGCTCTCCCTTTTTTATTAAACCAAAACCAAAAATCCTTATTTTACCACAACTTTATATATTTTTGCTTGCGTTTTAAAATAAGCTTTAATAAAATAAACCCCCGGGCGGAAATTCGTCATATCTACTCGGCTTCCTTCGTTTACCGTTTCTACTAAATTCCCCATCATATTATATATTTTAAGAGAAGTGTACTCTCCGTCTATATTTAATACTCCTTCTACTGGATTAGGATAGAAACGTAATTTGGACGTTTCTTCCTCTAACTCTACCCCCGTTGCTTTTGCGGTAAATTCGGTAGTAACTAATTTCGTTTCGCCCGATTTATACAAGGCTTTTACTCCCGCTGTATGTACGCCATCTTTCACATCTGTAAAAGTAAAGCTATGCTTGCTGGCATCTCCAAGTTTGGTTCCATCTAAATAAACTTCGTATTTAGCAATCTTTTTAGCAGCAGGGGTAGTTTCGGTTTCCCCAATAAATACATCATCTACCATAAGAACAAAACCAAGGTGAGATACACACTCAATCGTTACATATTTGGCCGTATAAGGTAAGGTGTAGGTATATTGAACCCAATTGCCTACGGGTACTGTAACATATTTTCCTGGGGTCACCCAATAGGAGAAATCGCTTTGTGCTTTACCCGACACCGAATAACCCACTTTCATTCTTTCGGGACGGTCGTAGGCTCTAGCCCAAAAGCTAAAGGTAAAATCGTGTGCAAACAAAAGTTCGGGCGAAATAAAGTAGTCTTCATTATCCATATCGATAGGAGACCAAAAGGTCAATAATTTCTTACCACTATGAGGAGCCAAAGCTTTGGCTTCGGGGTCGTCCAACATCGAAGGCTTAGTGGCCGAAGGATTTAATATTCTATATGCCATAGGCGCATTGGTATTAGGTATTGCATCTTCAAATCCACCAATACCATAAGTTTCGCCACCATCGGCATCTATATGATTCCAACCTAAAGTTCCTGGAGAATTGATTTCAAAATCTTTATGTTTTTCAAAATCGTCGACTATAGCAGGGTTTACATTCCAATTGAAAATATACTCTTTATCTTTGGCTTTAGTAACCGATAAATTATATGGATTTACTTGTACTTCTTTCAATTCATAAGTTAAGGCCTTATCGCTACGTAAATCTAAATTGCTATCCATTATAGGACCGTATTCGGTAAGAATAATTTGTAGGGTATAGGTGCCTTTCCATACTTCCGTAAACAAAGCTTTCCCATTGCTTACTTTGGCAGTGTAGACATGATTGCCTTTTTGATCTATATTCCGTAGGGTAACCATCGCTCCATCCGAAAAATTTGGCGTAGTGTTGGTAGTTACATTAACGGTAATTTGGGCTGACATATTTTTAGGAATCATATTGGAAAAAGAAGCTGCCGAACTAATACCTTTGTAAATGGCTTTTACCGCATATACATAAGCGCCATCTGCTGCCTTTGCCCAAGTATTATCTACGTATGTTTTAGTAGTGGGAACCGATTCGCTCAATAGTTGCCAAGTAGCTGCATTCGTTTTGTTTTCCTCTAATAAACGCCATACTTTATAGCCTTGCACCGATTTGCTAGCATTACAAATACGTGCCTCTTCTATGGTATAAGGTTCGCAAGACACATTTACTAAATCAGGAAAATGTACATTCGTATTTAAAGCCGTAGTAGCGGAGTTGGAAGGGCAAGCCGCAGTGGCCATAGTCAAGGTATCTACCTCTTGTTTTACCATTTCATAACCTTTGGCTCTGACCATGAAATTAAATGTTTGTGGTTTTACAGATTCCACATAACTTCCCTTTTTAATATCCGCAGTATAATTTCGCTTAGGCATATAAGGCCATTCAAAACTAGTTCCTGCATCATGAGCAATACCCACAAAACCCGTATGACTTACCGCTATCATAAAACCACGAGGACATTCTATCGCATTTGGAAAATCGAAAGAAGACCATTGATCGTCGGTATTGATCACTTTTTGCGTAAACAAAATGTGAGTAGGGGCTGGATTGCCATCGGAATCCAAATCTAATACAAAAATATAAATAGAATCGTGAGGGGCTTCGCCTGCCATTGTGTACCAACTCATCCCATTTAAAACACTAGGTACTGGATGTGCCGAACCAATCACATAATGGTCGACGGGGGCAAAAGGAGAATTAAATCCTAAAGCACCTACGGCCACGCCATCATCATAGCGGTATTCTTTATTGGCGGGATCTCCCCAATTAATATCCACTTTTGTATCCGACAGAGCAGCCACTACCTTTGCAGGCGCATAAGGAATATCCGCCATCAAAACAGAAAATACAAGAGCGGTATCTCCCATGTCAAACTGGTTTCTATAGGTATAAAATTCTTTGTGGTTCACTTCTATAGAATATTGCTTTGCTTTATATACTTTTTCTATAACAAATGCCCCTGTGGCATCCGTAGTATCGGCAAAATTAGCATATCCACGAATATTTACTATAGCATTGGCAAGAGCTTGCCCTTCTGGATTTTTTACAATTCCTGTAATACCATATTTAGCCAATTCTCTAATTTCGAGATTTAAGCTTTTACTTTCCTCTTTGCCAAAGACTATATTTTCCATTATATATTCTTCATATTCGTGTTTATTAACACTAAGCGTATAGGTCCCCATAGGAATATAGGCAAACACATAGGCTCCCTCAGAATCAGTATTTACACTAATATTGCCAGGATTAAGCGTAAGGGTAGCCGCTGCCACAGGCAAACCTTGGCATTTTATTGTGCCCTGCATTTTTGCCCCTGTGGTATTGGCACTGATGATAATATTAGGAAAAGCTTTTTTAGCGGAACTATAAGAGGTTTCCGTATACGGACTCTCGTCACTTTCATAATATTGCGTGCGTTCCTCTGCCGTTTTAGTAATCATAAAATAGGTACTATTGAAATATACGCTATCGTCTTTTACTATCGTAATACAAAGATTATCGTTAGTGTACACAAAAGGTTTGCTTAGAGGAATATTTACTTTTGTATTATTGGCCTTTGCTGTTAAACTAAGGGGCCCCTCGTACACCAAAGTCATTCCCGATAAAGGTAAAAATCCATACTCACTACTCGTGATATCGTAGGAAAGATTGGGAAATTTGGTAGTACTCATATATACCTTTATTGGCTTAACAATGGTATCACTACCACATTGATACGTATAAGTCAAGGTATCTATGCGACCATAAAATCCAATTTCTTTAGCTAAATAAATGGTTTGGGAAGCAGAATTGTTGTACCCAAAAGAAATAGGGACCGATGAATAATTTTCGTCATTTACAACCCCTATCGTAGCCCATTGTTGTTCACTAGGCGCTTGTACTTCCACCGCTAAAGAATCCGTTGCATTATTATTTGCATTTAGGTCACCCGCAAGCACCACTCTGGCTTTAATACTTATAGCTTCGGTCTTCGTGGGATTCCATACAATACGAAATTCCTTGATTTCTCCACTCGCAAAAGGGGTAAGGAGTTCTTGAGAACATAGCACCTTGTCTTCATTTACCAATTCGATACGATATGCACTTTGTGTAGAAATCCCTGTATTTTCAAGTGTAACATAATAGGCATTTTCTTTACCTTGGGTAGGAAGTGAAGTGCCACTGATGGCAATTGCTGCCAAATCATTTTCAAACATCTCTTCCACTTTGACATTATCTATATACATTCCATATCCGCTTTTGGGTGTATAAGCATGAAAGCCTATATTATAATTGCCTGTTTCTTTAGGACTAATACGCACGGATTGGGTAACAAATTGATCATTAGCATAGGCATTCAAATCTAATAATGTATCTTTTTGTGCAATTGCTGTAGCTCCTTTGCCATAAAACACATTTAATTTCTCTATATCCTCTCCATACTCTGTCTTAAAATCAAATTTTAATTTATAGGTTTTACCCATTTGCATAGCAATAGGAGAAGAGATAAGCCAATCGTTGGCATCATTAGTAGAATTATAGCTATACTTAGCCATCCCTTCATAGTAATGCTTCCAAATTGTTTTATCCTTGTTTTCGTCCAAAATAGTCCACATCAGTAAATCTTCTTTTTGGTCAAAAGTACAGCTATAAGGCGTTTTATACGCATCGCCCAAAAGCAAGGGAGCGGAAGTGGCAAGCCCTCCATTTCCTATATTGGTATAGGCTTGAACGGTATAACTATAATTTCCTAGTTGTGGAACGCTAAGGTCGTTATAAGAGGTGCCCACTATATTTGCGCTTAATTCTACTTTATCGGGGAAACGGGTAATTTTATATTTTAATTGTTCCGCATTAAACCATCCTGTATTTAAACCCTTGGTAGGCGCTACCCAAGTAAGCGTAGAACCTTGTTCCGTTTTGACAACTACCAAATTGCTAGGCGCACCCGCCACATCTTCGCCCACAAAAAGAGTTTGGCTCACCTTTTCTCCAAGCCCCACGGCGTTTTTTGCTACTATGGTATAGGCATACATCCCTTTATTCGCCAAATTGTCGGTATAACTAAGAGCACTTCCTTTTAAAGGAGAAGGATAGCTTTTGAGAAGGGTATCATTTCTAAGAATATCCAAGGTAGTGATTGCACCTAAAGCCGTGCCGCCATGCGTAAGGGTAGGCACCTTAAAACTAATACTAACCGATAAAGCCCCTTTATCGGCCGCTTGAATACTTGCCTCGGTTACGGCAGCGGGAGCACCCGATTCGACGGGACTAAAAGGAATATACAAACACATAAGCTGCGCATCATTGGCAAATCGTCCAATTTTAGTTACTTTGGCTGTGGTGGTATTAATTTTTGCAAAAAAACCTCCATCTCCTTTTTTATTACAATTTCCCGTCCAATATAATTCATCGTTATCCCTATCAAAATCCAAAGATTGAGAATAGGTTGTCATATTTGCATCTATGGTACCTATCTCTCTCACAATAGCATTGGTTTTATTTATGGCATACAATTTTTGGTTTCCCAATCCATAAAGTTCTCCTTTGCTATTACAAGCCAATCCCACCATATAAGGGGTTTCCCCAAGGGTATCTAATTTCCCCGTTGTCAAATTTACAGTTCCTAACCAAGCTACATCACTCTCACCAAAAAAAATACTTCCTATAAAATACATGGTATTCGTAGTGTAATCATAAGTCAAATCATTCATATATAACGTTTTGGTGTCTTTTACAGTACTTATGATCTCTTTTTCCCCCGTAAGCCAATTTTCTTTAGCAAAGGCGATTGAATCTCGCATAGGCATAAAGTGATAAAGAAATTTATCCACGTTTGCACCGCCCCAAGTACCACCACCTCTACGATTTGTTTTCATGGTAGAAACATCCGCAATATTAAATGTGGCAAAACCTAAACTATCCACAAGACTGTTTTTTGTCCACACCAAATATCCATAAGCTGTTTTTCCACTACTGGTTTTGAGAGCTTCATTTAAAATTTGATTCGCAGGTTTGTCCGGCTTTACCCTTTGGATGTTCCTAGCATTTGCTGTGAGGGCCGGGAAAAAAAGCAAAGCAATCCACATCATTATAAAATACGTTCTCTTCATATTTTTCGTTTTTATTAAGGTTTATAATTTATTTTTTCTATTTTATATTCACCAAAAATTAGATTACAAATTTACATGTATCTTACTCCTATATACAAATGCAAGTTGTTCGATTTTCTAAAATCGAACAACTTGCATAGGCAATAAAAACATAACTAAATAATTATCATCTACTAAAGAACATGAGAAAGATAAATATTTCTCTTGTATAGAAATCCCTCTCCTTCGGAAGTATGGTTTATTTATGGAAAAGCCGTCGAATATCTTTTATGGTAACTCTTATAAAAAATTTAAAAAAAATTTTGAAAGCTAATATATAAACTGTAGATTTGCTATCTATTTGATAGTTATCTTGTATCTATTATGTGGATCTGTGCCATAGAAAAAATTAAAACTATTAAGCCTAAGCTGCAAAAAAACCGAACCAATATTATGATAAGAAACAGTGTATTTAAAAAACTGAAAAAGCACACATTAACCCAAATTTTAACCTTTTTAAGTCTGTTTTTATTTGCAACAGGATGTAGTAATATAGAACATAAGTCTTACCGATGCTTAAAGGATGCAGCCAACGACAGAATTGGCGTATTGAAAGGTTCTATTCAGGACAGCCTCATTACCAAAGAATATCCTAATGCTCAAATAATAAGAATGGATATAAACGATTTAGTATCGGCTCTCATAGCAGGAAACTGCGATGTTATTATTTTGGGTTCTATTGATATTAATAAGATACTTCCTTTAAACCCCGATTTGAAAATTTTGCAAAACCTCCTCTATTCCCCCTCTCTCGCTGCAGGTTTCAACCAAGAAGATACAATACTATTAGAAAGATTCAACACCTTTCTATCTCAAATTCAAAGGGATGGTACATACAACCAAATAATGGAGCGCTGGATCTATAAAAGCGAATTAGACAGCATGCCAACAATAGATTTACCTATACAAGGGAAACCACTAAGAATAGGTACTACAGCTACACATATTCCCTTCTCTTATGAAAAGAACGGTAAGCTTTCCGGTCTCGATATTGAAATTATGACGAGGTTTGCTGCTTTTATAAATCGTCCTGTCTTATTTCAAAAAATGAGTTTCGATGAACTTATACCAGCTCTTATCAACAATAAAGTAGATGTTATTGTTAATAATATTACGGTTACTACCGAGCGAAAGAAAAAAATAGCCTTTTCAAATGTATATTTTCAATATAAGTCTACCGCTATAGTAATGGGGAAAAATATGGCAAATACCAAAGATAGCTCTAAATACTAATAGAAAACGAGAATTGCTTTTCCGACTTCCTCATTAGATTAAAAATAAAAAAAGACCATGGATCAAATTAATGTGCTAAAAAAGATAAAAATTAATAAATTAAGCCTATTTGCACTAATATTAGGCCTATTTACATTTTCGGCAGGATGTGTTAATGTTGAAAAGCATAAAACTTACCAAAGCTTAGAAGATGCAGCCAACGACAGAATTGGCGTATTAAAGTGGTCCACCCAAGATAGTCTTATTAGCAAAAAATATCCAAAAGCCCAAATGATAAGAATGGATATGAATGATCTAATATCGGCACTCCGAACAGGAAACTGTGATGTGGTTGTTTTAGGTTCTACAGAAGTCCATAAAATACTCCCCATGCACCCAGAGCTAAAAATCTTACAAAACATCTCCTATTCGCCCCCTCTCGGTGTGGGATTCAATAAAAAAAATGTAATACTCCTAGAAAAGTTCAATACCTTTCTATCTCAAATTCAAATAGATAATACATATGATCAAATAATAGAACGCTGGATTTATGGAAGCAATCCGAGGATGCCGAAAATAAATTTGCCAATACAAGGGAAACCTTTAAAAATTGGTACTACCGCTGTATATATGCCTTTTTCTTACGAAGAAGATGGTAAAATATGCGGTCTCGACATTGAAATTGCAACAAGGTTTGCCGCTTCTATAGATCGTCCTATAAGATTTATAAAGATGAACTTCGACGAGCTTATACCAGCCCTTGTAAATAATAATGTGGATATGATTATTAATGGTATTATGATCACTACCGGACGGAAAGAGGAAATAGCCTTTTCGAATATCTATTTTCAGAATAAGTCCACCGCTATAGTAATGGGAAAAAACATGGCAAATACCAAAGATAGTTCCAAGGGACTATAAGCCATCAACCAAGATTACCAATGGGCGATACCAACATTAACTTTGGCTTTTCTTACAATTTTATCTTTGGGAAACAGATTTTATATAAAAGGAAGGAGTAACTCCTGTAACTTCCTTGAATATAGTATTAAATGCGCTCTTAGATTTAAAACCCACCATAATAGCAATAGATTCTATGGCATACTTTTGCATATCTTCTTCCGCTAAAATACGACAAGCTTCCTTAATTCTATAGTCATTAATAAACGAACGAAAATTTTTACCAAAGGTATTATTAATAGTATAAGACACATAACTTGAATTAGAATTCACCTTATCTGCCAGTTTTAATACAGAAAATTCCGGATCACAATAAATAGTTTTATCTCTCATCACTTTTAATATATCGGATAATAATTCTTTTTTAGAAATATCTCCTATTTGAATGTCTTTATACTTTACAAATGTAGACCCTTCTTTGGATAATTCCGATGTATTCTCCTGCTCTTGCTGTACCTGTACCTGTTCTTGCTGTACCTGTTCTATCTTTAAATCCTTTTGCCTAAGTTTGTATTCATACTCTACTTGCATAAATTGCATTTTTGCTTCAAAATTTACAATTTCCACATTCTTAACAACCAACTTATTATAGGCTTGATTTAAATTTTTGTTTTTACGATACATCAGCACTAATAAAGCACTTAGGGCTAATACCGCCAAAGAGGTTACGAGCTGCAATCTTTTCTGCATAGCAATGGTACGCTCTTTTATTTCTTGCTCTACATTCAATTTTTGTATTTTCTTATCTATTTTTGTCATATTGTAAGAAAACTCTAATTCTTGAATGCTTGCATATTTAGAAGAATTAAATAAAGAATCTTTAATAATATCGTATTTTTTATAGTAAGCAAGAGCTTGGGAAATATTCCCTTGCGACTCTTGTATTTCAGAAAATGATAAATAATTATTAGCCAATACACTATATAATTTATATTGAATGGCAATTTTATTGCCCATTTTTAAATAATAATCTGCAGAGTCGTATTTATGCCTATGGTAATATAATCGACCAATATCCGATAATATATAAGCCTCTTTACTTGCCATTTTAAATTTACGAGCATTATCTAATGCTTTGCAATAATAGAAAAATGCGGAATCGTAATGTCCTAAGGTATAATACACATTGCCAATATTATTTAAAGTTTCATTATATACCGAATCCAATACCTCTTTTTCTATAATTCTACATGCCTTTTTGTAAAGAATAAGGGCACTATCCAACTTGTTCTCTCGACACGCAAGTAGAGCTAAATTATTTAAAACCACTCCGGAAAAATAGGCATTATGAGAATTTTTATTCGATAATTCGTAGTATTTTTTAGCCTTTTTATTGTCTTTGAATTGAAAATAAACGCTACCAATATTATTATAAACACTTGCTACATATTCCTTATACCCTATTTCATCACATATTTGTAAGGCCATTAATAAAAGTTGTATAGATGACTTATAATCACAATGATAAAAATAAATATTAGAAGCTCTATTCAAAGCTTTACATACTATTTTTTTCGACGACGTATCTTCTTGGTTCATCCGACTATTGTATATCAAAGAGTAACAAATCATGGCAGAATCATTCGCTCCTTTAGACAAAAAAGCATCTGCAATGCCAAGTAGTTGCCACATAGGTGTTTTTTGATATTTTTCAATCATGGCAGAAGACACTTCTTGCGTGTCCATACTCTTAGCAACACTAAAACCTCCACCAAAAAATATAAAGACCAATAGTATGCCTACTCTTTTCATCCTAATTATTTTAGATTACCATTGATTTAACTTAATCAATTGAGGAATAAATACTTTGCAGAGTTGTGGAAAGATACTAGTAACGATTTGGCAACTGTGCGAATTTCAGTGATTTGCCGTGCTATACCTTCAAATAACTCTCCCGGTAGGCAAAGATACAAAACTTTTTTATTACATAATGTTATTTGTTTTTGTCAAAATAAGGCTGTCTTATGGTAGCTATGATTAAAAATCCAAAAAGTTAATGTATGTTCTCAAAGCCTAAAAAACTTCTTATCTTTAAAGAGATGAAACACAAAAGTATAATTATCTTAACACTTGTTTCCGTGTTCTTTTTTTGCCTCATAAGTTGCAGGCCGAATGATTCATCAACTCCAGATTCCTCATTTAGTTCAGCCACTAGGGAACTTCAAGCGTTGGTAGAAGACAACATATAGCTTAAATATAACTCTATCTCATATTGTTGCTATTCTCGCTCATCATCACTTTCGGTTATTGCCTGACGTTTTGCCATCTGAGCATCATCTGCCATATCAGCCTCAATATCGGCTATATTTCCACCAAAGAAGACATACTTAAACCCATTCAATACTGACAAACAGCGTATTGCAATCATATTTTCAAAAACAGGTAACAATTTAAAACAAGTAAGATACTTTATTTCTCTTCGTTTTTGCACAATATCCAAAGAGCGACTTATGCATGTAAAATAGTGAATACATCTGATAAAGACATTAATTTCATGGTTTTTCGTCATTTGGTTTTACCGATAGCCTCTTTTAGGTATTGGAAGTAATCTAAATATTAATATGTAATAACACTAGAGTGTATCTTGAACTCTATTCCAATTTCTTTCTCATTTCCAAACGATTCTCACCATTGATGCGCTGATAGGTCACCTCTCCCATAATCTTGCGAACAAGAAAAATCCCCAGTCCGCCAATAGGCCGGTCTTCGAGTGCAAGGGAAATGTCAGCTTCCGGTATTTGTATCGGATCGAACGCTGCGCCTCTGTCTGTCAGTACAAAAATCAAT
>JAVVTR010000014.1:0-55511 GCA_036653535.1 Bacteroidales bacterium | reverse complement strand
TTCGTTTTGATAGATATTGAATCCAACTAATTTGGCATTTGGATCCGGAGTGTAATCCCAGTTTAATACCGCACAATCATTGCTTTCAAAAGCCTTTGTTTGCTTAGGCGCAGGGCAGGTTCCAATGGGATAAATTTCCAATTTAGTAGATACGGCAGAAGTGGCTTTGCATCCATTTTCTTGCACGGCTTCTACCGTATAGGAATAAGTTCCAGCAGTAGTAATAATATCGGTATAATTACGGCTTTTCAGTAGCTCGGTATTAATTTTAGTGCCATTGCGTAGTAAATTAAATCCGGCTAAATTAGGGGCACTGGCTATTTCGAGATATACTAAATGGTTATAGGTGTATTCACATTGAAGAACAGCTCCTAAAACTACGGTGCTATCTTCTAATACGTTTAAGGAAAGACCTCCTGCATAGCAAGCTCCTCCCTCCAAAAGGTTTTGTACTTGAGCAATGGAAGCTACTTCAAAAGATCCTTTTAGAGCAAATACATCCCCTGTATAGTTAGAATTTGGAAGGACATCATAGTAATAGATCTGGCTATAATTTTTTCCAGTTTGACTAAAGGCATATAAGGTACCCTTGTAATAAGTGGTTCCAGTTACGCTTAATTTACTGAAATCGATAGGATTTACATTGGTGAGTTTGATACCATCTAAAGAATAGAAAGCGCTGCTTTGCCAATCTCCTATTTCTAATCCACCTTTGCCATTATCTAATTCAGGAATATAAGCTATATGACGAACCTTCATGTTTTCAATGGGTAAAATTCCAGATATAGATTTTGTTTCTAGGTCTAAAACATAAACATTAGTATTGCCACAAGCACAATAAATAGATCCATTTATTTCTACCATATTCATAATGGCAGGTAAATTTTTCGGATGCATTTCGGATAGAAGTCTAAAATCTTTAGAACTAAACAATTTTAGTCCAGTGGATTGATAATCTCCGGAATAAACAGTATCGTCTATTAAAAGGGCACTGGAGCTAGACATGGTATGAAAATTATACGCATTAACAAAATCGAAAGTATAATTTTTGTATCCTTTGGAAGAAAGAGGAAGCAAGCCTTTTGCTTGTGGACCTTGTTCTATAAATCCTTTTTCATTTGCAGGCCGTGGAGCAGAAGGGGTATTTTGGCCTTCGATTTGAGAAGAAGGAAGTCCCCAATGTATATTCGCCGTGCGATTATAGGCTACTGTATTGCTAATAGATTGTATTGGATAGCAGCCTCCAACCGCAATAACCATAACAGAGATAGGAGAAGTATAGTCGGAAACCCCATCGGTATAAATAGCCTGTACTTGGTATTTATGGTTGCCTGCTGTTACACTAACATCTTCAAATTTAATGGTGTTTGTCGCTAATGGAGCAGTATTTAGTTTTACAGAATCTCTATATATATTGTATCCGCTTAGGGTATATTGTCCTTTTAAAGGTACGGTCCAACTGATTTGAACTTTTAGAGCATTGGTGTATTGACGAGCTTGGGCAAAACGTGGAAGAGCGTACATTTGATTTTCGCCTAACTCTATAGCATAAGGAAGCCAATTTTGGCCTTCGTAGGTATATCCAGCTATGGTTCTACCGTCGGAGGAAGCTTCCATAATGGTAAAAAGAGGAACACTTCCCATATTTAAACCATATAATTCCGTAAGATAAGTGGAAAGAAGAATAAAATCTCCATCTTTGGTATAAATAAACGGAACACGACTGAACACATCTTGTCCAGTGGTTTGCTGAAAGCCCAAAATATCGCCGTTCTCTTTTATGGCACTTAGGCTAAGCCATGTATATCCGGCAGAGGGTTTAATAATTTTAGTGGTAAACGTTTTTTGTGCACGGTTGTAATAGACTACTATTCCGTCTTCTTCCGATTGTCCTACGATAATACTTCCGTCTTTATTACAACAGTAAAGACTACCAGACAATCTCTCTTTTTCTTCTCCAACAAAGAAAGAAGTGTCGAGGGTTCTATCCCAAAATACAGGGCTTCGATTGGTCATGTGTGCAGGCCAAGAACTATGTCCTACCGCTATGCTTCCATCGTCGGAAAGTCCATTCACTCTAGCTCCGTAACCGGTATTGGCATCTTCGTCGCTCGATACTTTAAGCATGGGCCAATGGGGTTTAAGGGCTTCTATTATTTTTCCGGTAGTGCCATCATATATAAAGGGAAGATTAACCGTAGCTAATCGATTATACATGGGGTTTAATATTCGCTTATCGCCCATAATAGCAATTTGATTACCATCGGGGGTAGCTGCCCAAACAGAGAGACTTAAAAATTCTTTAATGGCAGTATCGTAGGTTAATTCGAGGGGAATGTAAGATCCGTTGTAAAAAGTAACCGCACTAAGACCTAATGCGGCAGGTACATCTGCCACTCCTGCATAATGAGTAGGGGAAGAAAAAGTTTGTATAGTACTTTTATCGGATAGGTTGGTAGTTCCTGTTTTAAGGTCGTAGTAGAAACCCATGGCATCGCCCAAGGCTCCATAAAGATATTGTTGGTTAGGGGAAATACCATAGGATATTCCTCCTGCCAAATTGCTTAAGACCGTAGCTTTAGCTTTTTTTCCTTGTATAATAGTGGGCTCTTGCGCAAAAATTTGCGAGAAACCCATTATGGCTACTATGGTAAAAACAGCCGTTTTGAAAACGCGTAGATTCATAAATTTGTAGATTTTATGGTTGATTAATAAATTGTTGTTTTAAGGTATAAAATAAAGAACGATTTTGTTAAACTATAAACAGAGCTTAAGATTACTTAAACTCTGTTTAAGGAAAGGAATGCTCTGCCTTATATTGAGCATTCCTTTTAGAAAGAGGAGGTTGGATCAGCAACCCCCTCTTTAAAGAATCGGATTTTACCGTTGAGTAGTTATTCCATAAAAATTTTATAGGTAGCAGTCTTATCTCCACTAATAATACGTACCATTAAAACAGCATTTTGAATATTATCCAAAGGAATGAATACGTTATCGTTAGAGTTAATAGGATAGATGCCTACTTTTTGACCGTTTGTTTGATAAATTTCAACACGGTCTATAGTTTTAAGATAGAGATTAGTAATGATGACTTGTCCGTTTTGTGCATTTACACGGAAAGCAGATTTTACATTTTGAAGATCTTCCGTAGCAGTTCCTTCGGTTATAAAAGGATCTTCAGCAGAGAATCGACTGGCTAAAACTTCAAAACAAACGCCACAAATTTTCCATGTGTAGGCAGTATTGGCTTCCAAGTTTCTTAAGGCATAGCTATTGGTTAATACGGGAATGGTGTCGTATTTGGTAGCAGATGCTTTCTTGAAGAACATAATATAAGCTTCGTTGTTAATTCCGCTGGTCCAATTTAAGTCGGCGGTGTTTTTCGTAGCTTTATGTGTTAGTTTTGTAGGAGTACCACAGTCGGGGCGAGGATAGGTAGTAAATTCTATAGGAGCAGTCCAGTCGCTGGAATCTCCTATGGCACATATAGAACGAACTTCGGCCTTGTAGGTAATATTGAGAGCTTGATAAAGTCCACTGACGGTTAAGGTATCTCTACTATTCCATTCTATAGTCCAATCGAGCTGAGGATAGATTGCAGTGTCTTTTGCATAAAGATGAAGCATTTTTTTGCTAGCCAAAGTATTACATACAAAAGTGGCAGATGCCCATGTAGTATCTATTACTCTAAAATTGGTAGGAATTTCACATATAGCAATAGTGCTAAACATTGCTTCCTTAGAAGGAGTACTGGCATTGGTGCGATTTTCGCCACAATACCCAACAATACTGTATTTGTAGACACTACCAGATTTTAAATTAGAGAATGTATAGGTAGGATTGGTAGTGTAAATGGTATCGTATTTGGTAGCAGAACGTTCCTTGTAGGAAATTCCGTAGCTCAAAGAAGAGCCTTCCCATTTAAGAGTAACTCCAGAGGTAGTTAAATCAGAAGTTTTAATATTGGCTACGGGGTAGCAAGGTGCTCCTTGGGTGTAGCGTATAGAAATACTATCGGCAATAATGCTAGCATTATCCATCCGCCCTGCGAGAGGATTGGTATTTTGCCAATATAAAGCAACAAATAGATGTCCACTGTAGGTGGAAATATCTACGGATATTGGTTGATACACAGAGTCTAAAGAGGAAGCCTGAATGGTTTTAACTATATTGGATGCATTAAAATTGCCATCTTTAGAAAGTAGGATGAACAATTTTGCAGAATCACTTAGGTCACGAGGACGCATGCCATTGGCATCATATCCAGCCACATCAATGTCTAAAACAGCCGGAGCGGTGATAGATTCCATAGAAATAGTAGGAAATAAGAACCATTCATTAGGTAAAGAGGCCTCAATGGATAGGGCTGGTTTGGAGAAATCTGCTATTGTTCCCAATTGCCAAGCGGGAGTCCCTCCCCAAGGATAAGATTCAGGATTAGAGAGTACGGTATTTCCGCTTTGGGCTAAAAGTCCTGTTTTTAGAGTAAAATAAGCAGGCATAACGGGGCGTTCTGGCATCATCCCTGGTTCTGGCTCTTTTACTAAATTAGCAAAAATTTGAGAAAAAGGCATGCCAAAGAGGGTAGTAAAAAAATCATTTTCCCATAAGGAAGAATCGCCGGCACCACATACTGCTTGTAGTTTAATATCGTAAGAGGTGTTAGCTGCTAAGTTTTTTAAATCTAGCAAATTAGTATTAACCGTTTGGATAGGAGAAAATGCACCGCCTTCTATAGAATAGCTATATAAATAAGAGGGTGCAGCGGGTAGATTTTTATCGGTCCACGTAATTTGAGCAGATTTATGAGAAAGAGTGGTTTCTATAGCTTTTATATCCACGGGATAGGCACAAGGAAGTACCGGTTCTAAAATAATACCTTGTAAGTCTGCTATAATAAAACCTTTCTTAAGAGAAGAAGTAAAATAGTAACGAATTTTTACTTTTGCGTTAGCGCTTACTTCTACTGGATTAGCAGTGAATTGGCCATAACCATCCATACCATAAGTAGGTTGATTGGCTGCTAAAACCGTATCTACTGTAATCCATGCCCCATCGTTTGTGCTATATTGAATGTATAGGGTATCGGTAGTAGCCAATAGATATTTGGAATAAGAACCGGCACCGGCTATGGTTTTAAATCCTATGTTTAAAATAGGAGCTACTTTTGCATAGTTACTGGTAAAAGCGGGAGTAATAGCATCTACATTCATAAGCGGAATAGCAGGATTAGCAGCTAATTGAACCCTAATAAATTTGCCAAAATCGCTTTCCGTTAGAGAAAATCCGCCATGTTCTCGTGGTGCCATAAGGGAGAAGTTGCCAGATAAATTAGGGGTGCGACTCCAACCACAAGGCATAGGAGTGGGATCTATGTTACCAGCAGGAGCATTGGTGTAAAAATAGAATGCGGTGGGGGCTTCTGCGATAGTGTAGGCATTAGCGGTAGCATTTTCGGGAGAATAAACGACTTTGCTTGCATTTGTAGCATCGTAGCTCCATGCATAAAAATAGTAGGCGGTGCCCGATTTTAAGTTCTTTAAAGAAACAAGACCCGTAGAAAGATCTACCTCTTTTACAGTTACAGGTTCTTTTTGGCTTATTATATCTCCTACTTTGGGAGTGGTTGTGGGTAGGAGAAATCTATTCTGCCAATCCGTTGCGTCAAATTCTTTTTCCGACCAAGCTAACATTACTTTTTGATTGGAAGTGTTTTGTGTAATATTTAATACTATAGAATCTTTATCTACAGATTGTACGCTAAAAGTAGGGGCGCCAAAAGCAGTTTTAAAAGAAACTACCGTATCTGTTCCATAAGCTGGATTATTCGCACAATAATAGTTGTAGGGGATATAGTGGGCATAATATTGGGTAGCAGGAGTTAAATTTATTGCAGATATAGGACACCAAGAAGCATCAAGGGTGAGACCTGCAACCACGGAGGTACCTATGGTAGTGTCTTTCTTGTAATGAATTCCATCGATGGGTTTATTCTCAGGGGCGAGAACCGCATCGGTAGATATTAATACCAAAATACCTTCTGTATTCTTTGCCTCGACCTTGCCCGAATAGGTAACGGATGTTACCTTAGTGTCGCTCAATTTCCATGTATTTGCATTAGGAGCTACGCAAGTAGTAGGAGGAGTAAAGGTATATTTATAAAAGGTGTTAGGGGGGGTTTCAGAAAACGGATAGGTAGTATCGCACAAATAGGCCGCTGCACTATTTGAGGAAGCTCCAGGATTTGTCCAAGATGGATCCGTTGCTTTTTTACTGTTTTTTACCTCTATAGCTAAACGATTGAGTTTATCCCCTTCTCCGTCGGCTATAGCTATGGTAAATTTGTATTTTTGAAAAAGAAGAGAATCTTCGTGACTTAATTTATCTTGATCTGTAATACTACTGGGCTTCAGAGATTTAATTAAGAAATCAATTTTCCCGTTTTGGGTGAGTATAATTTGATAAGTAGCTACTAAGGCCTTCCCTGTAAAGTCCATAATTTGCATATTTTCAAAAGTGATAGCGCAAGAAGCTGGCGCACCAGGACCAGGACCAACAGGACCACCACCAGGACCAACAGGACCACCACCAGGACCAATAGGACCACGGCCAGGACCAGTGACGGCAGGGTTATAAGAAATTTTCGTAGATGCACCCTTGAGAACCTTTGTAGGATTATAATAGATGCCAGTCCAAGCGGAATATTCAGAAGCTGCAACCGAGGAAAAATAGATAACAGGTGTTTTTTGGTAGCCATTGCGCCAAAGATCAGAAGGACCTCCAGCCAAAGGACTAATACTGTCTTTGCCTAAGAAAATCAAACCATTTCCGGTAATTCCAAAGCAATTTAAAGAATCTCCGGCAAAAGGAAATTTAAAGCCAAGAGGTAGACCTTTTACCTTAGGAATGGGCTTGCTATTAAGGTCATTTATAGTCACTAAAGGAGTTAAGGTGTCAGAGATTATAAGTTTATTGGAAAGAGTGTCGCCAGTATTAACCTTTGTGATTAAATTTTTTGTCATAGGGCTTGCTACTTGCCAAGCCCTTGCGTCAACCTTGGTGGCTCCTATGGTATAGCCTCCAATAGGCACCTTGGGTGGTGTTGCAGCCCAAGATAGTGTGGTAATTAGTGTCAAAAAGGCACTAAGCACAATACTAATTTTTTTCATGTTTTATTGTTTTTGGTTTATAAATTTATTATCATAAGATATATTTACAGTAACACAAATATAGGAATAAAAAAACAAAAAAAATACTTTATCTCTAAACAATCCGTAATTATAAGTTAACAAAACATAACAAAAGGTTCTTATTTTCTGGTAATCAATGGTATAAAAATGGCTTTATAGCTCTTGTAAAATCTTGGCAAGATCTTGTAGTTCGCTTAATCCCATTTTCTTTTTTAGACGAAATTTGGCCATACCTATCGATTGTAGCGTTTTGTTACTAAGAGAGGCTATATCTTTGTTACTTAAATTTAATTTAAAAAGGACACAAAGTTGCTTCTCGTTGGGGCTTAATTCGGGGTAGGTTTTGGAAAGTTTTTGCATAAAATCGGTGTCTACTTGGTTGAAGTAAAACTGGAACTCTCCCCAGCTTTTTTTTCCGGAAGAAAGTTCTTCCACTAATTGTTCTATTTCGCAAGCTAAAATTTTTTCTTTTCCTTTTAGGGAAAAATTTACTTTTAACTGTTTTATTTTTTTTGAAATTTCCGCACCTATGCTATCTAAACGTAAAAGAAAGAGAGCATTTGCTGCTAATTCTTTGTTCTTCCCGTCTAATTGTTCCTCAAAATTTTGTTCTAAGGTTTCTAAGTGTCGTTTGGAATTTTCTTTAAGTTCGTCTAAACGGTTTATAATTAACCAATTGTTTTTTCGTTGCGTTTGAATTTTTTTGCTTAACCAAATAAAACCTAAGACTAACAAAATAGAAAGAAGACCTAAGGAGGTAATCCATAAATTTCTTCTGATTATTTTGCTGTTGGCTAACTCTAAATTTTTAAGTTCTAATTGGCGCTTTTGTTCGGTTTTGTAATTATCGAATTCAAATTTTTGTTTTAATAATTTTTCTTGATTTTCTTTTTGGGATAAGAAGTCATTGATTTTTATATAATCTTTTAAGTAGACATTGGCGCGATTAAAATCTTTTTTAGCTTCCATAATGTAACTTAGGGTACGTAAGGCGTCTAATTGTAGGGTGTAATTTTTTTTCCGTTGTGCCATTTCTAAACTTTCTACGGCCAATGCTTCTGCTTGTTCGTATTTACCTCTTAGAAAAAGATTCAATGCGTAATGGGTTTGTATATTGTATTTCAAATGATTAAACTGACGTTCTTGGGATATCTTAATGGCTTCTGCAAAATAGGTGGCGGCTAATTCATAATTGTGTAAACCTTGGTAAGAGAGAGCTATGCTATAGTTGGAGTACACTAATTCTTCTCCTTTGTATTTTTCTTGTGCAATAAGTTGCTGTACTTTTGTGAAATAGGGTAGGGCTTTTTTATAATCGCCTAAGGAAAGGTAAAGGGAACCTATATTATTGTTTACTAAGTAACACCCTCTTGCATTTTCTAATTTTTCGTAAAGGCTTAAACTCTTATTAAAATATGGTAGGGCGATATCAAAAAATTGTTGATGAGAAAAAACTACTCCCATTCCGTTATAATATTTGGCCATGGGTAAAGATATGGAATCCGTACTGGCTATAGAGGCTATGCTGCGAAATGTTTTTAGGGCAGAGTCGGTTTGTTGGCTATATACTAAGGCTAATCCTTTATTGCCTAATGCATCTACATATAAATTTTTCCATGGAGAAAGACCATCTTTTTTAATATATTTCTCTATAATTTTAATATATTGTGCATTTAGAGTTATGGCTTTTTGGTATTCGGAGGAGGAAAAAAAGAGGAAGGCTTTTTTTACTCCAAAGTCCATTTCTTTATAGATGTTTTTATGCCTGTGAGCATAGGCAATGGCTCTATTGGCAAGTTTTATTTGCTTGGGAACGGAAAGAGAGCTGTTGGTTAGTATTTGATCGAAATAGGCTATACTGTCTATAGGTACTTCTCCCTTTGCAATAGAGGGAAAAAAGCAGCATAGAAATGTGCCCAAAAAAGCAAATACATATATTTTCATATTCTTGTTTGATTTATTGAACTCTTTATTCGTTTTGTACTTAAGTAGGGCTTGCTCCTTGAGGAGAAAGCCAAGGTCCAAAGAAACAAAGGTAAATAAAAAATAAGTGCTTGCAAAATACCTAAAAGATACCTTATATATCCGCTATCCTAAAAATATTGCTTATTTTTGCAAGAGCTTTGTGAAAAAGAAAAATTCTGTCAAAGAAAGGACCTAGAGAATAAAAATCAATAGAAAAGAGATGATATTTGAAAATTTGGCTTTGGTGGTGGCGGTGGCGCAAAATGGAGTTATAGGGAAAAACAACGATTTGTTGTGGCATATATCCGATGATTTGAAACGTTTTAAAAGCCTTACTATAGGTCATACCATTATTATGGGGCGACATACTTACGAGTCTTTCCCCAACGGAGCTTTGCCCAAACGCCAACATTGGGTACTTAGTTCGAGTATGTTTTCCGATATTCCTTCGGTAGAGGTTGTTCCTTCTGTGGAAGAGATCTTAAAAAAGTTATCTCAAAAGAAAGAAGATACGGCTTTTGTGATAGGAGGTGGGCAGATTTATCGGCAATTATTGCCCTACTGTCAAAAAGTTTATCTTACTAAAGTATATGTACATTTGGAGGGGGATACTTTTTTTGAAGATTTAGATCCCCAGTGCTGGACTCTTTCTAAGGAAGGAGATTTAAATGTAGATAAACTTAGCAATTTACAATATAGATACTTGGAGTACACACGAAAAGAAGCATAGCAATCCAATTAAAGAAAAGTAGATCATGGACGATAACCTCTTATATCCCCTTAAATTTATCCCTATTTTTAAAGAGAAAATATGGGGAGGAACTCGCATTAAAACCTCTTTGGGCTTGAATTTTGGTCGGATTTCTCCTTGTGGAGAAGCTTGGATGCTTTCCGGAATAGATCAAGAGGAGTCGGTGGTGGCTAATGGCTTTTTGGAGGGAAATACCTTAGTAGAGATAGTAGAAGTGTATATGGGCGATTTGGTGGGCGAAAAAAACTATCAAAAATTTGGACTACAGTTCCCTTTGCTTTTTAAGTGGATAGATGCCGAGCAGGATTTATCGGTCCAGGTCCATCCTAATGATGCTTTGGCTAAGGAAAGACATCAATGTTTGGGAAAAAGCGAGATGTGGTTTATGGCGGAAGCGGAAAAAGGGGCAGAATTGATTTGTGGGTTCCAACCGAAAATAAATCAAATGCAATATCTAAAAGCATTGGAAAAGGGAGACTTGGAAAAGGTATTGCTAAGGCAAAAGGTGGAAAAAGGGGGGGCGTTTTATATTCCAGCTGGCACCGTTCACGCTTTGGGTAAAGGTTTGTTATTGGCCGAAATACAGCAATGCTCGGATATAACCTACCGAATTTACGATTGGAATAGAAAAGATGCGGAAGGGAAAAGTAGAGAATTACATACGGAATTAGCCTTACAAGCCCTTCGTTTTGAGGGAGATAAATTGTCTAAAGAGCTTGCTAATACTATTGTTGATGCTGGTAGAATTCTCTATGGGCGTGGAAAAAATAGAACGAATGAAATTTTAAATACACCTTATTTTCAGGTAAATTATTTGTGTTTAGATAGTGGTATTGAAAAAGATTTTTCAGAATTAGATTCTTTTGTGGTTTATCTTTGTCTGAAGGGGAAGGCGGTATTGAAGGCCGATAGTAAAGTGGTAGAGATAAGTCAAGGCGAATTGGTCCTTATTCCGGCTATCTGTAATGTGCTTGCTTTTTATCCAGATACTTTGGGTTGTGAACTTTTGGAAACCTATATACTTTGAAGAAATAATTTGATAGAACCGTAAGCAAAAGAAATTATAAAATTCCCTAAAAAATACTACTGTCTATGAATGTAGATTTAACTTTGGTCTTTTTCGGTTTATTGGTGTTTTTAGCTCATTTATTTACTTCTATATATAATCGGAAAAAAATTCCAGACGTATTGCTTCTTATTTTTATTGGCTTAATTATTGGGCCTTTGTTCCACTTAGTAGATGTGAAAAATTTCGGGGTGGGCGGTCCTATTTTTGTGGGGGTAACTTTGGTAGTTATTCTTTTCGAAGGAGGAACCTCCCTTTCTTTGTCGGTGATGCGCTTGGCTTGGAAAAGTACTATGAACCTCACTCTCTCTTGCTTTGTAGCTTCCCTTTTATTAATTAGTTTAGTAGGCTATTTTTTTGATATGTCCTTTTTAAGTGCTCTTACTCTTGGGGCTATCTTAGGGGGAACCTCTTCGGCTGTGGTTATACCTTTAGTGAAGAATTTACAAATGGGAGAAGAGTGTAGAACGGTATTGGTATTAGAATCGGCTGCGACGGATGTGTTGTGTATTGTCTTGGCTTTAGCTTTCCTGCAGGCGGTTCATCTGGGTACGGTTCAGGTAGGAATAGTTTTGGGAAATATTTTTTCGTCTTTTGTACTGGCTGGAATTTTTGGTTTTGCAGGGGCTTTAATATGGTCGCGCTTACTCACCCGGGTTAGAAAACTTCAAAATTCTATTTTTACTACTCCTGCTTTTGTGTTTATTATTTATGGATTAGCCGATTTATTAGGGTATAGTGGGGCGATTGCCGCTTTAGTATTTGGTATTACCATGGCTAATATAGATACTTTTACTAATGCTTTTCTATTGAAAATAATGGGGGGGAGAGGACATAAACTAAATAGAACCGAAATGGTCTTTTTTGGAGAAATCGTTTTTTTGCTTAAAACCGTTTTCTTTGTATATATAGGGGTTTCTATAGAGTTTAACGATTTAAGAGCGGTGATAGCTGGTTTAATTATTACCTTTTTATTATTTTTTGCTCGTATACTTATTACTCGTTTTTTTGCGCCAAAAAAAGCTTCGGTTTTCGATAAAACTATAACCTCTTTGATGATCCCTAAGGGATTGGCTGCAGCGGTATTGGCAGGAATGCCTGTGGCTATGGGAATTCCCGACGGTTTGTTTATTAAAAATGTAACCTATTCGGTTATTCTTTTTTCTATTTCATGGGTTTCTATTATGATTTTATTGGTGGATAAGTCAAAAAAAATACGGCGGGTATATGAGTGGATATATGGAAAGAAAACCGAATTGTCGGTGGTAGGGGATGGTACTATTTTTAAAACAGATAAGGAAAAAATGGAGGAAAGCCAGGAGGATGGATTAAATACTTATTTTGAACGTTCGGCTTCTTCCGTTCTATCGGCACAAGCGGAAAAAAGAGAGAAAAGAGAAAAGTCTGATTTTCCTTTGCTTACGGCAGAAACCATTTCTAGTAGTTTTAATGCTATAAAGGACGTAAATGATATTATTGATTCGCAAACGAATTTGGATACGGATGAAACGGAAAAGGAGTCTACTGTAGATTTTTCCGAAGAAAAAAATAAAACAAAAAACGCTTTCGAAGAAGTAAATAGGGAAAATACCCCTTTGCAGAAAGATTAGATTTGAAGATAATTTTAAAGGGAAAGAGCGTAAAATAATATAGAGATATGATAGTAATAACAGGGGCAGCAGGCTTTATAGCCTCTTGCATGATTGCTAAATTAAATGCGGAAGGTCGTTCCGATTTGGTTTTGGTAGATGATTTTAGTCGTATAGAACGAAAGGCCAATTATGAGAATAAAAAATATGTAGCGTTGGTAGATAGAAATTCTTTTTTTTCGTGGTTGGTTAAACATTTTGATCAAGTGGATTTTGTTATTCATTTGGGGGCAAGAACTGATACTACAGAAGTTAATAAGGAAATATTTAATGAACTTAATTTAAATTATTCACAAAGAATGTTTGTAGCTTGTAGTCAATACGAGATACCTCTTATTTACGCTTCTTCGGCTGCTACTTATGGAGCTGGGGAGTATGGCTATTTGGATAAGGAAGAAAATATACCTTTATTAAAGCCTTTGAATCTTTACGGGGAGTCGAAGAACGATTTCGATAAATGGGTTTTAGAAGGAGAAGAATATCCTCCATTTTGGGCTGGGTTCAAATTTTTCAATGTGTATGGGCCTAATGAATATCATAAGGGACGAATGGCTTCGGTAATTATGCATGCCTATAATCAAATTCTTCAAAGTGGGGAAATGCAACTTTTCCGTTCGCATAGAGCGCAGGTGAAAGATGGAATGCAAAGTCGTGATTTTGTTTACGTAAAAGATGTAGTAGAGGTTTTATATTATTTTGTAGAACATCCCCAAAAAGACAAGTCGGGAATTTATAACTTAGGTACGGGGCAAGCAAGGGCTTTCCTGCATTTGGTTCAAGCTACCTTTAAAGCCATGGGAAAAGAAGAAAAAATAAAATATATAGACACTCCGGAGGATATTCGCGATAAATATCAATATTTTACTCAAGCGGATATGCAAAAAGTACGCAAAGCTGGATATACCAAGGAGTTTACTTCTTTGGAGGTAGGGGTAAAGGATTATATTCAAAATTATTTGATGCGAGGAGAATATATGTAAAACCCACCATTTAGACCTCTAATGTGAGGCTTTTGTGGCGGGTTTTTTATCTTCGTTTAAGAGAACGTTATTTTAACAGTCGAAAAATGTCGTTTCCAATCGCAAAAAACATTAGGGCTAAAAGAAGCGCCATACCTACCATTTGCGATTTTTCTAAAAAGTTATCACTGGGTTTGCGACGGCTAATCATTTCGTAGAGGGTGAAAACCATATGGCCTCCATCTAAACCGGGAATGGGAAGTATATTCATAAAGGCGAGCACTAAAGATATCATGCCGGTGATGTACCAAAAGCGTCCCCAATTCCAAACTGGTCCGTAAATAGTGGCTATGCCTATGGGCCCTTGTAGAGATTCGCTGGCCTTTTCTTTACCAGTGAAAATTTTTCCCAATCCCTTTACATTGGTTATAATAAGATCGAAAGCGTCTTTGGTGCCGTAATACAAAGAATTAGATAGGGTGTAGTGTTTGTATTGGTATGGAGGAACGGAAAGAATACCAATATATCCGGTAGAATCGTTTTTTAAATTTACCAAAAGGGTGTCGGATTGACGTAATACTATCAAATGAATGGAGTCGTTTTTTAATTCTTTCACCTTTTGACGGAAAAAGCCAAAAGTAGGCACCTTTGTATTGTTTACCGCTAATATTCTATCGCCGCTTTTAAGTCCGGCTTTCTCTGCTGGAAAATTGGGAATAGTAGTATCTACTATTAGGGGGTAATTGGCGGCATCCAAAAAAGGTAGACCATTAGATTGATGTATCATTTTTTTGTAGGTGGAATCGGGTATTAGTATGGTTTTCCTTAATCCGGCCCTTTCTATGGTAAGATTGCCTCCTAAAAGAATTTTCATAGGGATAGCATCTTTGAAACGTTCTATCGTTTTTCCGTTTACTTCTAAAATTTTATCTCCATCTTGAAAGCCCACTTCTTTGGCTATTTCTCCGGCATAAATACCTTGCTTGTTCACTTCGGATATGGGGAGATAATTTTTTTCCATCTGAAATAATAGGGCAGCAAAAATAAAAATGCCTATTATTAAGTTCATAGTAACCCCTGCAATAATAACCAAAAACCTTTGATAGGCTGGCTTGCTGCGATATTCCCATGGTTTAGGTTCGGATTTCATAGCGTCTTTGTCTAACGACTCGTCTATCATTCCTGCAATTTTACAATAACCTCCTAAGGGGAGCCAACCTATGCCGTATTCCGTATCTCCTTTTTTAAAGCTAAAAAGTTTGAAGCCTCCTGCATCAAAAAAAAGATAAAATTTATCTACTCTAATGCCAAATAGGCGGGCCACAAGAAAATGGCCTAATTCGTGAAAAAATATTAGGATCGATAAGCCCAAGATTAGTTGAGCTATCATAATTAAAATGTTCATGGAGTGAAACTTTTTTGGGTTAAGAAATGTTTTAAATGGATTAAGGAATTAATGGTACAAGGCTATAAGTTGTTTGGCAAAAGTTCGGGCGTTTTGGTCGCTTTCTAAGAGTTCGGATAGATTTGGATCTTTTTTAAAATCGAGGCTTGCCATACATTCTCTAATAATATCCGACATTTGCAAAAACGAAATTTTTTCTTTTAAAAATGCATCTACTACTATTTCGTTAGCAGCATTGAGAATACAAGGCGTATTGCCGCCTTGTTCTAAGGCTTCTTTGGCTAAGGCTAAATTTTGAAAGGTTTCGGTGTCGGCTTCTTCAAAGTGTAAACAAGCAATGCGGCTTAAATTAAGTCGGGGGAAAGTGTTGGGGAAACGATGAGGGTAAGTAAGGGCAAATTGTATGGGTAGTTTCATGCTTGGCAAACCTAATTGGGCTTTAACGGATCCGTCCCTAAATTCTACTAAGGAGTGAACAATGGATTCCGGTTGTATGACTACTTCAATTTGTTTGGGTTCTACATTAAACAACCATTTTGCTTCTATCATTTCAAGGCCTTTATTCATGAGACTTGCGGAGTCTATGGTGATTTTTGCACCCATGGTCCAAGTGGGGTGTTTTAAGGCTTGCATAGGAGTAATATGGGCTAATTCGCTTTTCTTTTTTCCACGAAAAGGGCCTCCAGATCCAGTTAATAGAATGCGTTCTATTTCGTTTCCTGTTTCTCCCATAAGACATTGAAATATAGCCGAATGCTCCGAATCGATGGGATAAACAGGCGTGTTGTTTTCTAAGGCTGTTTTTTGTACCAAGGCCCCTGCCATTACTAAGGTTTCTTTATTGGCTAAGGCTACTATTTTTTTATATTTTAGTGCCCTTAGTGTTGGGGCTAAGCCAACAGAACCCATAAGGGCGGTAACTACTATATCTACTCCTTCAAATTCCACCACTTCACATAGGGAATTGGTTCCTGCAAATACTTTAGTATCGGTATTTTGCATGGCCTCTTTTACTTTTTGGTAGTGCGTTTCGTTACCAATAACAATGGCGTTAGGATGGAATTCCAAGGCTTGACGAATGAGAAGATCGGCATTATTTTGTGCCGTTAGTATTTCTATCTCAAAAGAGGAAGATTGTTCTCGAACAACTTCTAAAGTTTGCGTTCCTATGGATCCGGTGGAACCTAAAATGGCTATCCGCTTTTTTTTCATCATAAAGTAATATAATCTTTAGGATTGACGGGGGTTCCGTTGCTCCAAAGTTCAAAATGCAAACAGGGAATATGCGGATGTTCGGAAGAAGTTCCGATAATGGCAATTGCTTCGCCTGCTTTTATAAAATCTCCTTTTTTCTTTAGTAAAGCGGAATTGGAGGAATATACCGATATTAAGTTGTTTTCGTGCTGTATTATAATAATGTAGCCCCAATCGGGCGACCAATCTGTAAAAATCACATTTCCGTCTAAGGTGGATTTTATAACATCATTAGAAACGCCTTCTAAGTCTGTGCCAAAATGCTTGTTTTTATGATCAAAATCTCTAATAACTATACCTTGCAAGGGGGGATAAAATAAAATATTGTCGGAAAAGGAGGCGTTCTTGGAATTCCTCGACTCTACTTTAGAGGCAACTACGGCATATTGGTCTGAATTCTCTACTTCTTTGCGAAGAAGAGAATCGGCCATACTAATGCGGTATTCTATATTGGAATAGTCTTTTAAAGAGTCTTTAATGGCTTCGGCATCGGATAGAGGAATTTCTCCACTTATGGCCAAACGTATGGTTTGTAGCATTAATCTTTGAGCATCTACTATCTGTTCGAGAGAGTCGATACTCATTCGGTTTTGGTAGGCTGTTTCTACTACATCGTTGCGTATATAACCGGGAATAATTTGTCGGATGGGGGTGAAAACAAGGAGTATAAAGGTGATTCCTACTACGGTAAAGCAGCCCAACGCAAAACTTAAGAGCACGTTCAGACGAGAAAGACGTAAAGAAAGTTTCTCATGGAAATTTTCATCCATAACCACTAAACGGTACTTGTGCCTTACGTTTGTAAAAATTCTTTTGTATAGGGTCTTACCCTTGTTAATCCAATGTTTCACTCTATGGTTTTGCTGCTTTTGGGGATGATTTAATGATTTTAAAATAATCTATATTCAAAATATTACTTACACCCAATATGGGTACAAAATTACGAAATTCATGCAATTTTACTATCTTTGCTCCTAAAATTTAGGAATTCAATGAATATGGAACTTACCGATCAGGAAAATTTTCGTCGCCAAGCAAGGAAAGAATTGGAGACGATGGGTATTAGCCCTTATCCCGCACCTACTTTTGACGTAAATGTGACGGCAAAAGAAATCTTGGAAAAATATCCTAAGGATTCTTCTTTGTATAAAGAGGTGTGTATTGCGGGGAGGATGATGAGTCGCCGTATTATGGGAGCTGCTTCTTTTGTGGAATTGCAAGATGCGAGCGGTCGTATACAATTGTACATAAAACGAGATGAAATATGCGAGGGAGAGGATAAGTCTTTGTATAATACTGTTTTTAAAAAGCTTACCGATATAGGCGATATTATTGGAGTTAGCGGTTTCGTATTTGTTACCCAAATGGGAGAAATTAGCATACATGTGAAAACGTTTACTATGCTTAGCAAGTCGCTTCGACCTTTGCCTATTGTTAAAGAAAAAGACGGTCAAACTTTTGATGCTTTTACGGATCCGGAACAGCGGTATCGTCAACGTTATGTAGATTTAATTGTAAATCCATCGGTGCGGGAAGTCTTTATAAAACGCACCCAATTGGTAAATACTATGCGCCGGTTCTTATCGGAAAAAGGCTATTTGGAGGTAGAAACTCCTATTTTACAACCTTTGTACGGGGGGGCTGCAGCTCGTCCGTTTAAGACTTATCACAATACCTTAGATACCACTTTGTATTTGCGGATAGCCAATGAACTTTATCTTAAGCGTTTGATTGTTGGTGGATATGATGGCGTATTTGAATTTTCTAAGGATTTTAGAAATGAGGGCATGGATAGGTTTCATAATCCAGAGTTTACACAAATGGAACTCTATGTGGCATACAAGGATTATGAATGGATGATGGAGTTGGTGGAAGCTATGGTAGAAGCGGTAGCAATAGCTTTACATGGTAAGGCGCAGGTGCAGGTAGGGGAAAATTTAATAGATTTTAAACGTCCTTGGAAGCGATATACTATGTATGAGGCTATAGAACATTTTACGGGTATAGATGTTTCTTCTATGGATGAGGCGGAATTAAAACAAACAGCACAGCGTGTAGGGGTTGCAGTGGATGATTCTATGGGGAAAGGAAAATTAGTGGATGAAATTTTTGGAGAAACCTGTGAGGCAAAATTGATTCAGCCAACGTTTATATATGATTATCCTATTGAAATGTCGCCTCTTACTAAGAAGCATCGTAGCAAAGCTGGTTTAACAGAACGTTTTGAAGCTATTTGTAATAGTAAGGAGATTTGTAATGCTTATTCGGAACTCAATGATCCTGTAGACCAAAGGGAGCGTTTCCAAGCACAATTGGAATTAGGAAAAAGGGGGGACGAGGAATCTATGATATTGGATGAGGATTTTCTAAGAGCTTTGGAATTTGGCATGCCTCCTACCGCTGGATTGGGCATAGGTATAGATCGTTTATCTATGATTATGACTAATTCTGCTTCTATTCAGGATGTACTTTTCTTCCCTCAAATGCGTCCGGAAAAGAAAGAAGAAGTTTCTTCGGATGCCGACTTTGTTGCTTTGGGTATAGAGTCGGTGTGGATTCCTTTTTTGAGAAAAGTAGGAATACAAACAGTGGCAAAATTAAAAGAGGCTTCTGCTAATAAATTGGCAGGCGAGTTAAATGGCTTGCGAAAGAAAAATAAATTGGATATTCCCGCCTTGCAGATAGAGCAGGTAGAACGTTGGATGCAAGATTAAGTTGGATGCAAGATTAAGCCCGACCAAAAGTAGTAAAAGCAGAGTTTAATAATATAAACTCTGCTTTTTTTGGACTGTTTTTTTAGATTGTTTTTAAGATAATCCGGAAGCTAAAATATCGGCAATGTGAATACAGCGGATGTTTAGCTTCTGTTTTTTTATATAAGCTTCCATGTTTCCAAGACAGGAGGAATCGGTAGAAACTATATATTCGGCTCCTGTAGCTAAGGCATTGTTTACTTTTTGTTCGGTCATGGCAATGGAAATGGGCTGGAACTTAAGGGCAAACATACCCCCAAAACCGCAGCATTGTTCGGTTTTATCCATCTCTATTAATTCCAAACCTTTTACGTGAGAGAGTAATATTCTTGGTTCTTCGCGTATACCATAAGCACGTAGGGCTGCACAGGAATCGTGAAAAGTTACTTTGTGCTCGAAAACAGCACCGGTATCGGTTATCCGTAATACATTAATTAGATAATCGGTAAATTCAAAAATGTTTTCACGTAAGAGTTTGTATTCTATGTGTAAACTGGTATTGTAGAATAATTTCCAGTAGTAATTTTTTATGTATCCAACACAAGAGGCCGATGGACAAACAATATAACGTTGGTTATTAAAATCGTGCAGAAATTTTTCGCCTATTTCTTTGGCTTCGTCCCAAAATCCATTTTTAAAAGCTACCTGACCGCAACAGGTTTGTTCTGCATTATAGTGCACTTTTACTCCCAAATGCTTTAGGACTTTAATTACATTAAAGCCGGTTTGAGGATAAAGCTGGTCTATGCAGCAGGGTACAAAAAGGTCAACGTCTTTGTCGTTCATACGTAGAAATTATATGCTGCAAAGATATGGAAAAAATCATTAACTTTGCCCCTTAAATTCTAAACTTATCTATGAGCGAAGCTATTAAACACGAGTGTGGTATTGCTATGATTCGATTACGAAAACCGCTATCTTATTATGAGCAGAAGTATGGAGTTGGATTGTATGGTTTACGAAAAATGTATTTGCTTATGGAAAAGCAGCATAATCGTGGGCAAGATGGAGCGGGTATGGCAAATATAAAATTTGATATGCCTCCAGGAGAAACCTATATTGATGTTATTCGTTCTAATGCGGATACTCCCATTAAGGATGTGTTTGAGAAAACTTTCTCTTCTATTAAAAAGTTGGTGGAATCCAATATCGAAAAGCTTAATGATACTGCTTGGCTGAAAGAACATGTGCCTTTTAGTGGAGAGTTGTTTTTAGGACATTTGCGTTATGGCACTTTTGGGAAAAACGATATTGGGAATATACATCCATTTATTCGGGAAAGTAATTGGAAAACAAGAAATTTAGTTTTGGCAGGGAATTTCAATCTTACGAATATAGATGAATTATTTGAAGATTTGGTTTGTTGTGGACAGCATCCAGTACGTATGGGTGATACGGTTACGGTATTAGAAAAGATAGCTAAATTATTAGACCACGAAAATCAAAAATTATACGATGCTTATAAGGCGGAGGGCTTAAATAAAATTCAAATTTCGGAAAAAATGCCTCAGGCCTTGGATGTAAAAAAAATCATACAAAAGGTTGCAAAATCATGGGATGGAGGCTTCGTTTTTGCAGGTATGTTGGGCTATGGCGATGCCTTTGTATTACGGGATAGGCATGGGATCCGTCCTGCTTATTATTATTTAGACGAGGAGGTGTTGGTGGTTGCTTCCGAACGTCCGGTTATACAAACTACCTTTAATGTTCCTTTGGAAGAGGTGCATGAATTGCCGGCTGGTAATATAATACTATCGAAATATACTGGGGAGGTAAGTATTTCTCCTTGTTTGGAAAAAGCGGAAGAAATAAAGTCCTGTTCTTTTGAACATATTTATTTTTCTCGGGGAACCGATGCTGGCATTTACGCAGAGAGGAAGATGTTGGGGGCCTTATTAGTGCCGGATGTTTTAAAAGCGATTGATTACGATTTGAAAAATGCAGTATTTTCTTCTATCCCTAACACGGCTCAGGTTGCATTTAATGGGATGCGGGATGCGCTATATTCTTATTGCCGGTCGGTTCAAGCCGAAAAAATCATGGCTTTGGGTAAGGATCTTAATTTGGAAAAATTGGAGGAGATTTTAAAAATAGCCCCTCGAACAGATCAAATTGTAGTCAAAGATGCAAAGATGCGAACTTTTATTACGCGAGATGATGAAAGGGATGATTTGGTATCGCATGTGTACGATGTTACCTATGGACAAGTGAGAGAATATGTTGATACTTTGGTGGTGGTAGACGATTCTATTGTGAGAGGAACAACTTTAAAACAAAGCATATTGCGTATATTAGATCGTTTGGGCCCCAAAAAAATAGTGGTGGTTTCGTCGGCTCCTCAAATAAGATATCCCGATTGTTATGGCATAGATATGGCTAAACTTAGCGATTTTATTGCCTTTCAAGCTGCAGTTGCTTTGCTAAAAGAGAGGGGAAAAGGAAGCATTTTAGAGGAGGTTTACGAAAAAACTAAGGCACAAATGCAACGGCCCAAGGAAGAGGTGAAAAATTATGTGCGTGAAATTTATAAGCCTTTCACGGCAGAGGAAATCTCCGATAAAATTGGAGATTTATTAAGTCCCAAAGATATCAGGGCTGAGGTAAAGGTAATTTATCAAAGTATAGACCATTTGCATGAGGCTTGTCCGGAATCTAAGGGGGATTGGTATTTTAGTGGTAAATATCCTACTCCAGGGGGAAATGTGGTGGTGAGTAGGTCTTTCCTTAACTTCATGGAGAATAAAAACAAAAGAGCATATTAGGTTATGGGGACTACATTGTTAATTACGGGTGGAGCCGGATTTATTGGCTCTCATTTGGTTCGTTATTGGGTAAATAAATATCCCGATACGAAGGTGGTAAATTTAGACAAACTTACGTATGCTGGTAATTTAGCTAATTTGAAAGATATTGAAAATAAATCTAATTATTGCTTTGTAAAAGGGGATATTACGGAAGAGGCTTCTATGCGAGATTTGTTTAATAAATATCATTTCGATGGGGTAATTCACTTGGCGGCGGAATCTCACGTAGATCGTTCTATTTCGCATCCTATGGATTTTATTATGGCTAATATTGTAGGAACGGTTAATTTATTAAATGCTGCTCGCTTGGCGTGGCATGGAAAAGAAGAGGGTAAGCGTTTTTATCATGTTAGTACCGACGAGGTATATGGTTCTCTTGGAAAAGAGGGGCTATTTACGGAGAAAACGGCTTATGATCCACGTAGTCCATATTCGGCAGCAAAGGCTTCTTCGGATCACTTAGTAAGGGCTTATTTCCATACTTATGGGCTCCCGGTGGTTTTGTCGAATTGTTCTAATAATTATGGGGGATTCCAGTTTCCGGAAAAGTTGATTCCTTTGGTAATTCACAATATTAGATATGGGAAAGCTTTACCTGTTTATGGAAAAGGCGAGAATGTGAGAGATTGGCTTTATGTGGGCGACCATGTTCGGGCTATAGATCTTATCTATCATAAAGGAAGTACTGGGGAAACATACAATATAGGGGGAAATAACGAAAAACAAAATATAGAATTGGTGCGGCTTTTGTGTCGTATTACCGATCGTAAATTGGGAAGGAAAGAGGGGGAAGCTGAAAAGCTAATAAGTTTTGTTCAAGATCGTGCAGGGCACGATTTGCGTTATGCTATAGATTCGTCTAAATTACAAAAAGAGTTAGATTGGAAGCCTTCGGTTAGTTTTGAGCAGGGAATGGAAGAAACGGTAGAGTGGTATTTGAACCACAACGATTGGTTGGAGTCTGTTACTTCTGGGGATTATCAAAAATATTATGAAGATCAATACAAGGGAAGATAGAAAATAGATAAAATTTCTTTAAGAATAGTTTAAAGTAGCGGTCTAAATAGGTGATATCCTTTAGACCGCTATTTTTTTTAAACTATTTCTCCAATTAGGGTTGCAGCGGTACAGTCTTTTACTTTAACAGAAAGGTAAGTACCAATATGGAGATTGGATATAGGGCCGGATATAGGTTTGTCGAAAACTATCACTTTGTTTTGTGAATTTCGTCCGTAATATTGTTCTTGGTTTTTTTTAGAAATTCCTTCCGTTAGAATTTCAAAAGTATGGCCTATATCGCGACGATTGCTCTCTAAAGAAAGACTTTGTTGCAAATCTATAATTTCATTAAGGCGGCGAAGTTTAGTGGCTTCTGGAACATCATCCTTATAAAATTTCGAAGCAAAAGTGCCTGGACGTTCTGAATATTTAAACATAAAAGCAAATTCGTATCCTACCTCTTTCATTAAGGCAAGGGTTTGTTGATGATCTTCTTCTGTTTCTGAGCAGAAACCGGCAATAATATCGGTAGAAATGGCACAATCGGGTAGATGATGGCGAATGGCTGTAATGCGGTTTAGATACCAATCTCTATCATATTTACGTTTCATTTCTTTAAGCATACGGGAGCTTCCCGATTGAACCGGCAAATGAATGGCCCTACAAATGTTAGGATGTTTACTCATTACCTCTAAAAGTTCGTCGGAAAGATCTTTGGGGTGGGAGGTGGCAAAACGAATTCTTAGTAATGGATTTATAGAGGCAACTTTATCCATTAGAAGGGAAAAATTAACCACAGAACCCGATTTAGTATCGGTGTGTTTATAAGAGTTTACGTTTTGGCCTAATAGGGTTACTTCTTTATAGCCTTTTTCTAATAGATCTTTGACTTCGGATATAATACTTTCCGGATCACGGCTTCTTTCTTTGCCTCTGGTATAGGGTACTACACAATAGGCGCAATAATTTTGGCATCCTCTCATAATAGAAACAAAGGCCGAAACCTTATTGTTTCCTAAGCGTACAGGGAGAATATCGTGATAGGTTTCTTCTTCGGAGAGCAAGGTGTCTATCGCTTCTTTTCCGCAGTTCACCAAATCTAATAGTTCTGGAAGTTTTCTATAACTATCTGGTCCTGCTACTAAATCTACAGAAAGTCCGGAGTTTAAAAGCTCTTCTTTTAAGCGTTCTGCCATGCAGCCAACAATACCAATTCTCACTTGTGGACGAGATTTTTTGATAGCTGCAAATTCAGAAAGACGATGAAGTACTCTTTGTTCGGCATGATCCCGAATAGAGCAGGTGTTTATTAAAATTAAATCTGCTTGTTTATAATCTTGAATGGCTTTATAGCTGGAACCAAGAATAGAAGTGAGAACTTCAGAATCGGCGAAATTCATTTGGCAGCCGTAAGTTTCTATAAAAAGGTTTTTCATATTTATCGGATTTTAGATTCTATAGCGGATTTTTGCAATTTCACTGTGGAATCTTGTAATTCTATTATGGATTTTGAAATTCTATGGAAAAGGAGTACTTACTGTTGAATTTCTTGCGTTTTGTATTATCTCTTTGCTATTTAAACTAACGAAGCAACCAACTCATTAAAACAAACAACCCACTCAAAAATCATGGATTTAGAGCGGGTTGTTTGTTTGGAGGTCTCGAGCAGATTCGAACTGCTGTAAACGGTTTTGCAGACCGGTGCCTAACCGCTCGGCCACGAGACCATACTGTTTTTCATCTTTGAAAGAGTGCAAAAGTAAATCAAAAATTTCATTTTTCCAAAAAATAGATTAATTTTGCAAGTTAATGAGTTTATTTTATTAATTTTTAAAGAAAGGAAAGGTATTTAGTATGATCATTGTTCCTGTAAAAGAAGGCGAAAACATTGAGCGCTCACTAAAGAAATTAAAACGTAAGTTTGAAAAAACAGGTGTCATCAGAGAGTTGAGAGACCGTCAAAAGTTTACTAAACCCTCAATTGTAGCCAGGGAACGTCGACTAAAGGCCATTTACATTCAGAAACTGCAGGCAGATGCCGAATGTAATGCGATGTAAAAAAAAAGCGGAGTTTTCTCCGCTTTTTTTTTGTAATTAAGAAATGAACAAGAATTCAATAGTTAGGCACAAGCATGAAATAACTCTTGTAAAGACAACAAAGCCGACGATTGCTCGCCTTGGCAAAGTCAAAAACTATGCTTGGTTCTTTATTTTTTGTTGGCAATAATTAATTTAATGCCTTTTTCTACTCTATCGCCATTCTTATTATAAATTCGCATTCGTCCTATATAAAATCCTTTTTCCAAATTACCTCTGTTTCCTGCATTACCATTCCATCGTAGGGGCCCTATGGAATATCCGCTGGCGTCAGAAATATCGTATCTTAAAGTGGTAATCAAAGACCCACTTAAACTATAAATGGAAAGTTCGCAATAAGAAATGCCCCCCCCTATACCGTTATGGCTAAAATAAAAATCTGTGTAGCCTGTCGAACCTATAGGATTGGGAGTAGCTATGAATTGATATACTTCAAAACGATTGGAGGAATTAATTTCAAAATTTAAAATAGCAGTGGTGGAGATATTGTAAATATTCCATACTTTGAGTTCTATGCTATGTTTTCCATTGGCAAGATCTAAAGGGTATAAGAGGGTTCCTGCATTATAACTTCCGGTGTTATATTGAAACAAATTATTGGCAATTAAAGGTTCTTTATTTTTGCCATCTACGATGAGGGTCATGTCGTGTCCTATACCGGAACCGGTGGTATTAATGCCAAATTTGTCGCTAATTTCGGCATATAAGTAAGGCATATTTCCTACGGTACTTCCATTGATAAAATTATCACGATTCAGATATAGCTTCACTATTGGAGCGGTGGTGTCGATAATGGCGTTAGGGTCGGATCCACCTACAATGAAATTATTAAAATATCCGTTGGCATCTCCTAAGGAATCGGAATAGGCATAATAGCTAATTTTTCCGGGACCATAGTTGTAGGCAATATCTTTTGGAACGATAAAGGTGAGCATGAATTTACCGTTGGTAACTTGGTTTTGACCATTGTATAACATATTTTGTTGTATGGAGTAAGTTACCTTTTCGTTCACGGTATTGCTATGTGGATCGTATTGACCTTTGGTCGTTTCTTTAGTGGCCTTATCAAAAATTTTGGTGAATATTAAACCATTGAAATCGGAAAAAACACTACCATCTCTCTTTTGTATTTCTCCTTCTATAGTAATGGTGGAAAATGCTTTAAAAGTATCTACCACTGCTTCTTTTACCGATTTTCCGTTAATGGTAAGGGTGTTTACATTGTATTTTGGTAGAGCGGATGGGAGCCCGGGATCTCCTAATAAAATAAAGCGGTAAGCTTCGTTATTTTTATTATTTATTTTGGCTTGTAAATAAGCATCGCCTATGGTGGGCATTTTTTTAGAAGATTTATCCATGGCATGGCTAATGAAATCGGATTGAATTCTTTCTATACCTCCGGAATAGGCAGTCCTACTGGTGGCAAGCATGGAAATAGCTCCTCCATGAGGATGCAGTACGGCTTGTTCTGCACCTGAAATTTTATCCACTTGATCAAAGTAAGCGAAACTGCAGGAAGAAGAGGCCATCATGGGGAAAGCGTAATTGGGAGCCCATTTAGAGATGTCGTCTAAGGTAAGATGTCTTTCGTCTCCCCAAGCTTCCCATCCGCTGTGTCCTAAATATCCGACAAAAAATCCGCCTTTATCCATGCGTAATTTAATATTTTCTCTTAGAAGAGGAAAAGTGGAGGTGACAGCAGTGGCTACTCTTTCGTAGGCATCTGCATAAAGTTTTTCTATGTTTGCTGTAGGATAATCTTTTTCTATGATTTTGGCTAAATAGGAAGTAGATTCCATATCCGATTCAAATCCGTCGTCAGTAATAAAAGTAATATCGTTTCTCCAATTTCCTAAATTTCCACTTGTTTCGGGACGATTCTTATCGAAAAGATAGGTAGGAGAAGAATATATTTCTATTTTTTTAAGAACGTTTTCTGCTTCTTGCTTCGTGCTCACAGGAAGCCGACCTACAGCTATATCCATTAGGCCTATTTGATAAGGTTGTGTATAATAAAGCGAGTTACTGGCTCCTTCTCCATCGCCTAAATATGCAAAATTATCCTCCAAGGGGCTCTCTCCTCCTTCTTTGTACAAATCGAAAAGTTCGAAAGTGGGTACAAAATTGCTTTGTTTGGAATTCCTGTTACGGTAATCGTAAGAGGCTTTGCCAAATAATAATAAATAAGAGGGGCCTAAATAGGGCGCTTTAGATAGGTTGGTCTCTGTGCTGTTCTCTATGCTGGTCTCTGTGGTATTGACCTCGGTACGATCGGCCTTATCGGCTCTGTCGTAAAACATTTTCATAAATAAGCGAATAGCCGAAGGATCTTGCACTCCGGAAGAAAATTCGTTATATACTTGCTCGGTAGTAGCTACAACGGTGTTGTAAGCATTTCTAGTTCTATGTAATTCTGCTATTTTCTCCGCTTGTTGTAGAAAATTTGGATGCGTTACTATGGCGTAGTCTATGTTCCCTTGACCGTGTAAGTTTTGAATATTGGTAATGCCAATAAAAGCAGGGCTATGATAGGAGGATCCGTCAAAGGCTATATATTCATTTTGCCAATCGGAGGGACTGCAAGCAAAACTCATAGTGGCTGTGTTTTCAGCGAAAGAGGTAGTTAGTTCGTGGGTGTGATAAATATCGCTTACATTTAATATTTTGGTATGGCTATTGGCTTTGGAAAGTAGAAATCGAGTGGGCGAATGTAGGGTGTCTCCTGCACGAAAACGGAGTTCGCCCTTATAAAGTTTTAAATAACGAGGATAGAAAATGCTAATGAAATCTAAATATCCATTGGTGGCAGATCCACTTTTGTAATAGGTAAGTTTAATGGGTAAGGACGTAGAGAAAAGATCTTGGGCAAAGGATTGTTGGTTCATAATGGCGCAATTGCTGCTGCTGTGCGAGGGAATAGATATACTGTGGGTATTATTTTCTATGTTTATATTAAAATAGGCATTGGCATAATTGGCATTATTTCCGGCAACTTGTAGGAGTATTATTGCCTTTTGATTGGATTCTCCTGCAAATACGGCATCGGGCAAATAAAATGGAAATGTTTTACTTTCCCCATTGTTTTGAAAGCTTTCTCCAAACCAATTCATACTGCCGTTGCAAATATTTACTAAATCATTTTCGTAGTGTTGGTAGTCTAAAAATTGAGAAAGATCGTTTTGGGGAACTATGGCTGGAGCAGCTTCTTTTTCTATGCGAACCGGAGTTTGGTTTTCATTAACTCCTACAAAATAGTAATTAAGATCGCTATAGAGATGAATTTGATGTTGAAACGGGGCTTTTTTATTGCCGGTATAGGTCCAAGTATGGGGCGATTCTCCATAAAATACGAAGTAATCTCCAGGGCCAAAGACGCCGTCTTGTCCATCGTATAAAAGAATGGGTAAGGCACGGAGGTCATCGTAAATACCGTCTATATTATAACGAGGTAGCATGCCGGCTTTATTGCCGTAAAGAGCTAATTTTGTGGAAGGAATAGCCTGGTTAATTAAACCTTGTTCTACCAAATTTTGATAGGTTATTTGATACATACCGCTTATATTTATCCCAATCTTTAATGTTTTGCCTTGAGATAAAACAGAAGAAGTAGGCTGCGCTTTTTCTTTATAAGTATTTATAGTGGTAGAGAGAGAAGGCTCCCTTTCGTTGGTGGTAAATAAAATTTCAAAGTCGGTGAGAAGTTCATATTTACCGGTTTCTGAATTTTTGCGAATAGGCAGTAGCTGTGCTTGTAGCTGATATTGGTGTTTGTACTCTTGTTGTATGCTTTCTAAAAGAAAGTCTGAACCTATAAGGTGGGCATATTTATCAAGAAAAACAGTTTCAAAAGCAAGAGCTTCGCGGTAATGAGGATTGGAAAGATAGAGTTTGTTAAGCGTTTTGGTTCCGCTCTTGGAAAAGGGTTTTGTATATCCCAAGGAGTAAGTATAGCAAGGAAGTTCTTGAAAGGAATTTAGGTTAACACACCCATCAAAATATAAAACGGCATCTTTTCCTCCTATTGAGGGTACGTATAAACTACTTTTCCACGGGAGATGATGCTCGGAAACAGAAGTCTGACCCCAAAGGATAGTAACCGAAAGCAAAAATAAAAGTAGGGATACGGTTATAGGATGATATGGCTTCATGATGAAAATTTACCAAATTTAGGATACAAATATAATGAAAATTTACGAAAAAAGCAAGAAATTAGGGAGGATAGAAATTGAGAAAATCGGGGTGAAATTAGAGTTAATAGAGAAAACAAATAGAGTAAAATGGTGTATATAAAACAACTGTTTTCGATAGTTTTTCGTAGTTCGTAGAGTGAATTTAAGATTTTGTGTAAGGAGAAAAAGTTATAAATTTTCTAAAAACTGAACAATATCAATATCTGTACTGTTAATATTTAGTTTCTTTCGTAGGCGGTATCGTGCAGACTCCACGCCTGCGACAGAAAGATAGAGAAGATTTGCAATATCTTTAGTGGAAATGTTTAAGCGTAAATATGCACAAAGGCGTTTATCGTTTTGGGTTAGATCGGGGAAGCGATCGTTTAATTTTTTAAAAAAATCGGTATGTACTTCTTCAAAACGCAATTCAAATTCTTTCCAACTTTCATCTTTGCAGGCATTACGTAATTCTTGTACTATATTGGTAATTACTGGCTGATTTTCTTTTTTAAAAAGATGTTTGGAATCCAGTAGATTTTGTGCAATGGTGCTAATCGCTTCGTTTTTCTTTCGTAGAAACATAATTTTTGTGATTACTTCCTTGCTCTTATGTTCTAATTTATTACTTAAATTTTGTTTTTCTAATTCTGCATTTTTTACTTTGAGTTTTTGACGATTAAAGTAAAATATAAATAATACAATAATAAATAATAATACACAGATAATAAATCCAAATAACAAATTACGTATTTTATCTTGCCACTCTCTTTCTTTTTTTGCTTGCTCATATTGATTTTCGTAGCGTAAACGATTAAGATTATCTATATTTTGCTTTCTAGATAAGGAGTCGCTGTATTGGCTGGATAGATTCTTGTATTGATAAGCTTTTTTATATTCATTCTGTGAGTAGTAAAAATCGGATAACAAAAGAGTAGAAAGTTTTGCCAATTCAATATATCCGAAAGTATTACTTAGTTTTTCGGTTTGAGTTAAATATTCAATGGCTTTGGGCCCATTGCCAATTTTGCTATACAAAACGCCTACGCTGAAAGTGGATTGTACCCAACGTTTTTTGTGTGCATAGTTTTTCGACAGTTCTAAAGCTTCCAAGCTGCAATCTAAACCTGCTTGGTAGTTTTTGTTTGCCATATGCACTTCTGTTAAATTGAGTAGTCCTGAAATAGTTTGAAATACATAATCATATTTTTTACTAATGGTCAAGGCTTTTTGATAGTATTCTTTAGCTTTGTTCGTATGGGATAATTGCATATAAGCAACTCCTAAATTCAAATAGTCGGCAGATAAAAAATCATTGTATTGGTGAATGCTATCAATGGCATGTGCTTGTAAAAAATAGGGGATGGATTCTTTTGATTTATTTTCTGTTAATAAAACGCAGCCTAATAAATTGATAGCTTCTCTTTCGCCTCGGGGATCTTCCAATTCTTTAAATAAAGCAAAGGCTTGTGTGGCACTTTTGTAAGACATATCCATAATGGATAAATCCAATTGGATTTTACCTAAAATCAAATAGCCTTTGGCAAGCATTTCTCTATCCTTAAATTCTTTAGATTGTTTTATGGAGTTTTCTACCAACTTTATTGCCTTTAAATAATTGCCCATAAAACGTTCCAATTCTCCTTCTTTTAACGAAAATTCATTAAAAAGGCGTTGATCGCCCATGGCAGTAGCTAAAGTTTGTGCTTTTTTACAATAGATGTAAGCGGTATCACTTTGAAGATTTTTATATTCTTCTACAATTTGACGTAGCAAAGCTATTTTTTCTGCAGATTTTGTGCTCTGATTAAGAGAAATGAATAGTTTCTCTTGTTGAGCCATCGTCTTAAATGGGAGGAGAAAGATTGCAATATTGCACAGATATAGGAAAAATATAATATTTTTTAGCATTTGTCTTAATTTAATATAAAACGAACCGTAACTCCATATCTCAACTAAAAGTATAAAAACAGTTTTCGTGGAGTTGACAAAATTAACGATTACTCGTATGAGCAAAGTTTCATACTCCCTCTTTATTAAAATAGTCTTTGTATGGAACCTTTTCGCATGAAACTTACAAAAATACAAAAAATGCAGAAACCAGCAATTTTGTTCCGTCATAAGCATAGGAAAAATACACTTGATCTATATCTATGGCGAAAAATGTTTGGTTTTATACCAACGATAACGCTAAAAACGGGCATGTTTTCTATGATAAAATCAAAGTTAGAGGAATGGATAGGGAGGAATGGATAGGGAGGAATAAAAGCAAATAAAATAGAAAAAAACAAAGAAAAAAATGAATTTAATTTTCAACATGCTGATTTTTATTGTTTTGTTTTTTGTTGCAGGGATTTTGAATGGGTAGTTTTTTTTATGCAAAGGGGTGTTAAAGGGGCGGTTTTTGTTGTTTTCTTTAAAACAGGACCTATATTTACATTCGTTAAAATGAATATAAAAGCTAAAAATATAAAATTCAAAACAAATAAATGAGCAATTTAGAAAAGGATAAAAAGCAAAAAGAATCTAAATCTATTCCTGAAACTTCGTCTGAAGAACAAGAAGAGGAAATAAAAATGCTAATTACCAATATAGAAAGCCAAAATTTGGTTTTAGATAAATTGACCCTTGCGATCCAACGTTCCATGGAACAGAAATTAAACAAAAACACTAAAAACCATTAAAACAATGAAACGAAAATTTACATTAGGCATCCTTGTATTCTGTATTATCGTCGGTTTAGGTTTGGTCACGCAAATTTATGCAGCCCCAATCCTAAGTGGTCTAAAATCGTCAACATCCTTGCAACTACCTTCAGTGGCTACAAGTACAACTATTCTTTCCGAAGGATTTGAAGGCACTCCTTGTTTTCCTGCTACATGGAAGGTGGAAACAACAACAGCTTTAACTTTTTCATGCAATAGTACGCAATTTAAAACAGGGGCCAAAGCCTTGTATTTTACGCCTGTGGGTGATCAAGGTCCTATTCAAGATAATGCGTCTTTGCTTCTTCCAGCCCTTGATTTAAGTGCGGTGAGTGATGCTACGCTTTCTTTTTTCTATTATATTGGTGCAGGGAATGGCCCCTGTGGTACTTCGTTTGAAGTCTATGTGTCTACTACCGACAATGCCGCCGCTTCTTTTACTAAATTGGGAGAAACCATGAATACGAGAGCTTCATGGATAGAATTTAAACAAGCCTTAAACTCTTCGGTTAAGTATGTAAAGATTAAAGCAACGTATGCCAATACAGGAGCTCCTGCAGATGGATGGATAGATGATGTTTTAATCAGTGGAACCCCTTCTGCCCCTGCAGCTCTTTTTTCCGAAGGATTTGAAGGCGATGTAAGTGGCTGGACTTTTTCGACAACAGATGTAACGACCTCCGATCTTACAGGAAATTTTGGACCCGCAGGAGCACTAATAGCCCCTAAGGAAGGGAAAAAAGCCTTATTATTCCCTATGATGATGCAAGCAACCACTATGAGTGCAATTACCCCTATCTTGGATTTAAGTAGTAGTACCCATCCTGTTTTAAAATTATTTTTGGAAAGAATTGCACAAGATATGTCGGGTTCTACCAATATTGTAGTTACTTTTTACGAATCGACCAATAAAAACACTTGGACAAAGGTGTTGACCGATCCTACGCGCACTTTGACGGGCACCGACAAAATCTGGACGGAACAGAGTGTAAAATTAAATAAAAGTAGTAAATATGTAAAAATAGAAGTGGCTTGTGCTACCGCCGCATTTAATGTTTTAGCTATAGATGAATTAAGCATTAGCGAAGCCCCTGCCCCTACGGGACTTAGCACACTTTCGGAATCTTTTGAAAATGCAGTGCCTCCTACCGATTGGACGATGCCTGTGGGTACAGCCAATGGAATTTGGGAAAGAACCGATGGAAAATTTTCTGACATACCAATGCTTGCTCCTCAAAGTGTAAAAGACGGTAGTTTTGCAGCTACGTTTAAACCTACAGCAGGTACGGAAGGTTCTGCAATTTTAGTAAGCCCTTTATTAGATTTAACTGCCCATAAAGCACCTACCCTTAGTTTTTGGTATTGGAACAAAAATGCACAACCAGCCAGTACCCTTACCATTAGTATTTCTACAGATGGAAGCACATATACTACTTTAGGAAGTGTAGCTAGTTCTTCCGATAAAGAATGGGAGCGTCATGAATATGCACTTCTTCCTGCCACTAAATATGTTAAATTGGAAGTAGCATTTAATGCTCGTGGAGGCCATGTGTGGTCGTTGATAGATAATCTTTCTATTACAGCTACGCCTCCAGAGATAGCTCTTACCTCTCTTACCGAAGGCTTTGAATCGACATTTCCTCCTAAAAATTGGAAACTTAAAACCAATCGTACCGATGGTAAATCGTGGGCAAAGACAGATACGACCTTTGCTCATACAGGTACTTCTGTAGCCGTTTCTGCCCCCGAATATTTTGGAAGTAGAAATTCTTCTTTTACCACGCCTTTATTGGATTTAAGTGGATGTATCCATCCTATTATTTCTTTTTATTACAGAAATAATGGACCGCTTACTTCTACGGGCAGTTCGATTGTATTGACTACCTCCGCCGATGGAATTACATTTACCGAAAGTTTAGCAAAAATTAATGCCAACACTTCCAATCAATGGCAATCCTATCAATTATTTTTAGCAAAAGACGTAAAATATATTCGCTTAGAATTACAAAGTCCAGGCAGGGGGGATAATTTTTATACATACTTAGACGATATCTATGTAGGGGAAGTGCCAAGCACTTTATGCGTAAGCCCACAAAATCCAAAAATATCTTCCACTGTTGCAGGGGAAATTAGTTTAGATTGGGATACCTATGGAGCGGCTACCCAATGGCAAATAAACTATGGAACACCTAAATATGATATAAACCTACCTACGGATCCCAATGCTATTTATATGGCTACTTCCATACATCCCATTACTTTTTCGGATCTTGACGATACGACCTATCATTTTAGAATTCGTGCTACTTGTCCCAAAGAAAAAGATACTTCTTCTTGGACTCCGTTTCTTAGTCAAAAGCCCTTGCTTACTTGTCCTCCAGTGAGGGTACTTAATGTACAAGAAGTAAGTGTAAATAGTTTTAAAGTAAAATGGAGTAAAGCAGCTTCGGAGACCCAATATATATTAGAACTTAATTCTACGCAAGGAATACAAAACATTCTTGTGAAGGATACGGTGTACACGGCTACTCAACTCACTCCAAATACCGACTATACCCTTCGTCTTCGTGCGTATTGTGGTGTGGGAGATAGTAGTAAATGGATTTCTGCCAAAGTAAAAACGAAATGTTTAAGTATTCCTGAAATAGATTTACCATGGAGTACTGGTTTTGAAAGTATTAGTGTGGAAAATCAATTTCCAGATTGTATGCAATATACAAGCCATGAGTGGCTTTATACTAACTTCCCCGTAGGTACCTATATAGGCACCAACGACAACTATCGTCCTCGTACAGGAGATAAAAGTGCTCATTTTGTGGCGAACCAAGGTACCAATAGTAAAAACGAAGATTATTTATGGACTCCTTCTTTTGAATTGAGAGCAGGTTATAATTATCGTTTTTCTTTTTGGTATGCGCCTTCCATTACAACCGCTACCAATGTTTATACTTTAGAAGCTAAAATGGGTACAGCGGCAAGTAAAGAAGCCATGACTATACGTATTGGAGATTCTATACGCCTTAGTTTAGATTCTTTAGGATATAGACTCTATAAAGCCGATTTTACACCTAAAACAAATGGAACGTATTATTTAGGCATACATGCAATTACGCCTGATTTTAATGCGAGTGCTCTTAATATAGATGATTTAAGTATGGAGCGTCTTTTAAATTGTGCAACCCCAATAGAGGTAAAGGTAGGTACGCTTACAGCTACTTCGGCTCAACTAAACTGGAAATCCTCTGCTTCACAATGGGAAATTCGCTATGGTAAAACCGATGAAAAAGGATTTACTGAAGCGGCACAAACGCAAGCATTCGTTGCTACAACACCACAAGCTGCTCTTGCAAATTTACTTCCAGAAACACAATATGGCTTCCAAGTACGTGCTATTTGTGCCGAAAAAGACAGCAGTGCCTGGACCGTAATTCAAAAATTTGTAACGGAAGCTAGTTGTCCTAAACCTATTTCGATAATTGCTTACGAAAACACCGATCAAAGTTTTAAATTGCAATGGATTCCTAAAGGTTCCGAAAGCCAATGGGAACTCTCTTTGGTAGAAGGTCGGGTTGCTAATCCTAGCATGCCTTACATTCTTGCCGATAGTAGTCATTATACATTTACAAATTTAAAACCCAATCGGTATTATACTGTTTTTCTTCGTGCCAGCTGTTCTTCTACCGATCATAGTTATTGGCTTATGGATACCGTGTTTACGCTTTGTGGAGCAGAAGCACTTCCATACACCGAAAGTTTTGAAACTATTCTCAAAGATGGAGAATTGCCTCTATGTATGGAGACCTCCTCAAATCTTGTAAGAACAAAAACAGATAGTGTGGTTGGTATTGTGCTCAAACCTAGAACAGGGAGCAAATATATATACTATATTGCTGGAAGCAACGATTATATTTACACCCCTGCCTTTGCTTTAAAAGCAGGTCAAGAGTATGAGTTTTCGGCTTATTGGATTTCGGCCGATACCGTTGATAAATTAGCTTTAATGTATGGAAACGAAAAAAAGGCTGCCGCTATGCAAACCATTACCGAGTTGATATACAAATCCTCTCAAGCGGGTTATACCCAAATAAAAGGTCGTTTTACCCCAACTACTACGGGCCTTCAGTATCTTTCGGTCTATGCACAAAGTGGAAAAGGATTTTTGACTATTGACGATTTAGGTTTAAAAGAAATATTTACTTGTGATTTACCTAAAAATTTAAGAGCATCCACCATTACTACACAATCGGCTCGTTTACAATGGAGCTCTGCGGCAGATAGCTTTGCTTTAAGTTATAGAATTAAAGATAGTGTGCATAGCGAATATACCGTTATAAATACGAAAGATACAACTTATAGCTTAGCAAATTTATGCGATAATACCACCTATACCTGGAGAGTACAAAGTCTTTGTCCTTTTGGCAATAGCGAAATGGTGGAAGCGGAGTTTCGTACATTGAAAATAATGTGTGTAATGCCTACACAAACGAGTACTTCAGAAATTACTTACGATGAAGCCCGATTTACTTGGCTTAGCGAGGGTACCGACTTTGAAGTTCGTTTCAAAGCTTCTACCGATACGCAATATCGTACCGAAACAGTAGCGAATGTTAAAACGCTGAAAGTGATTGCATTGCATCCAAATACGAACTATACGTGGAGTGTACGTAATGTATGCGATGCAAGTAGACAAAGTGAATGGACTGCGGCTTTATCTTTTACAACCTTGATGGAACCTTGTCAAACGCCAATTGCATTGAGCAATGAAAGTATTATGGATACTATGGCCACTATTTCTTGGGCTAGTAGTGCAAGCAATTTCCAAGTACGTTACAAAAAGACAAGCGAAAGTGTATACACTTTACAAAATGTGAGTGCAAAACAAGTAAAACTAAATCATTTAACCGCCAACACGGCCTATACTTGGGCTGTACGTGCTATTTGTTCCGCCAATGATACCAGTGCTTGGGCTGAAGATAAATTTAACACCACTCCCTTGGCAATAGAAAAAGACCAAGCCAGTGAAATACGGGTTTATTCCAATCATACTAATGTTTATATTCATAATCCTTCACAAAAATATTTTCAAAGAATAGAAGTGGTTAATGTTGCTGGACAAGTATTACGTAGACTTGGAGCTACGGATAATACAAGTATTGAAATAGGCTCTATTAAGCCAATAGGCATTTATGTGATACGCTTAATTTCAAGGGAAGGAATACAATCGTACAAATTAATTATAAAATAGAATATTGCTAAAATAGTATCGGATTGAGTTTTTTAATCCGATACTATTTTAGCAATATTAATGATTTGTTAGGCTATAAGCAGAATTTAAGTTTGCTTGAAGTGTGTTTTAATGTACAATTATCGATTTTAGATCCATTTAAAAACAAAACTATATTATGGTTTCTATTTCAAAATTATTTCTATCTATATTTTGTGCTTCCGTCGGATTGGAAGTATCGGCTCAAGAATATTTTGTACCTACGCAAATATCGAAAAAATGTGTTGTTTTAGAGGAGTTTACAGGGGCGAAATGTCCGAACTGCCCCGATGGGCATAAGCGTTCGGATCAACTTAAGCAACAGTACAAAGATCGTTATATTGCTGTCAATATTCATCAAGGATCTTTTGCAAATCCGTCTCCAGGAATTCCCAGTTCCAATTATACTACTCCTTTTGGGGATGCGTTAGCAGATGCTTTCGGAGTGGGGGGATACCCAATGGGTGCAGTAAGTCGCACTAAATTTCCAGGTCAAAGTAATATATCTACGGGACGCGAAAATTGGGCAGAATTTGTATCCAAAACAGTTACAGAAACGGCTTGTGTTAATTTAGCTGCCAAAAGCTATTTGAATTGGCCAACCCGTGAATTGACCTGTATTGTGCAAGGATATTATAGCTCCGATAGTAAAGAAAAAACCAATTATTTAAATGTTGCTATATTGCAAAATAATGTAATAGGTCAACAGCAAGGCATTGGTTATTATCCTGAAATGTCGGCAGGAGATAATAAATATAGACACAATCACATGTTACGTCATTTTTTGACAGGACAATGGGGAATACCCATTTCAAAAACACAAAGTGGAACTTATTTTTCTGATACCCTTCGTTATACACTTCCTATGGATTATAAGGATGTACCTTTAGAAATGGGGAATATAGATATTGTTGCTTATCTAACGGAAACTAAAAACAATATCTTAAACGCCTGTGAGAGTAGTATCGATTACCAAGGACTTGTTTCTTCTGCTCGTTTACTTTCGGCCAAACAAGCCGAAATACAAAACTGTCAAGGCATGGGAGCCGTGGAGGTAAAGATTAAAAATAATGGAGAAGGTCGTATCAATGCAGTGAGTTTTGATTATATCTACAATAATAAAACCTATTCTTGCACATGGAACCATAGACACATTATGCCCGGTGCATCGGATACTATGGTACTTTCAAGCTTTCCTATGGTAGAGGGTGTTACCGATGTGAAGGTGCAAATTACAGCAGTTAACGGGGAGGCGGTTTCTGCAACCTTGCCCTTGGATAGCCTTAAAGCAATAGCTATAATGGCAAAAAAAGTAGGGCGTAGTGCAGGAACAAAATTTCTAAAATTGGAACTTAATTTGGATCAATATGCTAGTGAAGTTAGTTGGCAATTATTGAATGGGGATGGTGCCGTAATAGCAAAAAAAGCATATACCGAAGATTTACCCAAAGAAGGGACCAAAAAATATACAGAAATGGTCCCCATTAAAAGTGCGGATTGTTATCTATTTGAAATTTTTGATAAAGGGAAAGATGGCATCCATACCAATTTTGGATCCGGGTATTATAAAATTTACGATGATCAAGATATTTTATTAGCTGAGAGCGATGGAAAATATACCGACAAAGATTATCAAGTTTTTTCTTTAGGCTCTGTGGCTAACGAAATAGAAAAAAACGCTTGGTCAAATAAGATGAAAGTATATCCCAATCCCACCAAAGGAGGAATTCTTTGCACTTTAACATTAGAAAAGTCCGCTTCAATTCAACTTTCGCTTTTCGATTTAAGTGGAAGAAAGGTAGAGAGTCTTGTTGACAAAGTGTACCCTGCTGGGACACATGAAATTGCTTTTGATCTTAGTAACTTGGTTCCATCAATGTATATCCTTTATATGCAAAGTGGTCAAGAAATTCAAACACAAAAAATAAATATTATCAAATAAATAAGAAAATGGCTATGAAAAAAAATCTTTTGTTTATATTATTCATGAGTTTGTTATGGCTTTCCCCATTGCCTGCTACTCCCTCTTCTCCAATGTCCAAGGATGGTAGTAAAATAGAACATGCTCGTAAAGTAAAGTGTCTTACTATATCTTCTACTGGACATTTTGAAGCCCTTCATCCCAAATCTTTGCGTGAAATTATGGAAGCTTTCGGGGGCGTAGAATATACATACACCAAGGATGTAAAATCCTTGAGTCTTGAAAAATTACTCGAATACGATGTAGTTTGGGTTTATAATTTTTCCAGTTGGGAAGATATAGGGGTTACAGGGGTGGAAGTGAGTAATCTTTTAGGAGCTTATGTGAAAGCAGGGGGGTATTTATTGGAAGCTATGCATTTGCAAGAAATGGATCCTGTAGCGAAAATAGGCCTTTTGGGAGGAACCTATATGAATGAAAATCTTTCCCCTTTTAAGCCGGCAATGGCTTTGGCTGCCGGTTCTATCAATATGGGAGAGGTAAGCCATCCCGAACATCCTATTATGAATAAGGTAAAAACGATCAATGTTACCCATCCCACCTATTTAAATGAAGCCAAAGCAGATGCTATGACTTTAGCTTATTTTGAAGAAACAAAAGCACCTTTGGTCAGTGTATATAAAAATATTGTAGCGGTTAATATTGCTCCAGTGGATGTGAGTATGATTGCAGGAGTTCAAACATTTGTTTTTGGAGATGGACATCGCTTGCTATACAATGCAATCAAATGGTTGTTTAGTAACAAATATGACACCCTTGCCCCGGATCAAGTAACGGATTTAGAAGTTAAACCACTTCCTTCTTCTGTGGCTTCTCAATTTAATATAGGTTTAACATGGAAAAATCCATCCTATTTAATTAATGGCGCTCCGCTAACTAATTTCACAGCTATAGCCATTTATAGAGACAGTGTTTTGGTAAAAACTATAGATAAACCTATACAAGGGGCAGAACTTAGTTGGGTAGACGAAAATGTGCCAACGGGTTCACATATATATAAAATCATTGCTTTGGATGGTAAAAAACAAGGCTATCCCAATTCAGTAAAAACCTATTCCGGTAGAGATATACCTGCCGCTGTACATGCTATTACCTTGGCGCCTAAAGGAAATGGAGGATACCTTGCATGGAAAATGGATAAAAATGGTAAAAATAATGGATGGGTAGATACTTCTACTTTGACCTATAAAATTGTTCGTCAACCCGGCAATATTACCGTGGCCACGGCTCATACTACCAACTCTTTTACCGATAATACTATTCCTTCTAAAAAACGCTATTCTTACGAAATCACACCCTCTACGGTAGATGGAGTAGGGGCTATGCAAAAATCGGGAGAGATGTATTTATATACCAATGGGGATATTTATATGGGCACTTCTAGAGTGATGACCTGTGATGGTAAATTTTATGGTCCCGAAGGTCCTAATACCGATTATAAAGAAAATACCGTTTATGTGTTAAGTATAGCTCCCGAAAATCCAGAAACAGGCAAACGTATCCAAGTTTCTTTCAAGAAAATGGATATTAGTTTATTGGTGGGGGGCACCGACGAATTACATATATTCGATGGTCCAAGTATAGAATCAAAACCTATTCCCGGCTCTCCTTTTGGAGGCCAACAAATTCCTGCTATCCTTGCTAATTTACGGGCGGGTGTGGCCAATACTTCAGGTGCTCTTACTTTTGGTTTTATTTCTGGAGATTTCAATGTGGGTAAAGGCTGGGAAGCTGATATTTCTTGTGTGCAATTGCCCGATAAAGATTTGGCGGGTGTTTCGGTACAAGGAGAAAAATTACCTAAAATTGGTGAAACCTATACTTATCAAACTATTATTAAAAATGAAGGCTTAGTGGCTCAAAGTAATTTCGAAGTCAAATTTTTTGCAGGTGCTACACAAAGTACACGTACCATAAGCGAAAGCTTGGCTCCGGGCGATACTATGCACATCGATTTTACATGGACCCCTACCATAGTGGCTCAAACTCCGCTTGGTGTTTCTGTTTCTTTGGTTGGAGACGACAGTACGCATAATAATGTTTCTCCAATGTATATGGTAGCGGTACAAACTGCCACCACCGTACATTCTGAAATTACAAGTACCGTTGATTTAGCCACTATGTTTGTACCTTTAAATTTCTTTTATAAAAGTAGCGTAAGTCAAAGTATTTATCTTAAAAAAGAAATCAATTTAGCCAAAGGTAAAATTACTGCGATTCGTTATTTTAGTGGCTTTAGTAATGAGGTGTCTAATGAAAAAGTAATTATTCATATTATGGAAACGCCTAAAACCGATCTTTCAGCAGGTTGGATGCCTGTGGCAAAAATGAAAAAAGTATATGAGGGCGTTGTGAATTTTCCTTTTGGAAAAAATGAAATAACCTTAGTGTTAGATTCTACCTTTGATTATAAAGGAGGCAATTTAGTAATTAGAGCCGAACATCCAATGAGCCAATATCAATACACTATTGCCGAAGCTTTCCAAGTGATTTATGATAACCAAAGTCGGTATCGTTCGTTGTTTTATGGAAGTTCGGAAACTGCATTCGATGAAAAAACCTCTTTGCCCACCAATGCAAATTATTATCCTTGTGTTGTATTTGCTATGGATGTTAAAGAAGCAGCCAGTCTTAAAGGGCGCATTACCTCCAAAGAACTTCCTATGGATAGTGTGAAGGTTCAAGTAAAAGGAACCCCTTATTATGCGATGAGCAATGCCAAAGGCGAATATTGTTTACCTTCTTTAAACGAAGGAACCGACACGGTGGTATATAGCAAATATAGTTATATTACCTTAGAGCTTCCAGGAATTGTTCTTCAAAATGGAAAAGTAACGCTGAAAGATGTTTCTATAAAAGAAATACCTAAAGCTATAATTACGGGTACTGTCTTAGATAATGCAGGAGATCCTATTGCCAATGCTTGTGTGGAACTCCAAGGCTACGATCACTATACTACGCAAACCTTAGCCAATGGTACGTTTACTTTAAAGAAAGTATATACAGACCAAAAATACGAAATTTTGCTTACCAAAGATCGTTTCACCCCCTATAAAGGGAAACTTGCTTTTGGTGCCAATGATACCAATATAGGCACTTTGACTATGGTTCAAATTGCGTATCCTCCACTTTGTTTAACAGCTAATGAAAATGCAAGTAAATCTGTTCAATTGACCTGGAAAGATCCTGCGGATATGAATTTTACTCGTTTGACCTACGACAATGGAGAAGCTACCTTTACCTTAGGGGTAAAACCTGAGATTGAAGGTTGGTTTGGTACTGCCTTTTCAGTGGAAGATTCGGGTTTAATTGAAAGTATAGATATTTTTGGGGTTCCACATCCTATGTTAGAAGATGGAAATTTAGGAAATAGATATGTCACTGTTGATATTTTTGATTCAAAACGGAAAAAAGTGGCCACCAGTAAACCCTTTCTTATGCCCGAAGAAAAATGGATTAATGTTCCTTTAGGCTTTTTCCCTTACAAAGGAGTATTCTATGCTATGGTACATTTTCCTCCCATGGGGGAAACTGATTTTGGAAATACCATAGGAGGGGATGCTTTTGGACCCAACGCTAACAATCAATCAAATTATTTTTCGGATGGATATGCTTGGGGTGTGGTACAAAGTATAGCAAATGTAGATCCATTTGTTTTTATGATTCGTGCCAATGTATTTACAGAAGATAAAATAGCACAACTAAAACCCGAATTTTCTAATAAGGAAAATTACGATAGAACAAAAATATTTAGTGCACAAGGGAAAAAGCAAGCCTCTTCTGCTATAGAGACCTCTACGTTAAATGCAGAGGAAGCGGTTGTTGCTCCTGTTTTGGCGAAAGGCAATCCCTTTGCTAAGTCTTTCCCTGCCAAATATTCGGTATATAGTTTTCTCAAAAATCAAAAAGATAAACCAACCGAATGGACTTTGCTTACGGCTAATCATATTGCAGAAAAGTCTTATATTGACCATAGTTTTGCTAATCTTCCTCAAGGATCCTATTGTTATGCCGTTAAAGCAAATTACACATCGGAATTGATTTCCGAACCTGCGTTCTCAGAGGTATTACATAAAGACATGGTTACTACTCTTTATTTGGAAGGGCGTACTAATACCAGTAATAATCCCATCGAAAATGCACAAATACGTTTAGTAAATATGGATACCATCGGAGAATATGTATATACAGGAAATTTAGATGCTAATGGTAAACTGAAGCTTAGCGGGATTTGGAAAGGCAAATACGCATTAACGGTTTCTAAATTGGGTTTTGTCTCCAAAGACACCTCAGGAATTATGCTTACTACCGATTCGGCATATAAGGTTTCTGTGGTTTTAGAACAAGATAGAAGGGCACCTTATAATCTTGAAATAGCACCTAAAGAAGGGGGAAAAGGGGCTTATAGCTTTGTTTGGAATGAAAGTAAAAATATAGAAGAAGGATTTGAAAGCCACGTCGATTTTACTTTAAATTCTAGTGGTAAAATAGGTTGGAATTATTCCGACTATGATAAATCGCATACTTACTCCATTCAAGGGTTTAAATTTCCAAATGAAGGCGAACTTATGGCTTATATTATTTTTAATCCAAGTCAAACTACCCCTAAAATGGAAAGTTTAGAAGCAATGCCCTATAAAGGGAAAAAATACTTAGCATCCTTTGCTGCAGCGGAAGAGAAGCCTAATGACGACTGGTTTATTTCTCCAAAATTGAACTATACTAATGAATTTACCTTTAGTTTTTGGGCAAGATCGTTTTCTTCTTCTAATGGATTGGAAAAAATACAAGTAGGTTATTCTTCCAATAGCAAGGATTCCGCCGATTTTATTTGGATTCAGGGCGAGCAAGCATTGACCCTTCCTACAAAATGGGCAGAGTACAGCTATCAAATTCCTGGATTTGCTAAATATGTGGCTATACGTAATGTTTCTTTCAATTCTTATTTACTTATGATAGACGAGGTGTTTATAGGAAATGAAAAAACAGGAGAAACGGGAATTAAAGGATTCAAGGTTTATTTGGATGGTAAAGAAGTGGCACAAACCCAGACGAAAGAGTACACTTTTAGAAATATCAGCAATCCCGAAAATCATAAAGCAGGAGTACAAGCCTTTTATGAAACAGGAGTATCCTCCATTAGTGAAATAGGTTTTAACCCTTTAAATGCGGAGGAAGATTTGTTTGCAAAAAGTCTTAGTGTGTATCCTAATCCTGCCCAAAACTATATTATATTGGAAGGTCTCACTCAAAGTGGCACCTATGAAATTTATAATATGTATGGAAGTTTGCTTAAAACAAAAATGGTTTCCAATGCTATAGAACAAATTGCTATTTCGGATTTAAGTTCTGGTAGTTATGTAATTCGTATTATTACTAAGGAAGCTACGGCTGTAAAACGTTTTATTAAAAAATAGAACAAAGAATTTCTAACTTTTGGACGAGGCGTGGTCTTTATTTCCAATTACATTATATGGAATGTACGGAAAAGAAGACCATGTCTCGAAAAAAAGTATTTCCTTTGAAAAATAAAAACGCATGTATATACTATGAAAAATAACTCTATTGTTCTACTAATTCTTCTTTTATTTTTGTTTCTTTGGCCTTCCTTTTCCGTTTCGGCACAAGCCATTGAGATAAAAGGACCTTCACAAACTAAAACAGAACTACATTCTATTTCCTTCACGCAATTGCAAATTAAAAACACCATTGCCTCTGTTAATAAAATTTATACGATTTCGTTAGCAAATAGAAATTTTCTTCAACTTCAGATTTCGGGCTATATGCAAAGCAAACAAATTGGGGCCCCCTCTCTTCCCATTAAAACCGAAATAATAGAGATCCCTTATGGAAGTGATATACATATAAAAATTAAAGAGAAAGAATACCAAAAGATATCCTTAAAAGAATTGGGCTATACACAAGATATTGTGCCTGTACAAGCCTCTGTAAGTAAGAGCGCAACAGCGGCTCCTGTTTTTAAGTGTCAAGAAAAAATATATAAAAAGAATAAATACAGCGATACACCCTTGGTAAGGGTAGAATATTTGGGAGAGATGCGCGGAACCTCCTATGCCCGTATTACCATAGCTCCAGTGCAGTATAATCCTGTTCAAAAAAGTTTACGTATTTATCATACTTTAAACTTTAGCATTGAATTTAAAAATGCGGATGAAGCATATACCATGAAGCGTAAACAAATCTATGCTTCTTCCGAATTCAAAGGCTTAGAAAGCCAAAAAATAAACGATCTCTCTTCAGAAAGTGTCTATACACAAAATAAAAAAGACCTTAGCAAAGGGGATGCTAATTATGTGTATCCCGCCAATCATATACCACGTTATGTTATTGTTTCTGATACCCTATTTGCTCAAGGCTTGCAACCTTTTATTGCATGGAAAAAGCAACAAGGCTTTGATGTGCTTACCGCTTATACCTCCAATGCCCAAGTGGGAAAAACAACCCAAAGTATAAAGGCTTATCTTAAAAAACTTTACGATCACCCCACCGCCTATCAAGCGGCCCCATCGTATATACTTTTGGTAGGAGATATAGAACAAATTCCCTCTTTTAGCAGTACTCTTTCTAAAAGTGAAGATAATATTTATACCGTAGATCATGTTACCGACCTGTATTATGCCGAGTATACAGGCGATTATTTACCTGATGCACATTATGGTCGATTTTCCGCCTCTACCGTAGAGCAACTCTTACCACAAATTGAAAAAACGCTCCAAATGGAGCAATTGAATATACCCTCTACACAATTTATGGATACCACCGTTTTAATTGCAGGCTACGATAAATCGTGGGGTTTTCGTCTTTTGAATAAGCAATTAGACTATGCACGTGGTAACTATTTTAATGCGGATCAAGGCATTTATACGCATGCGTATCGCTATCCTGAATCCTCTTCTCAATCTAAAGAAATTATTTCCGATATAAATAAAGGAGCCTGTGTAGTTGGTTATACGGCCCATGGTGATTGGGATAGATGGGCAAATCCTTTAATTACTATATCGGATATAAAAACACAATTTCAAAATTCGAATAAATATCCCTTGATGATAGGTAATTGTTGCCTTTCTTGTAAATTTGATAAGCCTGAATGTTTTGGTGAAGCTCTGTTGCGTGCCAACAAAAAAGGAGCTGTAGTTTATATTGGAGCAAGTAATAGCACCTGTTTTATAGAAGATTTTTGTTGGGCTGTTGGTGCAGTGAATGGCACTATGCAGCCCGATACGGTGAATATGGAAAATATTACTTATCAAAACACCGGTTTGGGGGTGTACGACAAACTTTTTCATACGCATGGCGAGGATGTTTCACAATGGATACAAACTGCTTCCGAAATGGTAATCCAAGGAAATCTATCTGTAATGGCCTCCGCTTCCAATAGTGAAAATTATTATTGGGAAATTTATCATGTTTTAGGAGATCCTTCTTACCGTATTCCAGTTCGTAATCCTGATTCCTTAAAAGTAGACCATCCCAAAGAAATTCTTCCGGGGGAAAAACAAATAAGCATACAAACCGAGGCCTATGCCGGCGTTTGTATTCATCAAGGCGATTTATTGCTTGCCTATGGAGTGGCAGATAGTACAGGGGCAATAACGCTTCCTTTAGAATTACAAAGCATACAAGCGATTACTCTGCGGGTGTGGGCTCCATTTAAAAGAGACTATATACAAAAAATTCCTATTAGTTCGCCAGAGAATGCCTACGTTTTTATTATAAATAAAGAGGTGAAAAACAAAGGGAAAATAGATCAAAATAGAATTGTCTACAATGATCTTTATACCGTGGATGTAGAACTACAAAATATAGGACAGTCTGTGGCTAAGGATTTAAAAGTAGAATTAACTTCTCTCGATAGTAATATTGCTATTGTGGTAGGACAATCCAATGCCTTAGCCTCTTTAAATATAGGGGATAGTGTGCTGCTTAAAGATCAATTAAAATTTAAAGTTCATCCTAATGTTAAGGATTCCATAGCACTGAGTTTAAAATTGCGTGTATCCTCTCAAGGGCAAATCCCTTTGGAACAAAATTTAGCTTTTTTAGCCAGTGCATCCGTATTGGAAGTAGTAAAAATTCAAATAGAAGATGCTACCACCAATAAACCCAATGGGAAATTAGACGCCAATGAAACGGTGAAAGCACATCTATTATTTCGAAATATAGGAAGCGCTCCTTTACGGAATGCTAAACTTAAAATAAGTTCGCCGCAAACCTATATACATCCATCTCAAGAGGATTTTTTTATAGGAGACTTAGCGGTTGGACAAACAAAAAACATAGACTTTATCTTAAGTGCTACGGATCAAGCTCCCAAATATAGTTTATATATCTTAGATTTTACGGCTCATAGTTTAGAAAGAAGGGAAGTGTTTAGTTGCAAGGAAAGCATTTCTTTGGTAATGGAAGATTTTGAAAATGGATCCTTCTCTCGTATGGAATGGGACACTTTGGCTTCTACCTGGTCGGTTGTGAAAGATATAGCAAGTTTTGCAGGAGATTATTGTGCCAAATCGGCCTCTATAAAACGCAACGACAGTAGTCATTTGATTATTCATTCTAATAGTTTGGTCAATGATAGTATTTCTTTTTATTACAAAGTATCTTCCGAGCGGAGGGATACTTATGGAGATTTCTTTCAATTTTATATCAATGATGAATTAATGTGCGCTTATGCGGGTTTGATTCCGTGGAATAGAGCAGTTTTCCCTGTGAAGAAAGGATATAATACCTTCCGTTGGACGTATGTAAAAGATGATTCTGATGACAAATACAAAGACTGTGCATGGGTTGATAATATTACTTTTCCTTTAGGTACTCCTCGTGCTTTGACCAAGGAGAAAGATAAATGTTGGCTAAATCAAGGAGTAGAAACCAATAAATTCAGGGCTTTCGTAAATGAAAGTGGAGAGATAGAACTTCTTTTTAACTTGTCTCGTTCTTGGAAAGGATCTATTTATTTAATGGATATTAAAGGAAATAAAGTTGCTGTTCTATCATCAAATATTTGTGTGCCACTTGGAAATACCTCTTTGCGTTTTGCAAGTCCTAAACTTTCAAAATCGCTCTATTTTTGCGTGTTTGAAACAGAGGACGAGCGCCTGATACAAAAAATAATGATTGTAAAATAATTTTATATACTTTTTTTGTTAGAAAAGGGAAAGCCCTTGAAAAACCTCCCAATATAAGGTTTTTCAAGGGCTTTCCCTTTGTAGTGTATGAAATAATCTATTATGCTTCTACAATGGAACAGCACAAATTACGGTCTCCAAAAGCATCGTCTACTTTTCCGCAAGAGGGCCAATATTTATCGGGATGAGGTAGAGGAAAAGCGGCTTCTTTCCTGGTGTATGGGAAATGCCATTCATCGTTACAAACCACCGCCATTGTATGAGGAGCGTTTTTCAATAAATTGTTTTCTTTGTCGGCTTTACCACTTTCTATATCTGCAATTTCTTTGCGAATAGAGAAGAAAGCATCTACTAAACGGTCGAGTTCTGCCAAAGGTTCGCTTTCTGTAGGTTCAATCATTAAAGTGCCGTGAACAGGAAATGCCACTGTTGGTGCATGAAATCCATAATCCATAAGACGTTTGGCAATGTCTCCTACTTGGATGTTAGCACTCATGCTAAAGGCGTTGCAGTCTAAAATCATTTCATGGGCACACATACCTTGTTTGCCGACATAGAAAATTTTGTAAGCCTCTTTTAAACGGGCTTTTAAATAATTGGCATTTAGGATGGCCCATTCTGTAGCCTCTTTTAGACCGTCTGCACCAAGCATGGTAATGTAACCGTAGGTAATGGGTAAAATAAAAGCGCTGCCGTAAGGGGATGCAGAAACAGCGCCTTTAGGATTTTCTGAAACTTTTATAACACTGTGTCCAGGTAAGAATGGGGCAAGGTGTTTGGCCACTCCAATAGGGCCAACGCCAGGACCACCGCCACCGTGAGGCATAGCAAAGGTTTTGTGTAAATTCAAGTGGCATACATCTGCTCCCATATATCCAGGAGAGGTTAATCCTACTTGCGCATTCATATTGGCCCCGTCCATATAAACTTGAGCTCCACAGCTATGCACAATTTTAATAATTTCCAAGATGGTTTCTTCAAAAACGCCGTGAGTAGAGGGGTAGGTAACCATTAAACAAGCAATTTCATCGTGATATTGTTCTACTTTGGCTTTTAGATCGTTTACATCAATTTCGCCTTCTTCGGTAGAATTAATTACCACTACTTTTAGTCCCGCCATGGCTGCAGAAGCAGGATTGGTTCCGTGTGCAGAAGCGGGAATAAGACAAATGTGACGTTTGCTGTCGCCTTGGGCTTCTTGATAGGCACGAATAACCGATAAGCCAGTATATTCTCCGGCGGCTCCGGAATTGGGCTGAAAACTCATTTTGTAGAATCCAGTAATTTCGCAAAGTGCTTTTTCGAGATTGTTTATAAGTTCGTGGTAACCAGCGGCTTGTTGAGCTGGTACAAAGGGATGAATGCAAGCAAATTCGGGCATGCTTAAGCACATCATTTCGGCTGCTGCATTTAATTTCATGGTACAAGAACCTAAGGGAATCATAGCACGATTTAAGGAAAGATCCTTAATTTCCAACATTTTTATATAGCGCATCATTTCCGTTTCGGAATGGTAGGTGTTAAAAACAGAGGCTTCCAAATAGGAAGTTGTCCGTCTTAAATTTTCGGGTAAAGTGGGGTCTATATTGGAATTTTGCGTAGAGCAACTACAAGATTTTTTTTCTTTTTCTACTATAGGTGTGTGATTTTTTCCTGCTGCCTGAGCTAAAACACTTAGAATATCGTTGATATCTTGTATAGAAGTTGTTTCGTCAATACTAATATGGATATGTTCTGTATCGGGATAATGGAAATTTATTTCCTTTTTTAAGGCGGCACTGCGGATAATTTCCACGTCTTTTACTTCCAAATAAAGGGTGTCGAAATAGGCGGTATTTAATTGCTTATAACTGTATTCTTCGACTTTCTTTGCTAAGATTGTGGTTAAATGGTGTATATCTTCAGCAATAGCATGGATACCGTTCTTTCCATGGTACACGGCGTACATACCCGACATAATGGCCATTAAGGCTTGAGCAGTACAAATATTAGAAGTGGCTTTATCGCGTTTAATATGTTGTTCTCTAGTTTGAAGGGCTAATCGAAGTGCTCGATTGGATTGCATATCTACGGTAATGCCTATAATACGGCCGGGAATTTGACGTTTAAAATCTTCTTTGCAGGCGAAAAAACCAGCAGAAGGTCCACCAAATCCCATAGGAAGCCCAAATCTTTGATTGCTTCCCAAAACACAATCCGCATTCCAGGCTCCTGGTTCTTTTATCAAGGCTAAGGCCATTAAATCGGTAGCTACTGCTACAAAACTACCATTAGCATGCGCTTTTTCTATGAAATTTTGGTAATCGTGAATTTGTCCATGGCGATCTATTTGTTGTACTATGGCTCCAAATATATCGGGAGTAAAAGAAAAGTTGGCGTAATTTCCAAAGACTAAACGAAATCCTAAAAGATGGGCTCTAGTTTTAATAACGTCTATAGTTTGAGGGAAAAGACTTTCATCTACGAAAAAAAGGTTGGCATTGGATTTTACTTTTTCGCGACTTCGTGCATTATAAAACATAATCATGGCTTCTGCTGCTGCAGTGGCTTCGTCTAATAGAGAGGCATTAGTTAAAGGCAGACCGGTCATATCCACAATAACGGTTTGGTAGTTGAGTAGGGCTTCCAAACGACCCTGGGAAATTTCTGCCTGATAGGGAGTGTAGGAAGTGTACCAACCTGGATTTTCTAAAATATTTCTGGTAATTACCGTAGGGGTAATACAATTGTAATAGCCTTGCCCTATGTAGGAGCGATAAATTTTATTTTTGCTAGCTAAGGTTTTTAAGTGATTTAGGTATTCGTATTCGTTTAGTCCAATAGGTAGATCCAAGGGCTTTTTTAGCCGAATAGACTCTGGGACGGTTTTATCTATTAATTCATCCATGTTAGAAACCCCAATAGTTTTAAGCATTTTGGTGGTTTGCTCTTGGTTGGGACCAATGTGCCGGCAGGCGAAATTGTTCGTTATCATAGGTTTTATTTTGTATATTTACTTTATTGAAATAATATATTTCTTAGGTACTGCTTGTTTAGTATCCTTTTCGTCCGTGTTTTCTCCAATATAAAATGAGGAAAAAGCCAAAAATCATTCCTCCTAAATGGGCAAAATGAGCTACCCCATCGGCGGTTCCCCCTATACCAGCTACTAATTCTAAAACGCCGTATATAAGAACAAACCATTTTGCTTTGATAGGGAAAAGAAAATAAATAAAAATAGGCGTATTAGGAAAACTCATTCCAAAAGCTAATAGAATACCAAAGATAGCTCCGGAGGCGCCCACAGTGACAATTTGATTCATGTAAATGGAAATTTGGGAAGGGATATAACTTTGAGCCATAATATGTAAGTCTATTCCTACTACCAAATTTTGTATCAATCCTGCGCCTATACCTGTAATTAAATAATAGGCCAAAAAACGTTTGCTCCCCCAATAGTTTTCCAAGGCATAACCAAACATCCACAGGGCAAACATATTAAAAAAAAGATGAGACCAACTTCCGTGCATAAACATGTAGGTAATAAACTGAAAGGGATAGAAATGGTCGGCAAAAATATAGTGTAAGCCCAGCCAACGGGATAGCTCTATTCCTCTTTGAGCTAGAGTGAAATCTGCTAAGAAAAATAGAACGTTGAGAATAAGCAAATTCTTTACCACTGGAGGCAAAAAACTAAATTTGCTTATTTGATAATTTCCTTGATTGCTGTACATAATCTTGGTGTATAATTTTAGTTTTGAAAGCTTTTTACTATATTATCGAGTGGAAGAATCCAAAATGTTTTTTTGCCAGAAGGAGATAAATTGGGGCAAGGGCAGGAAAAAAGGCGATCTATTAAAGAAATAATTTCTTCTGTTTGTAAATAGGTGCCTTTTTTTATGGCTAATTGCTTAGCCATAGCTGCCGATATATTATCTTTCTTTCCGGTTTTAGCGCGCATAATATTTTGTGTATATATGTCCAACATCTCTTCCAACATACTTTGTGCTTCGCATTCATGGGCGTCTGCTGGCATGGCATTTACGATAAAAGAATGTCCTCCTACCCATTCCATTTCCCAACCTAAAAACTCCAATTCCTTTTGTAAATCGCGAATCATTTCCGTATTGGCCGATGAAAATTCTACGACTTGTGGGAAAAGGGTACGCTGAGAGGGTATGTTTCCCTTGTCTTTTTTTTGTTGATAGGATTCAAAAATAATTCGTTCAGAAGCTGCTTGTTGGTCTATAATTAAAATCCCGGATTTAATGGAGGTAATAATATAGGCATTTTGAAATTGAAAAAACTTGTTTTGTTCTTTATTTAGAAAGTCTTGCTCTTCGGCTTTTTCCGATTTTTCTGCATTTTTGAATGTCTCTGCTTGAAGATTAGAAGGAATATTGGTAAACTCCTTTTTCAAATTGGGCTTATGCTGGAGAAAGGATTGCTCCAAGGATTGGCCCATAGTATCCATGCTTATTTGAGAGGGAATGGTATTGGTATGGACGAAAGCAGAGGATGGAGAGGAAATATCTTCGTATTCTTGGTGTAAGTGTTGAAATTGTTGGAGATAAGTCTGTTTGTATTCGTTTGAGCTGTCCTTGAAAAACGAGTTTTTATTTTCTTGGTTGGAATGAAAGGGATTGTAGTTTGGATTTAAGTTTAGGGATGGTGCCTGAGGATTGTAATTGGGAGGAGGTGGGGTAATATTAAATTTGTTAGTGGTGTCAAAATCTATGGTTGGTGCAATTTGATTTAAGCCGATAGCATGTTTGATAACGGAGAATAATATGCCATAGATCATTTTTTCATCGTTAAATCTCACCTCTGTTTTAGTAGGGTGAATATTTACATCTAAATTTTTAGGATCCATTTCTAAATAAAGGAAATAGGCTGGATAATTTTTTTCGGGAACTAATTCTTTATACGCTTTTTCTATGGCATGGTTTAACCCAATGTGCCTTATATATCGTTGATTTATAAATAGGTATTGTTTGCTTCTTGTTTTGGTTGTATAGTCGGGTGTGCAGATATAGCCATTTATTTTAATGTTAGCTAAATTTTCACTTACTTTTACTAAGCGCGATTGGAATGCATTTCCCATAAGTTGAATAATCCTTTGATTATATACGGTAGATTCCAAACGGTTAATACATTTATCGTCTTTGTAAAAAGTGAAAGCAATTTTAGGGTGAGCCAAGGCTATTTTGTAGAATTCTTCTTCTATGTATCGAAATTCCACTTCGTCACTTTTTAAAAATTGTCTTCGTGCAGGGGTGTTAAAATAGAGATTTTTTACACGTATATTGGAACCTTGAGCACAACTACATGCTTGGTTTGCTTTAATCGCTTCACCTTCTATTTCTATTTGTGTGCCAGTTTCGCTTTCGGCATTTTTTGTTTTTAATTCTACTTGTGCTACTGCGGCAATAGAGGCTAAAGCCTCTCCACGGAAACCTAAGGTGCGAATGGTAAATAGATCCTCTGCTTTAGAAATTTTTGAAGTGGCATGCCTTAAGAAACAGAGTTCAGCATCTTGGCTACTCATTCCGCAGCCGTTATCTGTAATTTGTATTAATGTGCGACCTGCATCTTGGATGTGTAGTTCTATTACGGTGGCTTTGGCATCAATAGCGTTTTCTAGTAACTCCTTTACGGCAGAAGATGGGCGGTTTACAACCTCTCCAGCCGCAATTTGGTTTGCAACAAATTCCGGAAGTAGTTTTATGATACTTCTCATTTCAAAACCAAAAATAAAAGAAGAGCGATAAGGGCTAAATATATCAAGAGTTTGGTGCTCGAAAGAAGGCCGCTTGTTTTACGGTTAGGCCGTTGGCTTCGCAAATCTTCGCTCAATCGGGCTTTGATAGTAGCCAAATCCTCTTCATTATCTTCCGTTTGGGCGTATTTTTGTTTTAGCTTTTCTATACGTTCTTTTTCCTGATCGTAATAACGAGGTTTGTATTCAAAGCGTTTGGGTTTCTTAACCTGAAATAAAGGTGGCAACAAGGACGACATAATTCATTTATATTTTTAACTTACAAAGATAATATAAATAAACGAGATTGGAAAAAGCGACGTAATAGAATTGATAAACAGGCAGTTTTGGGAGAAGTTGAAAATTGGTGGAAGCCAAGTAAAGTCATCGAAAAGCCAACTGAAACCGGAGCGGCGTTCCCTATTTGTAACCTATGGTTGGTTACGAGGAAATGCAGGAAACAGGACGGAAAGAGGCTCGTCCGTTAAATGCGTGGACGCTTGTCGTGTAGTGCATATAGTTTAAGGGTAAAGAATTCATCGTTTCTATATTCATACGCTTGACTTTTCAGCATCTTGATTTTATTGTTAGTTCCTTCAGTTGGTCCATTCGAGATTGAGTAATCATACCATGCAAGAATGAATGGTTTGTATGCTTTCATCGTGTTAGCCATAACCTTTAATTATGTATTTTCGAGTCCATCGCCTGCTGTACCCATTCATCCAGTACTTTTTCGGCCTCTGATTTATTGAGTTGGTTCCATATTTCACGTAAATCTTCTTTGAGATAGTTGGCGATAGTGGTTCGTTCCCGTTTTTGGTCGCCTTGTTGGTCTTACCCTCGGAATTGACCGCCACCTGTGTCTGCTATGCGTTGTTGGGTGTAAGCTGCTGCTTTTCGTATTGCGTAGGGGTAAGAAAACGGAAACGTCCCTCTTTGAAGTCAGGTTTGACGTATGCGTTGAACAGTTCTCCTTTTGATCTTTCATCCCCTTCATATAGACCACCTTTACCCTCTGTAAGCTCTTTTTCTGCTCGTCGGTGATTTTCACGCCTTTAACCTCATCATGGATGCGGATTTTCTGTGCATTAAGTGTTACAAGGTCGTTGCTTAGCTGTTGATGCGGACAAATGCACGCACATCCTCTTTGCCGAGGATTTTAAGGTCGATAAGTTTACCGAAATTCCCCGTTTCTAAAAGGGCCTTCTTATCCTCGTCGATTTCGGCAACGGCTTTCCCTTTTTCGTCGCTGGGTTCTTTGACCAATAGTACATCATGGTCTTTAATCTTTTCGTTCACAAACTCTTTGATTTTAGTTGCATCAACGGTGATGCGTTGATAAACGATAAGTTAAAGAATTATAGTATCTTATATCTGAAATTTAACTGCGTACTTGTGGCACTGATTCGGATACAAGTGGCATAGAAGGATATAGACAAATGAGATTACAAAGCAGAATTTTGCCATTAAATGAATCCGCCATATCTATTTCTAACAAAATATTTACGTAAAATCAGAAAAAACACTAATTTTACGGTGTGTAAAGTGTACAATGAGTAAAAAATGAGATTTCAAAACAGTAGAAAAATAGTTGGCGTTTTTAGCAAGGGATTGA
>JAVVTR010000013.1:0-60797 GCA_036653535.1 Bacteroidales bacterium | reverse complement strand
ATTGTGCGGTATTAAACTGGGATTACACTCCGGATCCAAATGCCAAATTAGTTGGATTCAATATCTATCAAAACGAAAAACTTATCCAAGAAAATTTACCTGCCCTAACCTACACCGTAAACAATGTACCTAAGGGCGACTACACCTATAGAGTAGAAGCTTTCTACGACAATTCTTGTATAGCTTCCGATTCGGTAAAAATTAAAATTACACACGAAGGAAAAATGATGCCTCCCGCCGCTTTAACCATATCTGGAAAAACCGTGGATAGCAAAACCGATGCTACTCTTAACTGGGAATTGCCCTATTTTGAAGAACCTTTAGCCATTCGTTATGGTAGTGGTCTCTTTGCTAATGCCGTGGTGGCTGCCGACTACGAAGAAATGTACTGCGCCATTGGATGGGATACCACCAATTTAGGCCTATACAAAGATCTCTACTTAGTAGGTATGGAATATGTAATTGCTTCGGAAGTGAATTCTTTTAATGCCTTTGTTTATTTAAACGATAAACAAGTTTACATGAAAGACGGAGGAAGAGTAAGAAGCGGACAATGGGAAAAAATATTCTACGATAAGTATTTTTCCATGAACCAACCCTTAGAAGTAGCCCTTGGTTATGCCATTACTTACAATCCTAAAACCCAAATCCCTGCTGCCATCGATGAAGGTCCTGCCGTTGCTAACTACGGTGATCTTTTATCGGTAGATGGTGGTAAAAATTGGACTGGTACTGGATCTGTAAATGCCAACTGGTGTATTGCCGGATTAGTTGTAAGAAAAAGAGATTTAGAGGCGGCTCAAGCCTCTGGTAAAGACTGGAGAAATGACCCCGAATTCCTTGCTTCCAAGGTAATGTCTTTAAAGAAAATTAATTTAACCCCTACCTCTAAAGAATTACAACCAACAAAATCTACCAGCCCTGCGTACACCCTAACTGGTTTTAATGTTTATAGAAATAACCAAAAAATAAATACGGCTGCTATTTCTTCTCCATCTTTTATCGACAAAGGTTTAGCCCCAGCAGAATACGAATATAGTGTAGGGGCCATTTACAAAGACCAAACCCAAGACCTTCGTGGGGAAAGTGTAATTTTTAATTGTAGCGGTATTGCTAATGAAGAACTCCAATCTAAGGTTAATATTAATATTTATCCTAACCCCGCTACCGATAAAATAAATATTAGTGGAAACTACCAACAAGTAAGTGTGGTTGACCTTTCTGGAAGAGTTCTCCTACAAAGAAATAAAAACGAAAATGTTATAGCCATTCCTTCTTTGAAATCGGGAGTTTATTTCCTACAATTCCTATTAGAAGACGGAAGCTATACCACTAAACGCTTAGTAGTTAAATAGTTTTAAACTATTTAGAATAAGCCAATTAAACTAAAAAGGGGCATTCTTTAAAAGAATGCCCCTTTTTTTATATCGAACACCACCCTTTTTGAACCACCTAAAAGCACGCTATTGCTTCCTTTACGACTTCCTTTTTTGTGCTTTATTTTGTATCTTTGCAGGTTAAACCCTATTTTTATTTGCTATGATTCTAAAAATTAGAACCACCTATACCACCCTCTTATGGGGATGTATTTTATTATTTTCTTTTCACAATACGCAAGCCCAACTTCCTACCGAAGGGGTCCCCTATAAATACATACTCTTAGAAGAATTCACCGGCTCTTGGTGTAATAATTGTCCCGCTGCCACTAAGGCCTTGGATGCTCTCTTAAAAGAGGGATGCCAAATTGCTCCTATAGCCTACCAAATAGCAGAAATGGGCTACTATCAATATCTATATAATTTATCAGGCTGGAATCGCAGCCATTATTATGGTACTGTGCGCAGTATTCCGAGCATGTTTGTCAATGGGTCCAAAAGCGAAGGAACCAACCACTACAAAGCCGATTACCTCGCCGCCATAAAAGAGAAAACGCCCTATACTCTTTCTTTAAAAGTACAGCATTTCCGTTTAAACGACCAAGAAAAAGATAGCTTTCAGGTAAAGGTTACCATAGAAAGAGTAGCACAACATCCGGGAAAAAACATTCGTTTATATGTTGCCCTAACCCAAGATAGTATTCCTAAAATTTGGTACGACCAAACCGAGCTCAAGCATGTAACACGCAAAATGTATCCCAATAATGGAGAAGGAAGTTTACTTGATTTTTCCTCCAATAACCAACAAGAGTTAAGTTATAATTTCACTCTACCCTATAGCCAAAGATTTCTAATAAAAAATAGCCATATCGTTGCTTTTATACAAGACAGCAGCATAGTTGGACAAGATACCTCCTATGGAGAAATTACGCCCATTATTTCTCGTAAGGTCTTACAAACCGATATGCTTAGCTTTCACAGTGGTGATTTTACCATATTGCCCAAAGGAAGTCAAGCTGGTTTTACCGATTTTCAAAATTGGGATTTAGAAATTCCAGTAGGAGATTCTGCTTGCTTTTTTGACAACACCTTAGGGGAAGCTAATAGCTATCAATGGGTATTTGAAGGGGGAACCCCCTCTACTTCCACACAAAAAAATCCTATCATTACCTACAAAAAAGCAGGTAGTTATAAAGTTACACTAAGCACGGTTTCCAATGGACAAAGCAGAACTTATTATAGAGAACATGCCGTGGATGTACTTCCTCTCTATCCTACCTACCACATAGACAATCCTTATATTGGGGTTAATCGATACGTTCGTTTTAATTTAACCTCCTTGGCAGATAGCTGTTTTTGGACTTTTCCCGGTGGAACGCCTTATAAATCGACCGATACGGCAACAAGTGTAAAATACGGAGATACGGGATCTTATAATGTTATGCTTAGCACTGTTTTTTATGCTCCTCGAACCGGCCGTCGCTTTACCTATAAAATAACCGATATAGCGGTGGTTCACGTAGGGGAAAAACGCACCAACGAAGAGCTTAGCCATGCCGTTGATATAAAAGTTTATGCAGACCCCTCTTGTCTTGGATGCTTTCGTATAGAGGCCCCCTTTGACATACAACAAGTAACTATTTTTAATGCTTACGGACAAAAAATAAGCGTACAAAATGGAAACACCTTTCACCTATACGATCAAGCACGAGGAATATATATTCTTTCCATTAGCCCAACAAAATCGAAAAAAGCTTATTCCTCTTTCACTAACCCTCTTATTAAAAAATTTATTTGGTAAATAAAATCACGTAATACTACAAAAAATGAACAAAAAAATCGCCTTATTATTTTTGATTTTGTGCTCGTGGACGGGGATTCACGCTCAAAGTTATTTTTATGAAGACTTTCAATCCGTACTTATAAACACGGAAGGTATAGGAAATATCCCATCTTCCTGGACCTTATATAACGATGCTAATATTCCCGTTTCCACTTCTCCCAATTTATCTTATTTCGATAAAGCATGGAAAGTACAACAAGACGATAACGGAGAAATCTATGCCGCCAGTTTGTCGTTTTTTAAAACGGCAGCTACCGCCAATCGATGGATGATTACTCCGGAAATTAACCTTCAGTCGGCCACTAAACCGGTGCTTGTTTTTCGTGTTATGTCGGCAGAAAGCAAAGCCAAAGATGGTTTTAAGGTTTTAATTTCCACTACAGGAACCGACTCTGCTTCTTTTACCTCCACCCTTAAAAGTGTACGTGAAGCTAAAAATTCCTGGACCACCTACACCATAGATCTAAGCGCCTATAAAAATCAAAAAATTTATTTAGCCTTTATAGAAAATTCCAATGACAAATATATGCTCTATGTAGATGATATTGCCGTTTCGGAAAGTGGAAATAACCAAGCCGTTTGCAACGGATTTTATTTACCCCTAAGCCATATCCTACGCGATGATAAACAAGTTACCCTGCCTTTAAATGTCAACATTTGCAATTTAGGAACCAGCCCTATTACCTCCTATACCCTTTGTTATACTGTAAATGGAGGAAATGTCATTAAAAAGACTTTTAATAACCGCAATATTGCTGCAGCGAGTCAAGAAAATGTTAGTATAAGCGATTTTTTACCCAAGCAAAGTGGAAACTTAAGTATTAAACTTTGGTTTGAAAGCATCAACGCAAGCGGCAATACTACCACCAATTACGCCATGGCCAAAACTTATGTAGCCAATGCCAATCAATTGCCTTGTAAAACCTTATTATTAGAAGTTTTTTCCAGTGGAACCTGCAGCGGCTGCAAACAACAAAACAAAGTCTTACATGAAATAATGGTAGATTTAAAAGCAAATACTCCTGGCGCATACAGCAATTTTGTAGTAGCTAAATACCAAGTAGAAATACCCGTCCCAGGCGATCCTTGTGTAACTCCCGACAGCAAAGATCGGGCAGCTTTCTATGGAATAAACTCTGCACCCAGTTTGTTTTTAAGTGGCGTTCGTATGGATGCAAGCACCCCTTATGCCAAAGAAAAGCAACTCTTTATGGACACCATTGCTGCTTTTAAAAACACTTCGGTACCAGTTGGTTTGAGCACTTTTTTAAACAGAGAAGACAGTATTTTTTATATTAATGTTACCGTAACAGGCTATCTTCCAAAACCTAATGAATATACTTTGTACACCTGTCTTGTAGAAGACTCCATTCATCACTTAGCTCCTATGTTTAATGGAGAAACAGATTTTTATTATGTAACACGGAAAATGATTACAAGCCCACAAGGTGTAAACTTTAAGGCACTTGCTGTTGGAGATAAGTTTTCTAAAAAATTCACCTATACCTTCAATTCCAATAGTCCTAAAATATTTTCCAGTTTACAAAATATAAGCAGTGTGGTTTTTATACAAAATAAACAAACAAGAGAAGTTATACAAGCCACCTTTTCTCATGCTTACCCAGTAAAAAACGAAACTTTACAAAATAGCACCTTAGCCTGTAAAGTATATCCTAATCCGGCAGAAAACAAAGTTTACGCTCGTCTAAACATCTCCCAATCCACTTCCGCTACTTTTAGTATTCTCGATTTACAAGGACGTGTCCTATACACCAATCTTCAGAATTTAAATACAGGCGATAATCTTGTAGAAATTCCTGTAGAGAGTCTCCTTGCTGGCGTTTATCTTTTAAATATTCAAAGCGAACAAGGTCGTTTTTCTCAAAAAATTATTAAAAAATAGAAATATTTACTTATGGAACAAACATGAGTTTCATAAGACCTATTTGTTAAAATTATTTACTTATGAAAATAGTATCAAAAAAATTTCCAGTAAGCATGCTCCTCATCGGAAGCTGCTTTCTCCTCCATACGCTGGCTTTTGGTCAAAACGTATCTCCCAATTATGAAGACGGTGGAGTATATATAAAATTCAAAAACGAAAGTGGCTTTAAAGCCAAATCCACCGATCGTTTGTCGGTTCAACATATTCCAACACTAAAATCCTCTATTGCAACCTACGGAATACAAGAAAAAGTAGAATCTATGGCCTTGTTTAACAACTCTGCCTTGGAACAAACTATTTCCATAACCATAGACAGTATCTATAAAATAGATGAATTTATAGAAAAACTATCTAAGAATCCAGATATAGATTATATTGAAAAAAGGCCTATATACTACATCGCTTCCCTACCGACAAAAATGGAGAGTAAAGAAGGAACTTTTCCTAACGATCCTCTATACGGAATCATTAATGGGGTAAATCTAAGCTGGCATTTAGACATGCTTCATGCACAAGAGGCTTGGAAAGAACAAAGTGGAAAAGCCAATATTAAAGTGGCTGTGGTAGATAATGCTATTTGGGGAGCTCATCCCGATTTAAAAATAGATTCTATCAACCAATACAACTTGGCTAAACAGGCGGTAGGCAATTCGGCCCCTCCTATCTCGGTAAATGCCGATCAGCTTTGCAACGATATTAATAATTGTCCAAATTACAATTGGTCGCATGGAACCCACTGTGCAGGAGCCATTGGTGCTATCAATAATAACAGCATAGGAATTGCCTCTATGGGAAGTGGGGTTACGCTTATGGGAGTTTCTTGCCCTGCTCCCAATGCTTCCGGCTTAGAAGTTAGAAATGGTTTTGCGGGAGTAGCTTGGGCAGCAGAGCATGGAGCTAACGTTATTAGTCTTTCATGGGGTGGGTATAACGCCCCAGCTCAAACTGAAGCCAATATTATAAAAACTTGTATAGATGCTGGCATTATCATTGTGGCTGCCTCTGGTAACAATTCATTCCAATCGAATTTCTATCCAGCCGATCTCCCCAATGTTATTAGTGTATCCTCTGTAGATTCCGACAAGAAGTTATCTGCTTTTTCTAATTATGGGGATTGGGTAGATGTTGCTTGTCCCGGCGGTTTTGTAGTGTCCAATGGTAACCCCACATTTAATTCTATTTTTAGCACTACTTTCTGTAGTAATCAAGCATATCGCTTAAAAGGAGTTTCTTTTTTAAACGGACAAAACTACGATGGTATGTATGGGACTTCTATGGCGACCCCTATTGTAGCTGGTTTATGCGGTTTTTTACTCTCTTACGATTCTACTATTTCCCCTGCGTTTATGCGCGAATTACTTATGGCTTCCAGCCAAAGCATAGTAGCCGACAAACTCAATAAAAATATCCGTGCCAATTCCGGAATTGTAGATGCAGCGGCAGCCTTGCAACTTCTCAAAAATCATCTTCCTATGCCTACTAATCCCAAAATAGCCTACCCTCAACAAAACATTATTTTTAGTTGGGAAGCACCTCTATCTGCTCCTCTTACTTTAGACTACTATCAAGTTTACAGAAACGGAAAATTAGTAGCAGATCACTACAAAACAACCACTTATACCGATTCTTCTATGTCTGAAGGCGTTTATGAATATGGGGTAGCTGCCGTTTACACCAATGGAAAAATTTCTCTTAAAGCAGGAATTACCTTTTCTATGCCCGTCTTTCAAACTTTAAAAGCCATGATTTCCCCCAAAGAAGCAGGTTATGTGGAAGGAGCAGGGAAATTTGCTATCAACAGTGAAGTTACCGTTGTAGCCCATCCCAATCCTAATTATGTTTTCAGTAAATGGACAGAATATAGCACCTTTTTAACCAAAGACAGTGCTTATACCTTAACTTTAGACAAGGATTATACGCTATTAGCAACGTTTTTATCTACCACCCCTAATGAAACCCTATCTTCTGTAGAAAAAAGGCTAAAAATACATCCTAATCCATCGATTTCCAATCTTTACATTGCTTCGGAATTAGACCAAATAAAACGCATAGAAATTTGCAACTTACAAGGACAAATTCTGTACGAAAAAAGCGGACTTTCTCTTTCCACCTCCGCCACAGAGGCCTATGAAATAAACACTGCTTTCTTGTCTACTGGTCTATATCTTATTAGAGCTTATACCTCTAAGGGTGTTTATACTGCTAAATTTAATAAACAATAAAAGTTTTCTAATGTATGCTTATAGGTTTCGCATGGTTCTACATAGTCCCGCATGAGTCCAAAACCATAAGCATACGTACTACCAAAACAAAAAAAGCTGCTTCGGAAATTCCGAAGCAGCTTTTTTTTAAGCAACACCATTTAAACTTTAATTTTTAAAACTCTTTAGGCCAAATATAAAAATGTAATGTTGTTTTTAGAAATTCACTCTCTCCTTTTCCACCACTAAAGGCCTTTTACGAACTTGGGTATGAATAGCTCCAACATATTCTCCAATAATGCCAATGAAAAAAAGTTGCACTGCCGAGAAGAAAAATAAACCAATTACCAAAGGGGCCGTTCCTGCAGAAAAAGTATCCCAATAAATTAATTTATATATAAAATAAACTACTGCAGCAACCAAACTTAATACCGCCGTAATAAAGCCTATGAAGCTTGCCAATCTCAATGGAATTTTGGAATGATTTACAAAACCCAACATAGCCGTATCATAAAGTCTATAAAAGTTATAAGACGATTTTCCTCTTTCCCTTTGAGGTTGTACGAATTCTACCTCCGCCCTTTCAAAACCCAATTCGGCCACTAATCCCCTAAAATAAGGATAAGGATCCTCTATATTACGAAGTATATCCATGAATTTTTTATCGTAAAGACCAAAGCCAGTAAAATTTTTAATTTGCTCCGAATCCGACATTTTACTCATTAAGTTGTAAAAGAACTTACGCACTACAAACATGAAGGGACTTTCCCTGCTTTTGTTTTTTACCCCAACCACTATTTTATAGCCCTCTTCCCATTTTTTTACAAATTCCAAAATAATTTCGGGAGGATCTTGTAAATCGGAAGCCATGGGAACGACAGCATCCCCATAACACTGCGTCAAACCATAAAAACCCGAACGTATTACCCCGAAATTACGTGCATTAATAATGAGCCGAATATGCTTATCTTTTTGAATTTCTTTTTTAATACAATCTACCGTTGCATCCACAGAAGCATTATCAATAAATACCAATTCCCAATCGTAGGAAGGTAATTGCGAAAAAACATTTCGTATTCTTTCACATAAAACAATTACATTCTCTTCTTCGTTGTAACAAGCAGCTAAAATGGATATTTTTTTTCGCCCCTCTAGTTTATCTTCCATTGTATTTTATTTTGAATCCAAAACCCTTGCAAAATCATAAGCGATAAATTCGTTTAATGCGATAAATTCGTTTAATCTTCTTTCAAAGGTTTAATAATCATATTTTTTTCGAACTCCTCCCTATTCAAGAAAGGAAACATATCTTCTAATGGCCTGGAGAACATACTTCCATCCGCTTTTTGTACCGAAGCCGTTTTAGGTAAAAATTTATAATCCGACTGTAGTTTCACATGACAAACTACGGGTCCTTTCCTTTCTAAAACCTTTCGCAACTGTTCTTTCAAATGGATATGATTTTCTATAACCACCGTGTCCAAACCATAAGCCTCTGCCACTTTAGCAAAATCAGGGAAGCCCACCCCACTATTTTCATTGCAAGCCGTTAAGCGCCCGTCAAAAAAATTAGTTTGTGTTTGAATAATAGAAATATATCCCTTATTATCAAAAATAAAAAGTTTAACAGGATAGCCGTGTGTTTTAAGCGTTTGCAACTCTTGTATATTCATTTGCAAACTTCCATCTCCAGCCAAACAGATAATATTTCGCCCAAACGAATCGGAATAATCTTTTACTGCAAAAGCAGCACCTAAAGCAGCCGGCAAGTCATAACCCATAGAAGCACAACCGGAATTCCAAAGAATTCTTTGCCCTTTTTTCACTTCTGCTAACTGGAAATAAACAATACTTGGGGTAGCATTGCCAGTAACAATAATATCCTTTTCTGTAGCCAAAGCCGATAATTCTTTCACTAAATGATAAGGATGCACCCCTTTCCCAGTTTCCAAAGCATACTCCGGCATATAAGCCGAATATTTTTCTAAACGTTCTCTATTCCAATTCACCCATTTTTGAAAAGAAGGCATCTGCTCTTTTTTCAACTGCCCCATAAGCTCTTCTATAAAATATAAAGCATCCGAACAAATAGGAAGTTCTATTTTTAAAGTAGGCTTTTTTAATTCTTTTTCGTCTATATCTACTACTACTTTTCTAGCTTCTCTCGCAAAGGCCTTATAATTATAACTAATTTGACGTATATTATTTCTTGTTCCTATACACAACAATAAATCGGAATTTTGAACCGCAAAATTACCAGGTCTATTGCCGATAGTTCCTACACGACCCGCATACAAAGGATGATTTGTAGACAAAAGATCACAAGCCAAAAAAGAACTCACCACTGGCACGGAAAGAATAGACAATAACTCTTCAAAAGCAGAACAAGCCTTTGCGCTACGAATACCATTACCAGCAAGGATAACAGGCCGTTGTGCTTTTTTTAAATAACTTACTAATTCTTGAATCTGTAGTTGTACTTTTTTCTTATCGAATAAGGTTATTTCTTCCCTTTTATACTCTTTTAAACGATCGGTTTCAATAATACTTCCCTGTACATTTAAAGGTATATCCAGCCACACCGGCCCCTTTCGCCCACTATTGGCCATATCCATAGCCTTATCCAACTCGTATTTCACCATGTTAGGATCCACCACCATAACCGCATATTTGGTTACCGGCTTTACTATATCCACTATATTAATTTCTTGATCCCCCAATTGCCGTAAAGCTAAAGAAGAACAAGAGGATATACACGTTTCGTATTTAACTTGCCCAGATATATAAATAACTGGAACCGAATCCAACCACTGGCCAATCAAACCCGTAAGTGTATTGCTTCCCCCTGGACCTGTAGTAACTACCACTACTGCCGTTTTTCCCGAAATGCGCGCAAAGGCCTCCGCACCAATAGAAGAAGCCTGCTCATGGTGATTACATAAATATTGAATGTTTTTATTTTTTCCAACAGAATCGTTTAAGTGCATAGCACCGCCTCCGGAAATCATAAAAATTTTATCTACATCATAGCATTTATGAAGATGATCGAAAATAAAATCACTTACTTTAACTTGCATAAGTTTTGAATATTAAAACTATTTCATTAAGCTATCTGTAAAGGAAAAAATTGCTTAGAGAATATCATAAAAACCGCCGGTTTTGTATCTTCTTCCTTACATTCCTCTATCGTAAATCAATTTCTTTAATCTATCGCTATTAGCATAAGGAGAATCCAAATCATCAATTAATACCGGAGCATCTTTGGCAATAGGCTTTAATAAAACCTCTCCCGACATTAACTCCCGACAAGAAATCTGACCTTTTTGCAAAGGAACTGCCAAATACACATCCTCGTCTATTTTTTCATGCTTAATAATATAGCCTTCCGGCAAATCTCTTTTTGCATAAACACCTCTAACCAAAGCATCTAAATAACGAATTTCCTTTTCAGGGGGAACCCTTTTCGTTGTTCCACTATGCCCACACATTTCCTTAGCTTTTTCAAAGGCCTTAAACCATTCATCCGCCTGCTCTGGCAAGGTACAATAGGGAGAAACTTTTATTCCATCCGAATTAATATCAATATGCCTTTCAAAGGTTCTCGCCCCTTTAGCATAAGCCATCATCAGAGATTCGTTCCATGTGTGATACTCATGAGTAGAGAAGCCTATCGTATTGTTAGGATAACGATTTTTTAAGAAATCTATTTGATTAAGCTCTAAATCGGAATCTTCCGATGGATACATGGCTACACAATGATTGATAGCCAAAGCTATATTTCTATTAGCAAAAAAAGTAACCAAATCGTCCAAATCTTTTAAGGAAGAGCCCCCCGTAGAAACGATAACCGGCTTGCGAGTTTTGGCAATTTTTTCAATCAGAGGCCAATCATTAATATCCGAACTGGCAATTTTAATAAACTGTATGCCTAAATCAGCACACAGGTCTACCGAAGCCTCGTCAAAAGGAGTAGACATAGTTATACAGCCATTTTTCCTTACCGTATCCACCAAAAAGGCATAGTCACTTCGCGACATTTTAGTATCTATGGTTTTTTTGATATAACGAATATCGGTGCGCTCTTTAAAATCTTTATGAATAAAGTTATCCACATCTCTAAATTGCAATTTAATAGCCGCACGCACATTATTAAACCTCACAATTTTAGAAAAATCTTCTATAATTTTCACCCCTCTATCTATTCGTCCCCAATGGTTATTGGCCAACTCCAAAACAAATAGCTCTTCAAAAATATCTTTGTTGTTCATGACTAAAAAATTTTATGATAATAATTCTAATAATTCTTTAAAATACTTTATGCAAAATCTTGCCCCAGAGCGCTCTAAGTCTTCTTGCTTTCCATATCCTCCCAAAAAGGCAATACCTGCAACTTGATTTTCCTTTGCCGCTAATATATCTGGAGGCGTATCTCCAACCATAATTGTTTGCTTAGCATTTAATTGAAATTTTTGAAGGATATGCGCCATTACTGCCGTTTTCGATAATAAAATTCCTTCTTGCAAACCATCTGGTGTTCCCACAAATTCAAATAGTGAATCCAACTGAAAATGTTGTAACACCTTGGAAGTTGCTTTCTTTGGTTTGTTGGTCGCTATAAATAATCTTAGCCCTTCCTTTTTCAAAAATTCCAAAGTTTCTCTAACCCCCTCATACAAAAATGTCCTTTGAAAATCCGTGTGCATATAAAAAAATCTAAAATTCTCTATCACTTTTGCATGCAACATAGGGCTAATATCCGGACTTAAGATATTAACAATTTTTTCCAAAGGAGGACCTATAAGCAATTTACTTGCATCAAAATCCAATTTTACAGAATCATACGCTTTTTGCATACAATAAATAATATCCCTCTTAGAATCCAAAAGTGTACCGTCTAAATCAAAAATTAAATTCTCTATTTTCACGAAATATATCTTATTTATCTATTAATAGACTTTGGAAATTCACTTGGTCTTTGTTCTTTTCGTACCAGCTATAGAGCTCTTTTACCGCTTGTTCTATAGGAGTAAAAGCCAACGATGGAAATTCGTTTTTTAAACGATGATTATCCCCACTATACTCCAAACCCTGCTCTTTATTCCCTATTTTTATCTCTATATTTTTAGCGGATATATTTCGAACCAAGCAAGCCAAATCGTATAAAGAAACAGAAACATCCGGAGTGCAATTATAGGATTTATACAAGGGTTTCTGTTCTATAAACTGTTCCAAAATTGGCATCAAATCTTTGATATAAAGATAATCAAATTTGCGATCACACCTCAAGGTAATGGGTAAATCGAAAAGAGATTTACAAATTGCATTGGAAATAAAACGAATAGCATAATCTTCGTAGGGTCCAAAAATACCAAATACCCTTAAATCCACTATATCCGCCGAGGAAAGTTCTATATATTGTCCGGCAACATACTTGTTATACCCGTGCTCATCTGCCGGTATGTATTTCCCGAAAAAACTCTCCGGCATTTTAGGTTCATAATGCCGCATATCATAAATAGCACCCGATCCTATATTTAGTAAACGTCCAAAACGTCCCTTGTTTAAATTCCTCACCAAATTAAAAAACATACGAGAATTGGTAAAAAAAATAGCAGAAGGATCTTTAGCATTTCTATGTCCGGGCTTAGCCCCTGCATGAATAACCACCTCAAAAGCGTTAGATTTTAAGTAGTCATCTACCGCTTCGGTATCCCATAAGTCTAATTCCTTACTCGAAGGAGCATAAATTTCATAAATTTCAGATAAATACGATTTTTGGATATTTTTCCCCACGAAACCGCTTCCACCTGTAAGAAGAATTTTTTTCATTATCATCTATTCCTTCAACTATAAAACCATCCTCTTATTATTTAAAAAAGCTGTTTAATAATATAAACGCTCTTCTTTGCCATTACTCCTATCTGTAACTACACAGAGAATAATTGCCCTCTATATAAAATTTCTCGACCAATAGAATAAGCCCAATACTATACAGAAAATAACAGCTATCTATATAGAGCTTTAAGCTTCCTCATACTCGTTTCCTGCATAGGCCATAAACTGTTGAATTTGTCCTATTCTTTGCGCATATATATTTTTTGGATTCATATCCTCTAAATATCCTTGCAAGGTAAAATCCACGGTTTGCTTAAAATTTAATACCGGATGCCAATGCAAAACAGTCAAGGCTTTAGTAATATCTAATTTTAACAAATGGGCTTCATGGAGAAGCTCAGTACTATGCTTTGGACTTACATAAGAGCCTTTTCCAAAAAGAAAAATCATTTGGTCTACTAACTCTCCAACCGTATGTTCTTCGTTTGGCATAGGTCCAAAATTCCATCCACCACTATATTCTTTACCATCGGTATATAATTTAAAGCCCAACAAAAGATATGCATTTAAAGGTTCTAATACATGCTGCCAAGGGCGAACCGCTTTCGGATTACGTATCTCCAATTTTTTTCCATCTATATATGCTCTAAAAAAATCGGGAATAATTCTATCCTTAGCCCAATCTCCACCTCCAATCACATTCCCCGCACGCGCACAAGCAAGCGAAGCCTCTTTAGGCGAAATAAAGAAAGAGTGAATATACGATTGAGCCATCAATTCGGCACATCCTTTAGAGGCACTGTAAGGATCCTTTCCCCCCATGGGATCTATTTCTCTATAGCCATATATTTGCTCCTTATTTTGGTAACACTTATCACTAGTAATATTCACAGCTGCTTGAACCGAAGAGGTTTTACGCACCGCTTCCAAAAAATTCAGAGTCCCCATTAAGTTGGTTTCAAAGGTGTAATGCGGATCTACATAAGAATCTAAAACTAAAGCCTGTGCAGCCAAATGGAATGCTACATCGGGATGAACCTCCAAGAAGCAAGCTTGCAAAGCTTGAAAATCTCGTATATCGCCATAGTATTGGTGTATCTGTTGCTCTAATCCACAAACAACAAAATTGTCTTGTTCGCTTTTTGGTTTTAAAGCATATCCATACACTTCCGCCCCCATCATTTTCAACCAAATGCAAAGCCACGAACCTTTAAATCCAGTACTTCCAGTAACAAGAACTTTTTTTCCTTTATAGAAATTGGTATATATCATCCCTCTATTTCTTTATCTCTATTTTTTTGGAACCAGCTCTTAGGGCCACTTTAGGTCCCCACTCCAAGAGCTATCTGCCCCTAACTAATCTTTCCATGTTTTCCATTTAGCAGCACCACTTTCCCAAAGATCCTCCAAATCACGCTTATCCCTTTGAGTATCCATCGGCCGCCAAAAACCATAATGCCGATAAGCCACTAATTCGCCCTGAGCTGCTAAGGTTTCTAAAGGGGTTCTTTCCCATATACTGCTATCGTCCTCTATTAAATCTATCACTTCCGGTTCTAAAACAAAGAACCCTCCATTTATCCAATTACCATCTCCTTTTGGCTTCTCCTGAAAAGAAAAAACCTTCACCTCTTCTTGTTGATTAAATTGTATAGCCCCAAAACGCCCAGAAGGCTGCACCACCGTTACTGTTGCTAATTTTTTTTGCTTACGATGAAATTCTAATAATTCGGCAATATTTACATTAGCCACCCCATCTCCGTAGGTAAGCATAAAAGGTTCCTTTCCCAAATATTCTTTAATACGCTTAATTCTACCTCCAGTCATAGTATTAAGCCCCGTATCTACTAAGGTTATTTTCCACGGCTCTGCATGAGAATGGTGAATTTGCATTTCGTTTTTTGCTAAATCCACCGTCAAATCGGCCTGATGCAAAAAATAATCCGCAAAGTATTGCGTAATCATATAGGCTTTATAGCCACAACATATCACAAATTCATTAAAGCCATAAGAAGAATATATCTTCATAATATGCCACAAAATTGGCCTGGAGCCAATTTCCACCATAGGCTTTGGCCGAACATCTGTTTCTTCCGATAAGCGAGTGCCTAAGCCACCGGCCAAAATAACCACTTTCATTATTTTGATTTTTGTTTAGTAAAGGTTGTTATACGATCCAACACATACTCTATTTTTTCAGAACTAAGCCCCGGATAGGTTCCTAAAAAAAAGGTTTGATCCATAATAATATCCGTATTTTCCAAATTTCCTACTATACGCTTTTCTACTTCCAAATAGGCGGGTTGTTTAATCATATTCCCAGCAAAAAGATTACGTGTTTCTATAGCATACTTACTCAAATAATCGGTCAATTCGGTACGAGTAAAACCAGCCTCGTTTTTAACCGTTACCGGATAAGCAAACCACGCCGGATCGGAATTTACCGTAGCTTTAGGCAAAATAAAATAAGACTCCAAATCTTTAAAGCCGTTTTCCCATTTGATAAAATTCTCCTTGCGTTTTTCTATAAAACTTGGAAGTTTTTTCAACTGAGCCAAACCAATGGAGGCCTGCATATCCGTTACTTTTAAATTATATCCTATATGCGAATAGACGTACTTATGATCGTACCCAAGTGGAAGTTCCCCATATTGCTTAGAGAAACGGGCACCACAACGATTATTCTCCCCTCCCTGACAAAAACAATCTCTTCCCCAATCACGAAAAGAGCGTATAATTTTTGCTATCTTAGCATCTTTAGTACAAACCATTCCGCCTTCTCCCATAGTTATATGATGAGCCGGGTAGAACGAAAAAGTAGATATATTTCCAAAACTTCCCACCAACTGGTTTTTATAACGGGACCCTAAAGCATCGCAACAATCTTCCACTACATAAAGATTATAATCTTCTGCCAAACGCATTATCTTTTCCAACTCAAAAGGATTGCCCAAAGTATGAGCCAACATAATGGCCTTTGTTTTTGCGGTAATGGCGTGTTTTAGCTGTTCTTCCGCAACATTATAACTACCCAATTCCACATCCACAAAAACAGGCACCAAACCATTTTGGATAATAGGATTGACCGTAGTTGGAAAACCAGCCGCTACCGTAATAACCTCATCCCCTTTTTTCAAGCGTTTAGACCCCAATAAAACACTGGTAAGCGCCGTTAATGCAAGCAAATTAGCAGAAGAACCGGAATTAGTTAATATGGCATGTTCCAATCCCATATATTGAGAAAATTCTTTCTGAAACATTTTAGCATAACGCCCTTCGGTTAACCAAAAATCCAAAGAAGAATCTACTAAATTTTGTAATTCGTTCTCATCAAAAACACGACCAGCATAATGTATAGCATCTTTACCTTTTTCAAAAGGCAAAGCATTCCGAGAGGAGAATTTAACTTCATAATAATTCTTAACCAATGTTAGTATTTCTGCTCTTAATTCCGCTTCGCTCTTTTGTTTGTTTTTCATTAATTTATTCCCAAATTTTAATTCCGTGAGAGTTTATATCTCTCTTATTTTCTAAGCAATAACAGTTAGGATATTCCTTGAGTCTGCACCTCTGGTGCAATTTTTTTAATTAAGCCTTGTAGCACATTTCCTGGCCCTATTTCCGTAAAAGAAGCAGCTCCGTCTGTCACCATGTTTTTTACTATCAAAGTCCATCGTACCGGGGAAGTTAACTGGGCTACCAAATTTGCTTTTATATCTTCCGGTTCTACAAAAGGCTTACCATTCACATTTTGATATACAGGACAAATCGGTTTGTGAAAAGAAGTAGCCTCTATTGCTTGGGCTAATTCTATACGCGCAGGTTCCATAAAAGGAGAATGAAAAGCTCCACCCACTTTCAGGGGCAACGCTCTCTTAGCTCCGGCTTCCTTACATTTTTCGCAAGCTAATTCAATGCCTTCTCTACTACCAGATATCACCAATTGACCGGGACTATTATAGTTGGCCGGAACTACTACTTCTGGAATTTGTGCACAAATAGACTCTATAATTTCATCGCTCAAACCAATAATAGCAGCCATGGTAGATGGATTTGCTTCACAAGCTTTTTGCATAGCCTTTGCTCGTTGAAACACCAAAACCAAACCATCTTCAAAAGAAAGCGCCTTATTAGCTACTAATGCAGAAAATTCTCCCAAAGAGTGACCCGCCACCATATCTGGTCTAATATCCGACAAACAAGCCGCAGCAATAACCGAGTGCAAAAAAACAGCAGGTTGCGTAACCTTAGTTTGTCGCAAATCTTCATCACTCCCCTCAAACATAATGTGGGTGATGCTGAAACCTAAAATTTCATCCGCTTTTTTAAACATTTCTTTCGCTTGTCCATATTTTTCATATAAATCTTTTCCCATACCCGAAAATTGGGCTCCCTGACCGGGAAATACAAAAGCGTTTTTCATCTGTAAATATTTTTATGCAAAGATAATCACAATTCCCAAAATATATATACCTTTGTGAACCTTAAATTATGCATTCTAATTTAAAGCCTAATGAAGAAATTTACATACATAGCCTTTTTAATGCTTGTATTTTTAATTGCAGCTACCTTTGCTTCTGTCCAGGGGCAGAGTTCTTATATAGACCTCACCATCGTGGAATCTTCCGACTACAACAAAGCTTTAGCTACCTTTTCTCACGAATCCTTTCAAGATGCATTTAAAGTGGCTTCTGCTACTGGAGAACGTTTCGAACCAAACCTTTCTAAAGCCTTAGTTCTTTTTATAGGCCTTTTAAAACCAGAAAGATCTTATATTATTCAGCACGAACCCACTTATTATTTCGTTTTTCAATACAATCAGAAAAATGCCAATTATTTGGTAATGAATAATAGTATAGGAGAGAAAAACGAAGCTATTTATGTAAAAACGTTTGCAGAAGCACAAAAAGAAATGTTATCCCTCCTGCAAGTCTTTTATAGCAACACACCCGTTTTTTCTGTTACCGAATACAAATAATGCAAACTACCTCTTCCCTTTTATCTCTTATACGCTTAATTTCTACAAGGTTTGAAACCTGCACTTAAAAGCAGCCTAATCCTCGAAATCTTTATTTATTATTACACTAACTCCAGCAATTTTTTCTCCTAATGGCGGATTTATTTTGGTTACTTTTATTTTTATTTTTTTCACTTCCGGAAAATCTCTTTTAACCGCTTTTATAATACGGGCCCCCACATGCTCCATCAGTTTAGAGGATTTTTTCATTTCTTTTTTCACTCTTTCATATACCAAAGCATAATTTATGGTTCCTTCTAAAGAATCATTTTCTTGAGCAAGGGTGGTATCACACCATAAATGCAAATCTACTTTGAAATTGGTTCCTATCACGGTTTCTTCTCTAAAGCATCCATGATGAGCATAAAACTCCATACCTTCTATTGCAATTTCCGTTAATGGACTAAGAACTGTATTCATTTTTATCATTCTAAAATTAGGTGTAAAAGTACTATTATTCCTCTCTTTTGCCAAGTATTATAAAAAAAAGGAAAGCAGTTTAAACTTCCTATTCTTCAATATAATTTCAATACTTCCACTACTTTCCTAAAAAATCGTAAATTTGCAATTGATTTTATGGAAAACAGAAATTTTATGAATGTGGATACTAAAAATTCGGAATTAATCCCGGAAGAAAAAATTTCTTTGAATTTTATTGAAGAAATTATAGAAAAAGATTTAGCCAATGGGAAAAACGGGAAAAGAGTTCTTACCCGATTTCCACCAGAACCTAATGGTTATCTACACATAGGGCATGCAAAATCCATCTGTTTAAACTTTGGGATAGCCCAAAAGTACCATGGGAAAACCAATCTAAGATTTGACGATACCAACCCCACCAAAGAAGATGTAGAATATGTAGATTCTATACGAGAAGATATACATTGGTTAGGTTTTAACTGGGATGCCGAGTATTACGCCTCCGATTATTTCGAACAACTTTATCAATGGGCTATTCAACTTATAAAAGAAGGCAAAGCATACGTATGCGAACTAAGTCAAGAAGAGGCAAGTCTATACCGTGGAACCCCCACACAACCGGCCAAAGCAAGTCCTTATAGAGATCGTAGTATAGAAGAAAATTTAGACCTTTTCGAACGTATGCGCCAAGGGGAATTTCCCAATGGGAAAATGACCTTAAGGGCAAAAATAGATCTAAGCTCTCCCAATATGCACATGAGAGATCCTATCATGTATAGAATTATTCATCAAGTTCATCATAGAACTGGTAAAAAATGGTGTATTTATCCCATGTACGATTATGCACACGGAGAAAGTGATTCTATAGAAGGAATCACTCACTCTATTTGTACCTTAGAATTTGAAGTACACCGCCCTCTTTACAATTGGTTTGTGCAAACACTAAAGATACATGCCCCTCAACAAATTGAATTTGCAAGATTAAATCTCAGTTATACCGTAATGAGTAAACGCAAATTATTACAATTGGTACAAGAAAAATACGTATCGGGTTGGGACGATCCTCGTATGCCTACCATTTGTGGCTTACGCCGCCGAGGTTATACGCCCGAATCTATTCGTTTATTTGCCGATCGTATCGGAGTAGCCAAAAGAGATAATGTTATTGACGTCTCTCTCTTGGAATGGTGTATAAGAGAGGATCTCAACGCCCGTGCCCAAAGAGTAATGGCGGTTTTAAATCCTGTCAAAGTAATTATTACTAATTATCCTGAAGGGAAGGGCGAGGAATTAGAGGCCGTTAATAATCCGGAGGATGAAAGTATGGGTAAGCGTAAAATTAAATTTTCTAAGGAACTCTACATAGAAAGAGAAGATTTTATGGAGGATCCTCCTAAAAAATATTTTCGTCTTTCTCCCGGAAGCGAAGTTCGTCTTCGCTACGCCTATTTTATTACCTGCACAAACGTTATAAAAGATTCCCAGGGTAATATTACGGAAATTCATTGTACTTATGACCCTGCTTCCCGTGGAGGGAATTCCCCCGATGGAAGAAAAGTAAAGGGAACCATACATTGGGTTTCTATACAAGATGCAGTAGATGCAGAAATTCGTATTTTTGATCGCCTATTCAAAGTACCTGCCCCAGATAATGTAGAAGAAGGGCATACTTTCCTCGAAAATATCAATCCCGACTCTTTGGAAATTCGCAAAAATTGTAAAGTGGAAGCCTTTTTGACCAAGGCTTGGCAAAGCCCTTTGGCACATTTTCAATTTGAACGTTTAGGATATTTTAGCATAGATCCACAAAGCAAAAACGAACAACGTTTAATTTTCAATCGCACCGTAAATCTCAAAGATACTTGGGCTAAGGAAAATGCGAAAGCGTAGTATTTCTCTTGTATAATGATCTAAGCACAAAAACATGGATAAATCTTTTTCAGAACGTTTCTCAGGTTTTTTTTTAACAAAAGTTAAAGTATTATTGTCCGTGATCTCTGTTCTGCTTTTTTTGTGCACTTCCTGCCATTCTCTTTCAAAGAAACAATCTACTATAGAACTCTGTATTCAAGAAGGAGCAAATAAAAAATTAGCTTTAGTGGAAGTATCCGCTCAAAAAGGAGAACTATTTATAGACTCCATTTCCTTAGATGCACACGGAAACGGAAAATTTACCATTCCAACCGACACTCTAAGTATATACGCATTAAAAGCCAATTTTCCCTCCGAAAACGTTTTTTTCTTTTTACCTTCTTCCAACGAACATTTAAAAATTAACACCCATTATTCTCGTTTGGTAGAGGATGCTCTATTGGAAAATATCGGTGGATCGAAAGACAATAACTCCCCCACCGTTATACTGTTAGATTTTCAAAAATCCATTCGTTACAGCAAACATATTTCAGATTCTATCTCCTATACTTGGATGAATATTCCATCGAAAATGCAATCCGATTCACTTTATAAGCAAATACAAAATAGCTTACAAACTCTTTATAAACAATTGAAAATTCAGGCTACTTCTTTAGCAAGTAATTATTGTAACAGCCTAATCCCTATCTTTGTAATTTATCAATCTTTGGGCTACAAGCCTCTCTTTGATATGGAACAAAAAAAAGATATAGATTCTCTGTCTTCTTGGGCCAAGCGCATGAGCATTGCTTTACCCCAAAACCCACATGTTCTTCGGCTCACCAGCAATATAAATAGAATTAAAAATATTAAAAAAATGGAAGAGCTGGAAGCACGAGCGAAGTCGGCATCTTCCTATTCTTACCAATGAAAAAAACTCAAATTGATATAAATTTACCCTTGGGGAAAAAAGTGTTTTTTGCTTCCGATTTTCATCTCGGTTCTCCTTCTTACGAACAAAGCCGTATAAGAGAAAAACGCATTATCAACTGGATAAAGGATCACCAACAAGAAATGGGCGCCTTATTCTTATTAGGCGACGTATTTGACTATTGGTTTGAGTATCGTCACGTAGTACCTAAAGGTTTTATTCGTTTATTCGGGAAATTAGCGGAACTAACCGATAGTGGCATTGATGTTTATTTCTTTTGTGGGAACCACGATACTTGGGTTAGAGATTATTTTCAAAAAGAATTAGGACTACGAGTATTTAGCGGAAACGCATATTTGCATATACAAGGCAAGACTTTTTTTGTTGGCCATGGAGATGGCTTAGGTCCGGACGATATAGGTTATAAATTTATCAAGCATCTTTTCGATGCAAAAATAAGCAGAATATTTTTTGCATGGCTTCATCCTTGGACCGGCTATAAATTAGCTTCTGGCTTCTCTAAACGTAGCCGACAAGCCGATCAATTGAAACTAAATCGAGAAAGCTATGAAAAGAAAAAAAATGCCAATTTAATGGCCTTTATGCAAAGCACCTTGAAATCGGAAAATATAGATTATTTTATTTTTGCCCATCGCCACTGGCCTATGCTCAAAGAAATTCCCTATCTCAACAACGAAGGAAAAACAAAACAAACGGACCAATCTGCTTCTAAAACTTGCCAATACCTGAACACCGGCGATTGGATACAATATTTTTCCTACGGCGTTTTCGATGGCAAAGATTTAAAATTAGATGGAGTGCACACAGCAAAGATCTTTTAAGCAAAGCCATTAAAGAAAAGCATCCAACAAAATACCCCATATGCAAACTATGCGCCCTTAAAAAAAAGAGAAGCGGCATTTACAATAAGTAAATGCCGCTTCTCTTTTTGAAAATATTGGAGTAAAACTATTGTCTATTCCCTTATGAAACAATATTTGGTTTTTCTAAACCATATCCCTTACGTTTATCTTCCGCTTTCAACCAAATACCTAATATAAATGCAAGTACCCCTAAGAAGGCAAAAATCAACATAGGCACTCTATAATTATAAGGATTCAAACGAGAGGCTTCTACTTTCGCTTTTTCTATTTGATTCCCATTCATAAAAACTGTTTCTGCTAAATGAAGTTCGCCAAGCATATTCTCCGTAGGAATCATATCTAAAGCCGCATTATTTACAGTATCTGAATAAGGCGTTTTTAAAAGGGCTATAGAAGAAGATATTTCTTTTAAACATTTTATTCCTAAATTACCTGTATCTACAGAAAGTGCAAAGTTAGCATTCAATAATGGTAAATAACGGTTCAATTCGTTAATTTGATCGGTAGATAATACCGAAGTAAGATAGTCTCCACATTTACTTAAAACCAATTCGCTTTTCTGCTTGTCTTTGCTCTGTACAGCCTCTTTAGCCTCTACTGCATAAGTCATTATTTGGGTCCGTATTTCGGGAGTAACAATTCTATCTACTTCTGCTTTCTGAGATTGCATCCTTTCCAAAACCGTCATATTTTCGTTCTGTAAGGTAGAATTATTTATACAATTTTGCATTTCATCGCGCAAAGTTTGATTATCGGTTTGATCCATTACAAAAGTAGCTGCAGAATGAACCGTTTTGGTTACATCATAAGTACTATAATGCAACAATAAGGTATAGGTTTTATTGCCGCTACTTACCCCTGGATTCGTTGCATTCAACGACCATCCTATCAAAATTGGAAAAGCAAATAAGCCTATATTCTGTATCCAAAAAATAACAGAATAACCGGAACCTAAATAACGATTTTCTACCAATTTTGGTACCGAAGGCCATAAAGCAGCAGGAACCAAAGAGAACGAAATCCCTAACAAAATAATAGCAGCGTATGCGATAGCTTTATTTAATGGACACAGTGCAAATACCAAATGGCAAAGGCACATAAGAACTGCACCAATAATCAACATAGTTGCTCCTTTTCCTTTTCTATCTAAAAAATAACCTAACAAAGGAGTAAGCACCATGGCTCCCATAGGAAAATAAGAAAACAAATTACCGGCAGCCTGAGGCGATAAATTCAATCTATTTTCTAACATATTAGAAGCAAATTTTTGGAAAGGGAAAATAGCAGAATAATACAATACACACAAAGCAGCCACAATTAGAAAAGTCTTACTGGTAAAAAGTTTGCCTAAATCTCTAATTTTAAAAGGTTCTTCCGGTTCTTCTAAAGATTCTCCTACTTGCTTATCCAAAGCTCTATCCATAAAGAAATATACACAGAAAGAAATTAAACCTATACACAAAAGAATACAACATACTGCAACTGGTTTAACCACACTTATGTTATCGGCTAAAAATGGAGATAAGCGAAAAACGGCAAAAACACCCAATCGTGCTATAGCCATTTCCAAGCCCATAGCTAAAGCTAATTCTTTTCCTTTAAACCATTTTACAATGGCCTTAGACACGGTAACCCCAGCCATTTCACAACCACAACCAAATATAGCAAAACCAATACAGGCTACTTTAGCAGAAGCAGGAAAAGCCGGTAAAAAGGAAGTGAAAAAATCATAACCAAAACCTCCGTTTCCAAAATATTCACTTACAGCATATAATTTAATAGAAGCGCCCAATACCATTACTACCCCGGAAAGGACAGCGGTAAAACGCACTCCCATTTTGTCCAAAATAATCCCCGCAAAAATAAGGAAGAAAACAAAGACATTTAAAAAATATTCCGAACTGGCAAATGTTCCATAAGTTTCCGGATCCCAACCACGGGTACGCTCCAAAAGCGACTGTAAGGGCGACAAAACATCTACAAACATATAACCAAAAAACATAGCCGAAGCTATCAATACCAAGGCGGTCCAACGCACCACTGGACGATCTCTTAATAATTCCTTTACTTTGTCAGTCATTTTATTTTAACTGTTTTAAATTAATATTTTTTTTGAAAAAACTCCAATACGAAGCATAAAGTGCCACAAAAGCACCCGACCAAAAAACAGATCCCCATGGCACTCCCATACCGGGACTAAAAGCCATGGATGCAATAATTAATAAGCATTGTGCAATGGTATAAATATGAAATCCCCACCGATAAGCATGCCACATTAAGATAGCTCCTATTAAAGAAAAGGCATAACACAAAGCCGATATCCAAAAGAAAGGACGCCCCAAATCCAAAATCATTTCTGCACTCTCTTTTAATGCTGGTATGCTTGCATAAATATCATTATAGAGCACGGTATCTCTAAGCATATCAAAAAAAGAAGCCGTCACAAAGGTACTAAACAAACAAGAACCACTTCCCAAAAAACTAAGAATACACAAAACCGTTAGCATGGCCGGACGAATATTCTCTGAAGGATCTGGAACATTGGAACCATTGGAATCGTTGGAATTTTCTTCCCTATCGGAAATTTCTACATCCTTAGGATGCTCTGTATTATCGGGCGTTTCTATGTCCGCTTCCGACTCGTTTTCTTTATACTCCATGAGTCTCTACTACTTTTTGTGATTTTGTAATATATGGTTGCAATTCAGGATAAGTGCCTACATAGTTAGCAAGCCGTCGGCTCATTTCGTAAAAAACAGAAAGGCACATATATTTTTCCTCTGCTACACTGGCTGCAAATTTATTAGGGAAACGTTCTACGTAAGCCAATCTTTTTCCAAAAATCCGACTCAACTCTTGACTTAATGCCACTGCCTTCTTCACAGCTCCTGCCTGTAAATAGGTTTCCATTTGGTATAGCATCATGCCATCAAAAGGTATCTTCTCATTAGGAAAAAATTCCAAACTTTTATCAAGAACTTTTACAGCAGAGTCGTTTTTACCTTCAAAGACCAAAGCCCTAGCTAATAAAATGTATTGATAACGTACGGTACGCGAATATCCGGCACTTTCCGGATCTATAGCCGTTTTAGGATCATTTAATTTTCCCCAACGAAATTTATTCATAAACAAGTCGTAGGATATACCAGTATTTACCCCATTGTCTCCTGCTCCGACCCCTACACTATTAGGATTTTGATAGGGAACCAAGCGATATACGCAACCTTCTGCTTGTGCCCATTGGGGAACAGGCAATACATCCGATTGAGCCCCTGCTGAAACAAAATGCAAAGGACGATCAAATTTATTGGATGCAAACAAGTCTAATAATGCAATATCTACTTTGTATAACGCATCTGCATTCGGTTTCACATTCCAAGCAATTTCATTTACCGATATAGAAGCTTCTTGTGGTGTTAGCAATCCTTTCTTAAGCATATCATCTATAGGTACACTTACCTTCACTCTATGGGTAGGAAATACGGATAGCTTTTCTCCATTAGAAACCATTTGTTTGGTTCTATCATCGGAACTACCCAAATATTTCAATACTTCGGAAAGCTCTATATTAGCCCCTAAATCGGCTTTCCCCAATATGGCATAATCATTCACATTCTGTCCATATTGCTCTTTCCTTAAAGTAAAATTTAAAGGTTTAGATTGATAATTTTGCTTAAACAAAGGTTGTATATGCCAATAGCTATTGGCCAAAGCACTATTGATAATACGTACATCCGGACGTATCCCCTCCATTTCTTGACAATACCAAACAGGGAAAGTATCATTATCTCCATTAGCTATTAAAATTCCATTAGGAGCACAGGAAAGCAATGTGTTTTTAGCAAAATCATATGCCGCAGTCCGATTAGATCTATCGTGATCATTCCATCCTTGTTTTGCCATCAATCCTGGCACAAAAATCAAGCTCAAAATCGCAACTATAGCCGTAGCGAACCAAGCATTTACTTTTTTAGACAACAATTCCGCAAGCGCCATTACTCCCAAACCTATCCATATCGAATACGCATAAAAAGAACCTGCATAAGCATAATCTCTTTCCCGAGGCTCTGTAGATGGTTCATTTAAATACGTAACAATGGCTATACCGGTCATAAAAAATAAGAGGAACACCACAAAACAATCACGACGATGATTACGATATTGGTAAATTAATCCAAGTATTCCAAGCAAAAGAGGCAACATAAAAAAGGTATTACGCCCTTGATTATTAGCCAAATATTCCGGTTGATCGTCCTGAGGTCCTAAACGCCATGAATCCAAAAAATTAATCCCTGTTATCCAATTGCCATGAAACAAGTCACGACTACCATCCTCATTATAACCCAAGCCCTGTTCGTTATTTTGTCGTCCGGAAAAATTCCACATAAAATAACGGAAATACATCCAATTCAAATGATATCGTATATAAAAACGCATATTTTCCGACATGGTAGGTTTATCCGTTCCTACATCGGCCTTGGTTCCGCTCCAATATTTGTAATATTTTATATGAGGACGTCCACCACTATCAGAATTAGAATACATACGAGGAAACAAACCGCAATGGGCTGCATCATACACGTATTCCACATTATATCCCACTAAATTATATCTCTTATTTACTTCATCTTTTATGTATTTAGGAGCCGATTCTTTGGTGTCTATCACTTTGGCATTATAAAAATTACCATACAACAAAGGCCTACTCCCATATTGCTCTCGATTTAAATAAGATAGTAAACTCAAAGCATCCTTAGGTTCATTTTCATTTAAAGGCACCCCTGCATTGGCACGAATAATCAAGATAAAAAAAGTGGAATAACCTATAAGCAAAAACGACAAACACAATAATCCCGTATGCAAAGCAACCTTCCCTTTTTTAATAGCGTAGCGCAAACCCAAAATAATAGCCCCTATAAGAACTACAAAATAGAATACCGTTCCTAAATTAAAAGGTAAACGTAATACATTCACAAAAAACAGTTCAAAATAACCGGCTAATTTTACTATCCAGGGAACTATTCCCCATAAAATACCGGCTAAAAGCACCAAGGAGATAAGCATAGAATACCAAAAACCTTTGCGAGAAGTCTTGAATTTTTTATAATAAATAGTAAAAACCACCGCAGGAATAACCAGTAAATTCAATAAGTGTACGCCAATAGCCAAACCTATTAAAAAAGAAATCAATATAATCCAGCGCAAATTATGATGTTCTTCTGCAGCCGCTTCCCATTTTAATATGGCCCAAAAAGTAATAGCGGTAAAAAAAGACGACATCGCATATACTTCCCCCTCTACAGCTGAAAACCAAAAAGAATCGGTAAAAGTATAAGCTAAAGCCCCCACTGCTGCACTGGCATAAATCATAAATTGATGTACAGAAGTAAGCGTCCCTTGCTTTTTTGCTACCACTGCTGTTACCAATTTTTTAGCAAGCATACTAATAGTCCAAAATAAGAACAAGATAGTAAAAGCGCTACATATTGCCGACATAGCATTAACCGCAAAAGCCGACAGAGAACTATCTCCAAAAGTAAAAAAAGTAGCTATTCTACCCAAAAGTTGAAAGGTAGGAGCTCCAGAGGGGTGACCCACCATTAATTTACCAGCAGTAGAAATATATTCTCCACAATCCCACCAACTAGTTGTTCTCTCTGCTGTACTGACGAATACCACCGCCGCTATAAGCCAAACACACCAGCCTATAATATTATTCCATTTTTGATAATTTCGCATAGGTTTTATTTTTAGTATAATCTTTTTCTTTGTTATCTATATTTATCCTCGTGGTACACGAGTTTGCAATAATTTTTCTACTCTTTGAATCAAAGTAGGAGAGCCATATTGCATTCCTATTTGCCTCACCGTGGCCAATACCTGCAAAGATGTTTGATACTCCTCTTGTATGCTGCTTTGGTATTTACGAGGAAATTGTTCTACATAGAGCATTCTTTTTTCAAAAATATCCACTAAGCGAGAAGCTAATTTTTCAGCTTTTCCTTTAGCTCCACAAGCATAGTATAACGATAAATACCGAAACATTTCCGTATTGTAACCTAAAACAGCATCGGGAAAATAGAAAATTCCTTTATCCAATACCTTTTCTGCTGAATCCATTTTGTTTTCATATATCAGCGCTATAGCTAAGGTTGCATATTGCTGACGAGCCTGCTCCGACCAATTGCGGGTTTCTGGATCCAATTTTACTTTTCCGGTATTTATTTCTCCCCATTGAAGTTTGTTCATCAACAAATCATAGGTTCTCTCGGTATTAATTCCATTTCCTCTTCTTTCCCCTAAAGCCTTTTGATTATCTCTTACAAAAGGTACAAAGCGATATACCATCCCTTCCATTTGTGACATCTCCACCGAAGGCAAATAGGCTTGATGTGCGTAAGGACTTATAAAATAAATAGGTCTTTCCCAAAGATTATTAGCTAATAAATCTAAAATCAACAAATTCGATTTCATAATAGAATTACCCTGAATGGTCCATTCTAATTGCTCTGGCGCTGTAGCTAATTCTTGTTCAGTAAATTTCTTTGTAGCAATTAATTCTTGACGAGGAACCGGCAAAGTAACGTGCCGAGAAGGAAAATATCCCACCAAAGCTCCCGCTTGAGTACGTAATTTGGTTTCCGGATTAGGTAGACCCACAAATTGGAGCAGATCGCTTAGTTTTACTTGCGAAACTAATTGATCTTGCACCGCAAGTATGTCGTTTTTACCTCCTCCGTAATCTTCTTTTTTTAGCGTAAAACGAAAAGGATCCGATTGATAAACCTTGGTAAATAAAGGCTGTATAAGCCATGGACTATTGGCTAACATACTATTAATAATTCTTACATCTAAACGAATTCCTTCTACCTGCTGACAATACCAAATAGGAAAAGTGTCGTTATCGCCATCGGAAATAAGAACTGCATTAGGTTCACACGACTCCAATATATTTCTTCCAAAATCACGTGCTGCTGTACGATGCGACCTATCGTGGTCGTCCCATCCTTGACAAGCCATAATTCCTGGTACTAAACCTAAGCAGACTACTACTAATAAACATAACACCATTGGCTTTATAAATTCAGGCCAATGAAACTTAGCCATTATTTTCAATAAGGCTCTACCTAAAGCCACTACTCCTAAGCCTATCCATATAGCAAAAGCGTAGAATGATCCAGCAAAAGCATAATCCCGCTCTCGGGGCTCTGTAGAAGGCTGATTCAAATAAAGGACAATAGCTATACCCGTCATAAAAAACAAGAGAAATACCACAAAACAATCTCGACGTCCATGCTTATATTCATACCAAAGGCCAGCCAAACCTAAAAGAAGAGGTAGAAAGAAAAAGACATTACGAGCTGGATTTTGTGCTAAATAATCGGGAAGATTATCTTGCGGTCCTAATCTCATTTCATCTATAAATTTTATACCAGAAAGCCAGTTTCCATGAAAGACATCTTCAGACCCATCCATATTATAACCACGCCCCATAATATCATTTTGCCGACCTACAAAGTTCCACATAAAATAACGTCCATACATCCATCCCACTTGATAACGAAGCAAAAATCGCATATTTTCTCCTAAGGTCGGTTTCTTATCGCCTCGCGTTCCACTCCAATATTTATAATAAGTTACACAAGGACGAAAGCCATTTTCCTGCTCGGACCACATACGAGGAAATAGTCCGCAATAAGATGGATCATAGGTAATTTTTTGAGAAGAATAACCCGCTGGTTGGTAAGTTCCACTCTGTTCTTCTCTTTTGTACTGCGGAGAAACAGACTCTACTTGTGTAACTGGTGCGTTGAAATATTGCCCATATAAAAGCGGCGTTGTACCATATTGATCTCTATTTAAGTAAGCTAATAAGCTAATAGCGTCCTTGGTTTCTCCTTGATTAATAGGCACATTGGCATTGGCACGAACTACTAAAGTAAAAAAAGTAGAATATCCAATAAGCATAAAACAAATACATAACAAAGCGGTATGCAGAACCACCTTTTGCTTCTTTATCGCATAACGTAAACCCAAGCTTAGACCCACTATCAAAAACACGAAAAAGAAAATAGTTCCAGAATTAAAAGGCAAATGCAAATTATTTACAAAAAAGAGTTCTAAGTAACCTGCCAACTTTACCGTCCAAGGCACTATTCCCCAAAGAATAACAGCTAAAAGCAATACAGAAATAAGCATGGAAAGCCAAAATCCTTTACGGGTATGTGGGTATTTTTTATAATAAATAATAAAAACAATAGCCGGAATTACCAATAAGTTTAACAAATGGACCCCTATAGCCAAACCAATCAAAAAGGAAATAAAAATAATCCATCGTAAATTATGTGGTTCATTTGCCGCTACCTCCCATTTTAAAATAGCCCAAAACGTAATAGCAGTAAAGAAAGAAGACATAGCGTAAACTTCTCCTTCTGCTGCAGAAAACCAAAAGGAATCGGTAAAAGTATAGGCCAAAGCCCCTACTGCTGCAGCTCCAAAAATTAAAATTTTTTGTACTAAATTCGGACTATAATTTGATGAATTTAAATCATTAGATACTTTCGTTTTCGGTTCTTGAAAAACATTAAAAACTAATTTCTTAGCTAACATGGATATAGACCAAAACAAAAATAATATAGTAAAGCTACTACATAAAGCCGACATGATATTTACCCAATGCCCAATAGAGGCAGGGTCTCCATAGGCAAAGAGAGAAAAAACACAGCCTAAAATCTGAAAAGTAGGGGCTCCAGGAGGGTGACCAACCATTAATTTAGAGGCGGTGGAGATATATTCTCCACAATCCCACCAACTCCCACTTTTTTCGGCCGTGCTCACAAAAACCACCGTTGCCACCACCCAAACGAGCCAGCCTATCACGTTATTCCAAAATTTATAACTACGAAGCATAAATGTAATGTTTTTTGTTTAAAACGATGTTTGCTAAGATTTATCTACACATAGTTTTCGGAATTACTTCCAATAGGCTTCCAAAGGCTCACAACACCATGTTTCTCATTCTTATGCATTCACAAACTTGCAAAGTTAGATAAATTTTGCTAATAATACCAATATTTGTTATTTTTGCATCTCTAAAATTCTGACTTAAAGGCAGAAAACCAATATAAAATTTTATGGGTAAATTATTTTTAGTTCCTACCCCTGTGGGTAATATGGAAGATTTTACATTTCGGGCCGTAGAGGTACTAAAAAAAGTGCAAACTATTTTAGCCGAAGACACTCGTACCAGTTCAAAACTATTAAACCACTTTGACATACACACTCCATGTAGGGCATACCATCAATTTAACGAGCACCAAATATGTGAAGAGATGGTAAATCGACTACAATGTGGAGAAGATATAGCCGTAATTACGGATGCAGGCACTCCCGGTATTTCCGATCCCGGCTTTTTATTGGTTCGCTCTTGTATAGAACACGAAATAGAAGTGGAATGCCTTCCTGGTGCAACAGCATTCGTACCGGCTTTGGTTCAATCTGGATTCCCTTGTGAACGCTTTGTTTTTGAAGGCTTTTTACCCCACCGCAAAGGGCGCAATGCAAGAATGGCAGAATTAGCCTTACAAGAAAGAACCATGATCCTCTATGAGTCGCCCCATCGTATAGAAAAAACTTTAGACCAACTTAGCCAAATCTTAGGCCCTGAACGTAAAGCATGTGTTTGTAGAGAAATATCCAAATTGTATGCAGAAAACCGAAGAGGAAATTTGGAAGAACTAAGGCAACACTACCAAAACTGTCCCCCAAAAGGAGAAATAGTACTTATTGTAGAGGGACGTGATCGGGAATGCTACACCTACGCCTATCCCAGGGCCGCCCTCACCGTAGACATAATTCTTATTGCTGTTTTGAAACAAAGTCCATACCTACTTTTAATTGAAAGAGGGAAGCCACCCTTTGAGGGCTGTTTTGCCTTTCCTGGAGGTTTCGTAAACGAAGACGAAACCTTGGAATGGGCGGCCGGACGAGAGCTAAAGGAGGAAACCGGATTTTGGATAAAAAATTACAATTTGGAATTTAAAGCCTTTAAACCCTATAGTGATCCACAAAGAGATCCTCGCGGACGAACCATTACTATGGTTTACTCCACTATTTTACATACCGATCATCTTCCCGAAGTTTGTGGAGGAGATGATGCCAGTAAGGCTCTTTGGTTTCCCATAAACGAACTCCCCTCTTTGGCTTTCGACCACAAAAAAATTATTCAAGATTTTTTAAACTCTTATCATCCTGAGAAATTACAATAAACTCCACTTTCTGTACGATTTTAATTATCCACTCCAAAACTCCATTTCTTAAAAAGAGTAAACTTTTTCGTTAAAGAAAAAATCCTTGCGTTATATCTGCAAACGCTCTCTAAAAAGAGACTTTTGCAGAGTAATGAAACTTTGCAAACAGTTTCCAAAACGCAAAGCTATGAGAATAAAATCTTCTTACTTACGGAAACTTACTATCCTCTATCAAAAACAAAGAACCCAAGCACAGGCTCAACAACGAGAAAATTTCGAAATTTTTCAAAATGGAAAATTATTGGATATTCCATCCCAACGGGTCTTAAATCCAAAACGAAACAACACTTCCATCTCCAGCTTGCTATGTCTTATTTTATTTTTTCTCTTTACGCCTTTAAACGCACAAGATTTTACAGATATACAAAAGAAAAAACCATTTTCTCTCCATGGTAATGTGGGAGGGCAGTGTATGGGTTCTATATCGAACCAGTCCTTATTAGCTACCCCTTTCACGTATTTACTTAATTTATCCATACATCCTACCATTTATGGCATTTCCCTGCCCCTAAGCATTACTTATGGAAACAATGGCTTTTCCTATAGTCAACCTTTCAACACATTAAGTTTTACCCCTTCTTATAAATGGGTGAAAGCCTACCTTGGACGCACCTCCATGTCCATGTCGCCTTACGGCCTATCCAATCATAGTTTTGATGGGGCCGGCGTGGAACTTTCTCCAAACCACTTTCCTCTTCGATTTAGTGCTATGTATGGCCGTTTAACAAAAGCGAAACAAGGCGATACCAATAGTACAGCATCCAAGCTATCCTCCTCTCTTTCTTCTTTCAAACGTATGGGATATGCTTTTAAAATCGGTTTTGATTACAAAAAGCAGAAATTAAATTTACATTTTTTTAAAGCCAAAGACCAAAACAATTCCTTAGCTCCAGAATATAAAAGGAAACTCTTTCCAAAAGAAAACGTAGTACTTGCTTTAGACGGTTCTTTCACTATTATAGATAAACTAATTTTATCGGTACAAGGCGCCGTAAGCGAAATAGCCGAAGATACTCGCGCAGAAAAACAGAAATGGAAGAATCCTTTATCTGTCCTAACTGGATTATTTATGCCTCACCGCACCTCTTCTTGCTTAAATACAGCCTATAAAATAGGTTTGAGCTACTCCGGTATTAGCCTTTCCTATGAAAGAGTAAGTCCCTATTATCAAAGTCTTGGTGCTTATTATTTTTCCAACGATTTTGAAAATTTGGTTGCAGGATACATTCATTCGTTTAAAAAAGTAGACGTATTGCTGAATATAGGATGGCAAAGAGATGATGTACAAAAAATTAAGCAAAGTCGTATGAATCGCTTCGTAGGATCTGCCAATATTAATTACAGAATAAATAACACTTGGAATACTTCTATTTCCTATTCCAATTTTTTAACTCACACCAAATTAAAACCCATACAATTAGATCTTCCAGACGATCCTTTGGTAGAAGATCCCGATACTATTGCCTATCGACAAATTGCACAACAAGCTCAATGGAATTTACACCACAGCTCTAAGGAATATAAAAAATTTCAACAAGATTTCGACTTAGGCGTATCCTATCAGGCTTCTAAAGAAAGCCACCAAAGCCATTATAGCAACTACCTTTATGCCTCTGCTCAGCATAGTATTATTTTGGGACCCGATTATCGCCTTACTTCTTGCATAAACTTCAGTACCCAATTTGGAAACGAAGCCACAGAAAACAATAGTAAAATTTTTCATATAGGTCCATCTATTGGCCTAAATAAAAATTTCTTGGATAAAACACTACAATGTTCTCTTTCCACCCAATACTACTTAGGATTAAATCGTCATAAAGTAGAATCAGGTTTATGGGGACTTCGTATTCGATGTGGTTATTTATTGGCTAAACAACACCAATTCGACTTGCAATTAAATACACGTATTCAAAACAAATGGACCGGAAAACACAATAAAAATGCGGAGTTTAGCTGTACATTCAGCTATAACTATCGTTTTCAACTTTCAAATCAAAAAACAGAAAAACAAAAAAATAAAAAGCCATGAAAAAAAACATATCTATTATGCTAATTCTAATTAGCTTACTTCCAGTAGAATGGTGCCTCTACCATAGCTACCGGTTTTGCTCGGATTACTTTCCCTTAGCACAACAACCCTTAGCCAAAGCCATTTCCTTGCTTACTCCATCAAAGTTTACCAAAACAAATCCTATCATATATAGGAATAAAATATTTGGCATAAACCCTCGAAACAAAAATTATCCCTGTTATTTTTCCTTTCAAAATGGCACCAGCTACAGAGATTCTGATCTATGCTTGCTTAGAGACCACCATATTATAGATTTGATCTTTGAGAAAAATAATTCTCCCATAATGGAATGTCGAAATTCTAAAACAAATTTGCCTCAAGTAAATAATAGCCTATGCCATATTCGTATTAACAAACAAAAAAATATTCCCTATTATATCCCATTCAAAACCGACCTACAGCAAAAGGGCTTAATTTATATTAAAGAGGTGGATCAAAACAAAATTGTTACCGATATTGTTTTGTTAGCTTCCAATTCCCTATAAAACTTTACCTTTTGGAACTTAGAAAAAATTGGCAATATCAGAATAAATTAGTAATTTAGCGCAGTTTTTTGGTTTTGCGGGTATTTTTGCCGCAAAAGCACAGGTTCTCAGTACTTAAACAAACAAACACGTCATGGAAATCAAAAAATCTGCAAAAGCGGACTTAGAGAAAAAGAAAAGCCTTTACATGCAAATAGGTTTGGTCTTTACCTTAGCAGTCTTGTTATTGGCTTTTGATTGGAAATCTTACGACAAAGTCAATATTGAGGTTACTTCCCACGCTGTTATACAAGCAGACGAAGACTTAGTCATTCAAACAGACCAAAGTGCCCCACCTCCACCACCACCTCCTGCAGATATGTCTACTGAAATAGATATTGTAGAGAATAATGTCAAAATTGAAAAAGAGGTAGAAATTAATGCAGAAGCCGACGAAAAAACCGTAGTACAAACAGTTTCTTACGTTGCTCCTTCTGTGGAAGAAGAGGTAGTGGCAGAAGAAGAGGTTTTTGCCATTGTAGAAGAAATGCCTTCTTTCCCCGGTGGAGAAGAGGCTATACATACTTTTATTACTAAAAACATGTCTTATCCTATCGTAGCTCAAGAAAGTGGAATACAAGGTAAAGTATATGTTTCATTCGTAGTGGAAAAAGACGGACGTATTTCTAATGTAAAAGTAGTGCGTGGCATTGGAGGCGGTTGCGACGAAGAAGCAATAAGAGTAGTAAAATTGTTACCCAAATGGAATCCTGGAAAGCAAAGAGGAAGAGCGGTACGTGTAACTTATTCCATTCCTTTGGTATTTAACTTAGGCTAATTTTTGTTAATTTATATTTTTCGCCACGAATAGAATTTGTTTAAAAACAATTTATATTCGTGGCGAATTTTTTCCATATTGTTGTATTAGAATTTAAAATAAAACTGAATCTATGGACGCCTACGGCATTTGTCCTCTTAGTCAAATTCCCATTCGGGAAACTATTTCCCATTCTTCGGAATTGGTTTCTCAATTTTTATTTGGAGATATTTTTCACATAGAAGATAAATACCAAAATTGGCTCAAAGTAGAATCTTGTTTTGATCACTTTCAAGGATGGGTAGATGAAAAACAAATTAAAATACTAAAACCCGAATCTGTACAAGCTTTTCAACAAGATTCCACACAGGTCTTTATAGGTGATTTTAGTGCTGTTGTAGAAAGAGCCACCGATCACGCTCTATTCTCCGTTGGTATGGGTTCTCGCTTACCTTTGTATGAAAATGGAAATTTTAAAATAGGAGAAATTCCCTATAAATATACAGGGAAAACCATTCAACCCCTTACGGATCCTATAAAAAGACAACAACAAATTGTTCAAAACGCATCTACCCTTTTATACACTCCCTATCTATGGGGTGGAAAATCGGTTTTTGGTACGGATTGCTCTGGATTTACACAACTAATATATCGTATTAGCGGTATTACCTTATCCCGTAACGCCTCCGAACAAGCCATGCAAGGAAAAACCGTCCTGCTTCTAAACGAAGCACAAGTAGGAGATCTTTTATTTTTCGATAATGAAAATGGAGATATTGTACACGTTGGCATTTACCTAAGCGATAATCGAATTATTCATGCCAGCGGATATGTGCGTATAGATCCCGTAGATCATCAAGGTATTTTCAAACAAGAAATTTCAGAATACACGCACAATTTACGACTTATCAAACGAATGATTTAGTTCTTACCTAAACAGAAAAATTCGCATCTTGAGTAAAGGGTCTAAAACAAAGTCCATTCTGCTGGTTTTTCCGAACTATCTCCTCCCTTAGTTTTAGTATCCACATTTGTAGAATCCTTACTAATTTTAGCCATAAATTCCGCTTCTTCCACCAAACTTATTCCCAGCTCTTCTGCTTTTTTTCTCTTTTCTGGCCCCATTTTATCGCCAGCTAATACAAAAGAAGTCTTGGAGGATATGGACCCGCTTAGATGCCCCCCATTTTCCTCAATCTTTTTCTTCATTTCCTCTCTCGACTGCGAAAAAACTCCACTTATTACCCAAGTAGTACCAGATAATTTTCCATCCAACCTTGTCTCTTCTTGTCGTTTTTCCTCCTCCAACTCCATTTGCAAGCCAGCTTTACGCAAACGATTTATAATTTGCAAATGCTCTACATTGGAAAAAAACGCTTCTATACTTCCTGCAATTTTATCTCCCACCTCCTCTACCTGTATAAGTTCTTCTAAAGAAGCTTTTTCTAAACGATTCATAGACAAAAAATGGCGGGCCAATAGTTTTGCTGTAGTTTCTCCTACATAGCGAATACCTAAGGCAAAGAGAACTCTTTCAAAACTTATATTTTTAGACTTTTCCAATCCGGCAAGAATGTTTTCTACCGTTTTTTCTTTAAAATTCAACACCTTTACATTCCCTACTTTATCTGTAATTTGAGTGCTTAAATTATAAAGATCCTCGTATTTTAAATCATACAAATCGGCTATATTTTGAACCAATCCCTTTTGATATAATCTATCTATTTTCCCCTCTCCCAAAGAGGAAATATCCATAGCTTTACGCGAAATAAAATGTTCTAACTTCCCCTTAATTTGAGGAGGACAATTATCTTCATTGGGACAATAATATCCTATTTCTCCTTGTTCTCTTACCAAAGGGGTCCCACACTGGGGACAAATCTTTATAAATTGAAATTCGCAAGAATCTATGGAACGTTGAGATAAATCTACCCCTACAATTTTAGGAATAATTTCACCGCCTTTTTCTACATAAACCATATCCCCCAAACGAATATTCAATTTTTCTATAATCTCCGCATTATGTAAAGTGGCTCTTTTTACTATGGTTCCCGCCAACAAAATTGGCTCTAAATTCGCAACGGGAGTAACGGCTCCAGTACGCCCTACTTGAAAAGAGATCTTTTTTAATCGAGTACAAACCCTTTCTGCCTTAAACTTATATGCAATAGCCCAACGGGGAGACTTGGCCGTAAAGCCCAATTCATTCCATAGATTCATTTGGTTCACCTTAATAACCGCTCCATCTATATCAAAATCTAAATGTTCCCTTTCTTTTTCCCAATAATCTATAAAGGCATAAATTTCTTGTAGGTTAGCACATACTTTATAAAAATGCCCTGTTTTGAACCCCCAACGAGCAGCCATTTGAAGCCTTTTCTCATGTTCGCTTTCCTCTATGTTATCTCCTAATAAAAAATACAAAAAACAATCTAATTTACGTAAAGCCGTCTGCTTGGGATCTTGTAATTTCAAACTACCAGAAGCTGCATTACGAGGATTGGCAAAGGGTTCTTCTCCTATTTCTTCTTTTTGTTTATTTAAAAAATAGAAAGCTTTACGTGGCATGATTACCTCGCCTCTAATTTCAAATTCATCGGGATAATCCCCTTCTTTGGTTTGTAGTTTTAAGGGCACACTACGAATGGTTTTTATGTTTTCCGTCACCTCATCCCCCTTTTGTCCATCCCCTCTGGTAAGAGCCCGAAACAATAGCCCTTTGCGATATTCTAATCCTACAGCAACTCCATCGTATTTCAATTCACAAACATAATTAAATGGTTTATCTGTAAGTTTGCGTAAACGCCCGTCAAACTCTGCCAAATCCTCACGAGAATACGTATTCCCCAATGAAAGCATGGGCGTTTTGTGTAATACCGTTTTAAAGGATTTAGTAATGTGTCCTCCCACCCTTTGCGTAGGAGTATAAGATAAAACATATTGGGGATAACTCTTCTCTAAATTTATCAATTCTTCTAACAACATGTCAAAATCATAATCGCTTACTTTCGGATTATCTTCTATGTAGTAAGCATAATTATAATCATTGAGAAGTTGTGTTAATTCTTCTATGCGTATTTTAGCCTGTTGTTCGTTCATCTTCCTACTTTCTTAGTTTGTCTGAATTATCCGATCTATTCAAACTATCCGAACAGGAAATATCAAAAGAATCTAAATAGGTTTTCAGACTTTCCATTTGTGCACTCCAAGTATAATGTTGCTTCACAAATGCTCTTCCAGCATCTCCTAACTCTTTACGGAGCTCTTCCCTACGAAGTAGTATGCAAATTTCTTTTGCCATTGCTTCGGCTTCTTGTGCCGCTTCCACCTCCACCACCCGCAAAGGTAATACTCCCTTTTCCCCTGGCCATTGCCCCAAACCATCGGCCGATAATTTAGAGGAAACACAGGGCAATGCACAAGCCATAGCTTCTAATAATTTATTTTGCATTCCTGTTCCTATACGCATAGGAGCAACAAAAACTTTCGCATGCCAATAGGCCCAACGCATATCTTCTAACCAGCCTGTAACTAACACTTCGGGCGAAGCCAAAGACTTTACACTAAGGGTAGGAGAAGTCCCTGCTATAAGCACTTTTACCGTAGGGAACCCAGCTTGACGCACCAAGGGTAAAATTTTTTTGACTAAAAACACAGCCGCATCTTCGTTAGGTGGGTATCCCATATTACCAGTAAAAACAATATCGTAAATTGGACAGGAGAAGTCCTTAACTACAGAGGGATTCGGAATAAAATATTCGGTATCTACGCCATTTCTAGAAATTTTCACCTGCGCACGTTCTATTATACTTAAGGGCAAAAGTTCTCTATCTTGTTCCGATATAATTGTTTTTAAATCAAATTCGTAAAAAGCTTTTTTCTCTGCATTTAACATGCTTCGAAATTCCCTATCCCAAATAAATTTACTATACCAAGGCAAAACTTTTCCTCGACGATAAATACCATAAGACAAGGCATCCTGATAATCCAATATCTTACAAATATCCTTTTTGCTTTTTTCATCCGCAAAAGAGTTGGTGACAATCTCCTCCATATAAGGAACCATGCGCATTAAGTGACAATACACCACATCGGGTTCCACCTCTTTATAAAAAATACGAAAACGATTTTTACTCCTATTGGTATAAAAATAAGCGCATTGCAATGGAGTTCCTCTAAAAATAGCCTTTATAAAACTTTTAACTCGACCCAATATGCTTAAGGGTGCCACACAAATTTTTTGACAATAAGGCTCTAATGCCTGAAGAAAATCCGGAGTAATAGATTCTGTATTCGCACAAAAAAGATAGATTTTATGAAATTTAGCCAACTCTACCAGCATCTGATACGCACGCAATTTATCTCCTTTTTCAAGAGGATAAGGCAAACGAGAAAGTAACAAGAGTATTTTCATTTTACTTCCTTTCTAAATAGAACCTTCGTTTCCGTTAGAAAACCCAGCAATGCAACGATAATATTTTACTAAATCTTTTACAATTTTTTCATTGTCGTGCATTTGCAAAATAAGTTTCCGCGCCATTTGACCCATCTCTTTGGTTTTATCTTCGCTATTTACAGCTAATCGAATTGCTTCCACAAATTCCTGAGCCGTATTAGCAAGGCGAATATGAACCCCGTCTCTACAATCTATACCTTGCGCACCTAAGGGTGTGGTAATAACTAATTTCCCGGCTACCATTCCTTCTATAATTTTAATTCTCACCCCACTTCCAGAAAACAAAGGTACCACCATAATAGACTTAGATGCCATAAACATTTTTGCATCTTCGACTTCCCCCATTACTATAACTTGAGGAAAATCTGCATTTGTAAGCCAATGTGGTATTTGACGTCCAGCTATATAGAATTTCATCTCTGGAAACAAAACATGTATAGATGGCCAAACTTCTTTCAAAAACCATCGTATACCCTCTTCATTAGGCAACCAATTCATCGCCCCTAAATAAAACAAGGAAGGAAATTCAGGTAACACCTCCGTTGGCATTAAGGTGTCAAACACACCAAATGGTACGTAATGTAAGGGTTTATTTACCCCTAAGGTCGAAAAGGAAAGGGTGTCTTTTTCCGTAATAGTCAAAACAGCATCCGCTTGGTTCAACCAAAAAATTTCTTCTTGTCTAAGCCTTTTAGCCAAAATAGAATAGTATTTTCTCTTCCAAGGTAATTTCTCTCTTTGCAAAAGTTTCTCCCAAATAGAATGTTCTACATTATGGGCCCTCACACAAATTTTTGCTCTACTATACTTACGAATAAGTGGAATATAAGGAGCCATAAAAAGGCTCTCTATTTGAACTATATCAAAGGTCTGATCACATAATATTTTTTGCAAAGCAGAGGAGAAATCTGAAGTAATAAAACGTTGCAAAATGTACGAGTGGGAACGAAATAAATTAAAAAACATCGAAAGAAAATGGGGTTTTAAATCTAAAAAAACCGCCTCTATCTTCGCTTTTTCCAATTTTTCATAGGTAATGGGTAATATGGGATGTTTAAAAGAATAGGCCGAAAGTATTTTCATCTCCTGCTTATTCATCAATAAACCCTTAGTGAGAGCAAACATTGCAATACAACCACCATCCACTAAGGGATATGGTGGTTTGTTACATATTTGCAAAATACGGAGCGGCCTCTGAGAACTACCCACGTCTTTCTCTTTTTAAAAAAAATCTTTTCCAAAGATTAACATCTAAAAGCGAAGAATCCATATTGGCCTTCAAGGTGAGAAAAATGCCAAAAGGTAAGAATATCAATGGAGCCAACCATATTCCTTCTGCACAAGTAAGAGAACCTTCTATAGCAGCCTTCTCTCCCATAACCGAAATAATATGATAAGTAATAAACAATAATACAGAAACAACCACAGGCATTCCCATTCCCCCTTTACGAATAATAGATCCTAATGGTGCTCCAATAAAAAACAAAATTAAACAAGCTACCGACAGACTGAATTTTTTATACTTTTCTACATCGTATAAATTCACTCTCTCTTTTTGATAATTAATGTCTTCCTTGTAATATTTCATATCATCAACCAAGGCCGAAGCCGTAGATGCTGCCGTAGTTAATTCTGCGGGGCTTGGATCCGGCAATATTTTACCGGAATTAGATAGCATAGCCATCGCTTTTTTAGCTTCTATAGAATCTCTTCCTATAAAATTCTCTAAATAATAATTACGCCCGCTTAAGCTGCCTATAATTTCCATTAAACGCATGTCTTTTTTCCATACCAAGGTATCTATTTCTTTCTGCAAAGATTTTAATCCCAATGTTTTTTGGTGTCGAGAAAACATATTCTCGTCGGTAGACTGTAATTGAAATGAATTAAGATTAAATACCAAAACCTGTGTATCAAATTTAATACGAGAAAATGGATAAGCTGCACTTTCACTACTACTTCTATTGGAAGAAGCTTGTTCCGTAACATCCTCTCCATAAGAACAACCGTCATATAAATTGAAAATAAGATATTTCCCATCTGGAGTAGTTTGCATACTTCCCCAATTCGACATAGTTACTCGGGTATTACCCAAACGCTCGGAATGATCGTATATCTGTATATTTTTCAATTTAGAACCATCCTCTGTTTTTTCTCCAATGCGAATAACATAACCATCTATATCACTATAGTATATTCCTTCTTGAATATTTACCGCAGGTTTTTTAGTACGGATTTCATAATGTACTTTTCTGAAATTTAAGTAAGCACTGGGCAGAGCATAATTGGCAAAATAAAAAGCCACACAACAAACGCCTACACATATAAATACCAAAGGCTTCATAGCTCTTCTCAAGGGAATTCCAGCCGATTTCAAAGCTACTAATTCATAGTGTTCCCCCAAATTCCCAAACAACATAAGGGAAGATAATAAAACGGCTAAAGGCAGAGCCATAGGTACAAAAGTCCAGCAAGAATAAAATATAAATTTAAAAATAATCCAAAAATCCAAGCCTTTCCCCACCAATTCATCTATATATTTCCATATAAATTGCATTAATAAAATAAAGATGGCTATACAAAAAGTCAATACTAAAGGTCCTATATAAGACTTTAACAGGAGCTTATCTATTTTTTTCATCAGAAGAATTATTATCTAAAATTTGTACTATTATTTAGTATCCATTATGGAAAACCTATACTTACTTTTTCTTTCTTTACCCTCAGCTTTCTCGTGGTTTTGATTCCAAGATACAGGTAGAAATATTTTCCTAATACCCATATAAATCCAACATCTTTAATTTCCATTTAGAAGTCTTTCGCTTCACTTCCTTAAAAGGAACCATAGCCGCACCGGCTACAAAAAGGGGAATTCCAACCGCTAAAGCCTCCGTATGAAAAACAGGATGTTTCCCATTAATCGCTCCATTTATCCCATCTAACAACATATATCCACCTCCTGCTATACACAATGCCGAACCAAAAATCAAACACAACCTCATAGGTACAAAATATGCCATTATAGAATCATACGCATAATACCGCCCCCCTATCATTACGGCTGTATCGTTAATTATATTCACATAACCCTTCACCTTTTTTTTGCTATACAATTGTATGTGTAAATAAGATCCCTGCATATACACATTTCTTCGTGTCGGCCCCTTGCTAAAAGCCAAGACCTTCCCATTGGTTAGGGATTGTGTTTCCACTCCAGATCCCCCTCTAATAACTGGTTTTATCGTTTGTGCCTGCGTTGTATCTAAGGAAAACGCTATTCCAAACAAGGGGAAAAAGATAAAAATTAAGACACGTTTTAATATCCAATCGTGCCCTATCCTTCGGAACATAATTTTTCCCATTGGGCAATTTGTTTTTTAAGCACTTGTAACTTGTGTTGTGCATCCGCCTGTTTCTTTCGTTCCCCTTCCACTACCGCAGAGGGTGCACTTTCTACAAATTTCCCATTACTAAGTTTTTTTTCTACAGACTTCAAAAATCCTTCGGTGTACTCCAACTCTTTACGTACTTTTTCTAATTCTGCCTTTACGTCTACCTCCTCATTCAAATGCACAAAGAATTCAGTAGACCCTACCACAAAAGGAATAGCGTCCTCTACAGAATCTTTCGTATAATAAATGGCCTCCAAATTACACAGTTTACAGCATAATTCATCAAAGAGCAGATCTATTAATTCCTCATTCCCTTTTTTAATACTAAGCTCCAAAGGAATTTTATGCGCTATATTTTTTTCATTACGTATGGCACGAATAGATATAATAACCTCTTTAGCAAATTCAAAGCGAGATAACAAATCTTCATCTACCTTTCCTGCCTTAGGAGTAGGCTCAAACATAATGCTTGCATCCGCTTTTCTCTCCTCCAAAATATGCCAAATTTCTTCCGTAATAAAAGGCATAAAAGGGTGCAACACTTTTATCAATTTATCGAAAAAGGAAACCGCTTGTGCATGGGTAACAGCATCTATAGGCTGCTCATAGGCCGGTTTTATCATTTCCAAATACCAAGAACAAAAGTCATCCCAAACCAATTTATACAATGCCATTAACACATCACTAAGTCGGTATTTTTCGTAATGATCTTCTATTTCTAAAAGGGTTTGGTTTAATTTTGTCTCAAACCAATTGCCAGCAACAAGGGCATAGTTGGGTTGTTCTGCAGAACTAACCTGCCAACTTTCTATTAAACGTAATGCATTCCATATTTTGTTGCAAAAATTACGTCCTTGTTCGCAAAGCGATTCTTCAAAAGGCAAATCGTTCCCAGCAGGAGAAGTAAGCAACATACCAACTCTTACTCCATCCGCTCCATAATTTTGTATCAATTCTATAGGATCAGGTGAATTTCCTAAAGATTTCGACATTTTTCGCCCCAATTTATCTCGAACCGTCCCTGTAAAATAAACATGAGTAAATGGAACCTGCTTTCTATAGGTCAATCCGGCCATAATCATACGCGCCACCCAAAAGAACATAATATCCGGTGCTGTTACCAAATCACAAATCGGATAATAATAATTTATTTCCTTATTATCGGCTTTACGTATACCATCAAAAACCGCTATAGGCCACAACCAAGAAGAAAACCATGTATCCAATACATCCTCCTCTTGCTTTAAATCCGATAAACTATAGTTACGTGCTTCTTCCGGAAATTTTTTCTTAGCTTCTATCAAAGCCTCTTCTATCGTTTTAGCAACCACCACTTCTCTATTGGGCAAATAAAAAGCAGGTATTCTATGCCCCCACCAAAGTTGACGTGAAATACACCAATCTTTTACATTTTCCATCCAATACCTATACGTATTTTTAAATTTCGGAGGATAAAACGCAACCGTGTCGTTCATTACTACCTCTAAAGCCGGTTTTGCTAAATCCGGCATACGTAAAAACCATTGAACCGATAATTTAGGCTCTATTACCACATCTGTTCTCTCGGAATAGCCCACCTTATTGGTGTAATCTTCCTCTTTTTCTAAGAGACCAGCTGCTTTTAAATCATGAACAATTTCCTTACGCGCTTCGAAACGATCTAAACCTTCATAGGGTCCAACTTTTCCATTAATTGTTCCATTATCATTAAAAATATCAATACTATCTAACTTGTATTTTAAACCCAATTGATAATCGTTAATATCGTGAGCAGGCGTAATTTTCAAGCAAGCGGTTCCAAATTCTCTATCTACATACTCATCTTGAATAATAGGAATTTCTCTATCAATTAGCGGAACCCTTACTTTCACTCCTTTCCACCCTATAAAACGAGTATCTTCAGGATGAACACAAATAGCAGTATCCCCTAATATCGTTTCCGGACGAGTAGTGGCAACCACAATAGACTTGCCTTCTTCTCCTACTATTGGATAACGAAGATAATATAGTTTTCCATGCACTTCTTTATAAATAACCTCTTCATCGGAAAGAGCAGTAAGTGCTTTAGGATCCCAATTTACCATTCGTATTCCCCTATAAATAAGACCCTTATTATACAAGTTCACAAACACATCGCTTACCGATTCCGAGCAACCTTCATCCATGGTAAAACGGGTACGTTCCCAATCGCAAGAAGCGCCTAATTTTTGTAACTGCTGTAAGATGATACCGCCGTATTTCTCTTTCCACTGCCAAGCATGTTCTAAAAAAGCTTCGCGAGTAAGGGACTTCTTTTCAATACCACGTTCTTTAAGAAGTGCTACCACTTTAGCTTCCGTTGCTATAGACGCATGATCCATTCCTGGAACCCAACAGGCATTTTTACCTTGCATCCGTGCTCTACGTACCAAAACATCCTGAATCGTATTATTGAGCATATGTCCCATATGCAAAATCCCGGTAACATTAGGAGGAGGAATAACTACACAATAAGGTTCTCGCCCATCCGGTTCCGAATGAAAAAATTTTCGTTCCAACCAATACGCATACCATTTGTCTTCAATATCCTTAGGCCTATATTTTGCCGTCAGTTTGTCTTTCTCCATGTATTTCAGCGAATTTTACACCATTAAAGGTGCAAATTTACAAAAAAAAAATTTAGAAACTGTTTAAATTTATATTGGTATCCGACTTTATTAATACTTCTAAAGCCTCTAAGGCTTCCTGTTCCGGCACATTCTTTTTTACTAAAAGTCCTTGCTGATAGAGATTTACCAAGCCATTTCCACACCCTATATAGCCGTAATCTGCATCCATCATTTCGCCAGGGCCATTTACGATACAACCCATTACTGCAATTTTCAAGTTTTTATAGCCTGAAAAACGATTTTTTACCTGCCCCAACACTTTTTCAATATCATATTTGGTTCTTCCACAAGAAGGACATGCTATAAACCGGGTTTTATAGGATTTTACTCCGGCTGCTTGATAAATATCGTTTACCAAACGTGTTTTTTCTTCTTGAGAAAAGTGTGCACCTCCTATACTAAAGCCATCCTTAATTCCTTCTAACATTAAACTTCCGTAAGCAATAGAAGCCTTAACCGATAAGGTTTCCCAATCGGAAGTTGCAAAATCCCGAACTGTATTTTTTCGTTCCATAACCGAATCTTCCGACAATGCCTCTGCAGAGGAAAGAATGTTAAAGGCTGCTTGTATTTCATTTTCCGGATTTTCTGTAAGAGAAACGCGAATAGTATCTCCAATCCCGTCTCTTAATAGAGAACCTATTCCAATGGAGGAAATAATACGGGCATCTGCTCCATTTCCAGCTTCTGTAACTCCTAAATGCAAAGGATAAAGGTGTTCTCTCTGCTGCATTTTTTCCACCAAAATTCTCACAGCCCTATTCATCACTACTACATCACTCGATTTCATGGAAATAATTAAATTATAGAAAGATTGCTGCTCGCAAATTTCTACAAATTCCAAAGCAGAAGCAACCATACCCTCTGGGGTATTTCCATAAAAAGCCAAGATACGTTCCGAAAGAGAGCCATGATTAACCCCTATACGTATGGCAGTTCCATTTTTTTTACACTCCTCTAGCAAGGGAGCTATTTTCAATGCTATTCTCTCTTTAGCTTGCTTCTGTTCCAATTCGGAAAAATCAAATTTTCCAATATTTTTATCCGAATAATTTCCTGGATTAATTCTAACCTTATCTACAATCTTAGCCGCCTCCAATGCCGCTTCCGGTAAAAAATGGATATCGGCAATTAAAGGCACCGTACAACCCAAACTATACAAACGATTTTTAATACATTCCAAATTATGAGCATGTCTAAGAGTTGGAGCCGTAATACGCACCATTTGACACCCTTTTTCCACCAAACGCAGAATCTGCTCACAGGTAGATTTTGTATTCATGGTATCGGTATTGGTCATAGATTGAATTACCACCGGATAATTGCCACCAATAAAAAGATTTCCCACTTTTACGGGATGAGAGATATATTTTTTTTCCATTAGATATAAAAAATTACTTTTTGCACCATTACCCTTAGAAAACATTAGTATAAATAAACTATTTATTCTAATAGTTTAGTGGCAATTCCCTGCAAGTTTGATAGCAGAATTTAGAATGGAATTATTAAGAAGCCAAGCACCGTTTTACTATAGTCATAATGATTTTACCATCCGCTTTGCCCGCTAATTGTTTGGTTGCCACACCCATTACTTTTCCCATATCTTTAGCGGAAGTAGCTCCTGTTTCCGCTATAATTTTCTTCAACACCATTTCCAATTCCGCTTCCGACATTTGTTTAGGTAAGTAGGGTTCTAAAAAAGCAGCTTCCGCCAATTCTCTTTCCGCCAAATCTGCACGATTTTGAGAAAAATATATTTGGGCAACATCTTTGCGTTGCTTTACTAATTTAGTTAAAATTCCCAAGGCTACCGATTGGGAAAGTTCGCCATTAGCGCCATCGGCTGTTTTGGCTTCTATAAATTCTTTTTTTACGCCTCGAAGGGCTTCTAGTTTTACGACGTTTTTGGCCAGCATAGCCGCCTTAATATCATTACTTATTTGCTCAAAAAGATCCATGGTATTTTTTTTTACAAAGATAGTAATTTATTAAAAGCATAGAAACTTTAAAGCGGGAATTACCTATGAAAACTTCCTGCCTTTCTTTATTTCATTTCGTAAAGATATTGTATTTTTGTAGCCTTATGAAAGAAACCTTTAACCTACAAACGTCCGAGCAAATTGTAGCGGCCCTACAACGAAGAGGTCCCCAAGCCAAAGCACTACAGGAATATGCACGTGAAATAAAACTGCAGTCGGTTGGAAATCAAGTTTATTTACGAGGACTTATTGAATATTCTAATTGCTGTTCCAAAAGTTGTTATTATTGTGGTATTCGTGGTGGAAACCCACAGGTACATCGCTATACCGTTAGTACAGAAGAAACCTTAGAAGCAGCGCGTTTCGCTTATGAAAATGGATTTGGTTCTATTGTTTTACAAGCAGGGGAACGCAACGACAAGGCCTACACCCAACAGATAGAAAAACTTTTACTCGACATAGATAAAATCAGCAAAGGAGAACTTGGTATTACTCTTTCTTTAGGAGAACAAAACCGATCTACTCTACTACGTTGGAAACAAGCGGGTGCCAAACGTTATTTGCTAAGAATAGAAGCGTCCGACCCTACTTTGTATGCAAAATTACATCCCGCCGATCATTCTTACCAAAAACGCTTAGAGTGTATAGATTTACTTAAAGATCTTAATTATCAAGTTGGCACCGGTGTTATGATAGGCTTACCTTTTCAAACTTACGAAAATTTAGCCCAGGATCTACTTTTTTTTCAAAAAAGAGACATAGATATGATAGGAATGGGCCCCTACATAGAACACGCACAAACCCCTTTATACGCCTACAAAGATCAACTTTTATCCATAGAAGAACGCTATATACTTTCTTTAAATATGTTGGCCGTTTTGCGTATTCTTATGCCCGATATAAACATAGCCTCCACTACCGCCATGGGATCCTTGAAGAAAGAAGGTAGAGAAGAGGCTATTAGAATTGCAGCCAATGTTATTATGCCAAACCTTACCCCTTTTTCTTATAGAGAAGATTATTTTTTATATCAAGATAAAATTTGCATAAACGAAAGTAATGCGGATAGTAAAATCAATATAGAAGCATTAGTACAAAGAGCTGGCTGCAAAATTGCCTATCACGCACATGGAGATTCCCACCACTTTTTCAACAGACAAAAGCGTTGATTTATACTACCAATTGCTTAATATAAATCGACATTTTCTTTATCATCTCTTTCCAATTCCTCCTTATTCATATGGGTTTTGGAAAGACGATACCACACATAAGCAACATAAGCTATCACCAAAGGAATAAATAAGGAAACATAACTCATTACCCTTAAGGTATAAAGGTTAGAGGAACTGTTTTGTATGGTTAGAGAACTTTGCAAATCAAAAACAGAAGGATAATAAGCCGTTTGATGAAAACCTAATATAAGAAATAGGGTAAATACTACCAAAAATGCGCCCCCCCCTGCGAACCAAAAACCCGAACGTTTCACTTTGGAAAATGCGCCTAGCCACAGACCATACAAAACCGACAATACTCCTAATAAAAACAATATAAAAACTAAAGGCATTTGTAAAAAATTGTGCAAATACTTATAGGGTTCCATAAATATTTCTGCGGTACTCTTATCCACAGCGAATCCATCCCGACAAAATAAAAGTCCAATAAAAATTAAAAAAAGCGACACAAACAAAAAAGCATTTAAACGCAATTGCGAACGGCTACGGACAAGCAACTCATTATCTTCTATACGATTAATAAAAAATAGCAGACCCAAACAACGGCTCAAAAACACCAAAGTAAAACCAAGTAAAATATTTTGTATATCCCACAATGCTTCTAATCCGTGAGCAGGACCTCTCCAAGAAGTAATGGCCGTTAAATTGCCCGATACCGCCCCTGTTGTTTTCGTTAAATCTAAAACATCCGTCAATTGGAGCCGGTTCACTACAAAAGGAGCTCCAGTAAACATAGATCCCACAATAACCCCTATCAAAAAAACGCCTAAACTTCCATTAATAAAGAGAAATATATCAAAAGTTTTACTCCCTAATTTATTGTTTGGTTTGCTTCTATATTCATAAGAAACCGCTTGCAAAACAAAACAGAACAACAATAATATCCAAGCCCAATACGCTCCTGAAAAGCTACAGGCGTAAAACACTGGAAACGAAGCAAAAAAGGCCCCGCCAAATGTAACCAATGTAGTAAATCCAAGTTCCCATTTATGTCCCAAAACATTTACAATAAGGCTTTTATGCAGAGGTTTTCGTCCCAATTGGAATAAAAAAGTTTGTCCTCCTTGTATAAAAGTAAAAAACACTAATAACGCAGCCAATATGGCTATAATGCACCACCAATAGTGTTGCAAAAAATCCAATGAATCTGTTTCAAACATACCTTTTTCTCCTTATGATTTTTATGCGTTTTCTTTCCTGTTCCCAAATGGTTTATCGCCATTGGACGGTATTTTTGGCAATTTCTTTTACTCCTCTCTAGGGCCTTTTTTTATTTGTGTAAACATAATAGAACATTCCACTAAAAATAGTACCGTAAAAAGAATGGCAAAAATGGCAAAAGTAAGTTTTACGTTAGGGGCCGCTATATCGGTTACCCCAACTTTACACGGCATAAGATCTTGTATCATCCAAGGCTGTCGTCCTACCTCCGCCACAACCCATCCAAGCATACTTCCAATGTAAGCAAGAGGAATACAAAAAATCAAAACCCAAAGACTAACTCTATAAAGTTTCTTTCTTTCTTGTAGAAATTGTTTTGCCTTATCACTAAAAGAAAATAAAAGAACCAGTATAAAAAGCCCAATAAATGCAAGCCCCAATAATACCATTATTCTAAAACCATAAAAAACAATAGATATAGGCGGAACATTTTCTTTTGGCGAATTTAAATATCCATAACCAAAATATCGAAAATAATTTTGGTAAAAAGCTTGCCCCTCGATAGTAGAACGATCAAATTTTTTCTCCAATTCGGAAAATTTAGTATCGCCATCTATTAAAGTATGTTCTCTTATCATTTGGTATTCTCTTAAAATCTGAATCGCTATTTTCCCTCGATCCATTTTCTCTTCGGTCGAAGGAATACCATAGGTCGGATTTCCGTGCAACAAATCATTAATTCCAGGAACGAAACCGGAAGTTTTTCCAGTTGCCAACCAGGAAAGAACTTGAGGTAAGGCAATTTTGCAAAATATGGGATTTTTTTGATTATCAAGCGTTTTAGCAGGGTTCAGTATACCTACAAGAACCAAAGGCGCATGAGTACTTCCATCGTAAAGTCCCTCCATAGCCGCCAATTTCATTGGTTGATTTTTAGCAACATCGTAGGCAGAAGAATGTCCAGTATAGGCGGTTGCTAACACACCAAGCAAACCTACTACAGACGCAACTTTAATGCTTTTCCAAGCCATTTTGCTATGCCTGTTTTTAAGTAAGAACCAAGCACTAATCCCCACTACAAATATGGCGGCCAAAACAAAAGAAGAAGATACAGTATGGGTAAATTTATTAATTGCAGTAGAGGAAAAAACTACTGCTGCAAAATCGGTCATTTCATTACGCGCCGTCATAGGATTAAATTCTACGCCTACCGGATTTTGCATCCACGCATTGGCAATTAATATCCACAATGCCGATAAATTAGATCCTATAGCAACCATCCAAGTGGAAAATAAATGAAATTTTTTACCCACTTTATTCCATCCAAAAAACATAACAGCAAAAAAAGTGGCCTCCAAAAAGAATGCTACAATTCCTTCTATTGCTAAAGGAGCTCCGAATATGTCCCCTACAAACCAAGAGTAATTCGACCAATTCGTTCCAAATTCAAATTCTAAAATCAATCCGGTAGCTACGCCAATGGCAAAATTAACTCCAAAAAGGCGCATCCAAAATTGAGTATAATGTTTCCACTGAACTAAAGCTGTCTTCACATAGGCACTTTCCATAAGAGCAATGATCACACTTAAACCTAAGGTTAAAGGAACAAAAATCCAATGGTAACAAGCCGTCAATGCAAATTGCCATCGAGACCAATCTACTAAACTAATATCAAAATTTTCCATGCGCTATTTATTAAATTTGATTAGATGCTCCAGGACGTGTTCTCCACGATCTTTTACGAGAGGATATTCTCTTTTTAAAATGTCAGGGAAAAAGAAAAGTTTAAGAATAAGAAATAGTACTAAAAGTTTTATTAAAATAATTGTCCACAAAGTTCTCCCAACCGTCATATTTTTAAACCCATCGGTGTAAAAGTGCCAAACTTTGTAGAATATATTGCTCATAAATAAAAAAATTGCTTAGTATAAAACGATCTACAATACCACTATAATATAGCTACAATCGCAATAGTTTGACAAACTTGGCCTACTCCCCATGGTTTATATGGAATTGCTTATTCCCTTTGACGTTAAATTCGTGTATAAACAAACCCTTCTTTATAAGTCAATGAGAATGAATTTTTGTTTTTTACAAACCTCTTTATTGCCGGAAAACAGCAGTGGCTTTTTCAAAAATACCATTTACATAAGCTAATGCCATACCATAATTACTCACCGGAATACCAACCTGAGTAAATGGCACCAATCTGTTTTCAAGTTGTTTTGCGGTAACCATACATCCCCCGCACTGTATAACCAAGGCGTATTGTTCTACTTCTTTCGGCAAGGAATCTAAGCCGGAAATAAAATCAAACGACAAATCTTTTTGCGTATATTTTTGAAGTAAACGGGGCAGTTTAACTCTTCCAATATCTTCACAATTCACCTGATGTGTACAAGATTCCAACATTAAAATTTTATCGCCATCCTTTAATTTTTCTATAAATGGGGTACCCTGCAAATAAATTTCAAAATTACCCTTTTGTCGTGCCAAACAAATACTAAAACTACTCAAAAGTTGATGGGCAGGAAGTAGGGGATACACTTCTGCAAACGCCTGACTATCGGTAATAATCAAACATGGAGGCGTGGTCATATTAGCAAGACAGGACGATATTTCCTCTACTTGGCACATAAGGCAAGAAGCGTGTAAATCCAAACACTGACGAGCCAACTGCACCTGTGGCAAAATCAGTCGTCCTTCTGGAGCCTGCCCATCTATTGGCGTAACTAAAAGTACGGTTTCGCCCTCTTTTACTATGCCACGCAAAACATTGGCATTTTTTTTAGAATGAAAAGGAAGAATTTTTTTTAAGGCTTCCGATATTTTTGTATATCTGCAAAAAGTTTCGTGCTCTGTAGTAGATCTCTTTACAGGTATTAAGCCTTGCGCATTAGGCTTTTCCGTATCTGTTAAAGAATCCGATACACTGAAATCCACTAAGGGAGAAGAGGGATATTTTTTCAATAATTCTAAAGAGAGATTTTTAGACAAAGGTGTTTCATCGGATTTGTTGTGAATCAAAACAAAAGGAAGCTTGTATTTTTCTAATTCTTCGGCCAAAATTTGGTCGATTCGACTAAACTCACTGCCTGAAAAAAGAAGCAAAGCCGCATCTAATTTATGTATGGTTTGCTTGCTTTTTTCCACTCTCTCTTTTCCTAATACCCCTTCATCGTCAAAACCTGCCGTATCTATAAAAACACATTTTCCAATACCCATAATTTCTATCGATTTCTTCACAGGATCGGTGGTAGTGCCAGGAAGTGCAGAAACAATAGATATATTCTGTCCGGAAAGTAAATTCATCAAAGAACTTTTACCTTGATTTCGACGTCCAAAAATACCAATATAATATTCTTCATTCATAATTGCGAAGATACACAAAATACGTATATTTGTAAAAAAAATTCTAGATGCTGATTCCACCATTTTTAAACAGGGGCGACGAAGTTTTTCTTAGCTCCCCAGCCGGTTGTATACAGCCGGAATGTTTGCAAAGAGGATGCTCTGTCTTGGAAAGTTGGGGTTTAAAGGTTATTAGTGGCCCCCATGTTAGTTCTCAATACGGAATGTTTGCAGGAACAGATAAAGAGCGCCAGGCAGACCTGCAAAAAGCTTTAGATACTCCAGAGATCAAAGCCATTTTTTGCACTCGTGGCGGATATGGAACCGCTCGCATTATTGATAGTTTGGATTTTACCGAATTTCTAAAATCCCCTAAATGGATAGTAGGGTTTAGCGATATCACGGTTCTTCTTTCTCATTTACAACAAAATTTACAAACAATTTCTTTACATGCTGCCATGCCTCAAAGCTATCCTCCCGGTGCAGGAAAAGCAGATTCCATTGCCTTAGATAGTTTATACAAGGCGCTGTTTGGCTTAGAAATAAATTATTTTTTCCCCTCCCAATTTCCCAATCGTTCCGGCATAGCACAAGCTCCTCTTATAGGAGGGAACTTGTCGGTCCTTTATAGTTTAAGAGGAACCAACACAGATATAGATCCTTCTGGTAAAATTTTATTTATCGAAGATCTCAACGAATACGATTATCATATAGACCGCATGCTATTGAATCTTTTTCGAGGAGGTTGGTTCGAAAATTTATCCGGTTTAATAGTTGGGTCTTTTATACAAACCAAGCAAGGTTTACACCCATACGGAAAAGATGTATGGGAAATTATTTCCGAATATACAGCCCCCTTTAATTATCCGGTTTGTTACGGATTCCCCGCAGGACATATCCCTCATAATCGTGCACTTTATATGGGAAAAACAGCAGTATTGTCGGTAAAAGGCATTGGCTCGGTTCCCTCTAATTTAAAATTCATTTAATACCTTTTACGCATGGAGAAATTCAGCATTATCATCGATCATCAAACTCCGGAAATTCCTGTTCCATCTATAAACGCTGTTGTTTCTTCCGAAAAAATGGAATATTATTCTTGCGCTGCAAGCCTCTCCGATATGGAAATTTTTATTTTTCCAAACCTAATGTACTCTTTGGTATTGGCCAATATTATGTCGCCTGAAATTTGGAAATGGCGCGAAAATTCTTGGTTTACTAATATCGAAAAAAAATCTTTCACCTATAAAGTAAATCGGGTTAAACAATATATTATGGACCACTTTGTATTCAATTTAGATTTGGATACCTGGGGACTAACCGACAAACAAACAGAAATAGACCGTTTTAAGGATTTTATAAATATGGACGCCTTGTCCCAGTCTAATGCTCTTTTTGGATATGAAGGGGATAGATATTATTTTAATATAGATATTCGCCGTCATTTTGGCTTAGATAAATATCAAGAGAACATCATTCCCTACTGGAAAACAGAAACTATAGAAGCCATGCAGGCTTTCCAATACAAAGAAAATTACCATTCCGGGGCTGGAGAATGTGTATCTTTAGCCGCCTTATATGTATCGGCTTTATTTGTAGTAGGACGTATTCCTTTGGAAAAAATGTTTCTGATTGCGACCCCTCTTCATTCGCAAAATTTCATAGCCGAAAAAGAGGGTTTTATGACCAATAATCGCCGTATTGTCACTAAAAATATGTGGTATAATGGAACCGAATTATCGGCCAAAGCAAGGCGAGCAGTAGAAAACGAAAAAATCACCATAGTTTCCCATTTGAGCGGATATATACATACTTTTTATCCGGAAGCTTCTATACAGCCTGAAGATTATAGCTTTTTTCGACAAAAATTCGAATCTTTTTTACAAAGTGATTTTAATTTTGAAAATTTCGTGAATTTTCTTTTTAGCCAAGAAAAATATTGGAATTGTTTTCAGTATAAACATATGCACAACGGCAAAGAATGCTATATCTCCATGCGCAATGTTTTCAACGCACAAAAAAGCAGCAAAAACCGTTTTGGAAATGGAAGTAGAGCGGCTTTATTAGAGGAAATGGAAGCCCAAGCTTTCTCACAATCGCCTTTAGCCGAAAAAATTCTTATTAATGATTTTGAATCTTACCTAACGGAACATCCAAAACTATCCTTTGAGGCCTATTCCGACTATTTTCTTAAAACACTCCTAATTGGGCATTGTGCCAATGTATATAATATGTTTGAGGAAATAGCCGCTTTCCTACACATTACGCCTCGTTTACCTAATGAAAAAGAAAAAAAATTCCCCCCTTTAGCAGAATCGCTCTTGCATATTTCCACTCAAGATACCAGAGAAGAAATTCTTACGAACATAAAAATTAAAGCCAAAGAAAAAAACTCTTTAGCTACCTTGGCTATGTACACTTATAGGGATATGGAATTAATTTCTTGGGAACCATTTCTAAAAGCGGCCATAGAAAGGAATCCTGTTTGCATAGAGGCTTGTTCCAAACTTTCTATCGAAGAAATATACCATTGGATAGAAAGCTTTCCCAACGAATCTATTTATTCCGAAAAACGCTTGGCTCAGCCCGATGAAGTTTGGAATTTTAAACGTGGAGATGGCATAGAAAAAGCTATTTTACTAATGAATATAGCTGTTAATACAAATTATATCTGTATTTTAGATGCTAATCTAAATGAAATTACTTTGGAAATAAATACTCCCAATTCTACTCCAAAATCTATTTTTTCTTTTGGTTCTGTTAAAAATTTTAAAAAGCACCTCAAAATACAGAAAAAAGACTAACTTTGTTTTCATATATACAAATAGAAAGACCGCTACAAAGCCCAAAACACGTAACATCCTTCCACTTAAAATGAAGTTTACTTAATGCCAAAGAAAATTTCACAAGCAAAAAGCAACAAAATCTTGGGTCACTAACCGTCTCTTTTTTATAATAAATATCATAATCACATCATTATGACACATTTAAAACAGGTAGTCCTCGGCATTTTTTGCCTTGTTGCCCTATCTTCCTGCAACACCTATCCCGATAAAGACAATATTGTAAACAGTCAATTAGTTAGTCTTACACAATTCAACACCAAAAAAGATTTTACCCAATATAAAACCTTTCTCGTGTCGGATTCTATGTGTGTTCTTGCCTCTGATGGCAAATCTACTACCATGGTTAAAAATAAAATTAGCGAAATCCTAAGAAACCAAAGCATTCAATGTATGACCGCCTATGGCTATACTCAGGCCATGAAGGAGGTAAAGCCGGATTTAATTATTAACCTTTCCGGTGTAGAAAACACTAACGTAAGTTATTCTTTTCTTCCTTGGGGTTTCTATAATCCTTACTATTGGGGATACTGGGGCGACTGGGGAGATTATTATTACGATTGGGACTATTACTATCCCTACTATCCCATGCTAACTTCCGCCTACACTACCGGATCTGCCCTTATAGAGATGTTGGATCTAAAAAACACCACTATAGACAGCAACAAAAAGCAAATAGAAACTATTTGGGTAGGTATTATTCGAGGTATCATGGATTATAATCACAGCTCTTCGGAAATAACCAATGCTATCAATCTCTGCTTCTCGCAAACCAACACCCCTCCTTTCATCAATACTAAACGATAATACGTACGCATGAAAAATAAAAACAACCCTCACAAAGTGGACAAAACCGACAATTGCTCGCCTCGGCAAAGCGAAAAATTAAGTTTTGGTTCTATTTCTGCTTAACACCATGGTTCCATACGCCCTATTTATTAAAACTATTTTCGTATGAAAAAGATATTAATCAGCATAATTTTGTTTTTAAGCGGTATTCTTTGCCTAAACGCTCAAGTAAAACAAATATATTCCATTCATTGGGATATGTCTACTCCTATAGGAAAGTACAGAACTTTTACCAATGAATATTCTTGTAGAGGATTTTCTGTAAATGCCCATATCTTTCCTCTTAAGCATTTGTCAATAGGCATACAAATAGGGTGGCATAGTTTCCACAAAAACGTCGCAGTATCTACCTTTAGACCCTCCGAAGGAACTGCTTTTACGGCAGCGACTTATAATTACGTAGAAGATATTCCTTTAGCTGTTGGTGCTTATTACCATTTTCTACCCGATTTTCCTTTTGCAAAACCTTATATAGGATTAGGCATAGGAGCGGTGTATTGTAATAACGAAATTCAATTTCAAGATTTAACACTCAAAGATCCCACTTGGGGCTTTGCTTTAATCCCGGAAATAGGCGTTTTTATTCCATTTGGGTCCAGTCCTGTTGGCTTAAATGTTTTCGCTAAATATGGGGTTGGCTTCAATAATTATGCCTACAGAGGAGAGTCCATCCAGCCCTACCAATATTTAAATATTGGTATTGGTCTTAGTTTTTATGTAAATTAAATTTACATAAAAACGTTACAATTTTTTAATTTTGCAAACCCTTAATTTATTTTCCATTTTCCTATAAATAAAAAATCAACAAAATATAAATGAAAAAAAACTTTTTTTTCCCTTTAATAGCACTGGCTATAGTGGGAACAGGATGTAAACAACAAAACAAAGTAGTGCAAACTTTAGATTTAAAAAACTTAGACACCACCGTTAACCCTAAAGATGATTTTTATCAATTCGCTTGCGGTGGTTGGATGAAACAACATCCACTTACAGAAGAATATGCAAGATATGGATCTTTCAATAAATTAGAAGAAGAAAATCAAATTCAATTAAAAGAATTGGTTTCCGAGTTGGCAAACCAGGTAAAAGAAGAAAAAGGAGTAGCAAAAAAAATAGGCACTCTCTACAATATAGCCATGGACTCCAATAAATTAAATAAAGAAGGATACCAACCTATTCGTGCGGAATTAGAAAATATCCGTAAAATAGATAGTAAAACGGCTGCTTTTGCAAAACTACTCGAATTACAATATTCGGGAGTTTGTCCTTTCTTCTCTTATTATGTTGCTCCCGATATTACTAATAGTAAGGCTAATATTTTCAATATTGTTCAAGGTGGTTTAAACCTACCGGATCGTGATTATTACCTAAAGAACGATGAACAAAATAAAAAAATTCGTCAGGAGTACCTACTGCACTTGGAGAAAATGTTCGCTTTGTGTGGAAATGACAAGGCCTCTGCCAAAACTAAAGCAAAACAGGTTTTAGATATAGAAACACAAATTGCCAAAATCCAATTTTCGAGAACGGAATTACGTAATCCACGCAAAAATTTCAACAAAACGACGGTAGCGGATTTGCAAAAGATAGCACCAGCTATTGATTGGACACAGTACTTCCAAACCATTGTTCCTAATTCTAAAATCACAGAAGTGAACCTGGCTCAGGTACCCTTTATGAAAGCTCTCAATACTATTTATCAAAAAGCCTCTATCGACCAAATAAAGGCATATTATGAATGGAATATCATCCATGAAGCCGCCTCTTACTTAGGGGATGATTTATATGCACAAAATTTTGATTTTTATGGAAAAACCATGTCGGGTCAAACACAAATGAAACCACGCTGGAAACGAGCTATTAATAATATTAATGGCATCATTGGCGAAGGCCTTGGACAAATGTATGTTAAAAAATATTTCCCAGCAGAGGCGAAAGAACGTATGATTAAATTGGTGGATAATATCAAAACATCTATGGGTGAACGCTTTGCAAACAATGACTGGATGAGCGCCTCTACCAAAACAAAAGCAAAAGAAAAATTAGATGCTATCATAGTAAAAATAGGTTATCCTGATCAATGGAGAGATTATACAGCCTTAAACATTCAAGAGGATTCTTACTGGGCCAACGTATTACGATCCAATCGTTTTGATATAGATTATATGATTGCTAAACTACAGAAACCTGTAGATAGAAACGAATGGCAAATGACCCCACAAACCAGCAATGCGTACTACGATCCAACAACCAATGAAATTTGCTTCCCTGCAGGAATACTTCAGCCTCCTTTCTTTTATATGAGTGGTGATGATGCCATTAATTACGGAGCCATTGGAGTGGTTATAGCCCATGAATTAACCCACGGATTTGATGACCAAGGACGTCAATTCGACAAAGATGGTAATTTAAAAGACTGGTGGTCGGAAGAAGATGCTACTAAATTTCAAAGCAAAACCAAATTAATTGTAGACCATTTCAATAAAATTTTAGTTATTGACACCTTGCATGCCAATGGAGATTTTACTTTAGGCGAAAATATTGCCGATAATGGAGGTTTAAATATTTCCTTTGCCGCTCTACAAAAAGCCTTAAAAACAAATCCCGTTAAAGATATAGATGGATTTACTCCTAATCAAAGATTTTTCCTTTCTTATGCTAGTGTTTGGGCTGGAAATATTAGAGATAAAGAAATAAGAAGACTTACCATGGTAGATCCTCATTCCTTAGGGAAATGGAGAGTAAATGGTACGCTTCCCCATTTGCAAGCGTTCCTAGATGCGTTTAATATTCAAGAGGGGGATGCCATGTGGCTAGCTCCGGAAAAACGAGCTCGCATTTGGTAAATCGAGTAGGAGAAAATTAAAGTAGTTTTCTCCTACTTTAATTTTCGACCTCTCACACCACCACGCATGCCGTTC
>JAVVTR010000012.1:0-60920 GCA_036653535.1 Bacteroidales bacterium | reverse complement strand
GGCTAGACGATTCCCACTATTAGGGTTCGTTAGGGACTTGCACCCATGAGATTACGTACATGCTGAGCGTACAAAAAAAACAGGGTTGCCATGCGGCAACCCTGTTTTGGAATTTTTGTATTTTCTTTTAATACATGCCATCCATACCACCAGGCATAGCGGGCATAGCAGCAGGTTTATCTTCTTTTATATCGGCCAATACACATTCTGTTGTAAGAAGCATACCACCTATAGAAGCTGCATTTTCCAATGCAATACGAGCTACCTTAGTAGGATCAATAACTCCAGTTTGCATTAAATTTTCATATTTTTCAATACGAGCATTAAAACCGAAATCATCTTTTCCGTCTTTAACCTTATTAACAATAACCGAACTTTCTAAGCCAGCATTAGCTACAATTTGACGTAAAGGCTCTTCCAAAGCACGTAAAATAATTTGGACCCCTATCTTTTCGTCTTCGTTTTCTACTTTAAGCTTTTCTAAAGCAGGAATACAACGTATGTATGCAACACCACCACCAGGAATAATACCTTCCTCTACAGCAGCACGGGTAGCATGCAAAGCATCATCGAAACGATCCTTCTTTTCTTTCATCTCCACTTCAGAGGCAGCACCTACATAAATAACCGCAACCCCACCGGCTAACTTCGCCAAACGTTCCTGAAGTTTTTCACGATCATAATCAGAAGTGGTCTTTTCAATTTGAGATTTAATCATAGCCACACGAGCTTTGATTTCTTCTTTTTTACCCTTTCCGTTAACAATAGTCGTATTTTCTTTATCTACCGAGATTTTTTCCGCCTGACCAAGAAAAGTCAAATCCGCTTCTTCCAATTTCAAGCCTTTTTCTTCCGAAATAACGGTTGCTCCTGTAAGAATAGCAATGTCTTCTAACATTTCTTTACGACGATCTCCAAATCCGGGAGCTTTCACTGCAGCAATTTTCAATGAACCACGTAAACGGTTCACTACCAATGTTGCCAAGGCCTCTCCGTCTACATCTTCTGCAATAATTAAAAGAGGACGTCCTGTTTGAACTGTTTTCTCCAATACCGGCAAAAAGTCTTTCATAACAGAAATCTTTTTGTCGTACAATAAAATAAAAGGATTTTCAAAAACAGTTTCCATTTTTTCCGTATCGGTTACGAAGTACGGAGAAATATAACCTCTATCGAACTGCATTCCTTCTACCACTTTTACACTGGTTTCTGTTCCTTTTGCCTCTTCAATAGTAATAACACCTTCCTTCTTTACCTTTTGCATAGCTTCCGCTATCAAAGATCCAATAGAGCTATCGTTATTAGCGGAAATAGAAGCAACTTGTTCTATTTTGTCGATATTATCCCCAATTTTTTGGCTCATTTTTTGCAACTGCTTTATCACTTCAGCTACAGACTTATCTATGCCGCGCTTCAAATCCATAGGATTAGCACCAGCAGTTACGTTTTTAAGCCCAGTTTTAATAATAGATTGAGCCAAAATAGTAGCAGTAGTAGTACCATCCCCAGCTAAGTCGTTGGTTTTAGAAGCTACTTCTTTAACCATTTGAGCACCCATGTTTTCCACAGTATCCTTTAGCTCTACTTCCTTGGCTACCGTTACTCCGTCTTTGGTTACATGAGGAGCTCCAAATTTCTTATCTATTATTACATTACGACCCTTAGGTCCTAAGGTTACTTTTACGGCATCGCATAAAGCGTCCACCCCTTTTCTCAAACGATCTTTCGCTTCCTGATCGAAAATAATTTCTTTTGCCATTGTTTTATTATTTAAAATTTACTCCAACTATATTTACTAAATAATTGCGAAAATATCACTTTCGCGCATAATTAAATAATCCGTTCCATCGATATTCAATTCCGATCCGGAATACTTACCATAAAGTATTTTATCCCCTACTTTTACAGTCATAGGTTCATCTTTTTTGCCATTACCAACAGCAACCACCGTACCCTTTTGTGGTTTTTCTTTGGCTGTATCGGGAATAATAATTCCACCGGATGTTTTTTGCTCTGCTTCCAATGGTTCCACCACTACGCGGTCAGCCAATGGTTTTACTTTTACTTTATTCATGATATTATCGTATTTAAAGTTTATATTTTCTAATTCGGGAGAGTTGTAACACATAATCTATGCCAAAGACAATTCTCTGCCATTTTTACAGTTTCTTTTTCTTGTTCATGCCAAAAAAAATACTCCAATGTCAAAAAGGCTTAAAATAGACTAATCTTGTTAGTAACATTAAATTTTGCGTATAACTAATGACACATAAAAGAAACATAGAAGAAGTATAGATCTTTTTGCGTTTCTACTCCATTAGGGTAGCAATGGCAACCGTTCCTACCCCCGCATGATTACCCACCACCGGAGTTACCTGTGTAAAAAAAGCTGGTTGTTTCCCAGTAATTTCTACTAAACGAGGAATGATGGCTTCCGCTATAGGCTTAGATTCTATATTGGTATATTCCACACAATAACTATGCAAACTTTGCGTTTTTATTTTTTTGCGAACCACCTCCACAATTCTATCTATACTCTTATTTTGATTTACGCTTTTTAAGAAAATACTTCCTTTACCATCTTTATCTGGCGTTACCACAGGAACCACCCCCATTAAAGTAGCGAAAAAGCCCTTGACTTTACCAATTCGACCTCCTTTAACAAAATATTTAATGGTTTTGGTAATAGCATAAACATTAGATAATTGAGACCATACTGGAAGCAATCTTGTTATATCGGCAAAGCTAAGCCCTCCTTCTAAAGCCTTAGCCACTCGTAAAGCCAGCAAACCCTGCGCACCCGCCAAAGTCTTAGTGTCGCAAACTTCAATAGGAATCCCCGTTTGTGCTTGTATTTTTTTACCACACTCCTTGCATGCCTGCCAAGTACCACTCAGTCCGGAAGAAACATTTATTACAATAATTGCCTTATAATAAGTTGCCAAATAAGACATCTTATTTTGAATATCTTTTAGGGAAGGCAAAGAAGTTTTTGGATAAGGCCTATTTGAAGCCAAATAGGCATAAAAATCATCGTGCAGCAAAGTTATTCTATCTAAGAAAATATTATTATCCAGCTGTACTTTCAATGGCACCAAATGTATCTGATATTTCCACAACACCTCATCGGGTATATCGGCAGAACTATCCACTAAAATAGCAACATCCGATTTACGATGATCTCGTATTTCTGTCTGAAAAACCATATCATCCACTTTCGCATTCTGAACCACGGCAAATTCACTTAAATATTTTACCACCATCTGAGGGGTATCGGTATGTATATGCACCCGTAATTTATTGCTATTTCCCGCCAACACCAAAGAGTCACCCATAGGGCCTAAGTGCTCTCTTATTTTTTCTCTCTCTATATTAATTCCTGTAATCAAAGCCTCCGTACAAAATCTATAGGTAATTTGATCTTGAGGTATATCCATTTCCTCTTCAGAAATTAATATTTTTTGCCGAGTTCCTACTAAATCTTTCAAATCACCACCCGCCAAAATAAAATCCAACATTCCCTTTACAAAGAACACGAATCCCTGAGCCCCAGCATCCACTACTCCCGCTTTAGTTAAAGCACTGAGTTGGTTTTTAGTATCACACAAAGCCTTTTCTAATTCTCTATACGAACTTTGAACCAAACTAATAAAATCATCGGTTTCATAAGCCAATTTCAACAGGACCTCCGACCATTTTCTAAAAAGAGTCAAAATAGTACCTTCTTTAGGGTGAACCAAAGCAGAATAAGTATGGTCCACCGCCTTGCTTACAGCCTGAGCAAAAGTAGGCGCATCCACTTTAGCTTCATTTTGCAACTCATTATAAAGTCCTTGAACAAATTGAGCCACAATAAGTCCCGAATTTCCTCTAGCACCATCTAAGGCTGCATCCACCATATCCTCCAAGGTTTTATTTAATTTTTTGACCGGTTTAACCTGGTCTATTATGGATTGTATAGTCGAAGACATATTGGTTCCCGTATCCCCATCAGGAACCGGAAACACATTAATTTTATTCAGATAAGCATAGTTTAATAATAAGTTTTTGGATCCAGCCAAAAACATATAATAAAAATTTTTGCCGTCTATTCGTTTTATTTGTTGCATATAAATTTTAACATAAAGACTGCAAAGTTAGTAAAAAAATAAACTTATCTTTGCCTTTTATTTTTTTAATTGCCCGGATTTTACAATCCTCTTTATATGCTGCCCCTTCTACCGTAAAACAAAACGGAATAAATTCAAGCCATTTTATAAAATGAGAATCAAAGACAATCAACTAAATTCCATATTAACCTTTTTCACAGAAGAACTAAAAAACTTATATCCTTATGCCGAATCCGAGTCTCTATTTTATTGGGCTGCAGAAGAATTATTATCCAAAAGCAGAATGGAGTTAAAAAGCAAACTGCAAGAAAGAATTAATGAAAGTGATCTACTCCTTTTTTTCGAGGTAGTAAAACGGCTACATAAAGGCGAACCCATTCAATACATCTTCGAAAAGGCCTATTTTTCCGATCTAATTTTAAAAGTAAATTCACAAGTACTTATCCCAAGACCGGAAACAGAAGAACTTCTTTTTTGGACTATAAAAGGAAAGAAACAGACCAACATAAATTTGAAAATTTTAGATTTATGCACCGGTAGTGGATGTTTAGCTATTGCCTTAGCCAAACAATTCCCGATGGCAGAAGTACATGCGGTAGATTTCTCTACTACGGCCTTACAAATTGCGCAAGAAAACGCTATAAACAACCAAACTAAAATTTTATTTCAGCAAGCAAATCTCCTACAAGATAAACTCCAAATTGCCCCTACCAAAAATTACTTTCATCTTATAGTTAGCAATCCACCCTATGTAAGAGAATCCGAAAAAAAATATATACGCCCTAATGTACTCCATTTCGAACCAGAATTGGCTTTATTTGTAAAAGACGAGGATCCTCTTATTTTTTACGATGCATTAGCCCAAATAGCTATGCAAGAACTACAAATAGGAGGTGATATTTTCGTAGAAATAAACGAAAATTTAGCCAAAGAAACTCTACAAATTTTTCAAGATCACGGTTTAGATAATTGCGAGTTAAAAAAAGATTTAAACGACAAGTGGAGAATGTTGCACGGACAAAAAAAGGATCGCTCCTAAAACCTAAACATGCAAGGTATTAAGAGCGATCTCTATAAATATTAAAGGCCTTTATTTAAAAAGCTATCTAAAAAATTACAAATTTACTTCTTGTAGGAAGTCCACCGATTGGCGAATTAAAGGATACATCACCTCATCATCGGCAACAAAATGCACTTTTTCTCGATATTCTGCCATAAAAGCTTCCAAAATAGGAGATGTTTTAGCTGGACGTCTAAATTCCATAGCCTGAGCCGCATTAAACAATTCTATCGCCAAAATTCTTTCCACATTATCCATAACTCTATAAGCCTTAGTTACCGCATTAGAGCCCATACTTACATGATCTTCTTGGCCTTGCGACGACTCTATAGAATCCACACTGGCAGGCATACACAATTGCTTATTCTGACTGGCAATAGAAGCTGCCGTATATTGAGGTATCATAAAACCACTGTTTAATCCCGGATTTTTAACCAAGAAACTTGGCAAACCACGCTTGCCCCCTATAAGTTGGTATATTCTACGTTCAGAAATACTACCTAATTCAGAAATAGCTATACATAAGAAATCCTGTGTTAACGCTAAAGGTTGACCATGGAAATTTCCTGCAGATATAATCAAATCTTCATCCGGGAAAACGGTAGGATTATCCGTAACCGCATTGATTTCCTCTAATAAAATTTTAGCTACATAAGTAATGGTATCTTTTGTCGCTCCATGAACCTGTGGAATACAACGGAAAGAGTAAGGATCCTGAACATGCTCTTTTTTGCGAACAATTAATTCGCTTCCCTTTAAAAGCTCACGAAAACGAGCAGCAGTATCTATCTGTCCTTGATGATGACGCACTAAATGCACTTCCGGAAAGAAAGGTTCTATTCGACCATCAAAAGCCTCTAAAGACAATGCACCTATAACATCCGACAAACGAGAAAGTTTACGAGCCTTAAGTAAATTATGAACCCCAAAAGCGCTCATAAACTGAGTTCCATTTAGCAAGGCCAAGCCCTCTTTAGACTGCAATTCTATAGGCTCCCATTTGAAGAGATTTAAAACCACCTTAGATTCGTGTTTAGCCCCATTAAGCCAAACCTCACCCAATCCAAGTAAGGGTAAACACATATGTGCCAAAGGAGCTAAATCTCCAGAAGCCCCCAAGGAACCTTGTTGATATACTACTGGAAAAATATCATTATTAAAAAAATCTACTAATCGTAGAATAGTTAATTTTTGTACCCCAGAATGTCCATACGACAAAGATTTTATCTTCATCAATAGCATTAATTTTACCACCTCCAAAGGCACTAAATCTCCAGTTCCACAAGCATGCGACATCACCAAATTCTTTTGCAACTGAGAAAGTTGTTCTTTAGAAATAGAGTGATTACAAAGAGATCCAAACCCAGTTGTAACCCCATAAATAGGTTCGGTTTGGGTTTCCATTTTTTTATTTAAATAATCACGGCATTTCTGCACCTTGTCCAAAACTTCTTTAGACAAAGATATTTGATAATTATTTTTGAAAATTTCTTCTATCTGTTCAAAAGTCAGATCCTTTAGCCCAATTTCAAATACTTTACGATCCATTATTATATATTTTTAAATTAATTTATCTCTATTTTTTTAAAAAAGTCTTCCTCCGAAACCAAAGTTTGAATTCCGCTTTGCATTTCTTTGAGCATAATTTTATTTTCAGCTCTTTCTTTCTCTCCTATCATAGCCACATAAGGAATATGTAAGCTATCTGCATATGCAAACTGTTTTTGCATTTTTACAGAATCGGAATATAATTCAGCCGCCATTCCCTTTTGCCTTATTCTATTTAATATAGGCCAAACGTAAGCTTGCTCTTCTTTGCCAAAATTCACAAATAAAACCAAGGCTCCCCTATCCGTTGACTCTGGAAAAAGATGTAATTCATCCAATACATCATAAATTCTATCCGCCCCAAAAGAAATGCCTACACCGGAAATTCCTTTCATCCCAAAAATGCCCGTTAAGTCATCATAACGTCCACCACCACCAATGCTCCCCATTTCCACTCCATCTGCTTTCACTTCAAAAATAGCACCAGTATAATAATTAAGTCCTCTCGCCAGGGTCAAATCCAAGGCATAAGGCACTTTTATTTTCATTTGAGCCAATAAAGAAAACAACTCTTTCAACTCCGACAAACCCTTTAAACCTACTTCACTATAAGCTAAAAACGTACCTAAGATTTTCATTTTCTCCTCAAAATCTCCTTGCAAAACAAGTACAGGAGTAAGTTTATTTACCGCCTCCTCCGTCAATCCTTTTTCTATTAATTCCGACCGAACCAAATCCAAACCGATTTTATCTAACTTATCAATAGCTACCGTAATATCCACTATTTGATTCACAAAACCTATACTTTCGGCTATACCATATAAAATTTTTCGATTATTTATCTTTACCGACACCCCTATCTTCAAAGAAGAAAAAACCTCTTCCATCATCTGCACTAATTCCGCCTCATGCAACAAAGCATTAGAACCAACCACATCCGCATCACATTGATAGAACTCTCTATACCGCCCTTTTTGAGGTCTATCTGCCCGCCAAACCGCTTGTATTTGATATCGTTTAAAAGGAAAATTTATCTCATTTTGATGCTGTACTACAAAACGAGCAAAAGGTACCGTAAGATCATAGCGCAATCCTTTTTCACTAATTTGAGGTAATAATCTATGCGAAAGTCCTACTCCCATCTTGGAATTTTCTATTTCTAATTTTTCCAAGTTTTCTATTTTTTCAGCAAAATCCCCTGAATTTAAAATTTTAAATAAAAGTTTATCCCCTTCATCCCCATATTTGCCCATTAGAGTAGACAAATTTTCCATGGCCGGTGTTTCTATTGGCAAATAAGCATGTAACTGGAAAATTTTACGAATAGTATCAAATATATAATTTCTACGCCGCATCTGCAGAGGCGTAAAATCTCTAGTTCCCTTGGGTAATGTTGGCTTTTGTGACATCTTAAAATAGTGTTAATTCTGGATATAAGCGAAAAGAACGCCGATGATAAGGTGTTATTCCATGTAATTTAATACCTTGATAATGCGCCTGCGTAGGATACGCCTTATTCTTATCCCAAGCATAAAACGGATATTCCTGATGAATTTTTAACATATAATCATCTCTATACGTTTTAGCTAAAATAGATGCAGCTGCAATAGATAAATACTTTGCATCCCCTTTCACTATACAGCTATAGGGTATATTATTATACGGTTTGAACCTATTTCCATCTACAATCAAATAATTAGGTTGTGGGTTAAGTTGGGTTGCAGCCTTGTGCATAGCTTTAATAGATGCTTGCAATATATTAATTTGATCTATTTCAGAAGCATCCACGGAAGCAACGCCATAAGAAATTGCCTCCTTCAAAATTTCTTCCCGTAAAGAATAACGCAACTTTTCGCTCAACTTTTTAGAGTCGTTCAAAAGATTATTTTTATACCCTTTAGGGAAAATCACTGCTGCTGCAAATACAGGACCAGCTAAGCAACCTCTTCCAGCCTCATCTACCCCGGCCTCCCACTCCATATCACCATATTGAGCCAAAAGCATAATTTACTTCCAACTTTTAATCAAGGATTCAAAGAGAATTTTTCCATCTGTATTTCCCAAAACCGCATCCGCACAACGTTCTGGATGAGGCATCATTCCAAAGACATTGCGCTTTTCATTGCAAATACCAGCTATATTTTCTAAAGAACCATTAGGATTAGACTCCGCTGTAATTTCTCCTTGTTGATTACAATAACGGAAAAGTACGCAATCTTTTTTATTCAATTCTTTCAAGGTTTTCTCATCGGCAAAATAACGTCCCTCTCCATGAGCAATAGGGACTTTTAAAGCAGTTGCCAATTTGCATCCTGAAGTAAAAACCGTATTCACCGTTTGAGGACGCAAATAAATATTTTTGCAAATAAATTTTTGATTATCGTTATGCAACAAGGCTCCCGGCAAAAGTTGAGATTCACAAAGGATTTGAAATCCATTACAAATACCTATAACAAAACCACCCTTTTGCGCAAATTTTATTACCTTATCCATAATAGGTGAAAAATGAGCCAAGGCTCCAGAACGAAGATAGTCACCGTAGGAAAAACCACCCGGGAGGACAATCACATCACATTTACATAAATCTGTATCCTTATGCCACAAAGGAACTACTTCTACTTTAAGTATATGCTTAAGCATATACATCATATCATGGTCGCAATTCGACCCCGGAAAAACTACAACTCCAAATTTCATTGTTCTCTTATTATTAAATGGAGACCATTAAAAAGCATCCTCAAACACCCTATATTTTTGTACGACTAATAGGCATAGTCATGCAACGACACCCACCGCCACCTCTAACTAATTCAGAACTTTCCACTGTAAAAACGATGGGGTGATTTTCATCGTTCATATCTATTTTCTTTTCATTTAAAAGAAATTCATTCACAGAAACGACTTCAAAGCCCTCTTTATTTAAAGCTTCTATAGTATATAAATTACGCCCATATCCTAAAATTTTACCCGGAGCAACGGCAAAAAAGTTAGCCCCACTATGCCACTGTTCCCTATCCTGATAAAGCCGATTTCTGCCACCACAAAGTATAGGCTTGTATGCTTTACCCAATCGAGATAAGGCAGAAAGAATATCCGACATAATAATTTCTTCCGTAATTTTTCCATTTTTCACCGTAAGTAGCAGCGTTTGATAGCGACTTCCCTCCAAAATTAAAGGAGCATAAAGCATACAATGCATACGACTCAACAAGGTAAAAACCATATCTAAATGAATGAAAGATTCCGGTTCCACCGGCAACTCCTGCGTTATTATATAGAATAAATCCGAAGTTTTTTTCTTTTCTTCTATAAAAGCATCTACCCCCTCTTTATTACTACGCACTCCTTGTCCTATTAAAAATATATTTTCATCCACCACTAAAAAATCTCCACCTTCCAATTTCGTTCCAACTTTACTGTTTTTCCAAGGATTTATATAAGAAGATGATGCCATAAAAAGGGGATGAAATTTATAAATAACTTCCGTTATTAAAACTTCTCTTTCTCTAACCTTAGTAGCCATGTGAGAGGGCATGCTTTTTTGGTTAAAACAAACACCTATATCTCGTGTAAAATATAGATTATAAAGTGGCATTAAAGGAGTTTGAGGTATTCCCTCTATTAAGCAACGAGAAAGTTCCTTGGGCTCTAACTTCTTTAACAAAGGTAAAACCTCCGAAAGTCTATCCGAGGTAGATAATTTTTCAAAAAGAAAAATCCGTGCTTCCTCTTTTTCGAGTGTCTGTAATAATAAATCGTCTATATAAAAGATGGAAGATTGACGAGAAAGAAACCCTTCTATTTGGCGATACTCTTTCTGTGCTATTTCCCTACTAAGCAGATCACTATACAATGCTTCTTGAATGGTAGAAGGAGTCATGCACTCTATTTCTTTGCCGGGTTTATGTAGTATTACACCATTTAATTTACCGACTTCCGAATTTAGTGCTATATCTATTTGAGCCATAAAACTTATTTAGAATAGTTACAAATATAGAGTTTATTTCCGAGAAAAAGAACGCAAAACCAATAAAGTTTCCAACACTTTTTGAGGCGTAATATCTCTCATACAACTACAATCTTGCTCTCCGGAACAAGCCGAACAAGGAGTAGGCGAACTAAGCACCCATGCGTTTTTTCCCATAGGAGCCCATCTACCAGCATCTATCGGGCGTAATGGGGGATAAAACCCTATAACTGGAGTACCGTAAGCCGAGGCAATATGCAGTGGGCCGGTACCAGAAGCTACTACTGCATCAGCCTTATATAAAATATATAACAAATCCTTTAGAGAAGTTTTTCCTGCCAAATTTTCCACCTCTAAATTGGACTGTGTTTTTTTTAAAGGCCCTACCAAATATTGCTCCACCCTATCTTTTTCTTTTTCTGAACCTGTAATAAAAACTCTAAAATCCAATTCCGAAAGAGTTGAAAGAAATTTTACATACAAATCCGTTCCCCATTCCTTTCCATGTCCCATAGAAAAAGGATGTACCACCAAGGTGAACTTGGACGTTTCTTTTTCTATTTTCTCCAAGATTTGATTATTCGCAGTTTTCGGAGGATCCAATCGAAGTTTGTCTCTTAATATTTCTGGCAGCAAACATGGATCTATCCCCAAAGGAGCTAACAAAAAAGTATTTAAACAAGCCTCCTGTAAATTAGACTTTTTTCGAGAAAAATTTACCCTTCTATTACAATACAAAAAATGATACCAACGATGAGAAGTTCCAATCCTCAAAGGAGTATTTGCTTTTTTCCAATACATAGACAAGGTCCGATCCGGAAAAACTTCCACCACCGCCACCGCTCCATAATTTTGTAAAAAACGAATAGCCTCGGAAGCTTCCATTTTTTGTACCTGATCGCCATCTATAAACTCCTCCACATAAGGACAAGATTCTATCAAATCTTTCGTATAGGCCTTACCCATAAAACCTATACGAGCCAAAGGATATTTTTCTTTCAACAAACCAGCCAAAGGCAGAGTAAGAAGCACATCTCCTAAATTATCGGTTCGTTGTATTAATATTTTCCCTGTAAATTTATCACTTCTATAATCTGCATCTCCCAATAGAGCATACAAGGGTTCTGTCTCCTGTTTTCGACGAACTTTAAAACATTTAATTTTAGTAGCAAAAGCAGAATTTTTACACACAACATACCCATAATAGCCATCCAAGAAGCCTGCATGAATAATATAATCATAAAAAAATTTCCAAATAGGCTTATATATACAAGCAGCTATGGAATATTTCTTTCCTTTTCGAAAGGCTTCTTCTGCGGTTAAATCTGTGTATTTATTAAATTGTAACACGTGTTCTCCTATAGAAGAGTAAGAATAATGCAATAAATCCCCTTTCAAGCAACGCTTATCCACTTTAGAACAAAATTGCAAATGTTCATGTGCAAATTCCCCTGTCCAACACGCATTTTTTCTATTAAAAAAACGTATTTTGACCCCAGGATACCAAGAACCGTGACGAATAAATTTTCCACAATAAGAAGTGCATATACTCACTTCAAAAGCCATAGAAGAGGGAGGTTCCGGATTTTCGTTTTTAAGATTCAAAAAAGATTTTCGTAAATCCACGGAAAGCCTTTCATCGGCATCTATAGATAGGATCCAAGAATGGGAAGCCCTTTCATTAGCATAATTTTTTTGGGAAGCATAATCTACAAACGTTTTTTGATAAAAATGCGCCCCCCTTTTTCTACAAATTTCCTCCGTCTTATCCGTAGAAAAAGAATCCACAACTACCACCTCATCCGCAATTTTTTCCAAGGAAGCCAAACAAGCTTCTATATTTTTTTCTTCATTATAGGTAATAATGACGGCACTAATTTTCATAAAATTTGTTTCCAATAAGAAAAAAAATGATTCTATAAGCCGGGTTCTGTACCGTCGAAACGGTGATTGTCATTTATCTACGCATTTCATCACTAAAATGCTGTATCGATCTACCCCCCGTCATTGGCCGAGCCTGCCTTAACATACGGTATATTTGATCTTTCAACCCATAAGGTTTACCTCAAGAGAATGTTGCCATCTCCTGCGGGAGCTCTTACCTCCCGTTTTCACCCTTACCTGCAAGCAGGCGGTTATTTTCTGCGGCACTTGCTGTTATTCTTACGAACACCTTCCCGTTAGGAAGTATGGTGGCCCTACGTTGCCCGGACTTTCCTCTCCCCTTACGGGCAGCGACAATCCGAATCATTTTTTCATTCAACAAAATTAGAGATATTTTTCCACATCCCCAAGGGTAATTTTTTTCTCACAGAGAATAAGCAAACGCTCTACTACATTTCGTAATTGGCGTATATTCCCAGGCCAAGGCTGTTTCTGTAAAAAAAGTAAGGCATCGGTATCTATACTCCGAATAGGTTTCCCCATTAACAAAGAAATTTCCTTTATAAAATATCGAACCAATTCCGGTATATCCTCTGCCCTCTCCTTTAAAGAAGGTAATTTTAATACTATTACACTCAAACGATGATACAAATCTTCCCGAAATCGCCCTTGCGCTATTTCTACCGACAATTTTTTATTTGTTGCTGCAATAACACGAGCATGCACCTCTACGCTTTTTTCTCCTCCCACCTTAGTGATCTTGTTTTCCTGCAACACTCTAAGCACTTTTGCCTGAGCAGAAAGGCTCATATCTCCTATTTCGTCTAAAAACAACGTTCCTCCATCGGCCTGCTCAAAAGAGCCTTTCCTTTGCCTTATAGCCGATGTAAAAGAGCCTTTTTCGTGCCCAAATAATTCGCTTTCTATCAATTCAGATGGAATAGCAGCACAATTTACTTCCACAAAACTACCTGCTGCATACGCACTATTTTCGTGTATTCTACGAGCTACTAATTCTTTTCCAGTACCACTTTCACCCAAAATAAGAACTCGCGCTTCGGTCCCTGCTACTTTGTCGGCCATTTCCAATACCGCCTGCATTTCCTTTCCGGAACCTATTATTTGGTATTTATCGCCAACTTGTTTTTTAAGCTGACGAGTTTGTTTAAATAAACGATGTTGTTCCGTTGCATTTTTCAGACTTACTAAAACTCGATGCAAATCCAAGGGTTTGGAAATATAATCGAAAGCTCCTTTTTTTATACATTCTACCGCTGTATCAATATCGCCGTGACCGGAAATCATTACAAAAGGCACCGTAGAAAAAGCAGTCGCTTTTTCTAACACTTCCAATCCATCTACCTTTGGCATTTTTATATCACAAAACACCACATCCAAAGTTTCATTCTGCAACAATTCCAAGGCTTTGGCTCCATCTTCCGCTTCACTTACCTGATGTCCCTCATATTCAAAAATTTCTCTTAAACTTTCCCGAATTAAAGTCTCATCATCTACAATTAGAATTTTATACACTATTCTTTGAATTTAAGCTTTATATCGCAACCATTTCCAAAGTTCCTTATAGGTAATTTTCTTGCCATACATTAAAATTCCCACCCTGTAAATACGAGCAGCAATATAAGTGGTGAATATAAATCCTAAGACCAATAAGCCCAACGACAATGCAATTTGCCAAGAAGGCACCCCAAAAGGCAAACGTATCATCATCGTAATAGGAGAGGTAAAGGGAATCATAGAAAACCAAAAAGCGATACTGCCGTTGGGGTCCTGCAAAATATTCATAGAAACAATAATTCCCAACAACAGAGGAATAGTAATAGGCCACATAAACTGATTGGTATCCTCCTGATTATCCACCGCTGCTCCCACCGCCGCAAAAAGAGCTGCATACAAAAGATAACCCCCTAAAAAATAACAAAGGAAAAAAATCAAAAGCATTTTCAAATTAATGGAAGCAATCATATTCATAAGCTCCGACATCACCCCATTCATCGCCCCACCGAGCATGCCACCCGAAGAGGAAGAAGCCATCATTTGTTGCGCCTCCATCACCTGCTTTGCATCCATACCATTGGAAAAAAGGAAGCTACCGGCAAAAAGCAAAATAGCCGTAAATATAACCCATATCAACAATTGGGTAATGCCCACCAAAGCCAAACCTATAATTTTACCCATCAATAATTGAAACGGTTTTACCGAAGAGATCATCACTTCTATAATTCTATTCGATTTTTCTTCTATCACCCCCGACATAATTTGTGCTCCAAAAAGGAAAATAAAACCATAAATCAAAAACCCAAAGATATAGCCTAAAACCGTTTTAATTTGATTATACGACTGCAAACCAGTATTTATATCCTGAGAGATTAAGTTTATATTCGCATTATTAATTAATTCAAATATTTCTGCATTTATTCCGCCGGTTTCGTGCATTAATTTCGACTGCAACCCCTCCTTAAGCATATCTTCTATTCGTTCCGTGGTCGACATACTAGGTTCCGATTGGTCATAATAAAGATTTACCGTTTGCCTATTACTATCCAAGCCACTAGACAATATCCATAAAACTGCCTCATATCGTTTGGTTCTTAAAGAATCATTAGCCTCTACCGTATCTTTAAAAAACACATATTTATCTTTGGCATTATCGAAAGCATGGGTATAAATTCCTGTTTCATCCACTACCGCAAAACTTTCGGTTTTCTCTCCTATATTCATCAATAAGGCTGGTGCAAAAATCAAGCCCGCAAAAAGAAGAGGAGCCAAAATAGTCATAACCAAAAAAGACTTTTTCTTTACCTTATTCAAATACTCTCTTTGAAGTATAACTAATGTATTATTTTTCATGATTCGCCTGATTTACAGTTTGAATAAAAATATCATTCATACTCGGCAATACTTCCTTAAATTCCTTTACATCGGCATGAGCAATAAGTAATTGTAATAAATCGTTGGTGGATGCCAACAAAGCCTCTGGTTTTAATTTAAGACTATGTAAAGAAGACCCTTCTTTTTTCTCGTGAAATAGAACTTCTGCTTTTCCTGTTAGAAAAGATTCCGGATCTTGCGAACTTTCTAATAACACCTCGTATAAATTAGACTGGAAAGAACGCTTTATATCCTCCACTCTTCCATCCAAAATCTTTTCCGATTTATTTATTAAAGCTATTTCGTCACAGATTTCTTCCACCGAAGACATATTGTGTGTGGAAAAAATAATAGTACTTCCTTTTTTCTTTAACTCTAAAATTTCCTCTTTCAAAAGTTGTGCATTAATAGGATCAAACCCACTAAAAGGTTCATCGAAAATCAATAATTTAGGCTCATGCAAAATGGTAATTATAAATTGTATCTTTTGTTGCATTCCCTTAGAAAGTTCTTCCACTTTCTTATCCCACCACGATAAAATATCAAATTTTTTAAACCAATATTGAAGTCTCCTTTGGGCTTCTCCTTTCGATAATCCTTTGAGTTGAGAGAGATAAATGGCCTGTTCTCCCACTTTCATTTTCTTGTATAATCCTCTTTCTTCCGGCAAATAACCAATATCGTAAATATGTTTAGAATTAAGTTTTTCACCTTTTATCAAAACTACGCCCGAATCAGGAGCGGTAATTTGATTAATGATACGAATCAAAGTAGTCTTACCAGCTCCGTTAGGTCCAAGAAGGCCGTAAATACAGCCTTCCGGAACCTTTATCGAAACATTATTCAGAGCTAAGTGCCCTGTATAATTTTTAACAATTTCTTGGGTTTCTAATAAATACATTTTGTTTTATTTTATCCACAGTGCATGTAGCGCTCTACCAACTTTAGCATTTCTACGGGTTTGTTTTCCACCTCCGTTCTCAAATGCTTGTCATTATAGGCTTGCAACATTTTAATAATTCCATCTATCATAGATTTACTAAAAACGCCATACTCTTCGTATATTTTTCTTTGCTCTTCCAAACGATCGGCCGATTCTGCACAGCAAACAGGTAGTTGTTTATATTTTACTGCCTTATCTTTATTTTCTTCTGCAAAAATATTTACATCCACATAACGATCTTTGGCATATTGCAAGGAATCTTTCATTTCAAATCCATGTCGAGCAGCCACAGCTAAACCAGCTATTAATAAATAGATATTGGCAGAACCATCCGGACAACGAAATTCTGCAGTTTGTTTATTGCCATATTCAGCCACTGCCTTTTTTTCGATAGGATTGGCATCTACCGCCATATTTTTATCCGTTTCCCAACCAAGTGGTACACGAACTAAAGCAGATCGGTTGCGATCGCCCCAGCAAATATTGGTAGGAGCTTCTTGATGAGGCACCAAACGGAAATAAGCCATAGGATTAGTATTCCCAAAAGCAGTAAGAGAAGGGGCTAAATCTAAATATCCAGCTATTGCCTTTTTGGCCGTATCGGTTAACTGTCCCTTAGCATCTAACATCTGATTTTTGCCATCTTTCATAATCCGAGTATGAACATGCATTCCGCTTCCAGCCTTACCCACAGTTATTTTTGGAGAAAAAGTCACATTCAAATTATATTGATAAGCCATGGTGCGTAAAATCCATTTGGCAATAATCAACTGATCGGCTGCTTCTTCTAAACGAGTAGGTAAAAATTCTATTTCGTTTTGTTCGTAAATTTTACCATCCATAGTAAAATTACCTACTTCCGAATGTCCATATTTAAGTAAACATCCACAAGTAGCCATGGCCAACATTGCTTCTTTACGAAAGGATTCAAATTTAGTATAGGGAGAGGATTCGTGATACCCTTTTTGATCTTCCGCTACGAATAAGGGATCTTCTTCCCCTATAACATAATATTCTAATTCGCCCATGCAATGGAATTCATAGCCCGTTTTTTGGGTAAGAACCTCCCCGGCTCTACGCATAATATAAGCAGGATCACTTTCAAAAGGATTTCCATCTTTATCGTAATACGAGCAAAGCAAATCTAAAGTGGGTATCTCCGCAAAAGGATTCATGTATGCCGTATTATAACGTGGTATTACATACAAGTCACTAGCTCCTGCATCTAAATTTTTAAATAAACTGGAACCATCTACTCGCTCGCCACAAGAAAGTATAGTATTTACATATTCCAAATCATTAACCACAAAGTTCAAGGTTTTCAAACGACCATCTCCAGCCACATAGCGAAAGTTTATCATTTCTATTTCCTCTTCTTCCACATAACGGAGAAGATCCGCTTTGGTAAATTCAGAAGTGGGTTTCTGTAGAAATTGCACCAATGGGTGCGGATTCATTTTTAAATTCATGATTTATGTATTTTATATTTTAATTTTTCCTTTTATTTTTTAGGATAAGTTGTTTTTAGGATAAGGCCGTGAAGAAAAAAAATTCCTCCCTCTGCTTTCTTTTCCTTTTTACTTCCGCAATAAATGCCAAGAAAACGAACTTTTATTTAAACGATTTTGCAAAAGTATTTTACCTTCATTTAAAACCGTACAAAAATAGTGACTTTTCCCTATTAAAAAAAATTTCTTTTTTTTGCTTATCATATTCAACCTTTCGCAGAGATATTTTAAACCTTTCATGGAAATATTCCTAACAAACGATCTGTATTTATTACTGATGGAAACCATGGTTATCTATCCTTATTCTTACCTATATTTTCAATTTTAATTAGTCTGATATAAACCAATCTTCTTCGTTTTTTCATCTTTTCGTTTAATCTATTCCTTTTTTTCTTATATTTGTGGCTTATTTTAAAGACTGAAGTCATGCGTAAAAAACGATTTTATTTTCTATTTTGCACCCTTTGTTTTGCCTTGTTTTGTTTGCTCCCATCGTGTTCTTCCCGTCAAGGTAATTCTGTAAATTCCGGATCACTAAGTTATTGCGAATCCAGTGCCAATGCAAAATCCAAACAAAAACCTGTAAAAAAAATCATGCACCCAGCTCCTGGTACTCCTATCGGAGGACGATATTAATATAACTATTACAATGGATACAAGTAAGGGAAAAATTTCTCAAATTATTGGAGCAGTTGTTGATGTGTATTTTGAAGAAGATCAACGAATCCCTGTTATTTTCGAAGCCTTAGAAATTCAAAAAAAAGACGGCGGTCATATTATATTGGAATGCCAACAAGATATGGGAGAACGCACCGTAAGAACTATCGCCATGGATTCTACCGATGGTTTATATCGCAATATGGATGTATGCGCCTTGGGTCACCCTATTTCTATGCCCGTAGGTCCCAATATTAATGGACGTCTATTCAATGTTATTGGGGAAACCATAGATGGCATGGAAGCCGTAGAATACACAACACGAAAAGATATTCACCGCGACCCACCTAAATTTGAAGAACTCACCACTTCGGAAGAAGTTCTTTTTACTGGAATTAAAGCCATAGATCTAATTGAGCCCTACATGAAAGGGGGGAAAGTTGGCTTATTTGGAGGAGCCGGCGTAGGAAAAACTGTATTGATTATGGAAATGATCAATAATATCGCCAAACAATATTCCGGACAAACCGTATTTGCCGGTGTAGGAGAACGTACCCGCGAAGGAAATGATTTGCTTCGCGAAATGATAGAATCCGGAGTTATCAAATACGGGAAAGCTTTTGAGGAAAGCATGGCCAAAGGAAGTTGGGATTTATCCAAAATAGATAGAGAGGAATTAAAAAAATCTCAAGCCACTTTGGTTTTTGGTCAAATGAATGAACCTCCTGGAGCTCGTGCCAGAGTAGCTCTTTCCGGATTAACCTTAGCCGAATATTTTAGAGATGGAGATAATAACCATGGAGGTGGCAATATTTTATTTTTCATTGACAACATATTTAGATTTACCCAAGCAGGTTCGGAAGTTTCTGCTCTATTAGGTCGTATGCCATCCGCTGTAGGTTATCAACCCACCTTAGCCACAGAAATGGGCTTACTACAAGAACGTATTACCTCTACTAAACACGGATCTATTACCTCTGTACAGGCCGTATATGTACCAGCCGATGACCTTACCGACCCAGCTCCTTCTACTACTTTTGCACACTTAGATGCCACTACCGTATTAAGTCGTAAAATTTCCGAATTAGGCATTTTCCCAGCCGTAGACCCATTAGATTCCAGTTCGAGAATTTTAAGTCCCCGCATTGTAGGCGAAGAACATTATCATACCGCACAAAAAGTAAAAAATATACTGCAAAGGAATAAGGAATTGCAAGATATTATTGCCATTTTAGGAATGGACGAACTTAGTGAAGAAGACAAACTTACCGTTAGTCGCGCTAGAAAAGTACAAAGATTTTTATCTCAACCATTCCATGTAGCCGAGGCTTTCACTGGAATGCCCGGAGTGTTTGTGAAAATAGAAGATACTATCGATGGCTTTAATCAAATTTTGGATGGTAAAATGGATGCTTATCCAGAACAAGCTTTTCACATGGTAGGTACCATAGCAGACGCTGTAGAAAAAGCAGAAAAGCTTTTAGCCCAAACTAAATAAAGAATCATGAATTTTTCTATTATCAGTCCGGATACTACCCTATACCAAGGAGAGGTTTCTTTGATTCAACTCCCTGGTGTAGATGGACTATTTGAGATACTAAATCAACACGCCCCCTTGGTTTCCGTCCTAAAAAAAGGGAAGGTACGCATGATAGATCAAAACAACAAGGAAATTCTTATAGAGATAGAAGGAGGAATATTTGAAGTATCTAAAAATGAAGCCCGCCTCTTTGCTCTTTAAAACGTTTAACAAACACTCAATCTTTCATAATTATAGTGGTAGACGAAGGATATCAAAGTTTCTCTCCATCAAAGTTTTTCGCCTTTATCTATCATTAATTTATTCATATAAAATACATTTCGCTTGTTTTTCCCTTTATAATGATTATTTAATATTTGTTCATAGCCATATGATAAAAAGCATCCGGGATACCAAGGCAGTAAACTATTTCCCCAAGTATTTTGCACTTTATCCCATTTATCCATAGGATTAAGCCTGAAATTAAAAATCTCACTTACCAATCCATTTTTCGACAAAGTCCGAAAGTAAATATAGCCATCCATATTATACGCATATAAATAATCACCCGATGTATCCGAAGCACATTGTGTATAATCGGTAAGGGTAGGATATAATTTATTCTGTTGAATATCAAAAATCAAATTTCGTTTATTCTGCCCTATAGAATCAAAAGCAGAATAGAAAACATCGTGATAACGGAAACCTTCAAAATACGTTTGCGTATAAGGGACCATACGACCAAAATAGTCGTAGGACACCTGAGTAGTAGAAGTTAGTACTCTTTCATAAACCTCACTTAAAAGATAATATTCGTTTCCTAGTAGACCTACTCTTATTTGAGTAGTATAAGTGGGAATAATGGTACGCCCCTTAGCTCTTGCTTTGGCTTGTTGCAAATCGTACAAAGCTTGAGTACTAATTAAGCTGTCCAAATTAGGAAAATCCAAATAGGGCTTGGCATAAAAAGAAATACGCTTCCCATTCTGACAAACGGCAGCAAATATTCCCATGGTTTGCGTTCCTCTATCATAGGTCGATTTTTCTTGTTTTTCTCTATCCATATTTACACTTCCAGCTAAAAGCACTTTATCGGGTCCCATTACCTGCACTTTTGCATCTATTAACCTTAAATCTTCCCCAACAGGAAAAATTTCTTCTTTATAAATCGAAGCGCCCAAAGTGTCGTTAGCACATAAAAACAAACTTTTTTTCTTGAGTGCTACATCTCTAAAAACCGTATAAACCCGATGATAATTGGTATCAAATTGTACAGAACACCACTGATAATCTTTATCGGCATACAAGGGGTGATAATCTAAAGAATCTATACTATAATCATAACGATACCACCCATATTCACTTTTACTACGTGCTAAAAAAAGCCAATATTTATCATAAATCTGCATAGATAATATTTCCCATTTGCCATCCATTGGAGCGGAATAAAACCGCTTATTATACATGCCATCCGCCAAACAAATACTAATTTCTAAAAAATTCTCGTCCGTATATTTATCGGGTAAAGAAGTAAGAATAAAACGCACAGAATCTTCCTCTTTCTTATAAGAAATAAAATTATAAACAGGATCTATAATTAAAGAAGCTACCCATCGACGAGATAAATTTTCATCGTAAAAAAGAACATAACGAAGCGGATCTTTAGAGATTAAATCGTTTTGGTTCATCACAAGCAATACCCCCATTTTCCCTAAGGGTAAAACCGTATAAGGCATATCGTTCGCTAATACATCTATTTCTACTCTCGAAGCGAAATTATGATCCTGTCCCAAAACAGGGATGTAAACAAATAAGAATAATATAAAGCAAACGATAGCAGTTTGAAATTTCATCTTTTACTTATTAATGGGAATCTATCTATAAATTAATGGGAACCGACCTATAAAGTAGTAATTTATGAGTTCCCATCGCATGCACTAGGCCCTATAGCTTAAGGTTTTTCTTCCAAATGAATTGGCATCACCTCTTTATTCCTATAAACGGTTACCACGAAATTAGCATTGTGCCGATTAATTTTATACATAAATCTATCTACCAAACTGGGAGTAAACACCGCTTCATATACTAAATTTGGATAACTTTTTTTAGCCAATGCAAGCCTCTCTTTTAGATTCTTTTCTTCTTCAAAAAGAATAAAAGCAGGGGGATTATCTTTTAATTCATTGGCTTTTAACTCGGCTATAGAGTGAGTATTTATTGCTTTATAAGTAAGGGGCCATTGTTCTAAATACGTTAAGGGTAATTTTTTAGTATCATCGGAATTGGTGTTTTCAGAAACCAAACAATGAATATTAGGGTATATCGACAAATAGGCCATAGACTCCACTCTAGAACGTTTAGAGTAATGTACACTAACAAAAATCAAAAGCAAACTATTCATAACAATGGCAAAAATCACACATACATGAATAATCTTACGCCACACCTTACGTGACGAAAACCACCTTTGGTAAATATAATCCCAGCCACCTAATCCGAGAATAATAATAAAAGGTAAAAGGGTTAATATAAAACGCTCTTGTTTATTGGGATATAAACTATGAAATATTAGAAAAAAGATAAGCGGTAAAAATAATAAATACTTTCGCCATTGACTAAACATTCCCGCCATTAAACCTATACTTACCGGAGGTATTAGTAATCCCAAAAGTAAGAGTAAATAGGTGTACCAAGCAGAGGTAATGTATTCGTAAGCGCTATACATATTATAGCGTATATATTCCGTCATTTCTGCAAAGGGACGTCCCCAAATAAACATATCTATTCCACCCTGAATAAGAAAAATACTGGCTAATAAACCTGCGGACCATATAAAAAGATCTCTCCATCGTTGCATTATCATTAATCCCAATCCAAATCCAGCAGAAAAAACTAAGGTTTGGAAGCGAAAAGAAAAGGCCAAGCCCAACAGAAAACCCGACCAAAACACCAAATTTGCTTTGGGCCTACTCTCTTTGGATTGGTCTCCTTTTAAATAAGCCCAACATCCCCATAATAAAAATGGAATACAAACAATTTCTACCAAATTACGCACACTAAGCCAAGGCAAAGCCCAAAAAAGAGCCAAGGTCCACCCTGCTTGCAATGCAATTCTTTTCCCATACTCTTTCTCTGTAATTTTATAGCCAAAATATACGGTAAGCAAAGAAAAAATTGCAAGGAAAAATCGGGTCACCCACATAGTAACTCCCGCTGCATCTATACCTAAAAGGTGCAAAGCTTCAAATAATAGGAATTGCAAACCGGGGTATAACAAACTATGCCCCCCTGGAACTGGATTTTGCTGAGAAGATGGCAGCCAATTTTCCGAATCATAACCATCTACCCAGGAACGAGCTGTTTCTACAATAGTAAAATGGTCGTCGTGCATTCCATATCCTTTAGCAAAACAAACCGCTACCAATCGCACCAAAAATGCCGCTAACAAAATACAAGTAAGTGGATGCACTTTATAGTACTCCGATATTTTTTTCAACATGAAAATTAAAATTAAAATTAACTGATGGTGCAAAGATAGAGGATTTTCTATAAATTTTAGCAAAGAGGAATTCTTGGTGGATGGAGCGTTTTAATACCCAATCAAAACTATAGCTTTCAACGGCAATCTCAACCTATTTGAAACATAAAACGTTTCTAAAATGTTTTTTATATTTTGACAATCTTTGCAAATCACCTGTTTGCCATCGGGTTTGAATTTATATCCATTCCGTACAGCTATAACCAAACATTTCACACAAGAATATCATACATGCCTAAAAAGCATCTCTAAAATTGGATATTTCGGACTTCACGCCCTGCTATAGAATAAGATAGCATCTTCTTTGTTCAGAAAATCCGCCAACCTAAATAGTCGTTCTTTACGATATACTTTTACGACTATTACCCCTATTATTATTTACCCTTTAAACACCGATTCTCTGTGATACATTAAATATTTTTTTCGCAATTCATCCATCGGTAAATGTGGATAAAAAGTATTATCTACTAATTTTAGTCTTTCGCAATTTTTAGGAGACAACCAATTAGATATCTTTATATGTTTATCGTCGGTGAAAGTTATAAAACCTCTATCAAATAATTTATCATAAAGAGGAGTAAACATATATCCATTTTTGGAATCTAGTTTTTCTTTATCATTTGCAATTGCCCAAGGTTTAATATGACTAGCTATTAAAAGACGTTCATCGTTTACCATTGTAATTGGACAAAATGGACATTCTTCTAACAAGGCGTTTCTATATTTTCCCTGGCCTATACGTGCATAACGAATTTCATCGTCTTTTTTACTTATTTTCTTAGTTGGACTTTTTTTCCATTCTTTTTTCATTCCATAAGTAAAGACCAAAGGCCCATTCTTTCTTTCGGAAATTGCATCAAAATCAACAAAAAGTTTCCAATAATAAAAAATATTATCCTTTAAATCTTTCAATTGCATGGCAGATATATAACTCACTAATGGTAGTGATAATTCACGAATTAGTTTATATTCTTTATCTTTAGAATTAATATATCCACGTGAACCCTCGATTTGGATTTGATCTTGGATTTTAAACCAAATTACATCATTACTCTTTTGGATTACATCCATTCTCTCTTTCCATAATTTAGGAAAATCATCTTTTCTAAAATAATTCTGAGATGGTTGAAAATATTCTTCTCGAAGTGTTTCCAAATATACAATTAAATCTTTTTTTAGTACAAAACAATCAACATCAAAACCTTCTCCACCAAAGAAACTGCGGGCATTTTCTTTGGTCCCAAAATACAACTTAGCTTCCCCATGACCATGTCCAAGTTTATTCTTTCCACACACAAAACAATCTGGCACCGTAACAATATTATCAAATGTATCTATAACGTTGTAGAAATTACCTGCTATTTCCATATTAAATACCGTATTTAGTTATATCTAATTGTTTAAGAATGGCAATTAATACATCTACAACAATGCTATTTCCTGCCTGTTGATACATAGACGTATCTGAAACAACTATCTTAAAATCATCCCTAAATCCCATCAATCGTAAACATTCCCTTGGAGTTAATTTTCTAATTCTTCCTTTATGTGTTACATAATTATCAATCCCAGCACGGTGCATTTTGTGCATAGATTGTAAAAGAGGTCTTGCTACATCCAAATCTGTTTTTATTGAAGTTTTAAAATTCTTAGTTCCACTACTTAAAACATATTTTGCAACCTTATCAGACAGATAATATTTTTCCTCAACATCTTTTATTTCAAAAACAAATTCGTCAAAATCTTCTTCAGATGCAGCAGGATGAAAAATGAAATCTCCATGCCAGTTAAATTGTTGATTTCTTTTTTGACAAAGTTGCACATCCCCATTTATTTGCGTGTAGCTTTTGGTTCTATTTTTGCTACTCGTTACAAATTTTACACCTTTTTCTTTTAAAAAATACTTGTCCGAAAAATAATCTTCAAGGAAATCATACATTACATACTCTAACGAAATTGGCATTGGATATTCAAAACTAGTTCTATCCTTAAATCCTATGCAGTACATTCGTTCTCGATTTTGAGGAATACCATAATCCTTACTGTTAAGAATCTGTTCATGAATATCATAGCCTAAATCTTCAAAAACATTTTTAATTACTTTCCATGTTTCCCCTTTTTCATGGTTAATAATTCCTCTTACATTTTCAAATATAAAAATTTTGGGCCGACATTCTTTTATCACTCTTGCAAATTCATAAAAAAGTGTACCTCTTGTATCTTCAAATCCCAAACGTTTCCCTACCATAGAAAAAGCCTGACACGGAGCTCCACCCACCAACAAATCAACCTGTCCTAAATATGAAGTTGCATTGAATTCATGTATATCTGAATGCCAAGAATTTTCGTCTAATTCATAATTTGCAAGATAACTTTTTTTACATTTATCGTCAATATCTCCAGCAAACACTATCCTATGTTTGAGTTTAAGCCTCTTAAAGGCTTGTTCTATTGCCCCAATACCACTAAAACATGTAGCTAATCTGATTTCGTGTTCCCAATAGGAAAATTCTTTGTTTTTCCAATTTTCTTGGGTAGATTCAAACAAAGGCATACTTTCTTCTACTGTATTAACCTCATCCCTAATTTTAGATAGCTTCTCTTTGGACATAATTTTGACCTTCTGCATGGTTGTTTATGGATTTGTTCGCTAATTCCAACACACGTTTTGCAATTTATTTCTCGGTAGAAATAGCAGCTATTACTTGGTCGGCAAGCCAAAGAGAAAGAAGTTCTTCTTGATCGGTTTGCAGCATGTTGGCAATGGTGGAAATTTGTTCCTGTTTGGCACATCGTTCGCCTTTTTCAATGCGGCAATACATCGACGCATCAATAGAAAGAACATCTGCTAATTACTCTTGATACAATTGTTTTTCCTCCATCAATTGGTGAATCTTTGCGGAAAAAAGTGTCATTATTTCACTCGTTGCTTTACATTTTAAATTGCTATTGCAAAGATATTTAATAATTGTCAAACATAGACAATTATAGACAAAAGTTTTCAACCGTCATTATCGAACATCAATCAACAAGGTAATGCTCTACAGCTTTGTTGGTATGGCTAATGATGGAACGTCTTCGATGTAAATTTTCTATCAAAGTCGGGCAGCCGACAATCGAAAAAACTACTTTCGCTAATATGAACGATGATGCAATAAAACAACCACATATCCCCCAAGCTCCAGCCACAAAAAAAAGGTGTAACCATCATGATTACACCTTTTTTAATATTACCCTATAAGGTATTTAGACTCGCCTTTTATTTCACTTCCTCGAAATCCACATCCGTAACGGTGTCTTTACCACCTTTATCGGTAGGTTCCGAAGAAGGTTCTTGCGCCGGCGCTCCTTGCGTGGGTTCTCCTTGGCTGGCAGCACCACCTTGTGCCTGCTGTGCCTTGTATAACTCTTCCGAAGCCGCTTGCCATGCTGCATTCAATTTTTCTTGAGCTGCATCAATTTGTGCAATATCTTTCGTCTTCAACGCTTCCTTAGCCTCTTTTAATGCTTGATCTATAGCCGAACGTTTATCCGAAGGAATTTTGTCTCCAAATTCTTTTAACTGCTTTTCCGTTTGGAAAATCATAGCATCGGCAGCATTGGTCTTGTCTATCTCCTCTTTGGCCTTACGGTCGGCTTCTTGATTAGCTTCCGCTTCCGTTTTCATCCGTTTAATTTCTTCATCGGTTAAACCGGAAGAGGCTTCAATACGAATTTGTTGTGACTTACCAGTACCTTTATCCTTAGCCGAAACGTTTAAAATACCGTTAGCATCTATATCGAATGTTACTTCAATTTGAGGTACACCTCTTGGAGCCGAAGGAATACCATCCAAATGGAAACGACCTATACTTTTATTATTTGCAGCCATGGGACGCTCCCCTTGCAATATATGTATTTCCACAGAAGGTTGATTGTCGGATGCGGTAGAAAACACTTCCGATTTACGAGATGGAATGGTTGTATTAGCCTCTATTAATTTCGTAAATACTCCGCCCAAAGTTTCTATTCCTAAAGATAAAGGCGTTACATCTAATAATAGAACGTCTTTTACTTCTCCTGTAAGAACCCCACCTTGTATCGCAGCACCTAAGGCAACTACCTCATCTGGATTTACACCCTTAGAAGGAACTTTACCGAAGAAATCTTCTACTACTTTTTGAACGGCAGGAATACGGGTGGATCCACCTACTAAAATTACTTCATTAATATCAGAAGGTTGAAGACCTGCATCCGCCAAAGCTTTTTTACAAGGTTCTACCGTACGATGAATTAAACTATCACAAATTTGCTCAAACTTCGCACGAGTCAAAGTTTTTACCAAGTGTTTTGGCATACCATCCACCGGCATAATATAAGGTAAATTTATCTCGGTACTGGTGGAACTCGACAATTCTATTTTTGCTTTTTCTGCAGCTTCTTTAAGACGTTGCAAAGCCATAGAATCCTTTCTTAAATCCAAGCCTTCCGATTTTTGAAATTCATCAGCCAACCAATCTATAATTTTATGGTCAAAGTCATCTCCCCCTAAATGAGTATCCCCATTAGTGGATTTTACTTCAAATACGCCATCACCCAATTCAAGAATAGAGACATCAAAAGTACCACCACCCAAATCGAATACTGCAATTTTACGATCCACATTCGCTTTATCTAAACCGTAAGCCAAAGCAGCCGCCGTAGGTTCATTAATAATACGACGTACTTTTAAGCCAGCAATTTCTCCAGCTTCTTTGGTTGCCTGACGCTGAGAGTCGCTAAAATAAGCAGGTACCGTAATTACAGCTTCGCTTACTTCGGTTCCTAAATAATCTTCTGCTGTTTTTTTCATTTTTTGAAGAATAATAGCAGATATTTCTTGAGGAGTATAAAACCTATCGTCTATTTTTACACGAGGGGTATTATTATCGCCTTTTTCCACTGTATAAGGTACTCTTCCTACCTCTTCTTTAACCTTATCGAAGGTTTCCCCCATAAAACGTTTGATAGAATATATCGTTTTATTAGGATTAGTAATAGCTTGTCGTTTAGCAGGATCCCCCACTTTACGCTCTCCGTTTTCTACAAAAGCTACTACAGAAGGAGTGGTTCTTCGACCTTCGCTGTTAGGTATAACAACGGCTTCACTGCCTTCCATTACAGCTACGCAGGAGTTTGTAGTTCCCAAGTCTATTCCTATGATCTTTCCCATGACTATTTTATTTTATTCAATTAATATTTTAAAACTTTTCTTCACAGTTCTTCCAAAAGAATAGAAAATACTGCGAACGAATTTGCTATAGTCAAAGCTTGTGCCAAAAGTTTTTCTTATGACAAAAAGACAGTTTCCTCCTTTAATCGCCCTCTCTTTGTGTAAGATTGGCACGAATAGAATTAATACGAATAAAAAGCCATTTTTTTAGACAATCTCCTTATCTACAGACAATTTTCTTGTTTCTAAAGTAAAGCTATTCCTAATTCTGCAGCCACTTCATTGGCATTAGCCAAAACTTGTGGTAAAAGAGAAATACCGTTCTTACTTAAAGTAAGTTCCCACTCCCTTTCTATCTCCCCTGGTATTCTTACCGATTTTTGACCTGAAACAGGCCGAGAGGATTTCATCGTTCGTATCCACTGATCCATACGCTTTTTAAACTCTTCTTTTGGTTGAAAAGCATCTACACGTAAGGCTCCGAAAATATGCCCAGTACCAATTCCATCCCCTTGTGCCAAGACAGGTAAAAAACCTACACAAGGAGGCACATAAGGTCCATACTGTGCTCCAGAAAGAACTCCGGATAATATATCCACCATCGAACCTAAACAATATCCTTTGTGGCTTGCATGCTGAGGATCGCCCCCTAAAGGCAAAATAGCACCTCCTCTTTTAATAGCAGTAGGATCTGTTGTTGGGTTTCCATGCTCATCCTGCACAAAACCTTCTATTACTTTTTCTCCTTTTTTCTCCATGATACTAAGCTTTCCTCGCGCTATTGGTGTGGTAGCCATATCCGCTACAAATGGAGCTTCCTCTCCGGCAGGAACAGCAATAGCAATAGGATTGGTTCCCAACAAACGATCCAAAGAAAAAGTAGGAGCCACAAAAGGATTGGCATTAGTCATAGTTATACCAATCATATCTCTATCTAAAGCCATCATCGCATAATAACCCGCTATACTAAAATGATTGGAATTGCGAACCGAAACCCAAGCACTTCCGGCTGTTTCAGCCTTGTCTAAACAAAGATTCATAGCATAACGAGCGGCAACCATTCCTATGGCCTTATCCCCATCTACCAAAGCCGTAGAGGGTGTTTCATGCACGATTTTCACCTTAGGATTAGCATTAATACGCCCTTCTTTCCACATATTGTAATAATCTTTTATGCGTTCAAATCCATGCGAGGGAATATTTCGCAACTCCGCTCTAAGCAAGACTTCTGCTATAAATTTAGCATCTTCTATCGGAAAATCCATCTTCGTAAAAACGGATTCTAAAAAAGATTTCAATTGATTTGGTGTGTAGTTCATTTTAACGTTTTTTTTCTATGTACAATTGATTTTTTATTAATCTATTGGTGTATTGCTGAACAAAAGCCTTTGCGAAAGAAAATCGCAAAGAGCAAGCAGAAGCATAATCGGGATGATGGATAAGATTGTTTTGCATCTCCTTATCTAAGAGATAATCATACAAGCCTATCCCCTGCCCATCTTTGATAATGAAAATATAGTGTTCGTCTATAAAACGGAAACATCCGTTGACGTAATTTACAGCAAAACGAGGGCTCACCGTATCAAAAACACTACGTCCAAAAGCAAATACTGGACAAGAAGCAGAAGCATATCCCAAATAATGTAAAACCGAGGGTTGTATATCGCAGACTTGGGCAACAAAATTATCTTGCAACTTAGAAATACCCGCCCTATCGGTCACACCCGCTTGATAAAACAAAAGTGGAACCTTGTATTTTTCCACAGGTCCTGAAAATTTAGAAGTATAAGATTCGGCCGTATGATCGGCAGTTATCACAAATAAAGTATTTTTAAACCATGGTTTAGAAGCCGCCTCTTCAAAAAAACGGCGTAAACTATAATCTACATATCCAATGGTAGGCAATATAGGCAAAGGCGCTTGATGAAATTTATTTTTATATTGCTTTGGCATAGTATATGGGTGATGAGAGGATAACGTATAAATACAAGCAATAAAAGGCTTCGCCATAGTATCTACGACCTTTAGAGAAAATTGTAAAAAAGGCTCGTCGAAAATTCCCCATTTTCCATCATAATCGTTTTTATTAGGATATTGGTTACGACCATAATAATGATCAAATCCTATCTTGCTCGCATAGGCATCAAACTTCATAGTACCGTTGGTTCCCCCGTGAAAAAAAGCATTGGAATACTGGTGCTTTTTTAGATAATTAGGCAAAGAGGTGACCCTATTATCAGCATACATCGAATTTACAAAGGGCTTACCCAACAAAGATGGCAAAGAGGATAGTATAGAGGGAAGAGATTCTATAGAAGTGGTACCATTAGCATAACAAGGAAAGGAAAAACTTTTCCCTACTAAGGAATCTAAAAAGGGAGTATAAGAATCCGAAGCTGAATTAAAACTTTTCATATATTCGGCCGATAAACTTTCTACAATAATCACCACCACATTCAGAGGTTTGTGCAAAGAGGACTCTCCCATGGTCCTATTCCCTTCCCTTGGCAAGGAGCATACTTTATCCAAATATCCTTTAAAACAAGGGAGGGACATAGGCTTATATTCGGGCGTATAAATACGTGCTAAGTCTTCTTCTTTGTAAAAAGTTTGTATTTTTAAGCCTTGTTCTTTCACGGTTTTCATCATAACAAAAGGCGTATTGAGCACCAATGTTGTATTAGTACTATTGGCATAATATCCTGCATCCAATACCCCCAAAGGTTTATACTGCAAGCCTCCTCTACTTCCTATAATCCAAAGCCCCACCGAAAGGCCAAAGAATAAAGCCGATTTCCAATACTGCCTTTTTAAAGGCTTGGTAAAAGGCGTTTTATAACAAAGAAAAAGAAAAGCTGCCAATAAAACCAAAGCAAGCAAACTCAAATACCAATAACTTACACTTCCTCCTAAAATAGTCGTTAGCACTTCTTTATTCATACCTTGGGAGGTAAATAATTCAAACGTACTTCTTCTTAGAGAAAAAGGATAATAAGCCGCATCTCCTAAATTTAAAAAAATACAAAGTCCATTTACAAAAACAAAAACTCCATCCGTAATACCTCTATACCAGCGCATATAACGAAAAGGAAGAGGCAAAATACAAAGTAAAATAAAAGGCAGATTGAGCCAAAGGATAGAAGACATATCAAAGCGAATTCCGCCTATAAAAACACGCATTCCTTCTTCCCAATTTTGGAAAGGAAACAAAAGACTATTATGGGCATAAAACACCACTCTACTAAGCGTAAAGAAGAGAAATACGCTAAGTAATCGAATAATTAGTACCCCATAAGGCGTTTTATATGATTTCATCTTTACAAGCATTTAAAAAAGCAAGCGGAGAAAGCAAAGCATAGTCGGTCCAATCAAAAGTAGTAGGCACTAAGCTAATATATCCTTGCGATAAAAAATACAAATCGGTATCCTCTCCCTTATCCGTATTATTAAAACGCCCTTCTAACCAATAATATTTTTCGCCAGTGGGATCTACCCTTTCCAACGCATCTTCTTCCCATACAGCATCGGCCTGACGACATACTTTAATTCCTTTTATATGGGGAGCCGACACTTTGGGAATATTTACATTCCAACAAAGGAAAGGAGATTTTGGGAGCGAATTTGAATCTTGACCTCTAACTTGCATTGTTTCTGCCACCCATTCCTTTTTCTGCTCCATAGAAACGCTTATGGCTTTTTTTATCAAATGCTCTATATAGGGCAAAGAGGGTAAAAAATCTGCGTGAGAAGAAGAGTCTAACAAGGAAAAACCAACAGAGGGAAGCCCTATCATTGCCCCCTCTACCACTGCGGCCATGGTACCGGAATAAATAGCATTCGTAGAAGAATTGGAACCATGATTAATACCAGAAAGTAAAAGATCGGGCAAATGATTTTTTAAAATAACTTTAATTCCTAATTTAACACAGTCGGTAGGAGTGCCGTTGCAAATATAATAATCCACCCCTTTTTCTTGCTTGTATTTTGAGAGTCTTAGCGGAGTATTTAAGGTTACCGCATGGGATTGTCCCGAACGAGGACTATCAGGAGCAACTACCAATACGTCTCCAAATTTTTGTGCTAATTGAACCAATTCGGCTAAACCAGAAGCAAAAATTCCATCGTCATTTGTTACAAAAATTTTCATTCGAATCTTTCTCTTTCTATTTTATACAAGGAAATTATTAGGAAAACGCTTACAAAAATACGATAAAATAAGGTAGTTGCAAAACCTACACCCTACAAGAAAAGTGGTTTTCTCATTCTTATTTTCCTTATTTTAAAATTCAAAATAAAGAGTTTTGAGGTCGTTTCATTTTTTTAATGTAATTTTGCTTTGTCTAATTTAAAATAATATTTATGCTCAATAGTAAGCAAGCACAGGACCTATTAAACCTTCTTAAGAAAGAAGTGGTTCCTGCTTTAGGATGTACAGAACCTATTGCCGTTGCTTTAGCCGTTGCTAAAGCAAGAGAAGCTATGGGTACTTTACCCGATAAAATTCAAATTTATACCAGCCTCAACATTTACAAAAATGGTATGGGGGTGGGAATTCCCGGAACCGATATGGTTGGACTGCCTATCGCTGCTGCATTAGGAGCCATAGCAGGCCATTCCTCCAAGGAATTAGAAGTGTTAGCAGGCATACAGCCCTCTCATGTTCAAAAAGCTACGCAATACTTAAACTCCGGTGCTATTGACATCCAAATAAAAAGAGATTGTAATAAACTTTATGTGGAAGTTATTTGCAGCAAAGGAAGCGATAAAAGCCGCAGTATTATTGAGGGTTCACACCAAAATTTTGTACATGTGTCCTTAAATGACCAAATACTTTTCGAAAAAAGTTGCGACTCTTCTCAAGATCAAGATAAGGAAGATGCCTATGCCGTTACCATTAATGATATTTATGAATTTGCTACCACCCAACCCATAGCCGATATTCGTTATATTTTAGACGAAGCAATGGTAAATAAAACCTTATCAGATTATGGTATTTCACATCCCTGCGGAATGGGAATAGGGGCCAAACTACTTTCATGGATCAGCCGCAATAAACTTACCGACGATTTCAGCAACTACGCTATGGCTATTACCGCTGCAGCCTCGGATGCAAGAATGTCGGGAGCCTTACTTCCTGCCATGAGTAATTCCGGAAGTGGAAACCAAGGTATTACCGCCATGATGCCTGTTTTAGCTGTAGCAGAAAAATTAGGTTCTAACGAGGAAACTCTAATTAGAGCCTTGATCTTAAGTAATCTTTGTGCCATACATATTAAACATGGCTTTGGTCGTTTATCGGCAGCCTGTGGGTGCGTCGTAGCTTCTACGGGAGCAGCGTGCGGAGTCTGTTTTTTATTAGGAGGAAATTTGCAACAAATTATATATGCTATCAAAAACATGATAGGCAACCTCACCGGTATGGTTTGCGATGGAGCCAAATTAGGTTGTGCCCTAAAAGTCGCTTCTGGTACCAGTGCCGCTATACAATCCGCCATCTTAGCCATAGAAAACGTATATGTTCCAGGCAGCAATGGTATTATTGAAGAGGATATAGAACGAACCATCAGCAACATTGGTTATATTGCCAACAAAGCAATGAACCAAGCCGATGAGGTAATTTTGGATATTATGCTCCATAAGCAAAAGCAAGCATAGTGATTTTCTATAAGTTGTCTAAACTTACGAAATTCATCCAAGTAAAAATATTAATCGGTAAAATCAAATATTATGGTACGCTACAAAGATTTAGGCCTGGTAAATACCAGAGAGCTTTTTCAAAAAGCCATGGCAGGGAAATATGCCATTCCTGCTTTTAATTTTAATAACATGGAACAAATGCAAGCTATTGTTCAAGCTTGCGCAGAAACTAAGTCTCCTGTTATTTTACAGATTTCCAAAGGTGCACGCCAATATGCCAATCAAACGCTTCTACGTTATATGGCTCAAGGAGCAGTGGAATATGCCAAAGAATTAGGTACCAATGTTCCTATCGTATTGCATTTAGATCATGGCGATAGCTTTGAACTTTGCCAAAATTGTATAGAATTTGGGTTTTCGTCCGTCATGATAGACGGATCCCACTTACCCTACCAAGAAAACATCGAACTTACCGCTAAAGTGGTAGAATATGCTCATAAGTATGATGTAAGCGTGGAAGGGGAATTAGGAGTATTAGCCGGAGTAGAAGACGAAGTTAGTGCAGAACACCACACCTACACCCGTCCAGAAGAAGTAGAAGATTTTCTAAAACATACTGGAGTAGATTCTTTAGCTATTTCTATAGGTACTTCACATGGAGCAAACAAATTTCGTCCAGAACAATGCACTCGTAATGCTAATGGAGTTTTGATCCCACCTCCTTTACGTTTTGATATTTTAGAAGAAATAGAAACTAAAATCCCTGGTTTCCCTATTGTTTTACACGGTTCCTCCAGCGTGCCTCAAGATTTAGTAGCTATTATAAATAAATATGGAGGCGCCATGAAAGATGCAGTAGGTATTCCCGAAGAACAACTTAGAAGAGCCGCAACCTCTGCCGTTTGTAAAATTAATATAGATAGCGATGGACGTATTGCCATGACCGCAGCCGTTCGCGAAATATTAGCGACTAAGCCTGCCGAATTTGATCCTCGTAAATATTTAGGCCCAGCTAGAGATTGGTTAAAAGAATTATACAAACACAAAATTGAAAAAGTATTAGGAAGCAATAATCGTATCTAAACCATTTTAATACTAAAAAGGGAATTTAGGACCTCTCTAAATTCCCTTTTTTTTGCTTTCCCCAATAAAAACTTTTGCAAATACCCCATAGCCCAACTAAGAGCATGAAAATGCCCCATGGAGACGGAGTGAACCATTGCTCGCCTAACAAAGCGCCAAATTACATTTTCTCTCCTTCTGCTTAACGTAATCGTTCTATAAGACCTATTTATTAAAATTATTTACTTATGAAATTTATTTTTCTATCCCTCTTTTTTTTATGCTGCACTAATTTTGTATCTGCGCAAGTAGTAGACACCATAGAAGTATATAGCCCTTCCATGGATAAAAAAATAAAGAATGTAATTATTTTTCCACCCGAATACTTCCAAAATACCCATCAAAAATACCCAGTTGTATATCTATTACATGGATATAACAACAGGTACGACAGTTGGTTAAAAAAGACAAAACCCGATTTACCAAAAATGACCCTACTTTTTCCCATGATTCTTGTTTGCCCCGATGGAGAAGCAAGTTGGTATTGGGATAGCCCCATAAATCCTAAAAGTAAATTTGAAACTTATATTAGCAAAGAATTAGTCGATTATATAAACCAACACTATAGAGTGATAGATTCTTCTAATAAACGGGCCATTTGCGGATATAGTATGGGAGGACATGGAGCTTTGTACTTAGCTTTTCGCCATCCAAATATCTTTGGTGCCTGTGGCTCTATGAGTGGCGGAGTAGATATTTGTCCCTTCCCCGAAAATTGGAAAATAAAAGAACAATTAGGATCTTATCAAGAGAATCATAATCGCTGGGAAGAATACTCCGTAATAAACCAATTATGGCGAGTACAAGCATTTACGGATAGTAATCGGGAAGTAGCTTCCAACAAGGGGCAAGCTATAAATTATAATTTACAAAAAGGGCAATTAGCCATTATTATAGACTGTGGAACCGAAGATTATTTTTGGGATGTAAATGAAAAGTTGCATCAAAAAATGCTTTATTATCATCTCTCTCATGAATACATAGTGCGACCGGGACAGCACAATCATGCCTATTGGAATAAAGCCATCGAATATCAACTATTTTTCTTTGATCGCTTTTTTCATTCTTCGTTATAAAACACTTACGTAATTTCTATCTTCGTAACTTCAGTCCGGCCAAAATGGTATCGAACTTAAAAGTATATACGCTGTGCATTTCTCCTGCCATACAAAATCCACAAGAATCACAAACTCCGGCGCTCTTACCTGGACATTCCTCGTAACGAGTTCCATCTGGCAAAATAAAATTGCTTACCCAACATTGCTTACTAAACTTGTTATGTTTCATTAATTTCAATCCGGATACGGAATTCATAATGGGATAGCCCTCCTTTTTCAACGCTATTATTTCATCTATAATCTGCCCTCTAAGCGTATAATCGCTAATATAAAGGTCTTCCGTTCCTTGATAAGGCGTATGAAAATTAAGAGAAATAGAACGAATATCTGGATTTTCTTTAGCAAAAAGGATAGCATCCCGCACATTGGTATAATTTAAGTTATTAATTACCATATTTACACTAAGGCGTTTATGAGCACTTCCTGCTATGTTTTTTTGCATTTTTTCAAAAGCTCCTTCTCCACGAATTTGATCGTGAAATTTACCAGTTCCATCCATACTTACCCAAATAGAATCAGCCCGACTCTGCGTAAAAGGAAGTTGTGCATTGGTAGTAATAGTGGTGGAAAAAAAGCCTATTTTTTTAGCTAAGTCACAAAGATCATTCACCGTGTAGGAACCGTCTTTCCATATAAAAGGTTCTCCTCCTTCAAAGTCAATAAAGCGAGAACCCAGGTCGTAACTGTATTGCATTTCGGCTTTAATTGCGTCATATGTTTTTATAATAGGATTAGATTTACTATAAACGTTACAATGTTTACAACGTAAATTACACCAATCGGAAATAAACAATACGGTTTGTAAAGGGGCTCTACACCCAAAAAATTTAGCTCGTACAAACCAAAACGGCAAATAAAATAATTGACGCATTCTTTTTTATATAAAAATATTCAACAAAATTAAAATAAGACAGAAGAAAGTAACATAATTGCGGGACAAAAGCCAACGTACCATAAACCATTCTATTCCGGCTTCCTTTATTTTATCCCATTGTTGTACAGGTCCCATCCACGGCTTGGGCAAAAATATTTTTTGTGGATCTTTCACAAACCAACACATTCTATAAAACAGAGCACAAGCCATATAAAAGGTAACAAATAATAAACTATACCATGGGCTCAAGAATCCATAAAGTATCCCAAACCCAACAATAAGGAAAGGAAAAAAGTTAAAGATAAAGCTAAAAAACAACATTGCTTTTTTATTCATTAAAAGCACGGCCAAAGTTCGTTTTCCGGCAGCACGATCGGGTTCAAAATCTAAAATAGAATGTGTGTAAAGAATATTGGAAACTAAAAGTCCTACTGGAATGGAAATAAATAATTCCGACCAAGACCAAGCCCCACAGGCCGAGTAATAAACTCCTGTCATAAGCAATGGTCCAAAAATAAAACCTATGGTAAGTTCTCCTAAGCCGTGATAACTAAGACGAAACGGAGCCCCTGAATAGGAAAGCCCAATAGCAGCAGTTAAAAGAGATAAGTATAAAATAAAACTTCCTCTGTAAATAAAAATAACAATACCTACCACCAAAGCAAGACCACAAAAACACAAACAAGCCTTTAGTAAATCATTTATCGACGATTTGCCGCCTTCCTTTTGTAAATAGTAACACTTAGCAATACGAGCTCTAACTCCACGAGAAGCTATTTCTCCACGATAATCTACCCCCTTATGACAATAATCGAAATAATCATCAAATAAATTCATTCCTAAATGCAAAAGTGCCACTCCTAAAACGGCTAATATTCCCAAACCCCAAGAAAAAGGAGACTCTCCAAGCACATTATTCTCCAATATTGAATTAGATGAATAATTCCAAGCCATCGTTAATGCCACCAATGCTGGAAGCAAACTTTGAGGCAAGGCAATCCAGCGGGCATTGTCTATCCAATATTTTACTTTTTGTAACATAAATAGAATTTATTTTCTACAACCTTCTAAGAAATCGTGATATAAAATCAACGATTTTAAGCTATAAACATAGGTTAAATATACATATAGCTCCATAAAATGGATCTAAAATTTTAACGAAATTAGACAATTTCTAAGAAACATTAAAAAAAACTTGCATGTCACCAGTCGGTGACGTATATTTGCAATCCGATTTTCCAAAAGAAAAATCATGCAAAAAGAAAGTAAAGATAAAATAATAAGCGTTTTACAAGAGAAATTCAAAAGTCGAAAAGGCCAATTTCAAAAGCACGTTCAAGATACCAAGGATAGGCTTTTAAATGCAGTTACTTCTTTGGTTCGGCAAGATGGTTTCAATAAACTTGGTATAAACGCCATTGCTAAAGAAGCCGGATGTGACAAAGTACTTATCTATAGGTATTTTGGAGGAATGGCTAATTTGTTACAAACTTGGGCTTTAAAACACGATTTTTACGTAAATGCTTACGACAAATTTGGTGCGGAATTAAGCAAAGTTAAAGCACCAGAAGATTTAAAAAAAATTATTGCTCATATTCTCACCGAGCAATTACGCATTATGAGAGAAGACAAATTAATGCAAGAATTAATTTTATGGGAAGTATCCGCCATAACCCCTTTTTCTACCCTAAGGGAAATCAGAGAGAAAAATGCCAACTTATTAAAATCGAAAATGAAAGAAATTTTCCCAAAAATAGATATAGAAAATTTTAATATGTACCTCTCTTTACTAATTATATCTATTGATTTTATTGTGATATATACCCGTCATGTTCCTATGATTAACGGAATAAATTTTGCGGAAAAAGCTTCCTACGAGAAATTAAATAACATTATTCCCCAATATATGGATATGATATTTGACCAATTAAACACAGAAAAAAAATGTTAAGAAAAAAAATGTTTTTTTTAGCAGCCGCCATAAGCCTAAGTCTTTCTCCTTTGAAAGGATGGGCACAGAATAAAAATGCGGCAGATCCATTGCCCAAAACTTACCTACTCGCCTTAGACTCCTGTAGAAATTTGGCAATTTCTAACAACAAAACTCTACAAATTTCAAGAGAAGCAGTTAATTCGGCCAAATGGACCAAAAAATATGCTATCAGCCAATATTTTCCTAAAATATCCGCTACTGGAAGTTATATGTGGAATGAGAAGGAAATAGAGCTTTTCGACTTAGGTCCTATTCAAAAGCAAATGGGCCAATTTAAACAAGACATACAAGCCTGGCCCGTAGAAATACAAAAATTATTTGCTCCTTTTATACAGGGAGGAGGGCAAATGTTAAAGAGTATACAATCCGATCTTATTTGGGATATAAACAATGTTTTTATAGGAACAGTGTCGTTGGTTCAACCTATATTTATGGGAGGAAAAATTGTAGCCGCTAATCAAATTGCCAATTATGCAGAAAAAATGGCTTTAGCATTAAACGACAAAAGCCTACAAGACCTTATTTACAGCACCGATGAAATTTATTGGCAAGTAGTATCCTTGGCCAACAAACGGAAATTAGCAGAGAGCTATGTACAAATGCTGCAAAAAATGGATACCAATACACAAGCACTAATAGAAGAAGGTATAGCCACTTCTTCCGATGGCCTTGCCGTTAAAGTAAAATTAAACGAAGCACGCATAGCCTTAGCCAAAGTAGAAAATGGCTTAAGTCTTTCCCGCATGCTACTATGCCAACTTTGCGGTCTACCTTTAGAAAGTAATATAGTTTTACAAGATGAAAATTTAGATAAACACATAGAAGTAGAAGCGGAAAAAGAACATATAGTATCTAGTCAAGTACTGGAACAAGCTTACGAAAATCGAAAAGATTTACAAGCACTCGATTATATGCAAAAAATAGCGAAGAAAAAAGAGGCCATTATTCTTTCCGATCTCTTACCCAACATTGGTTTTACCGCCAATTATTTAATCAGCAACCCCAACTTTTTTAAAGGATTTAAAAAGGATTTTAGCGGTATGTTTAACGTGGGGGTGATGCTAAGGGTTCCTATCACCGACTGGATAGGAGGCAGTTTTCGTAGACAATCCTCCAAATCACAAACCAATATAGCCCGTTTGCAATATGAAAATGCCAAAGAGCAAACCGAACTTCAAATTAAACAATCTTCTTTTAGAGCAAATGAAGCCGAAAAGCAAATAAAAACCTGCTTTGAAAACCGAAGTAATGCAGAGGAAAATCTCCAACATGCCACTTATGGATTTAAAGAAGGTGTTATTTCTTCCTTAAATGTAATGGAAGCACAAACCGCTTGGCTGTCGGCTCAATCGGCACTAATAGATGCTCAAATAGAAAAAAAATTAGCAGAAGCCTATTTCAACAAAGCTATAGGCAATTTAAATATGGATAAATAATTTTAATGTAAGCATACAAAATGGAAGAAAAAGTAAAAAAAACAATGTCTTACGAATCTAAAAATATGATCGTGGCATTTTCCATTATGATAGGGGTAGTTTTATTAGTGACTTTAGCAGGTTTCTTATTATTAAAGCCAGAAGCAGAAATCATTATGGGACAAGCAGAAGCAGAAGTAGTTCGTATTTCCGGAAAAGTGCCGGGACGTATTCTTGCCTACAATTTCGAAGAAGGACAAAGCGTTAAACAAGGAGATACCGTTGTGTTGATCAACACTCCGGAAATTTACGCCAAATTAGAACAAGCCCAAGCCATGAACTCAGCGGCAGAAGCACAAAACAACAAAGCCCATAATGGATTACGCCCCGAACAACTAAGCTCGGCTTACGAACTATGGCAAAAAGCAAAAGCAGGTTTAGAGATAGCCGAAAAATCCTATCAACGAATACAAAATTTATACAATAAAGGGGTTATTCCTGCCCAAAAAAGAGATGAAGCAGAAGCTAATTACAAGTCTATGCAAGCCACGGAAAGAACGGCCCATTCTCAATATCAATTAGCCTTAAAGGGAGCACAAAAAGAAGACAAACAACTTGCTCTTGCTTTAGTAAAACAAAGCGAAGGAGCCCTAAGCGAAGTAGATGCTTACTTAAAAGAGGGAGCCTTAATTTCGCCCATAGACGGAGAAGTTTCTGAAATTTTTCCTCATGTAGGAGAATTAGTTGGAACGGGAGCCCCCATTATGAACTTAGTAAATTTAGACCATATGTGGGTCGTTTTCAGTATAAGGGAAGACCTACTTAAAGATATTAAAATGGGAACCAAACTCAAAGCGTTTATTCCGGCTTTAGATAATAAAGAAATAACGCTAAAGGTAAGTTTTATTAAAGATATGGGAACCTATGCCATTTGGAAAGCCACCAAAACTACCGGGCAATTCGATGCAAAGACCTTTGAAGTAAGAGCCAAACCAGATGGAAAAATACTAGATTTACGTCCTGGCATGTCGGTTATTTTAAAAAAATAAATTCTATGAACACGCCATACGGTCCCTGGAAAATTTTATGGAATATAGGCAAACGAGAAGTAAAACGGTGGATGGCTCAACCTATTTATCTTTTTTGCATGCTTGCCATTCCTGCTATTTCTGTTTTTTTCTTTCTTAGCTTAATGCACCAAGGACTTCCTTGTGATCTTCCCATTGCTGCTGTAGACCTCAACAATAACGCCACTTCCCGTAATTTATGTAGACAATTAGATGCTTTCCCTCAAACCAAAATTATTATGTACACCGCCTCTTTTGAAGAGGCACGCATAGAAATGCAAAAAGGAAAAATTTACGGCATTTTTTATATCCCAAGGAATTTTTCGGCCGATGCTACAGCCGGAAGGCAACCCAAAATTTCTTTTTACACCAATGGCACCTACCTTATTGCGTCCTCCCTCTTATTTAGAGATATGAAAACTATTTCCGTACTAGCATCCAAATCGGTTGGTTTACAAACCGGTCTTGCCAAAGGAGAAACGCAAGAACATATCATGGGAAAATTGCAGCCCATAGAAATAGAAACTCATGCTTTAGGAAATCCCTGGTTAAATTACTCCGTTTATTTATCCAATACTATTCTTCCAGGTATTTTAGAATTGGTTATTCTTATGGTAACCGTATTCTCCATTGGTAGCGAAATTAAAGCAAACTCAGCTCGCAAATGGTTAAACTTAACCTCCTCTATAGAAAATAACAATTTACGCTCCTCATACCCTCAAGCCAACGAAAAGAAAGAATCACAGATAGAAAAAAAACAAAATATTCTCCTTGCCTTAATTGGAAAATTATGGCCACAAACCTTAGTATTAATTTTAATGGGAATATCCATGGAAGCCGTGCTTTATGGATGGTATCAATTTCCCCTACTCAGCGGATGGGGCCCTATGATTTTAAGTATGATTTGTTTCGTTTTGGCCTGTCAATCTTTAGGAGTTTTTATGATTAGCATACTTCCCACTCTTCGCTTAGGACTCAGCTTTGCCTGCCTTTTTGGAATGATAGGATTTTCTATCAGCGGATTTACCTATCCGGTTTCCGCCATGGACCCTTTATTACAAAGTTTTTGTAATTTCTTCCCCTTACGACATTATTTTTTAATTTACGTAGATCAAGCTTTAAATGGCAGAGCCTTCCTCTACAGTATAGCCGAATATGGATTTTTATTGCTTTTTTTACTTCTTCCTTTATTTACCCTTCCACATTTAAAAAAAGTTTTAAATACTTTTAGATATATTCCTTAAACCAATGGAAATCAGCATGAAATATGGCAAATAAAACACTAACACAAAAAATATCCACGGGACTTTCCGATGGATTATATATATGGAAAAATGAACTAAAAACCATTTTCAGTGATTCGGCAGTGATGATTTTTTTCTTCTTAGTTCCTTTTGCCTACCCCATTATCTATGCTTTTATCTACAATAATGAAGTAGTTCGTCAAGCCCCTATGGTTGTGGTAGACGATTCGCGAAGCGAATACAGCCGAGATTACATCCGCAAAATAAATGGCACTCCAGACGTAGACATAAAAGCCTATTGCGCCAATATGGAAGAAGCCAAAATTTTAGTAGACAAAAAAAAAGCCTATGGTATTTTACATATTCCGTCTAATTTTAGCAAAGATCTCCATGCAGGTAGACAAACAACCGTAGACTTGTATTCCGATATGAGTTGTCTATTAAATTATAAAGCTTTTTTACTTAGTAGCACAGAAGCCAGTTTAGATTTGGGCGAAAATATTCGATTTAGTTTAAATCCGGAAAGTAGTGCAAAATTGCAAGATATATCTGCTGAACCAGTTACCTATGAAGCTTTTACCATGTTTAATACCCAAAATGGATTTGCCAGTTTTTTGGTTCCAGCTATTGTTATTTTGATTTTACAACAAACTTTAATCTTAGGTGTTTGTCTTTTAGGGGGAACCTACCGAGAACGCAGTCGTTTTGGAAGCCTTATACCTACCGAAAAATATTATCATGGCATATTTCGTGTGGTTTTTGGAAAAGCTTTAGCCTATATTTTTGTATATATTATTGTTTGTTTTTGGATACTAATTCTCGTTCCACGTCTATTTAATCTTCCACAACTTGCTAATTTTGGAACACTAACCGCTTTCTTACTTCCATTTCTTTTCGCCTGTATTTTTTTGGCCATTACCTTATCTGGATTTGTAAAAACACGAGAATCTCCTATGCTCTTTTTTGTTTTCACTTCCGTTATCCTTGTATTTATTTCCGGCATATCATGGCCTTGGTCTAATATTCCTTGGTTTTGGAAAGCCATAGGTTATTTATTTCCTTCCACTCCTGGCATACAAGGTTTTGTTCGCATTAATACCATGGGTGCAAACCTTATCGAAGTAGCCACTGAATACAAAATTCTTTGGCTACAAAGTGGAGTGTATTTTTTTTCCGCTTGTGCTGTTTATCGTCGACAACTACAACTCACCTATCAAAGAATTTGCAAGGAAAGAAAAGGCGAGAAAATGAAAAACACTAAAGAGAGTGAAGTTTAACATCCGAATATTACGCAAGCAAACGCATTATGATACTAAAGAAAATGACTTCAAGAAAATAAACATTTTATCTATCCACAGATTTTCAAAAGCCGATAGCTTAGAAATTTACTCATCGAATCAGTTTTAAAAGCATTCTCAATACGGAAGGTTCACAATAAATTTACTTCCATGCCCTACTTCACTTTCTACCTTAAGACTTCCATTATGGGCTTCTACAAAATCTTTAGAAATAGATAGTCCTAATCCACTACCTTGTATTTTAGTTCCTGGAACACGAAAATAACGATCAAAAATACTTTTATGGTAACGGGGATCTATTCCTTTTCCAAAATCTTGCACATAAATTTCTATAAAATGTTCTCCTTGTTTCACCCCTATAACCACCCGTCCATTATCCATAGAATAGCGAATAGCATTGCTAAGAAGATTGGTTATAACCCAAGCTATTTTTTCACTATCTACAAAAAGCTTACTTACTTTTTCTTTTGGATAAACAACTTCTATTTGGCATCCAAATTTTTCGGCCTGCACCCTATTGGCATTAATGGCATAGTTAATTAGTTCTATAGGTTTAGTAATTTTGGGAATTAGCTGCAATTTTCCAGCTTCTACTTGGGTCATATTTAGCAATTCTCCTGTAATGGATAGAAGACGTTCGCTATTTTCTTTAATACTATTTGAAAGACGTTCTTGCTCTATATTTAATCGTCCTACCCTTTCATCTTCTAATAATTGCAAACTCATTAATATGGCAGAAATAGGCGTTTTTAATTCGTGGGAAATGGTGGAAATAAACATAGTTTTAGCAGAATCCAATTCTTTAAATTCGGTTATATTACTAAGGAGTATAAGCTCTCCCAAGGCACGAAGAGAGCTCTCTCCCGCTCCATCCTTTGTTTCCATTCCTTGTCCCCGAATGGGAATATATTTTACCTGAAAATAACTTTCCTTATTATCCGCATATATTTTTAAATCTTCTTTTTTCTCCTTCGGATTCACCAATTCGCGAACTAATTTTCTTAATAAATCATTTTTCAGAGCCAACTCTTCGGCCGAACGCAATATAACTTCCTCTCGTTTTAAATTCAAAACCGTAAGAGCCGCATCATTGATAAAGACAATAATCCTTTCTCTATTAAGACCAATAATAGGCTCATTAATACTATTGACTATCGCTTCTATGAACTTTTTAGCCGCCAATATATCGACCAAGGTACTGGCTCTATATTGCGTTAGTTTTTCCGCCATACGATTAAAGCTATCTGCCACTTTTTGAAATTCCGTATAATCACTTAAATCCAATCTCTTTTCATAGTTATGATCCGAAATTTCCAAAATACCATCCGTAAGTTCTTTTATAGGATTACTAATAGAACGTGGCAACCAAAGAAAAAGAATAATTCCTATAAAGACACAAATACCACCTACAATAGAAACCGAAATTAAAGCTCTACGTAAACCCAAATTTGCCATTATACTATCTGGATCCGCCGCCGTAAGTATATAAAAATTACTTACCGATAAAACGACTAATAAAATAATCATTCCAGCTAACAGCCCCATACCCCAAAGCAACTTCCGCTTTATATTCATACGTATTCTAATTTATTTAGATAAAATAATTAAATCCATTCTATCCTGAGCCATATATTTCAAAAGTTTTCTATAGCGAAACATAGCACATAAATCTCCTGGAATCCGAAATTTTGGCAAACCCATACAAAGGGTAGTTATCTGCTTTTCCTTACATACTTCAATGATACTACCCATAATATCCGCAGAAGAAATTTGTATAATTTCCCCACCCAATTCAGTAATCAATTTAAAATGATTAATCAAATATCTTTGATTAGACAAAGCGATACGATCGCTCGATTCCCTTGGCGTTTGCACATATAAAGCACAAAAAGAGGTACTATAGCGAGTAGCCAAGCGAGCAGCCTTATGTATTACTCTTCGTGGCGTTTTTTCGTGCGAACTAATACAAGCCATGATTTTTTCTCGTCTCAACCTACCCCCCGATAAAGCCATTTCATTCTCTACTTTTTTTTCCACTCTTAAAGCGACCTCTTTCAGCGCCAATTCACGCAATTGAAGTATATTTTCCTTTTTGAAAAAATGATCTAATGCCCTTTGTATTTTTTCTGGACGATAAATTTTACCCGCTTTAAGCCGAGAGACTAATTCTTCGGAAGTCAAATCGATATTTACCACCTCGTCAGCCTCTTTAAGCACACTATCCGGTATGCTTTCTTTTATATCCACGCCAGTAATTTCTTGTATTTCTTCATTGAGACTTTCTATATGTTGAATATTTACCGCAGAAATTACATTAATACCCTCCTCTAACAAAAGAAGCACATCTTGCCAACGCTTTTCATTTATACATCCATCTACATTGGTATGAGCCAATTCATCCACTATAACTATATCGGGATGTACTCTAACAATGGCCTCCAAATCCATTTCTTCCAACTCTTTTCCTTTATAAAAGATTTTTTTTCGTGGAATTAACGTTAAGCCTTCCATCAAAGCTTCGGTTTCCTCTCTACCATGCGTTTCCACATACCCAATTTGTACATCCACTCCACTTTTCAAAAGTTCATGAGCCTCCTGCAACATACGATATGTTTTGCCCACTCCAGCAATCATGCCAATATAAACCTTAAATTTCCCTTGGCGAGATTGTTTAATAAGATCTAAAAAATGTTGAACACTGTCTTCTCTTTTCATAACTCAGAAACGCTTAAAAAACAAATATACTATTTTTGTTATTTTTTTATAGGGAAAGATCTATCCAATGCCTTATTTAAGCGTTGTACGTTTACTTTTTCTGGACCCAAAAAACATAGAAATGCTTTAGTTGTATTTTGTGTTATAATTTCTATCACCTGCTTTTGACTTAAAGAGCGAGCTTCAGCCACTCTTCTCGCCTGCACATAGGCCGATTTCGGACTAATATCCGGATCCAATCCGGAGGCAGAAGCAGTAATCATTTCTGCAGGAACTAAATCTCGACTAAGATAAGGATGATAAAATAAAAAAGTATCTACTCTTGCTTCTATATCCCATAAATAGCTTTCGTTGTTTGGCCCTTTATTAGATCCGCCCGAAGCATCAGCCCTATAATCCACACTAGAAGGACGAGGCCAAAAATAGACAGAACGAGTGAATTTTTGAGCCACCAATTCCTCATCTGCACGTCCACCATTACAAGTAGCAACTTGGGCAAACATCCATAATATCAAAACATAACCCACTCCAAAAAGCAATACAAATGCTAAGGTTATTCTAAACGATTTTTTTAAATCCGATTTCATTTTTTCAATTTTTAAAACCAATTTCATTAAGCTATCTAAAGTGGTTTTGACCTTTGCGAAGAGGTGCAATTGTCGCCTTTATCCATTCTGTGAATAGCTGTTTTCATACGAATAAACCTACTAACAAATCTATTAATTTAATTCCTATAAAGGGAAGCGCAATACCACCTAAACCGTATATAAACAAATTTCTTCTAAGCAAAGCAGAGGCTCCTATGGGCTTATATTTAACCCCTTGGAGAGCCAAAGGTATTAATAATGGAATAAGGAGGGCATTAAAAATAACGGCACTTAAAATAGCGCTTTCCGGGGAATGCAAACGCATAATATTCAATGCAGATAATTCCGGTATAGAAAGCATAAATAAAGCCGGTACAATAGCAAAATATTTAGCCACATCATTAGCAATAGAAAAGGTAGTAAGCGTTCCTCGTGTCATAAGTAATTGCTTCCCTATTTCCACTATCTCTATCAACTTAGTAGGATCATTGTCTAAATCCACCATATTCCCCGCTTCCTTAGCCGCTTGGGTTCCACTATTCATAGCTACTCCTACATTTGCTTGAGCCAAAGCCGGGGCATCGTTCGTTCCATCTCCCATCATCGCCACTAATTTACCCTGTTCTTGCTCTTGACGAATATAATTCATTTTATCCTCCGGTTTTGCTTCCGCTATAAAATCATCTACACCCGCTTTATTAGCGATGTATTTTGCAGTAAGCGGATTATCGCCTGTAACCATTACCGTTTTTACGCCCATTTTACGCAATCGCATAAAACGTTCTTGAATACCCGGTTTTATGATATCCTGCAATTCAATAGCCCCTAATACTTTTCCGTTCACACTAAGCACTAAAGGGGTTCCTCCATTTTCGGAAATATTTTTAGCGATATCTTCCACCTCTAATGGAAATACAAAGCCTGCCTTTTCTGTAAGATTTCTAATGGCATCCAAGGCTCCTTTTCTAATTTGTACACCATCCGACATATCCATTCCACTCGAACGCGTTTCTGCTGTAAAATCAATTATTTTCGCAGAAGTCACATCCAGATTCCGCATACGTAACCCATTTTCATGCGCTAATTCTACAATAGATTTCCCTTCCGGAGTTAAATCAGAGGCGGAAGCCAACATACAATAACGAATAAAATCCTCCCTATCGATATTTCCATCCGAAAGAGGATAAAAAGCAGTGGCTTTACGATTCCCTATAGTTATCGTTCCTGTTTTATCTAACAATAAAGTATCTATATCTCCTGCCGTTTCTACCGCTTTCCCCGATTTAGTAATTACATTGGCTCTTAAAGCCCTGTCCATCCCAGCTATTCCTATAGCCGATAAAAGTCCGCCTATGGTAGTCGGTATTAAGCATACGAATAAGGAAATCAAGGCAGCCACACTTAAAGAACTTCCTGCATAATCGGCAAAAGATTTTAGCGTTATACAAACAATAATAAATACTAAGGTAAAACCAGCCAATAATATAGTCAAGGCTATTTCGTTAGGCGTCTTTTTACGAGATGCTCCCTCTACCAAACGTATCATTTTATCTAAAAAACTCTCCCCAGCTTGAGAGGTGACCCTTACTTTAATAGTGTCCGATAATACTAAGGTTCCACCAGTAACCGAACTTTTATCTCCCCCTGCTTCTCTAATTACAGGAGCACTCTCTCCGGTAATGGCGCTTTCATCTATACAGGCAAGCCCTTCTATAATTTCTCCGTCTGCAGGAATTATATCTCCACCTTCGCAAAGAAAACAATCTCCCTTTTGGAGTTGAGAACTACTTACATTTTTTATCTCTTTACCAATTAACAACTTGGCCGGAGTTTCCTCTCTCGTTTTGCGTAAACTATCGGCTTGTGCTTTTCCTCGTGCCTCAGCAATAGCCTCGGCAAAATTGGCAAATAACAAAGTTAAACTCAAAATAAAAAACACAAGGAAATTATATCCAAAACTTCCTTGACTACTGGAAAATAAAGAGTAGATAGTAACCACTCCCATCACTACGGAGGATATTTCCACGGTAAACATAATGGGATTCCTAAGCATTGTTTTAGGATTCAATTTTCTTAAGGCTTGCTTCCAAATAGCCAACATCTGCTCCTTTTGAAAGAGAGTACTGAAATTATTTTTTTGCATTCTTTTACTAAATAAATTATAGAGTTAGATATTCGCCTACCGTACTAAGGCATAGAACAGGAAAAAAGGAAAGAGCTGCCACAATAAAAATCACAACAAAAGTCATTACAGCAAAAGTAAAGGTATCAACTGGAAGAGTACCTGCACTTTCTGGAATAAATTTCTTCTGAGCCAATAAACCGGCTATAGCTACTTGCCCAATAATAGGCAGAAAGCGGCCTAAAAGCAATACTATGCCCGTAGAGATATTCCAAAAAACCGTATTATCCCCTAAGCCCTCCATGCCGGAACCATTATTGGCTGCAGAAGAAGTAAATTCATACAGCATTTCACTTAAACCATGGAAACCTGCATTATTCAACCAACCTCCTTCTAATGCCACCATCTGAGGAGCATGCACAAAAAGCCAACAAGCAAGAGCGGTTCCCGTTAAAATAATTAATGGATGTAATAAAACAATGAGGGTTGCAATTTTCATTTCCCTTGCCTCTATTTTTTTTCCAAGAAATTCAGGAGTTCGTCCTACCATTAAACCACTAATAAATACAGCAATAATAAGAAAGGTATAATAATTCATAAGCCCAACACCCACTCCTCCAAACCAAGTATTTATTTGCATATTGAGCATGGATACCATCCCACTCAAAGGCATTCCACTATCCATCATACCATTGACCGACCCATTGGACGTAGCCGTGGTGGTAACGCTCCACAAAGCCGTAGCTGCCGCTCCAAAACGCACTTCTTTTCCTTCCATAGCCCCATTTTGAGCTATACCCATTTTATCTATTTGCGGATTCCCCTGTATTTCCTGATACACATTAATCCCAACGCCAAGCAAATATGCCGTAAGCATAACCCCAAAAATAGAAAAGCTAAGTTTTTTCCTTTTTAAGTAAAAGCCCAAAGCAAAAACCATAGCCATGGGAATAAGAAGAATACTTATACATTCTACCATATTAGTAAAATAAGTCGGATTTTCGAGAGGATGAGAAGCATTACTACCAAAATATCCACCGCCATTCGTACCCAGTTGTTTAATAGAAATAATAGCCGCTGTGGGACCTTGAGAAATAGATTGTTTTTGCTGTTCCATGGTAGTAATTTCTTTTTTACCATCCATGGTCATAGGAACACCTTCCAATATAAGTATGAAACCCAATATTAACGCCAATGGTAATAATATACGCGTACAACTTCTCACTAAAAAATACCAAAAATTACCTATAGTGTTGGTTGTTTTAGCAGCCATAGCTTTCATCATTCCAGCCAAAGCAGCCATTCCTGTAGCAGCGGTAATAAATTGAAAAAGCATAATTACAAATAACTGCGTAAAATAAGTGAGTCCACTTTCTCCGCTATAATGCTGCAAATTACAATTAACCACGAAACTAATTGCAGTATTAAAGGCCAAATGTGCACTTTGTGCCAAATTATGATCCGGATTCCATGGTAGCCAATTTTGGATCATCAACAAGGTAAAACCCCAAACAAATAAAAAAAGATGGAGACACAACAATGCCTTCAAAAATTGTTTCCAATTCATTTCCTGCTTTGGATCTATCCCTCCTATTTTGTAAATTAATTTTTCTATTCCGTTTAAAAAATCCCAACGACTTTTCTTTCCTTTATACACTTTGGCAATATGCCAACCCAAAGGCCAAGATAAAAGTATAACCAAAACAATTTGGACTAATACGCCTAAAATCTCAGTATTCATTCTTCTTTTCTATTTTAAGACCATGGTAAAACCAAAACACAGAGTCTTTTTATTATTTAAAGTGGTGGAAAAATTCATGTATCCTCTTATTCACTAAAATTCTTCCGGTTTCAGCAATACATACATTAAGTATGCAAACACAGCAAGGCCCAAAACAAACAAAATTGTATACATTTCTTTTTTTTTAAAATTCAATAAACCCTACTCTATTCTTGTCTTTATTTATCATAGTAGAATTAGTCATAGTCTAATAATATGCCAAAGGAAGAAAAAGCAAATATTTTATGAGCTAAATTAGTTTTCCTTCCGTTTTCGATCACAGACTATGTATTAAAAATAAGTGTTTTAACATTTAAATTTTCACACTTAAATTTAGTTGAAATACAAAAGAAATACATAAAAGATACTGTACAGACTTAGTAAAACCCTTTCATTTTAGAAGACAGAACCTACCAAAATGAAAAAAAAAAAAAATTGAAAGATTAAATTTTGAAATTAAGCCTTATTGGGCGTTTAGGTATTCCAAACTTCTACAAAAAAACAAAGGAAAAAGCAAAGTTGGGATGATTTTACAATTTATATTCTTCTATTTTTCGATAAAGTGTGCTTAATCCTATTTTTAATAATTTGGCCGCTTCTGTTTTATTTCCTTCTGTGTATTCCAATACACGTGCAATATGATGCGACTCCACTTGCGATAATTCAAAATCGGAAAGAATTCCTGCTTGCTGTTCTTTTGTATCACAACAGAGCATTTCTACTGGTAAATCTTGCGTAAGCAAATCGTCTGAATTACTTACTATCATACTCCTTTCTATTACATTTCGAAGTTCACGAATATTCCCTCTCCAAGGCTGCCGTTTCAAAATTTCCAAATATTCTTCCGTCATTTTCTTTTCCTTCTGCCCTTCTCTAAGAGCAAAACGTTTTATAAAAAAATTAGCCAAAACCCTTACATCTTCCAATCTCTGCCGCAAAGGTGGCAATTCTATACAGAAAACAGAAAGCCTATAAAATAAATCCTCTCGAAAACGCCCTAATTTTATTTCTTTTTCTAAATTTTTATTGGTGGCAGCTATAATGCGCACATCTACTTTCGTAGAGCAACTATCTCCCACTTTAATATATTCGCCACTTTCTATTACTCTCAGTAATTTGGCTTGAAGTTCAAAAGCCATCTCCCCTATTTCATCTAAAAACAAAGTTCCCCCATCAGCCACTTCGAAAAGGCCCTTCCTGTCTTTGCTCGCTCCTGTAAAAGAGCCCGCTTTATAGCCAAAAATTTCGCTTTCTAAAAGATCTTTACTAAAGGCCGAGCAATTTACCGCAACAAAAGCCTTCTTCGCTCTACACCCATTAGAATGAATCGCTTTCGAAAAAACTTCCTTGCCTGTACCGGTTTCCCCTGTCAAAAGTACCGCTACATGCGTAGCAGATACTTTTTGAGCCAAAGCAATAGCATCTTGAATTTTTTTAGAACTACCTAAGATTTCCGCAAATCCACCTCCAAATTCTATGGATTTAGGAGAATGAAAAGACGTATTTCTATCCTTGGATGAAGATATATCATTGAATATAGAAGATGAAATTTTAGAAAAAGCTCTTTCTACCAAGGGAATAATTTTAGCATTATCATCCCCTTTTATTAAATAGTCGAAAGCACCATTTTTTATAGACTGAACCCCATCACCGATATTAGCATGTGCAGTCAAAAGAATTACTTCCGTTTTTGGTAAAAGTTCTTTTAACGTTTTTACCATTTCCAGCCCATTAGCATCGGGGAGGAATACATCACATAAGATCACCTCCGGAGCATGTAGTTTAGCCTGCTTGAAACCGGAACGACCATCTGAAGCTTGCAAAACCTCATAGCCCTCCAATTCTAACATACGAGAAAGGAGCATTCGTATTTGAGGTTCATCATCTATTACTAATAATTTCCCCATAGAATTATTGCATTACCATCATTATAAGGTTTCAAAACGCTTTCTTTAAAAGCGGTATAAGGAAATATAAGACGAAGTCTTATTGCTACAGCTCTATATTCCCATCCACCTGTTCTTCCCATGGAAGACCATTCTTATTTAATTCCTCCATAAAAGGATCCGGATCAAATTCTTCCACATTAAAGACCCCCGGCTTACGCCATAAATTTTTACAGAACATCATAGCGCCTATCATAGCAGGAACGCCCGTAGTATAACTAACTCCTTGGGTTCCGGTTTCTTTATATGCTACTTCGTGGCTACAATTATTGAAGATATAATATGTTTTTTCTTTTCCATCCTTAATCCCTTTTATACGACAACCTATAGAAGTCCAACCATGATAATTCGCTCCTAAGTCACCAGGATTAGGTAAAACGGCTTTTAGAAATTGGATAGGAACTATTTCCTTGCCTTCATACATAATAGGTTCTATACCGGCCATTCCAATATCTTGAATCACTCTCAAATGTGTTAAATATTCCTGTCCGAAAGTCATCCAAAAACGAGCCCGCTTAATAGTGGGATAATTTTTAACCAAAGACTCTAATTCCTCATGATAAATAAGATACGACTCTTTGGGGCCTATGCGAGGATAAGTAAGGGCTTGATGAATTTGATGAGGTTCTGTCTCTATCCATTTCCCATCTTGGTAATATTTTCCTTTTTGTGTTACTTCTCTGATATTAATTTCTGGATTAAAATTGGTAGCAAAAGCCTTCCCATGATCACCAGCATTGCAGTCTACTATATCTAAATAATGTATTTCATCGAAATGATGTTTAGCTGCATAGGCAGTATAAATACTGGTAACCCCCGGATCAAAACCGCAACCTAAAATAGCCGTAAGACCGGCCTTTTCAAAACGATCTTTATAAGCCCATTGCCAGCTATATTGATACTTAGCTTCTTCTAAAGGTTCATAATTGGCCGTATCCATATAATTAACCCCTGCCTGAAGACAAGCATCCATAATATGTAAATCTTGATAAGGGAGGGCTACATTAATAAGTAATTCCGGTTGAAAACTTTGAAGCAATTTTACCAAAGCCGGTACATCATCCGCATTTACTTGTGCTGTTTTAATTCTATCTTTTCCTATGGCCTCAGCGATAGCATCACACTTCGATTTAGTTCTCGAAGCAATCATTATATCCGTAAAAACGTTTGGATTTGCGGCTACTTTATGAGCCACCACGGTGGCAACGCCTCCCGCTCCAATAATCAAAACTCTGCTCATGACATTTTTTATTTTAGAAGCTATGTAATATTCTACATTAAAAAAGCGGAAACCTCTTGCCGATGCTTCCGCTTTTTAGGTTCGTGGCGCGAACTGGAATCGAACCAGTGACACAAGGATTTTCAGTCCTTTGCTCTACCGACTGAGCTATCACGCCATGTCCAAATGGAGCGCAAAGATAAATGTTTTTTTTAAAATCTGCAAATTCTTTTTACATTTGCACGATTAATAATATTATCTTTGTAAGATTAATACCTAACAGTAACAATATGGCCGGTTCAAACTTTGTCGATTATGTAAAGATTTTTTGTCGTTCGGGCAATGGGGGAGCCGGGTCAAAACACTTTTTTAGAAGCAAAAAGACACCCAAAGGTGGCCCTGATGGGGGAGATGGTGGCCGAGGAGGACATGTTATTCTTAGAGGAAACGCCCAACTTTGGACTTTATTGCACCTAAAATACACCAAACATGTTTTTGCCGAGCATGGAGTAAGTGGGAGTGAAAATCGTTCTACAGGAGCAAATGGAAAAGATATTTATATAGAGGTTCCATTAGGAACCATAGTAAAAAACTTTGAAACCGGCGAAGAACAAGCAGAAATCACCACCAACGGTCAAGAAATAATTTTACTTCCCGGTGGACGAGGAGGTTTAGGAAATGATCATTTCAAAAGCGCCACCAATCAAACGCCCCGATATGCACAACCTGGAGAAATCGGCATAGAATCTTGGGAAATTTTAGAGCTAAAAATATTAGCCGATGTTGGCTTGGTAGGTTTCCCTAACGCAGGAAAATCCACGCTACTTTCGGTAGTATCCGCTGCTAAACCAGAAATTGCAGATTATCCCTTTACCACTTTGGTTCCTAATTTAGGCATAGTAAATTACAGAGATAATCAGTCTTTCGTAATGGCCGATATTCCCGGTATTATTGAGGGTGCAGCAGAAGGCAAGGGTATAGGGTTACGCTTTTTACGACATATTGAACGAAATTCTCTACTCCTTTTTATGGTTTCTGCCGAAGAAGCGGAAAAAAGTATTTTGGCTCAATATAAAATTTTATTAAACGAACTAAAGAAACATAATCCGGAACTTTTAGATAAACATCGAGTAATTGCTGTTACTAAGTGTGATTTAATTAATAAAACCACCCAAAAGAAAATAGAAAAAACACTTCCAAAAGACTTACCCTCTGTTTTCATTTCTGCCATCAGCGGTATGGGTATTATGGAGTTGAAGGATATACTTTGGAAAGAACTAAACGAATAAGTTTATAACACCCGTATCCAAGTAATAGTCCCCACAAGGCTCCTACCAAAACATCCCCTATATAATGTTTTCCTAAATATATGCGGCTGTAAGCAATCATAAAGGCCCATAGATAAAGTATTCCATACTTAAAACAAATAAAACGCTTCGCTAACAAAGGGGTCAAACAGGCAGCTAAGGCAAAATGATTAGCGGCATGAGAGGATATAAAACCATAAAGTCCACCTTGTCCATAAGGCACATATATCAAACCCTCCAATAAAGGTTCGTGACTGGGACGTAAACGTTCAAATACATTTTTAAAAAGATGTACACTGCTTATATCTACTACTGCAATAAGCAAAATCAAACCTAATACTATTACCCAACTTTCTTTTTTATAGATAGTAAATAATAAAATTAGTAAAAATATATATAAAGGGATCCATGTATAAGTATAACTGAGAGCATACATAAATACATCGGCCCAAGAAGCGTGCAATCCATTTATAGCCAAAGTGGCTTTCTGGTCTAAGGAAATTAGTTTATCTAACATACTTTAAATATATTACTTTTTTGGTTTCAAAAAAGTCTTCTTCAAACCAATTGGATATGATATATTCTTTTATCTTAGGAGAAAACGATGCTAATTCTTCCTTTAAATCGCCTCCTTTTAAATATAAAATGCCATTGGGAATAGCGTTTTTTTGCTTGGAAGATATTAGGGAATGCACCCAAAGATAAAATTCCGGCAAAGCCGTTACAGCCCTACTTACAATAAAATCGTAACGCTCTTTTAATTGTTCAGCCCTAATTTGTTCTGCACTCACATTCTTTAAGGATAAAGCCTCCGCCACAGCCTCTACCACTTTTATTTTTTTACCAATAGAATCTACCAAATGGAACTGCACCTGCGGAAACATAATGGCTAAAGGAATCCCGGGAAATCCGCCACCAGTTCCCACATCTAACACCCTACTTCCTGGTATAAAAGCACAAACCTTTGCTATAGATAAACTATGCAAAACATGATGAATATCTAAATTTTGTATATCCTTACGGGAAACCACGTTTACTTTTTCATTCCACTCTTGGTATAGCACATTTAGAGCTTCGTATTTTTCTAATTGATCCGAACTAAGATTCGGAAAATACTTGGAGATTATTTCCATAAATTCATATTCATTCTTGTTACAAGGGGGATTGGAGTTAGAAGCCAGCAATCCAAAATCACCCATCCAAATCCAATCTAAATTATAAAGGCTGACCGCTCATTTTATTTAGTTTGGCTCTTGCTATTTTATCCGAAAAAATTTCTTGCTTACCTATCAAAAAATTAATTCCAAAATTGACATTCACCGTTCGAAGAGTTGCTATATTAAATGAATTTATGCGATCTACGCCCAAATGTAATTGCACGGGACCTAAATTTCCAACTAATACTATACCGAAATTCAAAGCATTTCCACGACAGAAAGTATTGTTTACAGAAACGGCGAAATTTTTGCAAGGCGTATAAGTATAAGCAATTCCAAATTCTGCATCAAAATAATGATTATAAAATTGCCCTTTAAACACCACTCCAAATTGATGCTTTTCGCTTAGAGTATAGCAAAAACTTGCCAAAAGCGTAGATGGCAATGCAGTGGTATAGCCCTTAGTATCTTTCCGTTTAAAGCCCAAAGTATCTAATAATTCTGTAGCTGCTCCTTTAATAAGACTATCAAAACGTATATCTTTATTATAAAAATCGAAAGATAAGCCTTGAAAAGGAAAGTTTAAATTTGGATTAATAGAAACCCAAGAAGAAGTCTTACTCTTCCAAGAAATAAATCCTAAATCTAATACACTGGCAGAAAAATTCCAACCCTTAGCAAAATTTACGCTCACTCCAAAATCCAAACCAAGGCCCCAGTTTTTGCCTATATTTAAAGAAAAAGCTCCTAATTTCAAATCTTCATTCAATGGCAAATTCGTATTAAGAACGCCATCCACATTCATAACATAGGTATAAGGCGTTTGATTGGGGTTTTCCATTTGATCATTTTCCACCGCCCAATGTATATTTAATTTTTTGGTATTGAAATTATATAAGCCATTTAATATTTTTACTCTTCCCCCCACCGTAACCATTTTGCTGACCTTCCTTGCATAACCAAAATAAAGATATGCATAGGAATTTATATCCACAGAATTACCGGAAAGATCGTTATTACCCATACTTTGCCCAGGTCCCCTAAGTAGAAAATCTAAAGTTTTTTTAGTTAGTACCACATTGGCATTAGCATGAAGCGACAAACCTACATGAAAATAATTTTCTTTACGACGAAATCCAAAACGAAGAATATCTTCGTCTACTTCCAAGCCTATGCGAGCTTTGGTACCTATCTTCCCTAATAACTTAGGTACATTAAACCGTAAACTATCATCGCTTCCTCTTTCTACCATACGATCCCACGAAAGAAAATTATTGTAGAGTTGTGCATGCACATTCGACAATGCAGGAAAACCAAAATAAAAATCATCCGGTGCAATAAAAGCTGGATTATTAACGTTGGCCTGAGGCAATATATTTAAAAAATATTGAGAGGTTCCTACCTGTGCTCTCACCCTTGAAGACAAGAAAAAACATAGTAAGCCCAAAATTAGTAATGGATAAAAAACTTTTTTCATTGCACCTACTTTTGTCCTATAATCAAACCACCTAATTGCAGCTTAGCTCGCGCACCCATTTTCGCTTGAATATAACCTTCCTGTTCATTGGTATAGATTTTTACCTCTTTCTTATTTTTACTATCCAAACGAGCTTTTAATATAATTTGAGAAGTTTCTGCCAATTGAGCTACTTCCAAAGAATCCAATACAGTAGCTATGGTAGAAGTATGCGGTTTTATAACGTGCAAATCCGGAGCTGGCCCCACCTCTCCACCAGCTATAGTATCTAAATCCAATAAATTAAATAAAACTTGGTTTTTTGCATTCAAAAAAGAAAGACTTACTATCGCATCTATAGGAAACGCATTAGTAATAAGCGCCTTTATTTCAAAGCGATGAATCATGCTAACCTCTTTGATAGGACCAAATTTTATAGTATCGCTTAATACATAATTTTCGGCACTTAGCCATAAAGGAACGTCACAAATTAAATCGAAAGCAATTTTACTATTACGTTGCATTACATTGGTAATATTTCCATTTTCCTCCGGATTTAAACTTCCCTGCAAGTTATAACGGAATTGATAAGGTAAATTCTGCAACAAATCTTGAATAGGCGTAAATATTTCGCTAACTTTATTCATAGGAACATCGGTAGGCAAGGGATAGGGAACATCGTAATCTTTCGGCATCAAGGGAATGGAACGGGAAGCTAACCCCTTAAAAAGAGCCATAACCGTAGCGTTATTAATACGTAATGGACAACTAAGACCAAACAGACCCGTAATCATTCTTAGATCCGCTTTATAGAATTTAAAACGCTGGATGGTAATATTGGCCAAACCAGGCACATCTACCACTCCTGCTACTTGCAAGGGATATTTCCCAAGATAACCTTTAATGCTATTATACAACACTTTTTGAATAGAGGCCTTTGCCGATACAGAGCCATATTGAAAATTGGGAAATACATTGGAGGCCTGATCCAAATGAGCGACTATACTCGTAGAAACTATAATTTTAGGCGGATCTTCTACTCCTCCTTGTATCATCAAACTAATTTGTTTTAGCAAAAGATGCTCCATTAAACGCCCCTTGGCAGGTATTGTGTACTGGAATTTTATAGGATTCCGAGAAGCATCGCGCATATTATCTACCTGGAAAGCAACCTCTAAAGGAATTCCCAAGGTGTTATTTACTTCCAAATTCAAAAACGCAGTATCTAATATAATCTCCTCAATTCTTGCATCTACCGGCAAGCCATTAATTGGATAAAATAGGGTATCTCTTCTTTCTATTTTTATAACACTATCCACTTTACAGTAGGGAATATTTCCTGTAGAAATAGACAAAACAGACAAATTGGGAACGGTAATAAGTTTACCAACTTCATATACAAATACATTGGGCTGCGCATAAATTAAATGAACCAATCCATCTTGGTCGGGCACAAACAAGCCTCCATCCATATCCATTAGATTTTCTATAGTAAGACGGGTATCCATCATAGGAACCGCCAAATCATAGGAAACATCCTGCTCTTTGGCCAACATACCCATATCGAAATCTTCCTTACGAAAGCAAGCAGTAGACAAACTCGCTGCAATAATAATTAAAATTAAAAAATTATGTTTTTGCTTCATCTTCTTATATTTCTTAAACTACATACAATTTTATCATGCAGGCACTACCAAAGGAGGAATCTACAAATGCGATTTTAGATAAAAGTTCAAGTCTCATAGCTTTTTTCTAAAATTCTACCATAAGACAAGAACATCGCCTACAAAAATACAATATTTATAGAAGGCTACAAACAAAAGCTACAAAAAAGAGGTACATATTGATTTTAATCCCGAATATAGCTACATCTAAATTTCTATCTATCTATTCCCTTTTTTTCGCCTTACCATATTTCTTTAAGGCATAATAAGTGCGGGTGAAACTACTCCTCTTTTTGTTCCCAAATAAGGAATCGAGTAGGAGAAAATTAAAGTAGTTTTCTCCTACTTTAATTTTCGACCTCTCACACCACCACGCATGCCGTTCG
>JAVVTR010000011.1:0-61734 GCA_036653535.1 Bacteroidales bacterium | reverse complement strand
TCGAAGGGGTTGGTCCTAATTGCGGTTTTCGAAACTTTTTGGAACCGACATGGGATTTATTAAATGATTATCTTCTTTGCATGGAAAAAGGAGGAGAATTGTATTATAAAAATGCTACTAACCTTCCTTGTGATGTGAAGGTTCGTTATCTTGGCGAAGGTAAAAACGAAGCTAACCAAAAGAATATAGATTTTGTTTTTACAATTTCTCCTAATCCTGCACACCAAGAGGTGGAGATAAGTATAAAACAGCCAAATCTTTCCAATTTAACTATGGAGGTATTGGATTTAAGCGGACGTTGTTTATTGCGAAAGGCCATAGAAAGTTCCACCTTTCTTTTACCCTTAGAACAATACACCCCCGGCCTATATTTAATAAAAATAAATACCCCACAGGGCAATTATGCTCGTAAATTAGTGGTACAATAAGTTTTTTTAATTTTGAATACTTTATTTTAGCCTTGCGCACTTAATAGTGCGCAAGGCTATTTTTTTAGCTTTTCTTAACAGAAATGCTCTAATATGTGTGTCGTCCTAAAAAACCGTTACAGGTTTGATGATACAAAATAATTAAATATGTTTTAAGTCTGTCGTATTGCGATACTGGCCTTTGCTCTCAAGGAGCATACTCTTAACTCTGTGTATGTCGAAAACTTATCCCAACCAATCGGCAAAGAGTGCTTATCGCTTTTTGGCTCTCTTTGGATTTGCGCATAGCACTATTATAGCCTATTACGCCACGAACTATTTCTCGAACTACCAACATCTTAAAACTCGTCGAATAATTCTTTGGACTGCGCTTGATATACAAGCTCTTAATCTCGCCTTTCATACCTTTACTCTTTTTTGTGTAACGCTATTTCAACACAGGGCAAACTATTGTAAAAGAAAAACCGCCCTCTACTTTCCAAACACCCTTTTTTATTTTAAAATCAATGCTTATAAAGTATTATAAACGAGTTTTAAATGTGGTGAATTAGAAAAAGCAAAGAGCGGTTTCCTTTGTATAAAAAAGGAAATACTACTTTTTAGTTTGCAAATAGGCATCTATTGCCTTGGCTGCTTTACGAGCGGCACCCATGGCTAAAATTACCGTAGCGGCACCGGAAACAGCATCTCCACCTGCAAATACACCTTCTTTGGTGGTGGCACCACTTTCCGGATCTGCGACCAAACAACCACGCTGGGTAAGATCCAATCCGGGAGTAGAACGAGAGATCATAGGATTAGGGGAGGTTCCAAGCGACATTACCACTTCGTCTACTTCTAATACAAATTCGGAACCAGGAATTTCCACTGGACTTCTACGACCAGAAGCATCGGCTTGTCCCAATTCCATTTTGATACATTTCATTCCTTTAACCCAACCTTTTTCATCGGCTATAATTTCCAAAGGATTGGTCAATTCTAAGAAATTAATTCCTTCTTCGTGCGCATGATGTACTTCTTCCTTACGAGCCGGCATTTCGTTTTCGGTACGACGATATACAATATAGACCTCCGAACCCATACGTTTCGACATACGGGCGGCATCCATGGCCACATTACCCCCTCCTACTATCGCTGCTTTTTTACCTATGTAAACAGGAGTATCATACTCCTTAAGATAAGCTTTCATCAAATTGGAACGAGTAAGAAGTTCGTTGGCAGAAACTACTCCATTGAGGTTTTCACCAGGAATATTCATAAATTTTGGAAGACCTGCACCGGATCCTATAAAAACAGCATCAAATTTTTCGTCTTTCATCAAATGATCTATAGTTACCGTTTTACCAATAATTACGTCCGTTTCAAAAGATACACCTAATTTACGAAGATTTTCTACTTCATAAGCTACTATACTTTTGGGCAAACGAAATTCAGGAATACCATAAACTAAAACCCCACCCGCTCGATGCAAAGCTTCAAAAACCGTTACTTTATAACCCATTTTAGCTAAATCTCCCGCACAGGTTAATCCGGCAGGGCCACTTCCTATCACTGCTACTTTTTGTTTTTTTGCTACCACTTCTGTCGACAAATCGAATTTGTGGTTACGAGAATAATCGGCTACAAATCGTTCTAATTTGCCAATAGCAACCGCTTCCCCTTTAACCCCTAATATACATTTACCTTCGCATTGTATTTCCTGTGGGCAAACACGACCACAAACGGCCGGTAAGGCAGAATCTAAAGCAATAATACGAGCTGCTTCTAAAAAATTTCCCTTGGCTACTTCTGCGATAAATTCGGGAATATGAATAGAAACCGGACACTGCGTTACACATCCTGGGTTCTTACAATGTAAACAACGAGAAGCTTCTGCTATGGCATCCGCCTCGTCGTATCCCAAACATACTTCTTCAAAATTTCCACTTCTTATTACCGGATCTTGCTCCTTTACGGGAATGCGGTGTTTCGGTTTTTCTTTTACCTCCACTTTTGGAGCGGATTTTTCTTCTGCAAGCTTAGAAGAGGCTACCGCTGAAGTAAGATTACACTTGTGTTCTGGCGTGTCTTTGGCTATTTCGTATTGTCGGTACATACCCTGACGGCGCATAGCCTCTTCAAAGTCTACCTGATGTGCATCAAATTCCGGACCGTCTACACAGGTAAATTTGGTTTTTCCACCTATGGTTACACGACAAGCACCACACATTCCGGTTCCATCTACCATAAGACTGTTAAGACTAACAATAGTAGGAATGCCATATTCTTTGGTCATCAAAGACACAAATTTCATCATAATCATAGGCCCTATACAAATAACCTCATCGTATTTATGGCCTTGACGATCTATCAAATCTTTCATTAAATCGGGCACACGTCCATGAAATCCTCTACTCCCATCATCGGTACAAAGGAATAATTCACCGGCTACATCACGCATTTCTTGCTCCAAAACAATCAATCCTGCTTCACGAGCGCCTATAATTACATCGCAATTTATTCCATGCTCTTTCATCCAACGTACTTGCGGATAAACAGGAGCCGCCGCTACCGAACCGGCCACAAAAAGAATATTCCGTTTTTTTAATACGTCCATATCTTCGTGTACAAATTCAGAAGCTTGACCCAAAGGTCCTACTACATCGCAAAAACATTGTCCTGGATTGAATGCAGCCATTTTAAGCGTGGTTGCTCCTAATGTTTGAAACACTATGCGTACACTTCCTTTTTTTCTATCGTAATCACAAATAGTCAGTGGAATTCTTTCCCCTTTTTCATCTGGAATTACAATTAAAAATTGTCCTGGTTGAGCCGATTCGGCCAAACGCGGAGCATATAAATTCATACTTACAATTTGAGGCGCTAAGCGCTCTTTATCCAAAATTTCGAATAATTTCAGATCCGTCATCTCTTTATATTTTTAATGTTGTTTGTATTAAACGCTATTAGCTATTTTCTCCAAAATTTGGAGAAAATAGCTAATGTTAGACCGCTACCCACGATTAAATACTAACGAGTATCTACGCTTTAATAGCGGGGTCTATCTTCCGAAAAATCCTTACTTCTATTTTCTGATTTTTCTAATGTTTTATCGATCGCTGTCGGATCTTCTTTTACTACTTCCACTTCTTCTATCGCCTTTAGAAGCAGAATAGGCCCTTTGTGTGCGAGAAGAGGAACCGGAACTGCGACGATCGGAACCTCTATATCCACCTCTATCGGAAGAGTCGGATCTAGACGAACGGCCATATCTTTCAGATCTATCGGATCTTTCGGGCCTATCCGAACGAGAGTCCCTACGGGGTCTGCTATTAGAACGAGAATCCCGTCCTTCCCTATCGGATTCGCTTTCTGGTTTTGCCGTTTCTACATAAACCTTACGATCGCCATACATAGAACCATTCAAAGCTTGAATAGCTTTGCTTTCAGCCCCATCTTCCACTTCCATAAAAGAACAGGTCTTGCAAATTTCAATACGCCCTATTTTTAAATCTTTATCCCGAACATAATCATTAACCAAGCCTATTAGGTTTTGCGGACGAAGACCATCCATGTGACCTAAGTTTACAAAAAGTCGAACCCAACCTTCGGGGGTTTTAGTACCACGACTATCCAAACTTCTCGAAGAACGTTCTCCCTCACGACGATCGCCTCTTATATCGCCCTTACGGCTCACACTAAGATCTTCCACTGCCGGAGCATTTCTGTAATAAGCTAAAAAACGATTAAACTCTAAAGAAACAAATCTTTTTACCAGGTCTTCTTTGCTTAAATCGTTTAGTTTTTCGTAAATCCCAGGCAAATAATTTTCAATTTCATTTTCGCCTAAATCTACTTGCAACATACGGTCTACCTGAAAAAGAACCTGTTTAGCGCATATTTCTTCTCCTTGTGGAATTTGTTTTAATTCAAAAGTTTTATGCAGCGTTTTTTCTATATCTTTTATTCTCCCTTTTTCGCGAGAGGTAACAATGGCAATAGAAATACCAGTGGAAGAAGCTCTTCCAGTACGCCCACTCCTATGCGTATATTGCTCCGTATCATCGGGCAAATTATAGTTGAGTACATGCGTTAAGTTAGTTACATCCAATCCACGGGCAGCCACATCGGTAGCTACTAATAACTGAAGGTTTTTTAGGCGGAACCTACTCATGGCATTGTCGCGCTGAGCCTGAGAAAGATCACCATGCAAAGCATCGGCATTATATCCGTCTTTAATTAATTGTTCGGCTACTTCTTGTGTTTCTCTACGAGTACGGCAAAAAATAATAGAATAAATTTCAGGATAAAAATCTATAATTCGTTTTAGAGCCAAATAACGATCGCGTGCATTAACCATGTAATAGTAGTGAGTTACATTCGCAGCTCCTTCGTTTCTTTTTCCTATGGTAATTTCTACAGGATCGCTCATGTAGTGTTTGGTCATGGCCTTTATTTCTTTAGGCATGGTAGCCGAAAAGAGCCATGTGTTTTTGTTTTCGGGGGTTTGTTCTAAAATTCCATCCAACTCATCTCTAAAACCCATATTTAGCATTTCGTCCGCTTCGTCAAAAACAACGGTATGCAAATTTTCAAAAGTTATTTTTCCTCTACGAATAATATCCAACATACGACCCGGCGTGGCCACTACCACTTTTACTCCTCTAGCAATTTCTACTAACTGCCGATCTATGCTTGCCCCTCCGTATACGGCACAAATACGCATGCCAGGAATATGCTTAGCATAATGCTCCATATCCTTTGCTATTTGAACACAAAGTTCACGAGTTGGGCTTAAAATTAATGTTTCTACCCCTTTGGTATAAGGGTCGCATTTCTGCAAAATAGGTAATCCAAAAGCTGCCGTTTTACCGGTTCCTGTCTGTGCCAAAGCTATTAAATCGGTGTTCTTTTCCAATAAAATAGGCAATACCTCTTCTTGCACAGGCATAGGGGATTCAAATCCCAGTTCTTTGATCGCCTCCAATAGTTCGGGTTTCAAGCCGAATTCCTCAAAATTTTTCATGTAAATTAAATTAGGCGCAAAGGTACATTAAAAAAGCGGTAGCGACAACAAATATACAAAATGAATGCGGACAACCACTTCTTTCACAAAGTCCTCCACAAATGTGCTAAAGGGAAAAGAGGAGAAATAAATTTAAAAACTATAGGATTTTCTAAGTATCCCTTAATAAATATCCTTGACAAAAAACAAAAAAGCTTCTACTTTTTTCCAATGTAAATTCCAATAGTAAAGGTCATTTTTAGAAATTGAAGTATCTTTGCACGCAAATTTATCCCCTTAGCTTTACTGAGAAAATTCCATATAAGCTTAAAACCCTTGCAAAACTTTAGCATTATGCAAAAAGAAATGAAACCCTACCTACTTTGGATCTTATCTATATTAAGTGGTCTGTTGCTTGCTGCATCTTGGCCTACACAAGGTTTTACACCTCTAATTTTTATTGCCTGGATTCCTCTTCTTTGGGTGGAAGATTATGTTTTTAACAAGCAAATAGAGAACGATAAAAGGAAAGAGCAAGCAACGAAAGAAAATCTACAATTCTCTACCAATAGCTGCTCAGAAATAGAAAACACGAAAAAAGCCACAGGATTACCGACCGAAATAAAAAAAATAAAACCGAAAAAATATTACATTTTCGGCTATGCTTTTGTATCTTTTTTGGTATGGAATATTCTTACTACTTATTGGGTATGGAACTCCACCCCAGCGGCCATCCTGGCTTTTGTAGCTAACGCTTTTTTCATGGCCATCACTTTTTATCTCTATCATTTTACCTGCCGCCGCTTTTTTAAAAAAGGTTTACGTTGTTTAATCTTACTTGTTTACTGGATAGCCTTCGAGTATTTTCATCATAATTGGGATATTTCTTGGCCCTGGCTCACCTTGGGAAATGTATTTTCGTCGCAACCACAATGGATTCAATGGTATGAATTTACTGGTACCTTAGGAGGAAGTTTATGGATATTGGCTTGCAATTTTGCCTTTTTGTCGTGGATTAAGGCTGTACTAAACAAAAGTTCCAAGCAAACTACACGTAAAAAAGCCTTAATCGTTTGCGCCTTTATTTTAATTCCCGTTTTTGGTTCCATGGCCCGTTATGCCACTTACAAAGAAAAAGGTCGAAAGGTGGAGGTGGTGGTGGTTCAACCCAATATAGATCCTTACGAAGAACAATATAATATTAGTCCTTTGGAAGCCGTTGACCGTATGCTTTTTTTAACAGAATGTAAAATAACTCCTGCCACTCGTTTTGTTGTTACTCCGGAAAGTATGATTCAAGAATATGTTTGGGAAGATCGTTTGGGAAGTTCCCCCAGCATACAAAACATTAGGAGCTTTTTAAAAAACTATCCAAAAATAGACCTTATAGCCGGTATTTCTACCTATTCCTGGCTCAGTCGCAACGATTCTAATGCCCAAGGTGCAAGAAAAACACAAGGAGGCTTTAATCTTCCTTCTCCTTTTTATCGGGCTCACAATACGGTCTTAGTTTTAGATTCCAGCAGCAGCAACAATGACAATATTCCCCGTCATCATAAATCCAAACTTACACCGGGAGTAGAAATTATGCCTTTTGTAGATAAAATAAAAATACTCGAAAAATTAGCTTTAAATTTGGGTGGTATTGTGGGAACCTTGGGAATAGATGAAAATCCTGTGGTTTTTACCTCTACAGAAAGCGGAACAAAGCCAAGCGAATCCGAAACTTTTCGCTTCTCGGATATTATTTGTTATGAATCTATTTTTGGAGAATTTGTTTCTCAAACGGTAAAAGATGGGGCAGAAATACTTTTTATATCTACTAATGATGGTTGGTGGAAAAACACCTCCGGTCATAAACAGCACGCTTCTTATGCCAGGCTCAGAGCAGTAGAAAACAGAAGAGATATTGCCCGCTCGGCCAATACAGGTATTTCTTGTTTTATTAATCAAAAAGGACAGGTTTTTCAAGCTACCGAATATGGAAAACCTGCAGTAATAAGCCATAAAATGAAAGCAAACAACCATCTAACTATATACGCTCAATATGGGGATATCTTAGGTAGAATTTGCTTGCCAACGGCCTTAATTTTCTTACTTCTTAGTGTAATTTATGGCTTTGTTCCAAAAGCTTGGAAAGAATTTCGCCGTTGCAAAAAAAACATATAATGGAAAGGTTGTAAGCGATCTTATTCTTCTATCCATTGAAAAACTTGCACGGCACGATTAATATTGTAGATGCTTAAATAAGGAGCGTTTGGTTCTTTGGAAAAAGTAAAATATTTTCCTCCATTATCCACTCTTCCGAATCCACCAAATTTCTTATCATCGGAATTTAATACAGAAATGTATTTCCCCGCTTTAGCCACAGGAATATGGTAATCCGGTACACTTTGGTTAACGTGCCAATTAAAAACCAATACGTATAAACCATTCCATAAATCGAAAACAATGGTTTTATTTTCTTCGTGAATTTGTCTTTCTCTTGCAAAGCCCAAGGTTTTAAGATTTAACTTGGTAGCAAAATCTATCATGGCTTTATCGAAAGCATATAGGTATTGATATTTTAATTGCGAATTATCTAATAAAGACCATTGACGACGAGCATATTTATAAGACCATTGATTGTCCTTTCTTGGAAAATCTATCCATTCGGGATGACCAAATTCATTACCCATAAAATTGAGATACCCTCCATAACCGCCTCCAAGGCTCAAGGTAAAAAGTCGGATCATCTTATGTAAAGCCAAACCTCTATCTATAATAGGATTTTGAGAATGTATATCCATGGCCGTGTACATGGCCGAACCCATTAAACGAAAAGCCAAAGTTTGATCGCCTACTAAAGCTTGGTCGTGACTTTCGCAATAGGTAATTTGAGGAACGTTGCTCATACGATGGTTCATCACTTCCCATAAATCACGCATTACCCAATCTTCATCTTGACGCTCCTTAATCCATCGAATCCAAAAATCGGGAATACCCATAGAAAGTCTATAATCGAAGCCGGTTCCACCTTCGAAAGTAGGAACCGTCATCCCCGGCATTCCGCTTACCTCTTCGGCTATAGATAAGTGCTTGCTGCCCGTTATCTCGTGTATTAAATCGTTAGCTAAAGACAAATAAATTAAAGCATCTTCATCCACTTGATTGCCAAAATAATTTTCATAAGTTCCAAAAACATCTACATATCCACGATGAAAATAAATCATAGCCGATACACCATCAAAACGAAATCCATCCAAATGAAATTCTTCTACCCAATAACGTAAATTCGATAATAAAAAACGCCTTACTTGGTTCCGTCCAAAATGAAACATCTTAGAACCCCAATAGGGATGTGTTCCTTTGGGTTCCGGATAATTATACAAATCAGGACTTCCATCTAAAGCATATAAACCCTCATTGGTGTTTTCTACAAAATGGGCGTGAACCAAATCCATTATTACCAAAAGGCCCATTTGGTGCGCCTTTCGAATTAGGAAGCGCAAATCATCGGGGGTCCCAAAGCGGGAGGAAGGAGCATAAAAATTAGACACATGATAGCCAAAACTACCATAATAGGGATGTTCGGCTATGCCCATTAGTTGTACCGTATTGTAACCTAAGTCTTTGATACGTGGTAATATATTTTGCGCAAATTCTCTATACGAACCTACCGATTCGGTTTCTTGTGCCATACCGATATGCGCCTCGTAAATTAAGGGGGTGAATTTCTTTGCAAATTCTTGCTTACGTGTAGTATCCTCTAGCATGGATACAAAGTCTTTGCCCCATGCAAATTTCCGAGCTGGCTGCCATACTACTGCTGAAAAATCTTTGGTATTTGGATCTTGAATTGCGTAAAAAGTATAAGCGGGCATACGCATTTTCCAATTGCCCAAGGCATCGTGTACATAGATTTTATAACGAGTACCATGCTGTAAATTGGAGGCCAGAATATCTTCGTCCAAATTCAAAACAATTTCCCAATCGCCTTCTTTTCCTTTTTCTTGTAGTCTATGTAAAGGATGAGAACTAAGATCCCAACCGTTAAAATCACCGGTCAAAAAAACATCTTTAGCATTGGGCAAATAATCTCTAAAAATCCAAACTTTTTGTTTTTTATCGTAATGTAAGCCGTAATAGAGATGGGCCGAAGAAAAATTATATAAACTGCCATGAACCGAACGTATCCATTCTAAAGTATTAGCATAATGGAGGTGTCTGTTTTCTATACAGGAAGCCACCGGCCAAAGCCAAGGATCATTTTCTATAAAAGGCAGAGTGTTTTTCATAGCCTTATTAATCGAGTTTCAATACGGCTAAGAATGCAGATTGTGGCACTTCCACATTGCCTACTTGTCGCATCCTCTTCTTTCCTTCTTTTTGCTTTTCTAACAATTTTCTTTTACGGGAAATATCCCCCCCATAACATTTAGCTGTTACGTCTTTACGAACAGCCTTTACCGTTTCTCGTGATATAATTTTGGATCCTATCGCTGCTTGTATGGCAATATCAAACTGTTGACGAGGAATTAAGTCTTTCAACTTTTCACACATACGACGCCCAAAGGAATAGGCATTATCGACATAAATAAGAGTAGAGAGCGCATCCACCGTTTCTCCATTGAGTAAAATCTCTAATTTAACTAATTTCGATTCTTTATATCCATTTTGAAAATAGTCGAAAGAGGCGTATCCTTTAGAAATACTTTTAAGTCTATCGTAAAAATCAAATACAATTTCAGAAAGAGGTAATTCAAAACTAAGTTCCGTGCGATCGGTGGTTAAATAAACTTGATTTTTTAAAATTCCTCGTTTGTCGATACAAAGTTTCATAATGGAACCTACGTAATCGACTTTAGTTATAATTTGTGCGTGAATATAGGGTTCATCAATATGATCAATATAGTTGGGAGCCGGCAAACCGGATGGATTATGTATTTCTATCACCTCTCCTTTGGTGGTGGTCACCTTATAAGAAACATTAGGAACTGTAGTAATTACATCCATATTAAACTCTCTTTCGAGACGTTCTTGAATAATTTCCATGTGCAATAAGCCTAAAAAACCACAACGGAAACCGAAGCCCAAGGCTACGGAAGATTCCGGTTCAAAGGTAAGGGAAGCATCATTTAACTGAAGTCTTTCTATGGAGGAACGTAATTCTTCGTAATCTTCCGGAGAAATGGGATAAACACCGGCGAAAACCATGGGCTTTACGTTTTCAAAACCATCTATAGATTTGGCACAGGGTCTATCCACATGGGTAATAGTATCCCCTACTTTCACTTCTATGGAAGCTTTTATCCCGGAAATAACATAGCCTACATTGCCTGCCGAAATTTCTTTACAAGGAATGGGTTTAAATCCTAATATTCCTATTTCATCGGCTTCATATTCTTTATCGGTATGAAAAAATTTGATACGATCTCCTGTTTTTAGGGTTCCATTTAACACTCTAAAATAAGAAATAATTCCACGAAAAGGATTAAAAACAGAGTCGAAAATTAACGCTTGCAAAGGAGCCGAAACCTCCCCTTTAGGAGAAGGAATACGGGTAATAATAGCGGAAAGAAGATCTTCTATGCCTAAGCCAGTTTTTCCACTAGCCGATAATATATCTTCTCTTTTACATCCCACTAAATCTACAATTTGATCTTTCACTTCTTCGGGCATGGCATTGTCGAGATCCATTTTGTTTAAAACCGGAATAATTTCCAAGTCGTGCTCCATGGCTAAATACAAATTGGATATAGTTTGAGCCTGAATACCTTGCGTTGCATCTACAATTAACAAGGCGCCTTCACAGGCAGCAATGGAACGCGACACTTCATAGGAAAAGTCCACGTGACCCGGGGTGTCTATAAGGTTCAAAATATAGTCTTCGCCTTGATAATGATACTTCATTTGAATGGCGTGACTTTTTATGGTAATGCCTCTTTCTCTTTCCAAGTCCATATTATCTAAAATCTGAGCCTGCAAATCTCGCGACTGTACCGTTCCGGTAAACTCCAATAACCTATCGGCTAAGGTGCTTTTACCATGGTCTATATGGGCTATAATGCAAAAATTTCTTATGTTTTTCATACGAGGCAAAAATACGGAAATTCCCGAACTATTTATTCATACAGAAAATAATTCTTTTAACTACTATATCTGTTTAAATTTATATTATATTTGTGAAATGTATGATAATGACTTAGAATGATACCCTTGCCATACATTTTAATTAAAACTGTAATACTAAATTTTATTATTATAAAACGAATAGGAGTTCAAAGTTACGTTTTTGCTCCACTACTGCATAACGCAATCGCTTCTATAGTACCTAAATTTATTAAAATTATTTATATATGAAAATATTAGTTGTTTATAACATTCCCAAAGCTCCGTTTACCAATTTACCTAATGATTGGCTTATTACTTTTCCCCAAGAGGGGAAAGAGTGTTTTGAAAAAGAAGAAATTATAGCTCTACTTCCAGAATATGATGTTCTTTTATCTATCTTCAGTAAAACAGTCGATCAAGAGATGATAGATGCCGGGAAAAAACTCAAAATAATTAGCAATTTCGGAGTGGGTTTCAACAATATAGATATTGCATATGCACGTTCTAAAAATATAAGTGTTTGTAATACGCCTGCCTCTGTGGCTAATCCTACTGCCGAACATGCTATGGCTTTAATGCTATGCTGTGCCCGACGAATTGGAGAATTAAATATTAAAATTCGTTTGCAAAAAGAGTCTTTGTGGGGAACCATGCGAAATCTTGGACACACACTGGAAAACAAAACTCTTGGTATCATTGGCATGGGCCGCATAGGTAAAAATTTGGCAAAAAAAGCGGAGGCTTTTGGCATGAAAATTATTTACACTACCAAAGAAAGTGAAGTTCCTGGATACAAAAAGGTAGATTTAGATACTTTACTAAAACATTCGGATTTTATATCCATACATGTTCCTCTTACCCAAGACACTACTCATTTAATTAGTAAACGAGAATTTGGACTTATGAAATCTAATGCCATTCTGATCAATACTGCCCGTGGTTTAGTGGTGGATGAAAAAGCATTGGCTATAGCATTGGAAACAGGAGAAATTGCCGGAGCGGGTTTAGATGTTTTCGAAAACGAACCTTCGGTATATAGTAAACTATATGGGCTGTCTAATGTAGTACTTACTCCTCATGTAGGAAACGGAACCGTAGAGGCGAGAGAAGCAACGGGAGGGGAAGCTCTTTCTAATATTCTTCATTTCTTTACTGGAAATCCAAGCAATGTGGTAAATTAAAAACGCTTTCGGCATTTTCAAAATTCCACTTTCTTCTCTTCTATCCATCCAAAAAATTTCGGATGGATAGAAACATTTCTAAGTATAGATAGACAATAGAAATGCGATTCCTTCCAATGGGCGCTTAGATTCTCTAAGTATTTCCAAAGATTTATAGCAATTCTGACACAAGTTTGGGCATTCCTTCGGCAGCACGCAAGGGAATGAATTTTACCTTGTTTTTTACGGCAGAAAGCGTGGGTTCTTTAGGATCCACCAAATAAACTGGTATTTCTGGACGAATTTGATAAATAAGAGCGGCAGCGGGATAAACAGCAAGAGAGGTACCCACTACTATAAAAATATCGGCAGTAGAGGCAATGTGTGTAGCAATATCAAACATAGGCACCGATTCTCCAAAGAAGACTACATATGGACGAAGTAAATCGCCATACGGGTCTTTAGTATCAACTTCTTGCTTCCATACGGAAGTAAGGTCGTCTATATTTTTTTGCCCTTTATGCAGACTTTCTACTGCGCTATCCCAATTTTCTATAGAATAAATCCTTTGCGGATCTTGGATACTTCTTAGCTTTTTTAACTCTCCATGGAGATGGGTTATATGGCTACTGCCAGCTCTTTCATGTAGATCGTCTATGTTTTGAGTAATAACTTCTACTTCATACTTTGCTTCTAACTCGGCTATAGCCCAATGGGCCGGATTCGGTTCTTTTTCTAACAATTCTTTTCGGCGCATATTGTAGAAGTCTATCACTCCATCCCTATTCCATCCTAAAGCTTCTTCCGTACAAACTTCTTCTATTTTATGGTTGGCCCATAATCCATCGGAATCACGGAAAGTGGCAATACCACTATCGGCACTGACCCCTGCACCTGTAAAGACCACTATTTTTTTCATACAAAAATACTTTTATATTTTACTCCCGTAGGGAATTTTAAAACGGTTTATCCCATGCTTTAATGAATGGCCTATTTACTAATTACCATTCGTTTTTTCATTAAGCAGGAAATGGTATGCTTAGGGTAATATGATAATAAAAAACACTAAGCCATTTTATCATTAATACTCTCTCTTATCGCATAGCTGTAGCGAGAAATTACCAATACTTTAGAATATGAAGAAAATAATATCCCTATTATTAAGAAATAATACCACTGCCCAAACATAATTTTCGATTGGAATCATAAACCACACCAAATTGACCAGAAGCTATACCCTGCAAAGGTTCTTCCGATTCTATAATCCAAATTCCATCTTCCTTTTCTAAGGAAGAGATCGACGGTTTTTCCGTTTTTACAGAAAAAGGTTCAAAGCGAATTTTACCGGCAGTAAAATCGGGAGTATGTCGAATTTTAAAAAAGATATTAGCCGATTGGGAACGTAAATCGCCCAATAAATCTTCTGTAATATAACGGAAACCTCTCATTTTTATTGTCTTCCCGTATTGAGCCTCAGTATCATAGCCACGAGAAGCGTAAATAATGTTTTCTTCTACGTTTTTTCCCACCACATACCAAGGGCCACCACTAAGACCTAAACCCTTACGTTGACCTATAGTATGAAACCAAAATCCTTGGTGTTCGCCCAATTTTCGACCGGTTTCCAATTCTATAATAGGGCCTTTTTTTTCTCCTAAGTAACGCCGGATAAAATCGTTGTAATTTATTTTTCCCAAAAAACAAATTCCTTGACTATCTTTACGAGTAGCACTGGGAAGTTTCGCCTGTGCCGCTATTTCCCTAACTTCTTTCTTGTATAAATCACCTATAGGAAACATTAATTTAGAAACCTGCATGTAATTAATTTGACCGAGGAAATAAGTTTGATCCTTGAACGAATCTTTAGCCGTACTTAAAAAAGTTTTACTATGATATTCGGTAGTAGTAGCATAATGCCCCGTGGCAATTTTATCGAAGTCTTTCCCGTATTTTTGTTCAAATGCCCCAAATTTAATTAACTTATTGCACATCATATCCGGGTTTGGGGTGAGCCCACGTTTTACCGTGTCTATGGTATATTGCACCACATTTTCCCAATATTCCTGATGCAAGGAAACAATTTCAAATTTGCAACCGTATTTACGTGCTATGTAAGTGGTAATTTCTATGTCTTCTTCCGAGGGACAATCTACAAAACCCTGTTCATTTTCCATTCCGATACGAATATAGAAAATAACAGGGTCGTATCCCTGCTCTTTAAGACGGTGAACCACCACCGAAGAGTCTACTCCTCCTGAAACAAGGGCTGCTATATTCACTTTCTATAATAATCCTTTTTGATGCTTTTCGCCTATTACCTTAAGCATATCTTGGGTCATGGCATCTAAGTCAAAAGCCGGTTTCCATCCCCATTCGGCACGAGCGCAACTATCATCTATGGAATTGGGCCAGGAGTCGGCAATAGCTTGTCGGAAATCGGGCTTATATTCAATGGTAAAATTAGGCAAGTACTTTTTGATAGATTCATATACCTGTTTTGGGGTCACACTAAAAGCGGCTATATTAAAGTCGGTATTGTGTTTTAAACATTGTTTATCGGCTTGAAACAAGTCTAAAGTAGCCTTAAGACAGTCGGGCATATACATCATAGGCAACATGGAGTTTTCCGACAAAAAACACTCGTATTTACCTTGAGTTATAGCATCGTAATATATTTGAACTGCATAATCGGTAGTTCCCCCACCAGGCAAGGTTTCATTGGATATAACACCCGGATAACGCACTCCACGAATATCCATCCCATATTTATCTATATAATATTTACCCAAAAGCTCGCATGCCACTTTGGTTATTCCATACATAGTAGTAGGCTGAAGAACCGTATCTTGAGGCGTTTGGTCGAAGGGAGTCGTAGGACCAAAAGCAGCCATAGAACTGGGTGCAAAAATACGTTTTATTCCCTTTTCTTTGGCCACATTATACACGTTAATAGTTCCTTGCATATTAATGTTCCACGCTAATTCCGGACGTTTTTCTCCTACTGCCGAAAGGATGGCTGCCAAATGGAAAATACCATCAATTTGATATTTATCTATTAATTCCGCTAATTTTTTCCCATCTAAAACATCTAACTGTTCGTAGGGTCCACCATTTTTAATTTTTTCACTAACTTTAGTGGAAAGATCGGTGGCAATTACATTTTCGCCTCCATAAATTTTGCGCAAAGCACAGGTTAATTCAGAACCTATCTGTCCAAAAGAACCTGTCAATAAAATTCTCTTTATCATGATTGGAATATATTTTGTTTTCTTCAAAGATTATTTGACTAAATACTTCTTAATTCAAAAGTATTGCCAAACAAATAATTCTGTATGACCCCCCTAAGAGTTCTCTACAATCTATCTATTAGGTCTTCTATGGACCTTTTGAAAAGCTTGCAAATTTACGGATTTTTTCAATTAGTATGACATTTTTTTGTATTTTTGTAAAAACAAATATTAGGAAACAAACAGGAGTTCAATAACCAAACACAATCGTTCTGTAAGCCTTTATTATTATTTAATTTATTTTATTTACTTATGAAAACTAAAATATTATTTCTTTTAAAAAACTTTTTGTTTTTATTTATTTTATTTGCAATGGAATTTAGTCGTGCAGAATCTATTCCTTTCTCTAAAGCCGTAGAGTATGCTCAAAAGTTTTATAATTTGCAATTCTCAACAAATTCAACAAAAACAAACAGCGAATTCCTGAGTTTTACTTGTATTTATCCCAACACTGCTTCTCAGAAAAAAGCCGTTACAGATTATTACATTTTTAATGTTGGTCAAAATCAAGGCTTTGTTATTATTGCAGGAGACGATGCCATAAATCCCGTTTTGGCTTATTCTGGATCCGGTCGTTTTTCTGTAGAGAACATGCCTAATAATCTTAAATATTGGTTAAACCAATATACAATGTGGGTACAACAAGCACAGACCAAAAAATTGTCTAATAACGATTCTGCTATTTCTAAAATAAATGCTTTCCCAAAAACAAAATCTTCGATAGTAGTAAATCCGTTGTTAAAAACCATACAATACGATCAGATGCATCCCTATCATTTACTTTGCCCCTCCGATAAGGGAGGAGATCATTATCCTACTGGATGTGTAGCCACTGCCTTAGCTCAAATTGCAAAATTTTATCAGTACCCAAGCCAAGGAAAAGAAAGCATTACTTATATTACCGAAACCTTAAAATTAAAATTAACTACCAATTTTTCAGAACACACCTACGACTGGGCTAACATGCTTACCGATTACCAGTCACAGTCGAACTATACTCCCACCCAAAGCACAGCTATAGCAACTTTAATGAGAGATATTGGTTACGCCTCCAAAATGGATTACGACCAAGACGCCAGTGGGGCTTATGACTTAGATGCTTTATATGGAATGATCCGTTTTTTAAACTACGATGTGGCAAGCCTGTTTTTAACAAGAGACTTTTATAACATAGAGGAGTGGACTGCCTTGATCAAAGATAATTTAGATAATCAGCATCCCTTGTATTATTCCGGCGCAGGAGATCTTGGTGCTCATGCTTTTGTATGTGACGGTTACGATGATGCCGGTTTTTTTCATTTTAATTGGGGATGGGGTGGATCCTCAAATGGATATTTTGTATTAGATCACTTAGATCCCCCCAGCTTAGGTACTGGCGGCGGCAGCGGTGGTTTCAATCGAAACCAAGGAATTTTTCATCATTTTTATCCGGCCCAAACAGCAAGCGTAGCCCCCAGCTTACTACGCATGGAAAATGATCTCCTCTATTCTATGGGAAGGTATAATTTAACCAGCAACTTTAGTACTAAATTTACTTTTTCCAACTATTCCCCACAAATTTTTAACGGACCTATTGCCTTAGCCCTATATGAAAATGGGAAATTTCTCCATTTAATTTCCGACTCCATCCCTATAACAGCATTAGATCCTTATTATGGATATGATAAGTATAGCCTAAATTTTTGTAATGTTCATTCTATTTCCCCCGGGTTTTACAATGCTTACGTCGTATATAAAGCCAACGAAGGAAAAGACTGGATTCCTATGAAAACTAACCTTCCTTATCGTAACTATATTCCTATTTTTGTAGATTCTAATTCTTACTATCTAAGTGCTCCTTTCTCTAAGGTAAAAATCCAGGTAAAGACCGATGGAACGAGCCTAGCCAATGCGAACGTACTTTTAAGCAATACCGATCAACAATATTCCTCTTCTGTAACAGACACCAACCATCCCGTGCTTTTGGATTCCGTAAAAGCCGGAATATATGTTCTACAAGTAAGTTTTCCTTCCTATAAAACGGAGATAGATACGGTATCTATTGCTGGTGACACATCCTTTACTATATCATTACTACCTAAACACAGAATTTCCCCTACCATAGTAAGTACTTCCATAGATAGCAACCAAGTAAAAATGACTTGGAAAATAACAGCAGCAAGCGAAGCCAACGCCCCTATTTGCAGTGGTTTTGCTATCTATTTAAATAACAAAAAGATAAAAGAAGTAGAAGCTAATGTATTTTCCTATGTATTTACTAAGCTTCCCGTAGGGAAACATTGTATAGGACTTACCGCTATATATCCCGATGGGGAATCCTCTTTAGTAACAGAGAACATAGAAATAAAACCGGTAACACCGCCGGATCCTCCTGCAAAACCAGCTCCTATTCATCTACAAGTTTTAGTACAAGATTCTTCTGCCCTATTTTCTTTCTCTACCACAGAGGGATTTCATCCCAGTTTTTATACTATCTATTTAAATAACGCATTAATAAAAGATTCCTTAGTAGGAACCTCTTACCTTTTTCCTCCTCTAAAAGCAGGAAAATATATAGCGGGAGTAAAAGCTATTTACCCCTACGGAGTATCTGACTTAGCTACCACTAATTTTGAAATAAAAAGAACGGCCAATGGTATTAGAGAAAAAAACATTTACTGTAAAATCTATCCAAATCCATCCTCCAATGGTCTGTTTTATTTGCAAATAGATAGAGAATACGAAATGGAAATTATAAGTAGAGAAGGCCTACGTATCAAAACCCAAAAATTCCCTTGCTCTGGTATTTATACCTTTGATTTATCTGCTTATAGCAGTGGTGTTTATTTTATACATTTACGCCACAAACAAGAGGTAATTACTCTAAAAGCTGTATTAGCTCCTATGGAAACGAAATAAAACTTTAGCCCTTACAAAAAATTCGCCCATTACATTGTGCAATGTAATGGGCGAATTTTTTATTCCTCCATTTCGTTAAGCCGTAAGCATAGGCCAAGTTTTTTTTTCTCTATGCATGCACTTCTTATTCTTTCTCTTTAGGAATCGAATGAACATATATATCTTGCTGTGGAAATGGTATAGAAATTCCTTCTTTAGCAAAGGACTTATATATTTTTTCACGAATAGCAGATAAAACTTTTCCTTTTGCATCTACCGGTGCCCATACTGTAACTATTAAATCTACACTACTCGCACCAAACTGATTCAATATAACCGAGGCGGCCCTACTGGGTGCCAAGCCCTCTACTTCCTTAATACATTGCAAAATAATTTCTCTTGCTTTATCTACATCGTCGCCATAAGCTATACCCACTGCTATTTGTGCTGTTTCATAGTTGTGGTTTTTGGTGAGATTTTTAAAATTTTTGGTAAATAATTGATTGTTTAAAAAAGCAATTATAGACCCATCTACCGCTTCCAAAGTAGTGGAACGCATCCCTATATTGGTTATTCTCCCTCTAATTCCATCACACTCTACCATATCTCCAGGCCTTACTCTACCCAACATCAAGGAAAAGCCACAAAACAGATTATCTATAGTGTCTTTTAAAGCAAAGCCTATCCCCATACTCATACCCCCTACCGCTGCTATTAAGCCATTATTATTGATATTCAGCATAAAAATAACGATAATAATATATAGACCCCAAATAACAATGGTTCCCACCGTTACACATACTGGAATAATTCCCGAATCAAAAGAATCTGCAAAGACACTACGCAAAATTTCTTTCACAAAGTAAATCAAATAATTGAAAGCAAAAGCAATAATCACTAACCATATCACTTTTTCAAAAGAAACCATGGCTACATTAGGTAGATTAATAAAATAAAGTCGCATTTGCTCCATTACCCACGGGGCCATACTAAAAACATGCGCTGCCCAAAGAATACTGCCCACAAAAACTATTAAACAAAGGGTAGGAAAAACCAACATATTCATCAGGGTTTTAAACCATGTTTTCTTTATATTATGCACCTTTTTTAGGTGATTCGCCTTATCTAAACCTAATAAATGACGAAGACAAATCACTGCTTGTATTCCAGTAAGGAAAACCATTAAAAACATCATTAATTGCAAGGCTAAAAAATTATACCCTATCCACGAAAGTAAAACCGAAGCCGTTGTTATAGCAAAAGATAACCAACCATAAAACATATCGGAACGCAAAGCACCCTTTTCATATTTTAGCAGCACAAACAACTGGGCTATAGCGGAAATAACCAATATTATAGGCAAGGTAAAACTTAGCATAATATTAGAAACCAACATGATACGATAAAATATCAAAATAGTCCCGGTGCATAAAACAGGAAGATAAAGTAAAAATCCGTTTTTGATATGTTTGGGATCCAGCCTTAAGGTTATGGATAGAAGAATAATAGAAATTAAAAGGGTACATTCTATAAAAAGAGTGGTGGCTATAATAAAATAAAAGCGGGTAAGTAAAAATAGAATATCAAAAATCATTAAAAAGGTAAAAAGGAAAGCGGCAATAGTGGCAATATAAAATGTTTTTTTTGCCAAAACTTCCGGTGTTCTCCATTTCTTGGGACACCACCTATTCATAAACAAATAGGCTATTAAAATAGAAAAAATAAGAAAGAGAAAATCGGCAGAAAATAGTTGTATCTTTTTTATCATCCATTCCCGAGAAGCCGTTTGCCCCGTAAAAAATCTTTCATACGAAGATTCCGTAAATTCTTTCCATCGGTCACCCAAATGCGACAAGGTGGAAAAATACGACTCCCCACCCGTAAGGAATATTCTATTTTTAATTTTTGCAAAGCGACTTTGGTTATAAGCCTCTATGTCTTTCATATCGGTACTGATGCTCTTATATCGAGTGGCATCGGTTTTTAATTGCTGATAGTATTGGAGCATCCTATTTTCTACTTCCACACAAATGGCAACACATAGAGCCTTATCCGCCTTGCCTTCCATAGATAAACGGGAATCCGGAATTTGTTCTAACACATTCCGTAATCTTTTATATCTGACTATTTCCCCCTCGAAATTACTCTTCCAGTTTTCAAAAGGATATTTTTCTAATTCAAATTGTCTGCAAATATTTCTTACTCTTTGATGGGCTTGCGACATCCCGAAAATATAATATTCCGTTTGCGAATAAAGTACAATGGAGTATTCTTGGCAATCCGACAAAATATTATTCATCTTATTCCAGTATTCCACCCGCTGATCGTTATGCCTATCCATATAGGTATCTAAGTAATTAGAGAAATACTCCAAATCGGAATGGAGCATAATAATGGTTTTATCTAAATTGTCTTCTTGAAATACCGCATGAGAATAAGTAAAAGAGAAAAGAGAAAAAAGGCAAAGGATAAATATTTTTTTCATATCAATCATTTTTTATAGATACAATAAAATTAAATATAGCTTATAAAATCGTGATATATTTATTTATACAAGCATACGAACACAACACCTTACAAAATTATATTTTTTTTATAATATAAAGAAACCAAAACTACAAAGAAAACGCTGGTTGGGGAATAATACCTCCCTAAAGAAAGCAAGCCCCAAAATCTACCCTGAAAAACAGGAGCGGTATGCGAATAATATCTCCATAAAGGGAGCAAGCCCCAAAGTTTTGTTTAAACTTTGGGGCTTGCTCCCTTTATAAAAAAGCCGAATCTTAAGATTCGGCTTTTTTATTTTCTGTTTCTTTACCTATAAATGTAAAACAGTTTTACATCTTAAAACAAAACTATTTTAATTTAGCTAACGCTTCTTTTATACGTTTTACACTTTCTATTAATTTAGCTTCATCGGTTGCATAGGAAATACGAATACTATTAGGGTCGCCAAAAGCATCTCCACCAACCAAAGCTACATGAGCTTGATCTAAAAGAAAATTGGCCATATCATCTCCCGTATTAATTGCTTGTTCATTAAACTTTTTACCTAACAACGCTTCAATATTAGGAAAAATATAGAAAGCTCCAGTAGGAATATTTACCTTAAAACCAGGCACTTCCTTCAATGCTTCTACCATTAAATCTCTACGCTTTTTAAAGGTTTCTACCATGTGCTTTAATTCCTTAGAATTTTTAGGATCTTGCAACATAGCTTCCACAGAAGCTTTCTGTGCAATAGAAGAAGCTGCAGAAGTCATTTGTCCCTGAATTTTATTACAAGCAGAAGCTATTTCTGAGGGGGCTGCAAGGTAACCAATACGCCAACCGGTCATCGCAAATCCTTTAGATACCCCATTGACAATAATCATTCTGTCTTTGATTTGAGGAAATTGTGCAAAACTTTCAAATTTGCCTTCGAAGGTAATTAGTTCGTAAATTTCATCCGACAATACATATACTTGGGGGTACTTGGCCAACACCGCTGCCAATGCTTGCAACTCTTCTTTGCTGTAAACCATCCCTGTGGGATTACTTGGACTATTGAAAATCAAAAGTTTCGTTTTAGGGGTAATGGCTGCTTCTAAATTCTTAGGGGTAACCTTAAAATCATCTTCTAATGTAGCATGAACCAATACTGGCTCTCCCTCCACAAATTTAACCATTTCGGGATAAGATACCCAACATGGACTTGGAATAACTACCTCATCGCCGGGGTTAATCATCGCCAAAAGAACATTCATAATAGAATGTTTTGCTCCACTGGATACAATAATTTGAGAAGGTTCGTAATCTAAATTATTATCTCTTTTTAATTTGGCACATATTGCTTTACGTAAATCCATATACCCTGGTACTGGAGGATAGTGAGTGAAATTGTTTTTGATTGCTTCTATCCCGGCATCCTTGATCATTTCCGGAGTATTAAAGTCTGGTTCCCCTACACTTAAGTTAATAACATCCACCCCTTTGGCTTGAAGTTCTTGACTTCTTTTACTCATGGCTAAGGTAGCGGAAGGAGCCATGGTCAACACACGTTTTGATACTACTGACATTTTTTTTAATTTTTATTTTAATATATAAACATAAAAAAAGCCTTTTTTTTCGAAAAATCATAAGCATGAAATTCTGAAAAAAAGGCTTTATATCTAATTTTACTATACGTAGAATTTTATTTACTATTTCCCTTCGCTCAACTTTCTAAGTGTATTAACCTTAGGGTTATAACAAGCGTTTGCAAAGTAAACCTAAACTATGCTATGGCAAGAAATAATTGGTTTTAACCAATATTTCTAAGGCCTAACAAATTTACCCCTATTTATTTGGCCGGTTGCGACGGTGCTGGTGCAGGTTCTGCTTGCTGTGCCGGTTGCGACGGCTCTTGTGTTTGACCCGTAGTGGGTAATTGAGTAGGCAGGGCTGTAGCTGCTCCATCTACCGTTAATTCGGTGGCTGCTCCTCCTGCATTATTAGCATTACGAGGAATGGCATAAGCCGAAATTAGACTTAAAACCAAAAGAACCACGGCTAAAATCCAAGTTCCTTTTTCGAGGAAATCGGCTGTTTTACGCACACCCATAAATTGGTTCCCTTGTCCACCAAAAGTTGCAGAAAGCCCACCGCCTTTTGGATTCTGAATAAGAACAATCAAACCCAACAATATGCACACTATTAAAATCAAAATCGAGATAAAAATGTAAAATCCCATGATAACTAATTATTATTTAGAGGTTAATCTTTTATTTACTTCCTTTATAAGTTTTGCAAAGTAACGATTTTTTTCGGGAAATTTCAAACTTAAATTTTTATATATTTTCAAAGCTTTTTCCGGATACCCTTTTTGCAAATATAACTCAGCCAAAGTTTCACTTCCATTGGTAAAATCTTCTTCCGAACTATGACCCGTATCTGGGTCTATTACAGAATAGTCTTTATCATCATCGGGAGAGATAAGGAGGTGTTCGGAACTATTCTTCAAAAATCTCTCTATAAGTTCGTCTGGACTTACTCCCTTCGTACTCTCTTTCTGAAAAGAATGGCACTCTCTTGTTTCTTTATTGATTTTTTTTTCGTTCTCCCCATTTTTTCTCCTTTCTCTAATGGCTACCGACTCTACTGCAAGTTTTGCATTAGAAACAGAAGTTTTAGACAAAAGAGATTGCAAATTTTCTACACTAATTTCTTTTTGGGGGAACGCTGCTCTTTTTCCTGCCTTAGGGAGTAACTGCCCCGAAGGAGATACCCCCGAAGAGGATACCATAGGGGTATGTTCCTGTAAAACCTCTTCCGGTAGAGGGGACATGGAAGATACGAATACTTGACTCCAAGGAGAAAATTTTGCTTTAGAAGTATTTTGGGAGCTGGGAAGTGTTGCAGAAGAAGATTCCGATAAAAATTTTTCTTTTACAAAATTATCATTCGATGGACTGGGATACAGAGCATTCAGTCCTTTTTGCAAAGCATCTACCTGCTCTTTAAGCCTACTTCTATCGGGCAAACAAATGGCAGTAAACGGTAGCAAAGTGCTATAAGTTTCGTCTTGTATTCTTCTTAGATTAAGTAAAAACAGAAGACGAGCATATTGACAATAAGGATAAAAAGAAAGCACTTCCTTATATTCTAATAAGGTGTCTTCATTCAAACTTATTGTATCCACGGGAACTATATGAAAGTTTCTTTTGCGTACCATTTGTATTCGACAAAGGTACATTATTTTTTAGAAAATATCTAAATTTTATAAGCCCAACTAAAGAATGTAAGGAAGAGAAATAGGGAATGTATATCCATAATTTCATTAAGTTCTAAGCAAAATTCCAATATAATAGATCTTTCTATTATAGCGAAGCATAAGCGGTTTAATAAGCTTGTTAATCCTAAATTAATACAAAATGCCAAACCTTTTCTTGTGTAACTTTTCTATATTCTTGGAAATAATTTTGACATTTATAGGAATATATTGTACCTTTGCACCCGGATTTCACGTGGAAAGATTTGGCTCGCTTGCAACCACACTAAAAAAAGCTAAAATGCAAACTCTTTAATTTTCTTTGCTATTTTCTTTTTCGTTTTATCCATCGTTTTTTGTAATATTTACCTATGGTATTAGGCACTTTTTGTAATATTTTGCGACAAGCAAGAAGTTTTACGATAAGCAGGAAATCATACTAAGCGACTATACTTACAAATTTTCTATAGTTCAAAATGTAGATTTTATAGCCACCTATAAACGATAAACCTTAAAAAATTAAATATTATGGGATTTTTATTCACCTCCGAGTCGGTATCGGCGGGTCACCCCGACAAAGTAGCCGATTTAATTTCAGATTCTCTTTTAGACGAATTTCTACGTCACGACAAAGAATCTAAAGTAGCTTGCGAAACCTTAGTAACCACTGGATTAGTAGTTTGTGCAGGCGAAGTTAAAACCACAGGATATATTGATATTCAAAGTACAACCAGAGAAACCATTAAAGAAATTGGCTATACCAAAGGAGAATACCAATTTGAGAGTAATTCTTGTGGAGTTATTTCTACTATTCACAGCCAATCTTCTGACATTAATCAGGGCGTAGAACGTAAAAACGTTATGGATCAAGGAGCCGGCGATCAAGGTATGATGTTTGGCTATGCTTGCCAAGATATGGATAACTATATGCCTATGCCTATAGAATTGGCTCATATTTTACTGCAAGAAATGGATGCTATCCGAAAAGAGGGAAAACAAATGAAATATCTCCGCCCGGATGCAAAAAGCCAAGTAACTATTAAGTATGACGATAATGGGAAACCTACTGGCATAGATACTTTGGTAATTTCTTGCCAACACGACGACTTCGATGCAGAAAAAAAGATGTTAGACCAAATTACGAAAGACGTTCGTGAAATTTTAATACCACGAGTAGTAAAAACTTTGCCTAAACGAGTTCAAACTTTATTTAGCAAAAAATACAAATTATTTGTAAATCCTACGGGCAAATTTGTTATAGGTGGCCCTCATGGCGACACCGGTCTAACTGGACGTAAAATCATTGTAGATACTTACGGAGGTAAAGGCGCTCATGGTGGCGGAGCTTTTTCTGGTAAAGACTCTTCGAAAGTGGACCGCTCGGCCGCTTATGCTATGCGACATATTGCTAAAAACTTAGTAGCGGCAGGAGTTTGCGACGAGGTTTTGGTTCAAGTAGCTTACGCTATAGGGGTCGCTCAACCGGTAGGTTTATTTGTAAATACATTTGGCTCGGCCCACGTAAAACTTAGCGATGGAGAAATTGCAGAGCAAATAAGCAAAACGGTAGACCTTCGTCCTTACGCCATTATTCAACGTTTTGGCTTGAAAAATCCTATTTTTAAAGCAACGGCTTCTTATGGTCATTTCGGAAGAGATGTTTACAAAAAAGAAGTAGAAGTATATTACCAAGACGAGAACACTAAAGTTAAAAAACAGGGTAAAACAGAGCACTATTTTAAAACTATAGAATTTTTCGGTTGGGAAAAATTAGATTTGGTTTCTACCTTTAAAAAGACTTTTAAAATTGCTTAGGAAAAAGCAAGCCTCTTTTTTCGAAAAAGAATTAAGAAGAGGCTTTTAAAAATGAACTACAAAAAGGTAGACTGTAAAACAAGAGGTCAAATAAATTTGACCTCTTGTTTTATTATATAGTCCTTAAATTTTTATAAAATTTTTCCCCTTTTTATTATCGAAATAAAAAACTAATACAGGTTTTCCCTAAGAATCTAACTAAAATCTGTTTAACTTTGTTTCCTAAATTAGAGTAAAAAAATTCTTTATCTAAAAGAGCTTCTAAATAAAAAACAAATGAATTACTTATTGATCAATGGGTTCTTGGTAAATGAAGGAATCTGTAAAAAAGCAGATGTTTATATTAAAGACCGCAAAATAGAAAAAATATTTTCATCTCCTTGCTTAGAAAATCAATGCCCTCCAGGAGCTACTATCTTAGACATACAAGGCTGTTATCTTCTGCCGGGGATTATAGATGATCAGGTGCATTTTCGAGAACCAGGACTGACTCATAAGGCCGATATTGCTTCTGAAAGCCGTGCTGCTGTGGCTGGAGGCGTTACCAGTTTTATGGATATGCCCAATACCATTCCTCAAACCCTTACCCAAAATTTATTACAAAATAAATATGAAAGAGCCTCCGAAGTTTCTTTAGCTAACTATTCTTTTTATATGGGTTGTAGCGAAGATAATCTTACAGAGGTATTAAAAACAGATCCTAAACAGGTTTGTGGTATCAAATTATTTTTAGGTTCTTCTACCGGAAATATGCTGGTTCAAGATCCTGTTTATATTGAAAATTTATTAAAAAACGCTCCGACCTTGGTGGCAGCGCACTGTGAAGACGAAAATATTATCGCTCGGAATACCACTTTTATTAAGCAAAAATATGGAGAAGAGCCGCCTTTCTCTATACACCCGCAAATACGGAGCAAAGAAGCTTGTTATTCCTCTTCCTCCAAAATTGCAGAAGTGGCACGAAAAACAGGAGCTCGCTTACACATATTACACATTTCCACCAATTCGGAATTGGCACTATTAGACCAAGATACGGATATACAAAAAAGACATATTACTGGAGAGGTTTGCGTGCATCATTTATGGTTTACTATGCACTCTTACCCTGCCTTAGGTTCCACTATCAAATGGAATCCAGCCATAAAAACTAGTGCCGATAGAGAAGCCTTGCGCTTATCGGTGAAAGAGGGATTAGTTATTGTGGCTACCGATCACGCCCCTCATACTTGGCAAGAGAAACAGGAAAGTTATTTTCGTTGTCCCTCTGGAGGGCCTTTGGTTCAACATAGTTTAGCCGTAATGATGGAACTGGTTTACCAAGGTGTTTTTACCATAGAGGAAATAGTAGAGGCGCTATGCCATAGACCAGCCTTACTTTTTGGCGTGGAAAAACGGGGCTTTATAAGAGAGGGTTATGCGGCCGATTTAACGGTAGTAGATCCACGGCAAAGTTTTACAGTAAAACCCAATCCGGCCAAAGGAGAATACAATTCCAAGGAGGGATATAAAGAAGCGGGTTTATTTTACAAATGTGGTTGGTCGCCTTTTGCCGGAACCACCTTTCATTCTACCGTAAAATATACCTTTGTAAATGGTGCTTTGGTTTTTGAAAATGGAAAAATTATAGACGAAGAGTCTAAAGGCGAACGCTTGTCTTTTGAAAAAAAATAGAACGAAGCCAAACAAAGGAGAACCCGGCAGCAAGCTAATATAAAACGTGTTGTTCTTTTTAGAGAGCAAAAAACACCGCAAAAAAACAAAAAAGACGGGAAGGAGACGGCATTCTCTAATAATAAATGTAGTTTCTAAGCAAGCAAATAAAACTATAAATTTTTCTCTAACTATAAGAAAAATAATTTAACTTTGTTCTCTATATTTCCATAGCAGAGAAACGCTTAAAAACTATAAATATTACTTAGTAAAAATTCACCAACTCCCCTAATATCAAAACGAAAAAACAGATGCAAAAAAAAATAATTCTTTACATAATAGGTGGTTTTATTGCCTTAGGTACTTGTAGCTTTTTTACCTCTTGTTCCCAAAACAAACCGGAACATCTTTTATCCCCAAAAGATATGGCAGCAATCCTAAGCGAAATTAGAATTGCAGAAGCGCAACTTTATAACGAGAATACTAAATTGGCCAATCAAGACAGCATACGAATTAAAAGCCAAATGGTTTATGCATCCTTGTTTAAAAAGTTTGAAACCACTTATCAAGATTATCAATTAAGTCTAAAATATTACATGGATAGTCCCAAGAAAATGGAAAAAATCCTTCAAATTTCTGCAGCTCAATTAAAAGAACTCGAAAGCAAGGCCAAGGCATCTAAATAATTAAGATAATTTGGAGTAATTGCTTCCGCTACCTCCGCTACCTTTGCTATCTATATGCTGTGATCCAAGTGGCGAAAATAATAAAAACCAAAGAAGTTTTTCTGTAAAAAAAATAGCTCTTAGAATTCTTTAGACCCTAAGAGCTATTTTTTTTGCAGCTGTAATTTTATTGGAAATAAAACTATTCGCCATACCGCCTTTATTTTGCCATCTCGCAACCTTTCCTCAGTGCCTTTAAGTTCATTTCAATAATTTCTTCGCCTTTGCTTTTAAAAATAGATCTAACTGCTTTTTCAAATTCTTCAAACGGCAAGCCTAACTTATCAACAGCAGCGCCTAAAATAACCATATTAGCAGAACGTGGTGCATTCATGTCTTTAGCTATTTGATCTGCATTAAAGGCAATGATATTTTTTTGTTTTTTCAAACAAGCACTCAAGTCTTCTTCTTTTGGGTAATTGGGAACATTTTTGAAAGGCTCCGTATTGGTTATAATCCAACCATCCTTATGTAACATGGGCAGGTATCTTAAGGCTTCCATGGGTTCAATCGAAATAATAAGATCGGCTTTCCCCTCCGGTATAAGATCGGAAGCAATGGGATTGGTGGATATGCGCAAATGCGACTGAACATCGCCTCCTCGTTGGCTCATGCCATGAACTTCCGCTTGCTTTAAGGACATTCCATTTTCAATAGCAGCACGCCCTATAACCGTAGCAATCGACAAAATTCCTTGTCCTCCCACTCCGGCCATTATAATATCTTTTTTCATACTTCTTTTATTTTAAATTTTAAAGGAACCAAAGGGACAACAAAGATCCCCGTTTATTCGCTTCGAAAACGATGAATATGGACTTGCCATAGCCATTCCCTTAGGCTTTCTTCGCCTTCGCTTCGGCTTTCATTCTACGATTTAAAGTTTGTAAACATTCTCTTCGTGGAATAATAACAGAAACACCTGGATAAGCAAGTTCTTCTTTAATAATTCTTACATTTTCTTCCTGCTGATTTTTCAAAGGTTTTAGCACCCGAATATGCTCTTTTTCCACCCCTAATCCCAAACAAATAGACTCAATTTTGCCAAAAGCTGCAGAATCTTGACCTCCAGTCATTCCCGTAGTGGAGTTATCCATAATTAAAACGGTTATGGTGGATTTGTCGTTAACCGCATCTAATAAACCGGTCATGCCAGAATGGGTGAAAGTAGAATCGCCAATTACTGCTACTGCAGGGGTGAAACCGGCATCCGAAGCCCCTTTGGCCATGGTAATAGAGGCTCCCATATCCAAAGTAGAATAAATAGCATTATAAGGAGGCATAGCCCCTAAGGTATAGCAACCTATATCGGCAAATACTCGTCCTTTACCATAAGTGGCTATGGCCTCGTTGAGCGCATTATAAGAATCTATATGTGGACAACCCGTGCAAAGAGAAGGCGGACGAGCTACTACTACCTCTGGAATAGGTTCTCCCTGAACTTTAGGAAATCCTAAAGCAGAAGCAACTATACTTGGATTTAATTCCCCATCCCGAGGCAATGTTCCATCGAGACGACCTTTTATCTGTGTGTTTTCATTCAAATAGCCTTTTAACAATTCTTCATAAATAGGATATCCCTCTTCTAATATCAAGATCTTAGGACATTCGGCCATCATTTTCTTTATTTCCTTATGAGGTATAGGATACTGACTTACTTTAAAAATCGGATAAGGACAATTTCCATTTTCGAAATTCTCTATCAAATAATTATATCCTATTCCACAGGCAATAACCCCTAAGCTCTTGTCGGATCCATCTATATATTTATTAAATCCATCCTTTTGAGCACAATCCAAAAAAGCATCTTGTTTAGATAGCAATTCTTTATACTGCTTGCGAGCATTGGCTGGAAGAAGAATGAATTGCTTCGGATTAGAAGCCAATTTAATTTCATTTTCTTTACGGGCTTCCCTAAGAAGCACTCCGCTACGGGAATGAGCCAAACGAGTAGTTATCCTATACAAAACAGGGGTTTTCATTTTTTCCGACAAATCGAAAGCATAACGAATCAAATCGTAAGCTTCTTGCTGATTAGACGGCTCCACACAAGGAATTTGTGCGAAACGAGCATAGAAGCGAGAATCTTGTTCATCTTGAGAAGAGTGCATGGATGGATCATCTGCTACCAAATAAACCAAACCTCCGTTAGCTCCGGTAATAGCCGAATTAGTAAATGGATCGGCAGCGACATTGAGCCCTACGTGCTTCATACAAACCAAGGCCCGTTTACCTACATAAGAAACACCCACCGAAGCTTCCATGGCTGTTTTTTCATTGGCACTCCATGTGCAATGAATTCCTTTCTCTTTCGCTTGATGAGAATGCTGTATGTATTCGGTAATTTCTGTAGAAGGCGTACCGGGATAAGCATAAACACCAGAAATTCCGGCATCTAATGCGCCTTGTGCAATGGCCTCATCCCCCAATAAAAGTAATTTTTGCATACTTAATATTTATTACGATTTTTAATTTATATTTTATTTCGGCAGTAAACCCCAATGGCATAAATTCTCTGCACTATCAAGCTATATGCAAAGGTCAAATGCAAGTAAATAAGCGATGGAGTTAATGTGATTTTCTTCTATTCTATAGTACAAGCCAAAGCATTTATTTTATAGCATTCCAAAAATCGACTGTTTTACACCAATGGTTTGCAAATATAATAAATATTTCAAAACCAATGGTCGAGCTCTGAAAGCTTATTCTTTAGATTTTCCTTACCAATGATCTAAGTTTATATCCTTTTTCAAGTAGTCTACCGCATCCGGGCCTAAATTACAAAGTAAATCCATAATACTCAAATGACCCCAATCTTGCAATTTGGCTTCAAAAGTGGTTATATAGGGAAGAAAAGGCAAAGTAGTAGCTTTTTTAGACGAAGCAGAAAGGACATGGAGATCTTGGAATATCATAGATTTCTTTTCCGCCGGAAACGACCTCCATCGCTGCTGTTTATATAGGGTATCCTCCGATTTTATGCCATCCGATTTTATGCTTTCCATGCTATTTTTCAACCACAGATTATAGTCTATTCTATGCGCTTGAATTTTTAATTTTTTTACAAAGAAATCTAATAAATCTTCATTTAAAGTCCAAAGATACTCATAGCTCCGGGAAAAGAACACTTCCAATTCGTCGCGATAATAAAGAAAATAGGGGGAATTGCCGTAAGCCGTACAAAGACTACGCCAGTGATCTCTTTGCCATTTTTGAATATTACATATTTTTATACGCTTCATGGAGGTATGGTTGCCATCGGTTTGAATAACGGGAACGCTTAAAGTTTGCACCCCCTGAGAAGTTAGTATCCAAGCCCGATTCCTAAAACTTTGTTTCTCGTAATTTTCTTCCTCGTCTATCACATAGCTTTCGCTCCATAAAAGACCCGCAAAAAAAGACAGAGGCGGCATATAGGTATTCGATAAAAGTAGTGTTTTAGATAACATAATTTACCATTTGATAATTTTAGCTGCAGGGGTTTCTGAATCGGTAGTTAATATATAAACTCCTTTACTAAAAGAGCTTAAATCTATAGTATGAAGCCCAGGAAAAAGAAAAACACAAAGGCGAATCTTCCCTAATAAATCACTAATAAAAAGATGGGTGGCCGTTTCCACTTTAAGATGAAGGTAGTCCTTGGTAGGATTGGGGAAAAAAGAAAGCGAAAGAGATTTTTTGGAGGGAAAAATGGAAATAGAGTCGGATATAGAGGGTTCCATCGCTAAGGATCTATAAGGCATTCCAGCAAAGTACTGCAAACCACCCCTTTGATTACCAACCACTAAATCGGGATAACCATCCGCATTAAAATCGTAGAAACAAGGGGAAGAATGTACTCCCGTTGCTAAAATTTCTGTTGATGAATTTTGCTTTTCTTGCCCATCCCAAACCGACAAAGGACCTAAAAAAGGGAAAGTGCCGTCTATATGGTCGGCTATATTTCCATAAAGAAAAATTTGTCCATTTTCACTTCCACAAAGTAGCCAAGTTTCGGATCTATCTCCTCTATAAAAAAAAGGTCGAGAATATCCAAAATTAGAATAACTACGGTCTATTACATCTACCCCTCCTAAACTATCGGTTTCCAAACGAAAAAGATCGGATTTTCCTGTATTTTTATAATAACTAAGACTTCCTTTGGTTATATTACGAGGAAATGACTTCCAAACGTGCTGCTTCTCCCCTACGATTAAATCTAAACGACCATCCCTATTTAAATCAAAAAGAACTGGAGAAGCAAAACCACTAAGTTGTATGCCTGAAAACAAAGTGTCTATCAAACAAGCCTTTAATATATCATGGTTCGTTTTATCTTTTTCTATGTTAAATAAAAATATACGCCCATTTTCCAAACCCAATAGCATTTCTTCTCTTCCATCTCCATTTATGTCTCCAAAAGCAGGATAAAGCGCTCTTTGCCTAAGACCGAGATCCGCCTTAAGACCTAAAAAATCACGAGTTTTTAATTCAAATGCCGGATTTTCTTTGGTTCCCACATTTTGCAAAAGAGATAAACTTCCATATTGCACCATTTCCCAACTACCATAATAAAAATAGGTACTATCTATGGTACCATAGTTTCCAACCACTATATCCATCAGACCATCTTTATTATAATCGTACAAAACAGGCACGGCACCGGATCCAAAATCTAACATAGTATTTTGCAAAAAATCTTTTTCCTCCAAAGAAAAAGAAATTTCATTGTATCCATTTTGCGCATTTTCGGTAGTTGTTTTTGCTAAAGAAGGGGGAACCGAATAACGCCAAACGCTTTGGGAGCCTGCTGTTTGAAAAGCATCGGTGCTAAATGGAGAAACTATATAAGACAAGGTATCGTGGAACTTCAAAGTAGAAACCACTGGAAAATTATACAAGCATGCCGCATCCTTGCCGGCGGGAAAATTAGAATCATAGCTTACAATATGGGCCTTTTGCAAGCTGCCTCCGTTTTTTAAATAAAATAAATCGGGAAAACCGACGTCTCCAATTAATAGGTCAAAAACTTCCGAATTGGGCCTTTTAAGCGCCTTTAAGGTAGAGCCACTATGTTTGGGGGCCTGTTTGCTTTTTTCGAGCATAGATTGCCAGCTATAGGATACGGAAAGTGGATTACAACTATCTAAATATACTTGATTAGACTCTTCGCTTTCCACAAAACACCCCCAACTATTATCTTCCATTTCAAAGCATAAAGAATCTGCCTTTCCATATTTTTCTATAGAAAAATTCCGATAATATTGCAAAAAATCGCCAGTAGATGGAACCCAAAAATTGAGAATATCCATATCTCCGTCGGCATCTATATCCACGAAAGCAGGATAATCTACATTGGTGCAATATAAAGGCGACATTTGCCCCAACATTTTAGTTGGCAATGCCTCTGAAATTTTTTCAAAACGTAGAGAAAAATTGGTTTTAGAAGAGCCAAGAGATACGTTTTTATAAACGCTTATTCCGGAAATTCCATTAAAAGTAAATACATCCATAAGCCCATCCGCATTATAATCGTAGAGTTGAAACCATGCTTGTATTGGAGGCAGTAATTTTTTGTATTCCGGAGCATAAATTCCTTGAGAGTTAAAGGTTAATAAACAAGAACCTACCCTATCGAAAACCAACATTTCGTCTTTTCCATCTCCATTTAAATCCATCTGAGCAAAATGACAAGCATTTAATCCTCCAACCCAAGGATTTATAAGGTTTTGTAAGTAAGGAAAAAAAACAACAGGCGCAGATTTTAAAATAGGATAAGCTACGGAAAAAGGAAAAACTTCTTTAGCCCAAAGATTTTTAGGACAAAGTATAAAAGAAAGAAATAAAATAGCATATAGAAAACCGAACCGCAATTTTGGTAACATATTTGTTGCTTTTAAGAATTCTTAAGACCGGTTTCCCTTCCCAGCAAGGGAATAGATTTTTAAAGAGAGCCTCGCAAGAGATTTGAACTCTCGACCTGCTCATTACGAGTGAGCTGCTCTACCGCTGAGCTAACGAGGCTTGTAATGTTGATATAAAATCAAGCGTTTTTAGAAGAAATACGACCTTCTATTTTATTTGGGTTTGTAACGTAAAGTAACGCAACCCAATGAAAGCGATTCCTTGAGTCGAGATGACTGGATTCGAACCAGCGGCCTCAACGTCCCGAACGTTGCGCGCTACCAACTGCGCTACATCTCGCTCTTTGCGCCCCTCTTGAACTATAGGATACAAGAGGGTTGCAAAGATAATTTTTTTTTAAAGAACTACAAAACTCCTTTTTGCAAGAGCCCTATAGGAAATAAGAACTCCTTGGAGAAACTAAAACTTACTAACGAACCACTAATTTACCTACAGCAACACTAGCATTATTTTGCATTACAGAATAAAAATAAAATCCCGGTTTCATTCCATTTAAACTTAAGGAAACTTCATTTTGACCAGTAACATCCATGGTTTTTACCATTTTTCCACTCAAATCTCTTAATACCAAAAGAGCAAAGGAATTATTATTCAAATTCATTTTAAAATGCACCTGTTCGCAAGCAGGATTAGGGTAGGCAGAAATAGAAGCTTTTGTAGAGCTTAGAACTTCATTGGCTACTTTTTCTTCTACTTTGTAAACAATATTTACATTCAGAGTATCGCTAGTACCAACTACCCAAAAAGCATAATGTACCTTGGCAGAGTCGGTTCCACCCATAGGCCAATATTCTGTATAAGCATGACCATCTGCACCTTCTGTAGCACCGGCAGCCATAGCATGTTCCCCTCCCAAATCATCTGTAGAAAAACAATTGCCAAATAAGCACCAAGTATTCATAGTTCCAGCAGGAAGAATTAATGCTTTTTTAACGCCTGAAATTTTAATTTCTGCAGCAGAAGTATTGGTTAAGGTCAAGAGGGCCTTAATATAAGAATCTGCATTCTGTGGAATATCCCTTACGGTAATAGTTTCTCCGTTTTTTATTTTTGTGCCATCTACGGTTAAAGATAAAACACTTTGTGCGTATATCATAGTACCTATCCCTAAAGATAGAGCAACTATAGTTAAAAATATTTTTTTCATTTTTTGTTTTTTTTGTTTCTATAAATAATTTTTATTTAATATGTGTATAAGCGACTTGTATTACTTCTTTAGTAGTTTCATTGCTAAGGATCACCACCACCGACAAATGTGCTTTATTCCATTTTTCGTTCACGGCTACATCACTATAATCTTTCTTAAAGGTAGCTTCTTTCTCTGGTTTAGAATCTAAAACTTTTACTCCCCAAGGATCGTCTAAAGTAGTACGTAGCACATGATTTTGCATATAACCTTTTATCTTTCCATCGGGTGTGTTTTGTTGTAGCACTATACTGTCTTCCAAAACCATAACAATTAGGTTTAGACTCCCCTCTTTGGCATATTTTCCGGTTATTTTTCCATTTATATTCACATTAAAGGCCTCTTTAGTACTGCCGGTAAAAGAAGCATTCGCTGTTAATTGAGCGACAGCTATTAGCGGAAAATAGGTAGAAACTGCATTACGCCAAAGGTCTTTTTTTAGCAATTCACCAGGTGCTTGCCCTCTATTGACCATTCCAGTAGGTAAACCCAAGGCACTAACCTTATAGTAGTCGTAATACGCATCTGCGGCTTCACTTCTTAAATCCGGATCTCCAACATAGGGAGTGGTAAGGAAATCGCCCATAGGATGCAATGCTACTACAATCAAAGAATCTTTATATACAGAAAGTAACTGTTTGGCAATGACGGCTGCACTGGGACAATTAGGGCATCTCACCCCTGTAAATTCTTCTAACAATACATATTGTCCATTCCAAGCAGGAACAGCCGAACCCACTTCTTCCCTCATTTCTCCTTCCGCAATTTTATTACAAGCCGACAGAACTATGAGTATTATTCCTACTATTCCTATAAGAGAGAAGACTCCGTATTTTTTCATAAATTTATACTTTAAAGATTAAAAAGTGGAACTTAAAGTCAACATAAGCCCATTAGAAGCAGGTAGCTCTCTACAAACCCCTCCTGCGCACATAATACCCTGACGAATACGCCCATACGATAACGCTATACGAGTAGCATTGTGCACGTAACTGGCCGAAGCATAATAGTAGTGCAAACGATTGCTCTTATCGGCATTCCCAAAATTCCACATATCCGATACAGACAAAAACCATTTAGGAGCAAAGGTATATTCTAAAGTTCCCATAATCCAATCTCCATCTCTCTGTTTGGTATTCATATATTGAACCTCCAAACGAAGGGCGTGTTTTTTAAGGAACATATAAGTAAAATCACCTACTACAATGTTAGCATGAATATTAGGACCAGCATGGCCTTCCACTATTTGTTGGTTATATATTTCATACATATACATCAAAGAGGCCTTAAAATGCTTGCCAAATTTATGACTAATTTCTATGTTGGCATCCACAAAATAAATCTCATCGCCTACTGCAAATAAATTAGCTTGATAACCTAAGGTACCCCCCTCACCTATAGCCGTTTGATCGTTGATAGGATTTTTTTTCAAAGAGGTAGCCACCGAAGCATTCACTTTTATGTCGGTTCCATATTTACCTCCCAAGGCCGTTCCTTTCTTTATCTTATAAAGAATATCTGCCTGAAAACCAACCTCTCCGTTAGGCTGACTGGCATAAGGATAAAAAGATGCCAAGCTATAGGTATGTTGACGAGTAAGAGCGGGCATATAGTTAATCATTCCATAATTACCGGTTTCGATCCGATTATCTCTATATCCCATATTATCTATACTTTTAGCCGATAATAAAATACCAAAACCCTTCATAGAATATCCCACATTCAATAACAAAAATTGTCCGTGTTTGTAAATAAAATTATTTTCCGCACTGGGGTCATTTCCTTTCCAAGCATATTCTCCACCAAAGGTAAAGCCGCCACTTTCAATGTTCATACGGGCAGCAAAAGAACCTACATTCAAAGGCAAATTTAATTTATAGCTCTGAACCATTTGGTCTACCGGATTGATCACAGCTATAAACAAATTATCATCCTCTTGATATTTAGAAACAAAACTTCCACCAATGGTAATGCGGGTACCCCATTCTTTCATAGGTTTAATAAAATCGTTAAAAGCCAACTCAGCATCTACCCCTCTGACCATTCCTTCATGTTTCCAAAAATATCTTTGTGTTCCTATTAATCCTTTAATGGTAACCCCTTTAACTGGCGTTACAATGGCGCGTACCCCTGTTAAAGAATTATCCAAACCCAAATTCCAATCTTGATAGGCACGCAAAAGAATTCCAGAACCAAATTGTTCGTAAAAAGAACCAGCGGTAATATCTATAATATCTCCAGAGAAACGAGCGTAATAATAGGGTACACCTAAACCATCATAACGGGCATCGTATCCTAACATGGCTTTTTGATAGGCTTCAAAACGAGCTCCTACCGAAAATTTACCATTGGTATATTGCAGATAAGCAAAACTATTGCTTCTGATTTTTTCAGGAACATTCTCCGCACCAATAGCCGAGTCTTTTTGATAGATTTGTGCGTCTATTTGTATATTTCCGGAGAGTACCCCCTTACTCATTACCTCTTCAAACTTTCCTTGAGCGGAAAGAGAAGTGATAAGAGAAGAAGAGAGAGTGACCATTCCCATCAATGAGAGGCAAAGAAATACTTTCTTCATTCTTATTTCTGTTGGATTGAACCGAAAGCACCTTAATATAACTATCGGTCGATGATTATTTATTAATTTTATCTTATTACAAACAAGAAACTCTAAATAGAAAACTATTTTTTAGTGGATATTTTAGAAGCATTTTCTTTTTGCAAAGAATCTTTCAACGCTTTCTTCTTTTTCCCACTATGTATTAAGTTATATAAAGTTCACTGTCCTTTTATGCTTTCTCCAGCATTTAATTTACGAACTATTTCTATGAGTTCCTCTTCACTCCCGTCCGAATAACCATTATGTTGAAAAACAGTATTACCTTCTCCATCCAATATAAATACATGCGGAGGATTAACCACGTTCATAGCCCGTTTGAAATCGCCATTTACATCTAATAACATTTCAAATTCCCAACTATTAGCATCCGACATGGTTTTTACTTTAGCAGAAGAACGAGAATCATCTATAGAAACAGATATCATTTTTACTCCCGTTTCCTCTACCCATTCGGAATAAACATCACTAATGGCTTTCATTTCTTTTAAACAAGGTTTACACCAAGTGGCCCAAAAATTAAGAATAATAGGTTTGCCATCGTTGTTTAAATCGGCAGTATTTACTTCTTTTCCATTAATATCTTTTAACTTAACAGAAGGTAGTTTTTGTGCCCCAACCCATTGAGCGGTGAAGAGCAAACAAACACAGGCTAAAATTATTTTTTTCATTTACAACAATTTTTATGTTAATCTTTATATTATAATAAATCTCCCATCGACGATTTCTCGTTTTAATATGGTCCAAACTATGAAATACCAAAGTAAGAACCCAATGCAAAATTTTATTTTTTATTTAGTTATCACTAGTTTAGAGGTATAAGCCTGCCCTTGTTCTATAACTTTCATCAAATAGTTGCCGGCAGAGTATTTTTGTAGATTCAATTCGTAGTTTCCACTTACCTTAACCCCTCTCCATAAACAACGCCCTACCATATCGTAGAGTTCTACCGTGGCTTCCTTTAAATCTTCTATTGTTACCATATCGGTGGCTGGATTAGGATACATCTTCCAATTTTGGGAAAGAGGAGCATTTTCTTCATTAGCCGTGCGATCTTTAACATCTACAGTTATAGATTGAAGCACATTACTATGTGTGGCATCTTGTACATAAATTATCAATGCAAGATTTTTTGGATTTTCTATTTTTAAAACTGCAGGAGTCATTTCTAAGAGGTAAGTGGTGGGGGTTCCTGCTACCAAAGATTTAACTATTCCCATATACGTTGGCATTATAGATTGAACCGTATTAATCATTTGGGTTTCTCCGTTTGATCCGGTATTTTTAGTAGTTTTCTTTTCCACTAAAGTAGCATATACATAAAAACGTCCTCCAACAGCCGAAGTTAAATTAATATCTGCATGAACGCTGTTTTTCTTTCCCAAACCAAAACTTACATTTTCGGCCTCTATTTTTATAATGGATTTTACATCGGTGAAGGAGGCTATTAGATCGCTAAATAAATTTTTATTAGCCGTAGTATCGCTAATACCCACAGGTATAACTCTTCCATTTACTAAAACAGTAGGAACCTCTTGCACTTTATAATAATTCATATAGCGCTCATTGGCAAGTTGATAATAAGGATCTCCTTTCATGGGATATTTAGCCAAACTAAAAGCAGAGGGCGCTTTTTCATAGGCCGGATTAATAATATCTTTATTTAATATGGCACAATCTTCACAAGAAGAGCTTGTAAGTTCCTCTACCATAGGGCGGAAAGGAACGTCGTTGAATTTAGAGGTAAAGGATATTTTGTTTTTGATTATAGCGGCATTATCCACTCCGTTAACTTTACTCACCCATATTTCTAAATTATGGACTCCCTCTGTGGCAACACTAAGAGAGGGGAAAACAAAAGTATAGGACTTGGTCCAATCTACATTTATATTCGACAAGCTTAGAGTAGAAACTACTCCTGCATCAATAGAAGCAGAAATTTCCATAGAGGTGGCTGCGCCCCCTTGATTCACCAAGGTGGCCATTACTGGCACCTTAGGCTGAGCTATGTAAGGCATGGTTACTACATTCGATATTTTAGCAGCCATCTCGTTGCCATAGCGAACCACAGAAGCCTCACCGGATTGTAAAATAGTATGATTCTTATCTTGTAAGAAGCAAATTACTTTTAAATCGGCAACACTTTCTATATGTGTTTTACTCATATCGCACGTAAGATTATAGGTATAGGTGCTATCGGCCATATAAGAAACCACTCTACCTTCGGCATTAGGAATCATCTTCATCATCACATTGTGAAAAACGCTTTCTCCGTTAGAGGATTTATTCTTTGTAGTCTCTTTTTCTACTACTACCGTGTGCAAATAGGTGCTTGCATCTACTTTCGACTTCACTTTATAACTTAGATGTAATATTCCATTGACATCTATTCCAACGGTATCGAATTGAAACGAAAAATAGGCTTTTTCTTTGGCAGAAGGAGCAATAATTCTCTCTACACTATCTTTAATTTGTGTGTAGGTGGTTTCGTTGGCAAATTCCAATAATGTTCCATTGCCTACTACAGAAGGAACGGAACTAGCTCCATAATAGGAACGACGTACTCCCCCTTCTTCTGTGTAATATATATCGCCACTACCTGGAAAGTTCATTTGATATTTAATAAGGGAAAACTTACCACTATATTCTTCAAAAAGAGGGTCTAAGGTTTGATTCATCATTGGACAGTAACCACAAGTAGCACTGGTAAATATTTCCATTAAAGCCTGGCGAGGAACTGCTATAGAAGTATCTGCTTTATAGATTTTTTTAGTATAAACTTTTTTATTGGCATTTTCTACTGCCGTTCCATTGATTTCTGAAGCCCATATTTTAATAGTGTGTGAACCAACCTTAAGAGCATCCCAGCCTTCTACCGCTACGGAGAAAGGGGAACTTATGTTAGGTAAAAGGGGATTAGGTTCTATGGTAGGACTTACCACAGAAGCCGAATTTTCATCTAAAGTGTAGGATACTTTACAAGAGGTAATAGGCAAACCAAGATTGGTAATCTTAGCACCTAAAACTAAAGCCGAAGCATCCGTATACTCTTTATCTTCTAATGAAATAGAAGCATAATTAACGGTCCCTGCGGAGAAGAAAGCTATATCATCAAAGAACCATAAAAAATTAACATTATCTTTAGTGGAGGTAAAAAACATACACATTTGAACATCCGTTTGATTGTTAAACTGGTCGGGAAGTTTGGCGGAGATAGTGCCAGGATTTATCTGTACGGGAAGATTACCCTTAGTATTAGATTCATAAATTACAGTCCATTCGCTCGAAGCAGATTTACGAACAGCTACCCCGAAATTTTTGGTTGTAGAGGTGGCACTTGCAACATAAAACTGCTTAAAGGAAACATAGTTATTGGTATATCCAACGGTAGAAAATGCTTTGGAAATAAGGCGAATAGTTCCAACTACCGGATCCGATAGGCCGGAGCTTGGATCATATCCTATAACCATTTCTTGGCTACTTCCTCCTGCTTGGTTACTTTTAGCAAAGTAAAGCAAGTCGGTAGAATTATCTTTATCCCAATTAGATAAAGAAGTAGTAGAAAAATTTTCCGTAAAATATATCTTCTGCTGACCAAAAGCAAAGCAGCTACACACAACAGAAATAAAGAAGAAAATAATTTTTTTCATCTGAATATCATTTTAAAGGTTAAGTTATCTTTTGTAATGAAATAAAAACACCCCTTTTGTTACATATTAACCTATAAGCTAAACGCTTCTAAGAAGTAGTCTAATTTCCACATACTAAAATCTCGCAAAGATACGAAAAAAACATAAATTTAAAAAATAAGGAATACTTTGTCTGTATAAAAAGAGGAGGTAATGGATATAAGGTGGGGGTCTATGAGGGGCACAGAATATATTATAGTCTATCTTATAGTGCGTGGTTGAAATTTAGGTAGAGGGGCGTTTCATGTACAAGATATATTATAGCTTATCTCATAGGCAAAGATGTATCCATCTAATGAAGCAGAAAACAGCACTGCCCTTTTCCTATTTTAATATAACTGGTACCCAAAGTAACGACACTCTAAGGGTCCGTTGAATAATTCTATACGCTTATTGGTTTTTAAGCCTAAACGTTTGAGAGCTTCTATATCGGAAGAAATAAACCAAGCATCATAACCCGTATATTTATGCTTTAAAGTATCTCCAATTTTTTCGTAAAACTCTACAGCGTTATCTAATGCTAAACGCTCACCATAAGGGGGGTTACAAACGATATGTCCGTTTTCTTGCGGAGCTTCTGATGCAAAAAAATCGGCCTGAAAAAGATGAATATCGTGATGCAATTTGGCTTTTTTTAAATTATCTTCTGCTATAGACAATGTGTGGGCATCTATATCGGAAGCATAAATTTCACATTCGGGATCGTGCAATTCTTTTAAGGCATCTTCCTTCACAAACTTCCAGGTATTAGGATCGTAATCGTTCCAATATTGAAAAGAAAAACCCTTGCGATAAAAAGCTGCAGGCATTCCGGAAGCAAGCATAGCCGCCTCTACAGCTATGGTTCCAGATCCACACATAGGATCGTAAAAAGGTTTCTTCAAATCCCAACCGCTCAAGGCAATCAAACCCGCCGCTAATACCTCATTCAATGGCGCCCCTGCATCTTGCCGCCTATACCCCCTACGGTGTAGGGACAGCCCCGAAGAATCCAAAGAAAGCACACAATGGTTATTTTTCATATACAAATCTACCCGAATATTATACATATTTCTATCTAAATCGGGCCTCTGACAAAACAAGCTACGAAAACGATCCACAATGCCGTCTTTTACAATTTGGGAAGCATAACGAGAGTGTGTAAAAACAGAATCAAAGCATTGCGTATCAATGGTCATACAAGCATCTACAGAAAACATCTTTTCCCAAGCTAAGCCATTTACGGCGGTGTAAAGGTCGTCCTGTTCAATAATATCAAATTCAAGAATAGGTTTTAATATATGTAGGGCTGTGCGACACATATAATTAGCCTTATATAAGACTTTTTGGTCGCCTTGAAAAGTTACCGCACGATTTAATATTTCTATATCCGTGGCACCCAATTTTTCTAATTCTTGAGCTAATACAGGTTCTAAACCCTGCATGGTTTTGGCAGTATAAGTATTCATTGTTTGGAGTTTTGAAGTTTGAGGGTTGGTAGGCAATCTATCTTAAAAGCGGTAATAATATTAATTTTATTTTACTATGGAAGTAGTAAGCGTCTCTCCTCTTTTTTCGGCTTTTTGCATAAAAATATCGGAATCTATTAGAAAACGTTCGTGATGAGCCGTACCAATCAAAGACACCTTATCATAAGCTTCTATTTCGAAAATAAATTTACGCCCATCTACCTGAACTAATTTTGCTTGACAAAGCACGGTCATTCCGGGTAAAGTTGGTTTAAGATGTTCTATTTGCATACTTACTCCTACAGTGGCATGTCCAACTTCCAAATAAGGAAGTAGAGAAGCATGCGCCGAATGTTCCATAAAAGCCACTAAAGAGGGAGTAGATAATACCGCTAAACTTCCAGAGCCACACACCACGGCTAAATCCGCCTCCGTAACTTTATACTCGTGGGAATAAATTAAATTTTTTGGAAAATCTGTAGTCATAGTCTTGTAGTATTTTTCCTTTCCATACAGTAAAAGAATAAAGCCCAATTACAGGCGAATCGTTCGCAACAACCTGTAATCGGGCTAAATTATTTTCATTAATTGGTCTTTCTTCTATTTTATAACGCCTAATTCCTTACCAATTTTTGTAAAAGCAGCAACGCATTTATCCAAATGAGCCTTTTCGTGTCCAGCCGACACCTGAACCCGAATACGAGCCTGATCCTTGGGCACTACCGGATAATAGAAACCGGTTACATAAATACCTTCTTCTAATAGCTTAGAGGCAAAATCTTGAGACAACTTAGCATCGTAAAGCATAACCGCACAAATAGCAGATTGAGTTGGTTTTATATCGAATCCAGCTGCTTTCATTTTTTCTACAAAATAGGCGGTATTGCTATGTAATTTATCTTGAAGTTCGTTGCTTTCACGCATCATATCAAACATACGAATAGCAGCAGCGGCAACCATAGGAGGAATAGAATTGGAAAATAAATAAGGGCGAGAACGCTGACGAAGTAAATCTATAATTTCTTTATGTCCAGTTGTAAAACCACCCACCGCTCCACCAAAGGCTTTGCCTAAAGTACCGGTAAGAATATCAATCTTTCCACGACAATTATATTGCTCACTAACCCCTCTTCCTGTTTTACCAACCACTCCAGCGGAATGACTTTCGTCGACCATTACCATTGCATTGTATTTCTCGGCTAAAGCTATGATTTTATCCAAAGGAGCTACATTTCCATCCATAGAAAAGACTCCATCGGTAGCTACAATACGAAAACGTTGACTTTGCGCTTCTTGTAAACATTTTTCCAATTCAGCCATATCACCATTAGCATATCTATAACGTTTGGCCTTACAAAGACGCACTCCATCTATAATGGAAGCATGATTCAAAGCATCGGAAATAATAGCATCTTCGGCGCTTAACAAAGGTTCGAAAACACCTCCATTTGCATCAAAACAAGCAGCATACAAAATAGCATCTTCCGTGCCAAAAAATTCGGCAATCTTATGCTCTAATTCTTTATGTAGATCTTGGGTTCCACAAATAAAGCGAACAGAAGACATACCATAACCTTTTTCATCCAATGCTTTTTTGGCAGCTTCTATCAATTGAGGATGATTAGATAAACCCAAATAATTATTTGCACAGAAGTTTAATACTTCTTTTCCACCACTTACTTTAATGGCTGCTTGCTGAGGAGTTATAATAATCCGTTCATTTTTATACAATCCGGCTTCTTTAATGTCGTTCAGTTCTTTTTGTAAAAACTGCTGAAAATTTCCGTACATATTTTTGTTTTTTTATATTTAGACCCAATAAAAAGAAGACAGTCATCAAAATCCGCACCGACTACCTTGTGACTGTCTCCTTGATTTTTCTTAAAATTTAAAATTAAAACCTACGTTCACCCAAGTAGTGGGATAACCTAAATCAAATTCTAAATTCACTCCTATGTTTTTAGTAAAATAATAACTACTACCTATAACAAAATCTCCTGCAAAACGTCCTTCTGTGCGACGATTCCATGAATCACGATCCCATACTACCACAGCTCCACCTAACATCACACCAGCATATACTTCCCATTCCGGAACTACTACACTGAATCTATAAGTAGTACGAAGCATAATAGGAATGAAATTGGTATAATAATGATGATGATAACCAACAAATCCACCTATAGTGAAAGAACCTTTCCAAACACGAGCTAAGGAATAATCGTAAGAAACGTTGGCCCCAAGCCCCTCTGCTCCACCAAAACGAACCCCAACAATAGACGTTCCTTTTTTGGGTCCTTCAAATACTTGCGCATTTGCCCTATTAAAGGCGAAAGAAAGCATTAATAATGACATCATTAACGCACTACTTAGGATAATTTTTTTCATGTTTTTTCTTTTTATATATTAATATTAGGAATTCGTTATTTCCAAGTATCCATTTTTGTAAAAGAAGAAAGGGTACATTTCGCCATTTTTAACCGTTTATATGCCACCTGTAGCAAAATTTCACACTAAAAATAGTCGAAATTGTTACAAAAGTAGCCTTTTTTTATTTATAACAAAAATAAAAGTGGATGAGTATATGCGAAAGGGCATAAACCCATTCGCTTTTATTATCCATAGTAACACATCCAAACCAACTTGGCCTTCTTAGGAAATCGCCCTCAATTTTTTTACTGTAAGTAACAACGAAGATTTTCTATAGACAGAAATCTTCTATTTCTTTTACTGTTTTTGGAATGCGTGGACCCAAAACATTACAGCCTTTTTCGCTAATAATTACATCATCTTCTATACGAATCCCACCAAAATCACGGTAACTATCTAATTTATCGTAATTGATAAAATTTATAAATTTATCTTGACTTTTCCATAAATCTATCAAAGCTGGAATAAAGTAGATACCCGGTTCTACCGTTAAAACAAAATTAGGTTGCAAACGACGTCCTAAGCGTAAATAAGATAAGCCAAATTGATCGGAACGCTTTACCTCCTGATCGTAGCCAAACAAATTTTCACCCATATTTTCCATATCATGCACATCCAATCCCATCATGTGACCTAATCCATGAGGCATAAACATCGCATGGGCACCCAAGCTAACGGCTTCGTCTATATCGCCTTTCATAATACCCAAGTCTTTTAAGCCGTTGGCTATTATTTTGCAAGCTTCTATATGATAATCGCGATAAGGAAGACCCGGCTTGAGGGTTTCTATGGTAGTGGTATTAGCCTTTAATACCACTTCGTAAATATCTTTTTGTCGTGAATTAAATTTACCCCCTACTGGTGTAGTGCGAGTAACATCGGAACAGTAATGGCTATGAACTTCGGCCCCTACATCGGCCACCATCATGCGACCTTCTTTTAGAATTTTGCTATGATCGTGATTATGCAATGTTTGCCCATTCATAGAAACAATAGCGGGAAACGACATGCTTCCATAATGCGAAAGAGCTACCCCTTCCATTGCTCCGGCTATTTGATATTCGTATGTTCCAGGTTTACACATACGCATGGCTAAGGTGTGCATTTGATGAGCCACCAACATAGCCTGCTCTATTTCCTGAATTTCTTCCCGTCCTTTAATAGAACGCTGACTTATAATGGCATTAATGAGATCAACCGATTGGTTCTCTTTTATTTTTGCAAGGGGAAACGACAACCATGCGGATAGCTTAACGGCTATTCTCATACGGTAGGGACTCACAAAATGAACTTTTCTCCGACTTAAAGTGGCTTTATGGAGCAAATCCACCAAATCTTTAATAGGACCAACATTGGTAACACCTACACTGGCAGCAGTTTCTTGTACCGTAGGAAGATGACCCATCCAAATAATATCGTCCATAGTGAGATCATCGGCATAAATCCAATCGGTATCGGAATCTAAATCTAAAACACCAACCATATCTGCTTGCTGTAGACCGAAGAAATACAAGAAATTACTATCTTGACGGAAAGGGTAAGTATTGTCGGCATAGTTACAAGAAGCTTCTTCGTTGGCCGGTAAAATTACAATACCTCCTTTTAAATCCTTTTTCAATTGGGCTCTACGAGCCATGTATATTTTCTTATCAAACATGTTTTTGATATTTTATTTTTTTTATTTTGCTAAATCGGAGGCACAAAGATAATAAATTCTAAGGAAACAGACACCTTCCCTATAAAACCTTGCCTTTGCTAGTAGGTAATTTTCTTTACAAAAACGAACCTATCTGAAAAATAAGAAAAGAAACTAACCATGCCAAAGAGATAGTATATAAAGCCATAAAAATAGGCCATTTCCAACTTCCACTTTCTTTATGCACCGCTGCAAACACGGCTATACAAGGGAAATATAACAAAACAAAAGCTAAAAAAGAAATAGCCGTTAATGGCGTAAAAGCTGTTTCAGCATCCATCATTACACTCATAGTACTAACTACCACCTCTTTGGCCGATATTCCAGCCAAGAGACTAATTCCCATTTTCCAATCGAATCCAAGGGGTTTTATTATGGGTTCCATCCATTTGCCTATGGTTCCCAAATACGATTGCTCCAACTGTACTTCGGGGGCTATAGGCTGGGGATGTATGGGAAAATAACCCAAGGCCCAAATAAGAATGGAAGCAATAAGAATAATACCTCCCATTTTTCGTAAATATTGCGTGGTTTTAACCCATAAATTGCGAAACACAGAACGGGTTGTAGGCCAACGATAAGGCGGCATCTCCATTACAAAAGGGCTTTCGGTAGAGGGCAAAAGGGTAAAACGAAAAAGCAAAGCCGATAAAATAGAAAATATTATACCCACTATATAAATAAGAAAAATAACCGTACCTGCATAGGCTTGAAAGAAAGCACCCACTAATAATATATAAATGGGAAGTCGAGCACTACACGACATAAAAGGAACAATTAACATAGTAAGGATACGATCTTTGCGATTTTCTATAGTCCGCGTAGCCATAACCGCAGGCACATTACAACCAAAACCAATAATAAGAGGGATGAAAGATTTTCCATGTAATCCTATGGTGTGCATTAGCTTATCCATAATAAATGCGACTCTAGCCATATAACCAGTTGCTTCCATAAAAGCTATAAAAGAAAAGAGTATTAATATGTTGGGAAGGAAAATAATTACCCCTCCTATTCCTCGCAAAATCCCATCCAAAAGAACATCCTTTAGCATGCTATCATACATAACCACATGCAAATAACTACTTAATTTTCCTACTCCCATATCAATCCACTCCACTGGGTAGCTTCCCAATAGAAAAGTAGTTTGAAACATTATCCAAAGAAATATCAAAAAAATAGGGAAACCCCATATTTTATGAATTAAAATACTATCTATCCTATCTGTAACACTTTGTTTTGTAGTTATGGGAGAAGTGGAATTCTTTTCTTTTGAAGAGGTAGAAGCACCCCAAGTACCGGCAGGTTTATAACATTCTTTGAGAGCTCCTCGAATAAAGGCGTATCGAAATTCGGCCATCAAATGGTCGGCATCTTCTTTGTAGAGCATTTGCAAGCGCTCGCCTTCTAATTTAGCTATTTGTAGAATAGGTTCTACCTCTTGCAAGCAATCTAATTTTTGAACAACCTGTACGTCTTTTTCCAATAACTTAATCGCCAAAAAACGAGAGGAATATATATCTACAAATTTAGGGTCTTTCCATATCTTATCTTGGATTTTACGCAAGCTATTTTCTACTTCCTCCAAATAAGGAATATGAGTATGACGAATAGTTGGATTTTTCTCGTTAAAAACCTCGGTAACCACCGTTAAAAGCTCGTGTATGCCTTTTCTTTTGGAAGCAATGGTTGGAATAACGGGCATACCCATTAATTTACCCAACAATTCATAATCTAAAAGATCTCCCTTTTTAGTAAACTCATCATACATATTTAAAGCGATCACCACTTTAAAATCCATATCAATAAGTTGGGTAGTAAGATAAAGATTGCGTTCCAAATTAGAGGCATCTACCACATTGATAATTACATCCGGCTTTTTATTTAGCAATTGATCTCTTACAAAACTTTCTTCCGGAGAGTAAGGCGAAAAAGAGTAACTTCCTGGTAAATCGGTAAGTTCTATAATATAGTCTTGATAGGGGAAACGCACGGTTTTAGCATCGACCGTAACCCCGCTATAATTCCCAACATGTTCAAATTCGCCGGAAAGAGCATTGTAAAGAGAGGTTTTTCCAGCATTGGGATTGCCAACCATACAAACCTCTATAACCGGAAATGGTAAAGAGGTGGAAGAGGAATTTTGAGTAGTAGCAGCTGTTACTGCAGCAGAAAGAATATCCGAAGTTTTTTTAGAAGCAGAAACTTTTTGAGAAGTAGAAATCTTTTGAGAAAAAATAGAAAAAGGAGATTTGTACCCGTTTCTCTTGAAATTGGGAGAAGGTTCTTCTTGAGATTCGGCTCCCTCTTTCTCAAAAGAGGATTCCTCTTTATCGGTAAGACAATCAACGCTATTAGAAATAGCGTTTTCTGTGGAAGAGAGTAAATTTATTTCAATTAAGGCAGCTTCACTACGCCGCAAGGATATTTCACTACCTAAAATACGGAATTCTACCGGGTCTTTCATCGGGGCAAATCTCAAAACGGAAACTTCTTGCCCCTTAACAAAGCCCATTTCTATGATACGATGACGAAACGCCCCCCTACCCTTAATCTTAAGAATTACCGCTTTTTGTCCTTGTGTAAGTTGATCTAAAGTCATTTTCTAAGTCCCTTACTGTAATATTGTTTGAAACCATTGACAAAAGCCAAATACAAGATTTTATTGGATTTTAAAACCCTTTTACCTATTAAATTTAGCGTTTTAAAATTAAGGAATAAAGAAATAGCGGAAAGGGTGCAGCTTAGTTCTTTCTATGGATCTTTTCAAGAAAGAATACTGCCTATCCAAGCTTAGCACAAATAAATTCTCGATTTAACTTGGCTATATGCTCTATCTTTATACTTTTAGGACATTCTGCCTCGCAAGCTCCTGTATTAGTACAATTTCCGAAACCTAATTCATCCATTTTGGCAACCATTCTTTCTACCCGCTTTGCCGCTTCTACTTTCCCCTGAGGTAAATGAGCGAAATGAGAAACTTTGGCAGAAACGAATAACATAGCGGAGGCATTTTTACAAGCCGCTACACAAGCCCCGCAACCTATACAAGCTGCAGCATCCATAGCAGTATCAGCATCTTGTTTTGGAATAGGTATGCTATTGGCATCCGGAACACCACCGGTAGTAGCAGAAATATAACCTCCTGCCTGTACTATTTTATCAAAAGCATGACGATCTACTACTAAATCCTTGATAACCGGAAAAGCTGCCGAACGCCAAGGTTCAATCCATATAGTATCGCCACTTTTAAATTTACGCATATGTAATTGGCAAGTAGTTATTTGACTATCGGGACCATGAGGATGTCCATTAATATACAAACTACACATGCCACAAATACCTTCCCTACAATCATGATCAAAACAAATAGGTTCTACCCCTCTTTTCACCATGGATTCATTGAGAATATCTATCATTTCCAAAAAAGAACAGTCTGGAGAAATATCACTAATTGGATAAGTTTCAAATTTTCCTTTGGCTTTAGGAGCACTTTGGCGCCATATTTTTAATGTAAAATCCATTTCTCAAAATTTTTAAAATTATTATTAAAAAGCAAAAAATCTCAGATTCTTTTTAGCAGAATCTAATTACCGCTTTCTAAAACTAAAGTTTTCTCGTTGATAAGCCAATACCTTAGGTCGGAGAAAAAGTATAGTTTTATACTCCCTGTTTTAAGCTTACGGCTACTTATAATTACGGGCAGCCACCTTAATATTTTCATAATCTAATTTTTCTTCATGATGCTCCGGCACTTGCTCATCGCCTGTATATTCCCATGCACTCACGTTCATAAAGTGTTTATCATCCCGCAAGGCTTCTCCCTCTGGAGTTTGATGCTCTTCTCGGAAATGTCCTCCACAGGATTCTTCTCTTTGCAAAGCATCCCGAGCCATTAACTCGCCCATTTCTAAGAAATCGGCCAAACGTAATGCTTTTTCCAATTCGGGATTCATCTCATTGGCGGTTCCCACTACTTTCACCTCTTTCCAAAACTCAGCACGAAGTTTTTGTATTTCTTCAATAGCCCACTCTAAATTCTTGGTCGTTCTTCCCATACCAACTCCTTCCCACATAATGTGACCAAGGCGTCGATGAAAAGTATCTACAGAAATTTGACCTTTTATATTAAGTATTTTATTTATGCGTTCTTTTACCTGCGCTTCCGCCTGGTCAAATTCAGGGGTGTTGGTAGGTAAATGTCCATCTCCAATATGAGAGGCAAGATTGTTTTGTAGTGTATAAGGAATTACAAAGTAACCATCCGAAAGCCCTTGCATCAAAGCAGAAGCTCCAAGACGATTGGCTCCGTGGTCGGAGAAGTTGGCTTCTCCTAAAGCAAACAAACCTTTTAAAGTGGTCTGTAATTCATAATCCACCCAAAGACCTCCCATAGTATAATGCACTGCAGGATAAATCATCATAGGGGTTTCATAAGGATTGGCATCCGTAATTTTTTGGTACATTTGAAACAAATTACCATAACGTTCTTCTATCTTATGTCGTCCTAAACGCTGGATAGCATCTGCAAAATCTAAGTAGACAGCCAAACCAGTGGTTGCAACTCCAAAACCGGCATCACAACGTTCCTTAGCCGCACGGGAAGCCACATCACGGGGTACTAAATTTCCGAAAGCCGGATAACGACGCTCTAAATAATAATCTCTCTTTTCTTCGGGAATATCGGTGGGCTTTAATTCTCCTTTTCGTATCTTTTCGGCATCTTCTTTTATTTTCGGCACCCAAATACGTCCATCATTACGTAAGCTTTCACTCATAAGCGTAAGTTTAGACTGATATTCTCCGTGCACTGGAATACAAGTGGGATGAATTTGCGTAAAACAAGGATTGGCAAAAAAAGCACCTTTTTTGTATGCTCTCCAAGCGGCACTACCATTAGAGTTCATAGCATTGGTAGAAAGGAAATAAACATTACCATAACCCCCAGTAGCCAATAATACAGCATGGGCTGCATAACGCTCAATTTCTCCACTAATAAGGTTACGACAAATAATACCACAAGCATGATCGTCTTTTACCACTACATCTAACATTTCACGACGTTGGTAAAGTTCTACACTTCCTTTGGCTATTTCATTACTAAGAGCGCCATAAGCGCCTATCAATAATTGCTGTCCGGTTTGACCACGAGCATAGAATGTACGGGAAACCTGAGCCCCACCAAAAGAGCGGTTGTCTAAATATCCAGCATAATCACGAGCAAAAGGAACCCCTTGGGCTACACATTGATCGATGATAGAATTACTTACTTCTGATAAACGATATACATTGGCTTCTCTCGAACGATAATCACCGCCTTTGATAGTATCGTAGAATAAACGATAAATACTATCGCCATCGTTTTGGTAATTTTTTGCTGCATTAATTCCTCCCTGTGCGGCAATAGAGTGTGCACGACGGGGGGAGTCGGAAATGCAAAATATCTTAACATTAAAACCCATAGCTCCTAAACTGGCTGCAGCAGAAGCTCCGGCAAGTCCGGTTCCCACTACAATCACGTCCAATTTTCTCTTATTGGCCGGATTTACCAAATGTTGCTCGTTTTTATAATTTGTCCATTTTTCAGATAGAGGACCCGAAGGAACTTTAGAATCCAAAATATTCATATCTCTTGTTTTTTTGCAGGTTAATAAATGAGGAACCAAACGGGAATAATACAGAACATAAGCGTTATTACAATGGCATATCCGGTTCCAAAGCCATTAATAAACGGCGTATATTTTGGATGGTTCCAACCTATGGTTTGAAAGGCAGAAGAAAAGGCATGATTGAGATGTATTCCCAAAGCAAAGATAAGGACTATATACAAAAGGGAATAAAAGGTATTTTTGAACAACTGACGAGCCATGTTATAAAAATCCGGTTCATAGGCCTTAAATTGAGTACCAAAAACCTTGGTGATTTGTGCTTTGCTTACATTGTCGGCTTCTTCTTTAAATTGCTGCATGGATTGTGTTTCGGGATTGGTGTTTTGAAACATACTAACCAATGCGTCCTGATTTTGTTGCAAAACAGCCGGATCCGCCTTAGTGATATCTTCTATTTTAACTATATATTTGCCTTCCGCCCATCCTAATTTTACAAAGTAGAAATTCATCATATGAATACAAAGGAAAATAGCAACTAAAATACCGGTATAAATCATGTATTTAGAACCTAGGCGAGTAGCCGAACGATTGGCCACTTTGTAAGCCACGGGACGAGCACGCCAATTTTGAAATTGCAAAATAAGAGCCAAAATAATGTGTACAAAAAAGGCAGCAAAAAGAACGATTTCAAACACTTTTACAATGTAATTCGTTCCCATAAAATGAGCGGCGGCTCTAAACCAAACGCCTTCATCCCCACGAAGCAAACACAAATTAATGCCTGCGTGTACCAACAAAAAAATCATCAAGAAAACCCCCACAATAGCTAAGGTTATTTTCTTGGTCACAGATGCAAATTTAAAAAACGTTGTCATACTATTTATTTTTCTTTTTGAGTGCGCAAAGATACAACATTATTCTCGTAAACAAAAACCAAAAACCCGCCCTTTAAGCCTCTCCTTTGTTTGGTAATAAAACATTAAATGAGGGTGTGCCAAAACACCAAAAATATGAAAACCACCTCTGCCACAGAGGTCTGTAGCAGGGGTGGTTTTGTTAAAAAGAGGGTTTTGACACACCCTCATTTTTTTAATATTAGAAGTATAAGGAGAACGGTTTTGTATTAGAACGCACCTATTTCAATACTATTTTCAAGATATTCAGCATTGGTAGCTTATGGTTCCCTTGGATAGTATAGCCTTCCCATACACAGATATACATGCCCGGTTTTAGTTCATGAAAAGGAAAACTTTGGGAAGAGAGGCCGATGGGCAACGATAAATTAGAAGACAGCAAACGAACCCTCTCTCCTAAGATATTCACCAAATACAAACAACCCTCGGCAGGAGCTCGTAAATTAAACTTTATACTTATCTCATTCGAAGATGCCGTGAGCAAACTAAGCGTGGATTGCTCTTCTATACAAGTCTTCTCTTGGTTAGCTACTGGATTTATGGGAGCTTTGGAACCTATAGGCAAACGAATAAAATCTAACCAAACCTTATCTTGTCCCATTTTATCTCTTTCATCTTTGATATACATCCACGAAAGGCTGTGTTTACCGGCTTTCACGGGATAAGAAACAAAACTCCAAGGCTGTTCTCCTGCCCAACGTCCTAAACGAACTCCATCTATAAAAAAACAAAGAAAGTCTCCATAAACCATATTAATACACTCGGTAGAGGTCTTATAGTAGAAACTGAGAATATCGTCTATAGGCACTTCTACCTGTATTGTCAATAAACTGGTATCGTAATCGAACATAGGAGCGCTACAAACACTGTATTTCCCTTCATAAACGGTATCCTCTGCTATACGCCAATCCGAAAATTTCATATCCCAATTTACAAACGTAAAATTTCCGGTTTCAAAGGTTTCTACCACTGGTGAAATATAGGATTTAGTTTGAACCTTTTCTTGCCTTGTTTTGCTTTCAAAATCGAAAAAGAGGGTATATATATCGTAATAAGTTCCTGTATCTTTGGCGCTATAATCAAAAACAATCTCTTTCGTTTCCCCTACCACTATATCGCCTATATGCTGCTCCTTTTGGGGTAAATTCAAATAATATTCCTTATCGGAACGTATTTTAAGTTGGGGATTTAAACAAGGAGCTCCCCCCACATTGGTAATTTTCAATCGACCTTTTACTACTTCTCCATTATCTAAAACTCCATTAGGGTAAAGCCCGAAAGAGTCGTCTACCATAAAAGTATCCAAGGAAAGAACGGGCGATAAAACTAAAAATTTTTGCTTCTTCTTTAATAGGTTAGTGCTGTCGTTGTCCATAATAACACGAATAATATATTCTATCTGCGTATTATTGGGAATATCGGCAGAAATGTGAAATTTCAAAGGATCTTTTAAGGCAAAGGTGTCGGCAGGTTTAATGGGTCCCATCCCCTCATATTTTGTAAAACACGAACGAAAATAAGGACTATTGGAAAAAAATTCTACCGTAAAACTATTTACCGTTTTCTTTCCTACATTATTTAACAAAAGATGAACATCGTAATCCATACCGTAGGAAAGCCTAGTAACGGCTTGATCCGATAAACCTATGGTGGTAGTAGGTAAAAGTTGTAAATATTTGTCGCTGGGAGGAATTACCTCTAAGGTGGTAATATAGGGAGCCCTAAACTGATTACTTACACATAAGGTAAGCGGAATAGTATCTATATAATCCATAAAATGCACTTCTGCCACCCCGAAAGTATCGGCAATAGCTACTCCAAAAATAACAGAATCTCGCGTAATGGCCACTTGTGCAAAAGCTTCTGTTTGGACACAAAAAGAAGAAGCATAATTGGAAATTTGTGGTTCATGCTTTACTTTTACTATAGGAGGTTTCGTTTTATAGGGCATAAAAGATGGATCTCCAAAAATTTGATAAACTTCCCAATAATAATCGGATAAAAACGAATTGGACAAAACCACCGCCATATTCCCACTATACTCTATTTCTCCTACCGAACGTGCCCATTGCTCAAAAGGCTCTCCATGGGTATGAAAGAAGCAATCAAAGGCCCCTAAACTGGTATTATTGTAGGTGTAACTTTTGGAAGAGATGGAACCTGCATCGGTGAGGGCACTCGTATAACCTACCGACCAGTAAAAATCCTCATCAAAATAAGTGTCGTTGGTTCCCCCTATATACACTACAGCTCCTTTATCTTTTTGTCGTAAAAGTTCTTCTCCAAAACAAGTTTTATCAAACTTGCCGGTTAAGCAACAATTTCCTATCATTAGAGGATATTTATTCTTGTTGTTTACCCGTTTAAGGGATTCTATGCTAATAGTTGGTTCTGACCAACGATCTACATTTCCGTGAGCAGTATAGCATATAATAGAATTCCCATTGCTAATTTTTTCTATAATTTCATTGGCTTTTGTGCGAGCATCCAAAAAAGGATAACTCCAACAAAATATGCCAAGAGAATTATTAAAATAATTGTTTTTCAAATAATTAACCTGTGTATTAAGATGACTATCGCCATAACTTTTATCATATCCAGCAATAAGAATGGTCGTATCCAAAAAAGCGGCCTCCGATATATTTATATTACCCATACTTATTGTCTTGTAGATCTGTGGCATAAGTTCCTCTACGGTGTTCGCAGAAAAACGACCGTAATATAAATCGGGCAAAATATCATCGGTATATTCGCCGTAATATAAATCGGTAATATGAGCGTTATATCCCGACATTAGCCGACTATTAAAAGGGGGAATTTGCTTGGTATCGCCTACAATTAGCAAAAAAGAAGGAGCCGGAACTAAATCATTTGCTTGATCGTACAACTGCTTTAAACAGGCACGAATGGAGGTATTGGTTTTCCCTACCATAGAATCGGAAGTGTAAAGCTGAACAACATCGAATCCTTGGATGGTTTTCCATGCGATAAAAGGCTGAAGAGAATCTCTGAACATTTCATCGGCAAGAATAACATATCGCAAAGGGCGCTGATCGGCCACAGCAAGAGACTCTTTTGGGCGCTCGGTATTTCCCTTTTGGATAGTCTTAGTGTGGCGTTTAGAGGCGGAGGCAGAAGAGGAAGAGGTCTTTGATATTGCCGGTAACGAACTTGGAGTAAAATATAAGGGGTTAATGCTTTGTTTATTTACCTTATCAAAAGCAGCAGAATGATACACTTCTTTTCTTTTTTGAGTAGATTTCCAATCGGCATTTTTAAATTCCACCTCAAAATCTAAAATAGTATAAACTCTTAAGGTATTGGTTGTTGGATTATATTGAATGGGCGATATAATTAACTTAGCAAGTCGGGTCCCACGAGATTCTCCCAACATTTCTACTTTTACCAAATCCGTGGACGAACCAAAGTCGTTACGGCTATAGGCATCGGAATGACAAACAAAAGAGGGAGCTTTCTCAGCATTTTTAGGGATAGGTGGTTGAAGCGGATATAAAGGAGCAGAAAAACCTTTTTTAGATAAAGGCAGGTCTTTGTATTTTGTGCGAATATAAATTATTTGTATTTCCGCATTTTGTGGAACTTCTATTAGTTTTATTTTCTGAGGAAGCCGAGGCTCTCCTATCTTATTGGTAAACGCATATCCCTCTAAAACTATAGTAGTAAAATTACCTTGATTGGGGACTTCTAATAGCGACACTTGATCCAAAACCCCCACTCTGTTTTTTAAAGAAAGTAAATCCAAAGACGAATTTTTAACCAATAATTCATTTACTTGGTTTTTCCTAATTTCCATAGATTGTACTTTCTCTGTACGAATAGATGGGAAAATAGTATCCACCACCGTGTTATTTACTCTTACTTGAGCCATAAGATTAGAGGAAACACCAATTCCCATCATTCCCAAATGGAGTAGAAGCCCTATGTATTTTAATCCCCTTTTCATCCAACAATTTTTTTAACTTTTTTTACACGAAAGCAAAGATAAGAAATTCCTAATAATAGAAGTTATAAAATTACTTGTATTTGCAAAAACACTGGCCTTTGCAAAGGGTTTTGTAGAAAACAAGGAAAGAGCAGGCTAAACATAGGTTCCTTCCCTTTCCAAACGTAATAAAGCCTCTTTAAAAGCGAGTCCACCCGCATAGCCTTTTATTTCCCCACCCGCTCCAATAACCCGATGACATGGAATAAAAATAGGAATAGGATTGAGATGGTTGGCCATTCCAACCGCACGACACGCCTTAATATTTCCAATAGCTTTAGCAATTTGCTGATAAGTTTTTGTTTGTCCATACGGAATACGAAGTAATTCTTTCCATACTTTCTGCTGAAAATAAGTCCCTGGTGGATTTAACGGAAGCTCAAAAGAAAAACGTTTGCCGGAGAAATACTCCTCCAATTCAACGGCCGCTTGCCGTAATAAGGGAGTTTCTACCTCTACAAAAGCAGCTGGTTTGACCGTATTAGCAAAAAACAAATGGGAGATAGCAGAATCTGTTTCTGCTATACCAATACGTCCAAAAATAGTAGAATAATAAAAGCCTTGTACCATAAAATGAAATTAAAATACGGAGTAAAACAACGACTTGGATACAAAATCGGGAAGAAAAAAAGGAAAGGAAGAAAGGGAGCATATCGGAATACTGCACCATCGAGAACTTGTTCCCCATAATTTCTTGGCTTCTACTTGCAACAAACTGCTTGTAAACTTGCGATAAACTTACGATAAGCTTGTAACAAACTTGTTATGAGCTTATTGTAAACTTGCGATAAGCTTGTTATAATGCCTGCGATCCATTCTTAAGCAGGCGTATAAATTGTGTTCCCACCATTTGTGTACATCCCGCATTCCCTTTATTAGTAGGAGGTAGGCTTGGGGCATTATATCCACTACCCAAAGCTTGCAAAGAAGTAAAGACACGAGCCTCATCCCATAAATTTTCCAATATAAAAGCATTAATTAGTTTTTGCCCACCCTCCACAATAAGAGAAGAAACCTTCGCTTGATATAGTAAAGATAAAACTTGTTGTAATGGAGAAATCTCAGAATCCAAATCTATTTTCAACAATTCTACTTTATGGGTCAGCTTCCCTTTTTCTAAATCCGAATAACGCTCTGCATCCTTGGCATTCACTACTAAAAAACTGGGTTGAGATCCATCGAAAAAATGTAAATTCCAAGGAAGCCGAGCATGAAGATCCCAAGTTATACGAATAGGATTTTTTCCCGCATAATCACGAATATTCAGACAAGGATTATCGTTTATCAACGTTTGAGTTCCTACCATAATAGCATCTTCCTGCGCACGATAACTATGATTTACTATGCTCAATTTATAATCCGTAATAGGATAAGAGCCCTGTGGAACCGAAACACTCTCGCTTTGCAAAGACCAAGGAGCTATAAAACCATCTATACTCTGCGCCCATTTTACTATAATATAAGGTCGTTTTTTTTCCACATAGGTAAAAAATCTTCGGTTTAAATTACGGCCCTCCTGTTCTAAGACATGCTCTTTTACTTCCACTCCCGCCATTCGTAAAAGCTGCACTCCTTTCCCATTAACCTTATCGTTAGGATCTGCACAACTAAGTACCACCTTAGGAATACCACATGCTATTATCTTTTCGGCACAAGGGGGTGTTTTTCCATAGTGAGAACAAGGTTCCAAATTAACATACAACGTACACTTTTTCAATAAGTCGAAATCCTTTCCTACAGAGGCAATCGCATTCACTTCGGCATGCCCCTGGCCATAAGCATGATGAAAGCCCTCTCCTATAATACGTTGATCGTAAACCAACACACTTCCTACCATGGGATTAGGACTTACACAACCCTGTCCTTTCTTTGCCAAAGCAAAACATCGGCGCATATAATCTTCCTCGCTTACCATATATGAATATCTAATTTGAGTTTAAATTTATTTCTATGGTGGCCTTAATGGACACTTCCCTATTGTATTAGGAAAATGCAAAGATAAGTTATTTTTTCTCTAAGTTTTTTTCTTCTTGCTTCATTTCCAAATCTAAATAAATAGGCAAATGATCGCTATATCCACCTAAGTATTTGGGGCCATAAAAAGTTCTAAATGTTTTTTGACCCAAATACGTTGGATCCGGCATCAGCAGATAAGACGGCTTGAAAAGATATGCAGCCCGAAAGCGAATATGCTCCAACAAACTTTTATTAATGATAAAATGATCAATAATACTCCAGCTTTCGTGAAATTTATTACTTCCCTCTTTGCCTTGGAAGGAACACATTAAATTCAGATAGGTACTCTCCTTCGATATATCAGAAATACAATCAAAGCCAATACTTTCCCGAAGAGATTCCTCTTGAGGTTCTCCATTAAAATCTCCCATAACAATAATAGAAGCCTTAGGATCTTTTTTAGAAATACTATCCATAGCAGAGCGCAAAGTAAATCCCGCCTGTCTCCTTTTATAATCGGTACTTAAGGCCCCTGCATATTTAGATGGAAAATGAAGAACAAAAAAATGTATAGTATCTATATTAGAGATTTTAGACTGTTCTTCTTTGGGAAAAGGGAATTCTGTAGAAGAGCTTTTCTCTATGCAAGAAAGTCTTTCTACAGAAGGGGACTTGATAGTTGGCCTTTTCAAAAACAAACGTGCTTTTACATAGAGAATATCCCGAGTATAAGATAGGGTATCTAATGGATAAATTATAGGAATGGCGCAAGATTCTATAATATGCAAACAAGAAGAGTCGTACAAAAAAGCTACGTCTATCCCTCGTGGATCGGCCGATTCATAATGAATAAAAGCATATTTTTCATACCTCAGCGGAGTTCCTAAAATTAAATCTCTAAGAACTTTATCATTTTCAACTTCCGCTAAACCAATAGCTATTAATGAATTTTGAGAATTTAAATCCGAGATTACTTTAAAAAGATTAATACATTTCTGCTCATATTTCTTCTTTCCCCAGGCCTTAAGTCCCATGGGGGTAAAATCCTTATCCTTTTTAGTAGTGTCGTGAAAATAATCAAAGAGATTTTCTACATTGTAAAAAGCAATTCTCCCATGAAAAGAAGCATTAGAACTTATGGGAGGAATTTCGTTTTTAGTAGATCTACTTTGCAAAGAATTTAAGCTTGCCGCTATTAAATTTTCTTGGGAAGAAACGCTTTCCATTTCGAAAAAGAAAGAAGAAAGACTACTAAAAGGAGATAGTCTACTATTTGCCGCATGTAGATAATGAACATTAAATCGAATACAGGCTAACAAAAAGAAGAATAGATAGAAGATAAATTGTTTTTTATTTTTAAACTTATTCATACGGGACAAAATACGTCAAAAATCGTCTTAAATAAGTTTAAATAAATATAAAAAAGGTTAATGAAGTAAGACGTGGAAAGGAAGAGCGGAAAATCGAGTAGGAGAAAATTAAAGTAGTTTTCTCCTACTTTAATTTTCGACCTCTCACACCACCACGCATGCCGTTCG
>JAVVTR010000010.1:0-65748 GCA_036653535.1 Bacteroidales bacterium | reverse complement strand
CTTTTCCCCGAGTCGATTTCGTTGTATTGACAACGCTATGCACCTCAATTGGGACGCAACAATCATCGAAAAAATACTGCATAACATATTTTATCAATTAAATTAAAAAAGCTTCTAATGCTTAACAAAATTATTGATACAAATTAAAACAGCTTCTTAGAAGTAAGATTGTAATTACTCCCTATTCGTTATGATAAGGTTCTCCTTTTAAAATACTGAAGCCGCGATAGAGTTGCTCGGTAAATAAAAGTCGTATCATTTGGTGAGAGAAAGTCATGCGAGAAAGTGAAATTTTTTCCTGTGCTTTAGCATATACACTTTCGGAAAAGCCATAAGGGCCTCCAACTACAAACATTAGCGTGCGTATTCCTTTGTTCATTTGTTTCTGTAAAAAATTGGCAAATTCTTTAGAACCATATTCGGTTCCTCTTTCATCTAAAAGGACTATAAAATCGGCTTTTTCTATATATTTTTCCATTAGTTCTGCCTCTTTTTCTTTTTGTTGAGCAATTGGCATGTTTTTAGCATTTTTTAATGCTGGAACTATTTTACTTTCATATCGTATGTATCGGCCTATTCTTTGCTCAAAAAGTTGTATGCCCTCTTGCAAATAATTTTCTTCCGTTTTGCCATTTAGTAATAATACAATTTCCATAATATATGCTTACGATTCTCTTAGTGGTGCGACAATTACAGGGACAATAATAGGGAAAATTACATCTAACTATATTTCTTTTTTAAATAGCGGTATATAGCCCCTTGGGAGCGAACCCTGTGTTTTTTAAGTCCATCGGTTTTGTAAATATGTTCGTATTTGGATGTAAGTTTACGGGCATGGGTATTGTCCATGAGTTGCAAATTTATAATTTGGAAAAGATCATTTTGTATTTCCTTATCGTAAATAGGACAATCGACCTCTATACGATGATCCAAATTTCGAGTCATCCAATCGGCAGAACCTATGTAATATTCAGGCTTTTCGTTATTGCAAAAAATAAAAACCCTGGTATGTTCTAAAAAACGATCTACTATGCTTATTGCTTCAATATTTTCACTTAGCCCTTTTACACCGGGTTTTAAAATACAAATACCACGAACTATCATTTGTATTTTTACCTTTGCTTTTCCTGCTTCATATAATTTGTCGACCATATGCGCATCGGCTAAATTGTTTAAGCAAATTTTCATCCATGCTGGTTTTCCTGCCTTAGCATTAGCAATTTCTCGGTCTATTCTCTCTTCAAAACCCGAACGTAAATTACGAGGTGAAACTAAAAGAGAGTGGTAGGTGTAATCGTGTGGATTACCTGGATTTCCAATGGTTTTAAATACTTCTTTTACTTCTAAAGTAATTTTTGGATCAGATGTGAGTAGTTGAATGTCAATATATTGTTTCGCAGTCGATTCGTTAGGGTTTCCGGTTCCCACAGCAGCGTAAAACAGAGATTTTCCATTCTCTTTACGTTCTATTAGCAATAATTTTGCATGTACTTTCACCCCAGGAATAATTTTATAGACTTCTACCCCCTCGACCTCCAAACGCTTTACCCAATTAATATTGTTTTCCTCATCGAAACGGGCCATCAATTCCATAAAAACAGATACTTTTTTCCCATTTCTGGCCGCATTAATCAAGGCATTCATAATAGAGGAATCCTTAGCAACACGATAAATAGTCATTTTTATAGATTTTACAAGAGGATCCATTGAGGCTTCTCGGATTAAATCTATGATGTGCTGAAAAGATTGGTAGGGATAGTGCAGCATAATATCTTGCTTGCGCAAAATTTCAAATTTGCTGGTTCTAATAGGGAACGCTCTTATATCTTGTGGTACAAATTTAGGGTATAGTAATTTGGGGTTTCCAAAATCACGAGGAAATCCTGTAAAATCTTTTTTGTTTTGATAACGTCCGCCGCTATTAAAGGTGTCGGCATCCGAGAGATTAAACAATTTTTGCAGGCGTTTTATTAGTATAGGCGGCATTTTTGCATCGTGTACTAAACGCACAATATTCGATTGGTTTCGGTCTTTTAGTTGTTTGGAAAGATAATTTATAAAATCGTCGTTTTCTTCTTGCTCTTGAGAAAATTCAATATCCAATTCCGCATCTCGAATAAATTTAAAAGTGTAGGCTTGGTAGCTATCATAGCCAAGAGGGGCAAAAATATCACTAAGGCAATATCGTATTACATCATCTAATAAAACAACATAATGTTGTTTGCCTCTATCGGGTAATTTTAAAAAACGGTTTAGTCGATCTACCGGAATTTCAATAATCATATCTTGTTTTTCTTCGGCTTGCTCTTTATGCCACATTTGGACCGCTAAAAAATTAGATTTATCACGTAAACTGCGGTGGGTTAGCAATCGTTCCATAAAAACCGGATAAAGATGGCGACGCACATGTTGATGAAAATAAGACTTGATATAGCGCCCTTGTGCTGGGGAAATTTGAGATTCGTCCAATAAATGAATACGATGTTTTTTCAATTCTTCCGTATTCCATTCAAATATTTCTTCGAAGCGGCGCAACTGATCATTTACAATTTTACGAATTTCTTTTAGTAAGGCTATGGGATCGGCATGGTATTCTATTCTGTTTTTTTGCTTAGCCGCTAAGCGTTTAAGAGAAGCTACTCTTACTCTAAAAAACTCATCGTTGTTGCTCGAAAAAATACCTAAAAAAATCATTCTTTCTACAATAGGATTACTTGGGTCGGCTGCCTCGCACAATACACGGTCGTTAAAAGATAGCCACGCAATTTCCCTATTGGTGTACAGGGGATGGGTAGGTGATTTTTTAGTAGGAAGTATAGCGGTTGTGAGCGTTTGTGCCGTATTGTTTTTTGGCTCTATTTGTTTTGTGTTTTTGGATTGGGAACGCATAGTAGGTGTTTTAAAATGAAAGAAAGTCTCAAAGTAGGAATATTATAAAAAACTTATAAAATTATTTGATACTTTCTCTGTTTGCAAAATTAAGCTATTTACTTCAATTTTAGTAATAAAACAAATGGACTTTTGCTGGGCATTTTCGTTTTTATAGGATCTGCCGGTCACGGAAATATATAGGCCATAAATCTATAGATTTGCCTAAAAATATAATGGAGATTTATTCTCTTTTGGAAGTTGTTAGTTGTTATAAATCATATATTTAGTCTTATTATTTGCAAGCGCACGAAAAAAATAGTATTTTTACAGCTTGGCATAATGTATAAATTAAAAGAGGCTGCAATGCCTTAAGCTTTCTAATTTAGGTTTGGCCTAACACCTAAATTTAGAAATAGGGAAAAGTTTAGCCGTTATAATATCAAAAACACAAACAATAAGATGACCTCACAGGCGATAAGGACCGCTTTTTTAACTTTTTTTGCAAATAAACAACATCACATAGTTTCTTCGGCTCCTATGGTGGTAAAAAACGATCCAACTTTAATGTTTACCAATGCCGGAATGAATCAATTTAAAGATATCTTTTTAGGTAATCAAAGCTCTTCTTATGCACGGGTAGCCGATTCGCAGAAATGTTTGAGAGTATCTGGAAAACATAATGATTTGGAAGAAGTGGGGCACGATACTTACCATCATACCATGTTTGAAATGTTAGGCAATTGGTCTTTTGGAGATTATTTTAAAAAAGAAGCTATAGCTTGGGCTTGGGAATTTCTTACAGAAACGGTAAAGATGGATCCTTCTTGTTTGTACGTTACCGTTTTTGGCGGAGATACAAGTGATGGAACAGGAGAAGATAAAGAAGCCTATAACTTTTGGAAATCTTATATAGCCGAAGATAGAATTTTATTAGGCAATAAAAAAGATAATTTTTGGGAAATGGGGGATACCGGACCCTGTGGCCCTTGCTCGGAAATTCATGTGGATATACGTTCTTTAGAAGAAAAGAAAAAAACACCTGGCAAAGATTTAGTAAATAAAGATCATCCCCAAGTGATAGAAATATGGAACTTGGTATTTATGCAGTATAATCGCAAAGCCGATGGACACCTCGAAGAATTACCGGCCAAACACGTAGATACTGGAATGGGATTTGAGCGTCTTTGCATGGTTTTGCAAGGGAAGCAATCTAATTACGACACCGATGTTTTTCAACCTCTCCTCACTTATTTGGCTTCTTTAGCAGGCTTGCAGTACGGACAAGAGGAGAAAAAAGATATAGCCATGAGAGTTATATCGGATCATGTACGTGCCGTTACTTTTGCTATTGCCGATGGTCAATTACCATCTAATAATAAAGCAGGCTATGTTATTCGACGCATTTTGCGTAGAGCTGTGCGTTACGGATATACTTTCCTTCATTTTAAAGAGCCGTTTATGTATAAAATGGTATCGGTTCTAAGTTCTCAAATGGGGGCACAATTTCCTGAAATAGTAAAGCAAAAAGATCTTATTGAAAAAGTAATAGAAGAGGAAGAAAATGCTTTTTTAAAGACTTTAGAAACGGGCATTCGTCTTTTGAGCCAACTCTCTGAAAAAGCGATAGCAGAAAAAGTAAATATTCTTAGTGGTACCGATGCTTTTATCCTTTACGATACCTATGGATTTCCTTTCGATTTAACAGAACTTATATTAAAAGAACAAGGATTAAAAGTAAATTGTGAAGAATTTGAGGCAGAAATGAAGATGCAAAAAGAGCGATCCCGCCATGCCGCTACCGTAATTTCCGACGACTGGGTGGTAGTACAAGAGCAGGGAGAATCTCAGTTTGTAGGATACGATCTTTTGGAAACAGAATCTGAAATTTTACGTTATCGAAAAGTAAATAAAAAAGGGAAGGATCTTTATCAGTTAGTGTTTAATCATACGCCTTTTTATGCCGAATCTGGTGGACAGTCGGGAGATAGGGGATACATAGAATTTGGAGATACTGGTGAAAAAATAAATATCATAGATACGCAAAAAGAAAATCAACTTATTATTCATTGGGCGACCCATTTGCCTACTAATCCCAAAGCTTCTTTTAAGGCGGTGATCGATAAAAAGATGAGGCAACAGATAGCCTGTAATCATACGGCTACCCATCTTATGCACTATGCTCTTCGTCAGGTCTTGGGTACGCATGTCGAACAAAAAGGTTCTCAAGTAAGTGAAATTTGCTTGCGTTTCGATTTTTCTCATTTTCAGAAAGTAACGGAAGAACAGTTAAGAACCGTAGAAATGATGGTTAATACTATTATTCGACAAAATATTCCCTTACAGGAATTTCGTAATCTTCCCATAGAAGAAGCTCGGAAATTGGGTGCTATGGCCCTGTTTAGCGAAAAATATGGAGATCATGTTAGAGTAATTTGTTATGGTAATTCGGTGGAATTTTGTGGGGGGACCCATGTAAAATCTACAGGAGAAATAGGCATTTTTAAAATCTTTAGCGAAGGGGCTGTTGCAGCGGGAGTAAGGCGAATAGAGGCAGGGGCGGGAATGGTGGCCGAAAAATATTTGTTTAATATTGTGGATACCTTGCATGAAATTAGAGGTATTCTGAAAACCGGTCCTAATGTTATTCAAAGCATTAATAAAATGGTAGAAGGCAACACTAAGCTAAAAAAGGAAATAGAACAACAGCTTAATGAAAGGATAGAACAGTTGCATGCGCAATGGTTAGAAGCAAAGGAAATGCGTAGTGGGATCCCCGTAATATTTATTTTTAAAGGATATCCCTCTGAAATAAGCAAACCTTTGGCTTTTTCTTTCCGTAAAGATTTAGTGGATGGTGTTTTTCTTATAGCGGGTTTAGTAGAGAAGAAACCATCTATACATTTGATGATAGGAGATGAATTAGTGAAAAAAGGATATAATGCCTCCACTATTATTCGCAATGCGGCTGTTTTGATGCAGGGTAGTGGAGGTGGACAGCCTTTCTATGCAAGCGCTACAGGTTCCAATATTCAAGGTCTCAAAGAGGCGGTTCTTTCTATCTTCCAAGCTTTGCATATTGATGTAAAAGAATTGTAGAAAAGCATATAATTGGGATTAAAAAACAATATGGCAAAAAAGAAAAAACAAGATATTTACTATTTAGATACTGCCTCTTTTTCAGTACAAAAGGTAAAGGTGAGTGCTAAACAAAGAATACTTCATTTATTGGGGTATTTCTTGGTTGGGCTTGTTTTTTTTGGAATAGCTATGATACTATCTTTTAGTTTTTTTAACTCTCCGGAAGAAAAAAAATTAAAAAACGAATTGTACGCTGCTCAAGTCCAGTATCGTTACCTGAGTAAACGAATGGATAAACTTTCGGAAGTATTAGGCGATGTGCAACAAAGAGATCAAAATTTATATCGTATTATTTTTGATGCTGAACCGCCATACAATCGTGCCGTTTTGCGCAATAATTATTCTGAATTTAACGAGTATCAAATGGGCGATTTAATAGTGGAAACTTCGGAAAAAGCCGATCATTTGGCCACGGCTCTCTATGCTCAGTCTAAGTCTTTAGATGAAATTTATGCCATGGCTAAAAAGAAAGACGAACGCTTACGTTCCATGCCGGCTATCTTTCCGATTAATAAAGAGGAGGGGCATGTAGTATCGGGTTTTGGCTATCGACCACATCCTATATTTAAGGCTTTGCTTATGCATACTGGCATTGATATTGCTGCTCCCAAGGGTACTCCTATTTATGCTACTGGCGATGGAATGGTGGAAGTAGCAGGGGCTAATGCCAAAAACTTAATTGGGTATGGAATTTGTTGTTTGTTAGATAATGGATTTGGGTATAAAACGCTTTATGGTCATATGAGTAAAGTGGCTGTTCATTCTGGTCAGAAAGTAAAAAGGGGCGATATTATTGGCTATGTTGGAAGTACAGGAAATTCCACCGGCTCTCATTTGCACTATGAAGTGATAGTAAATGGAAAAAAAGTAGATCCAGTTTATTATTTCTTTATCGATGTATCTCCGGAAGAATACTTGAAGATATTGGAAAAATCTCGAGAAATAAATCAGAGTTTATCTTAAGCGTATGGAAAAATTATTTTATACCATAGGAGAAGTGGCCGATATGTTTGGCGTGAATCCTTCTTTAATTCGATTTTGGGAAAAAGAGTTTGAGGTTATAAAACCTCAGAGAAATAAAAAAGGGAACCGTCTTTTTACACGTCGAGATATTGATTATTTTCATCAAATATATCATTTAGTAAAAGAACAGGGCTATACCTTACAAGGAACACGGGAAAGACTTAAAGATAAGCCTTTGGATGAAAAGCAAGCTAATATGCAGATGAGAGAAAGTCTTCTTAAAATTAAAAATTTCCTTTTAGAACTTAAAGAAATATGTTAAACTACATTGTGTGGAATGCCGACCCTGTGGCTTTTTCGTTATTGGGTATGGAGATTCGTTGGTATGGTGTTTTATACGCCTTAACTTTTGCTAGCGGATGGTTTATTTTAAATAAAATGCTTAAACGGGAAGGGGGCAATCCAGCTTTAGTGGATACCCTGCTTTGGTATGTGGCTATTGCTGTTATTATTGGAGCACGTCTTGGTCATTGTTTTTTTTATGAACCTGCTTATTATTTAGCCCATCCCATAGAAATTTTATATATACGTGATGGGGGCTTGGCCAGTCATGGAGCGGCAATTACCATTTTATTTGCCTTGTGGTTGGTTGCACGAAAGTATAAACTTTCCTATTGGTATTTGTTAGATAGGGTAGTTATTGTAGTTGCCTTAGGGGGCCTTTGGATACGAACCGGTAATTTAATTAATTCGGAAATTTATGGAACAATAACCGATTATCCTTGGGGAATGATCTTTGTGCGTAACGGAGAAATTCTACCTAAGCACCCTACTCAAATTTATGAAGCTATATCGTACTTTATACTCTTTGTTTGTTTGTTTACTTATTACTGGAAACGGCGTGGGGTGGTTCCTCCTGGAAAAATTTTTGGTTGGTTTTTAGTAGTTTGTTTTGGAATGCGTTTTCTTATAGAGTTTGTAAAAGAAGTGCAGGAACCTTGGGAATTGCAATATATGTTGAATATGGGACAAATTCTTAGCATTCCCTTTGTTCTTTTGGGAGTTGGTATCTTATATCTCTCTTCTAAAGGCCGCTTGCATTAAAAAAAGCGCCCATCAAATTCCCAACTATTTCGTACTTTTTAAATTAAAAAAGTTTTGCGTTGGTGGTTTGGTGGGCGTTTTTGAATGGAAAACAATAACGGTTGGAATTTACCAACAGTCCGTATTCTGTTGGTAAACTCAGCTAAAAGAAGGGTTAAGGTGTATTACAACGGCTCCGTATTTCCGCTAATATTCCTTTTTTCTCTTTTAAGGAATCTTTACAAACCGTTTTGTAAGTACTTGCGTGTTGGAAATAATTTTAACTATATAATTACCAGGGGCAAGTGCTCTTACATTTATGCTTTCCAAGCTGGAATGCAAATTTTGTTTTTCCATGATCTTTTTACCACTCATCGAATAAACTTCGAGACGGTAGCTTCCCATATTGGTACGGATAAATAATTCATTTTTGGTGGGAACCGGATAAAACGATAATTCACAAGCTTGGGTCGATTCTTCTACTGCTATTTTATCGGAAATAATTACCTTAAGGCGTATATATTCATGCACTCCTTTTTGGGTACCTTGTATTAGTATGTTGTTTTCTCCTTTTTGTAAGCCTTTCCATAGAAGATGTTTCCCTTTGGTTTCCACTCTTAAATTACTGGCGTTTTCCATTTCCATTACTTGAGTATGTATAGGAGCCAAACTGTCGTTTAAGGAGGTAAATAAAGAAGCTAAAGTTCTTTCTTTAGTTTGTCCTAAGTTAATAGAATCGGAGAATTCTTTTTTTACTATAAAATTAGCGTTTACCTCATCTATGCAAAAATAGGCAGGCATTTTATTGCCGTAAGCAGGATCGTTACGAGAAGATTCTATATGGAAAAAGATTTGGTTTACTTTTCCTAATGGACTTAAATCCACCCATTCCCAAGTTTTGGATACATAATGTTCGTTGGTGTCTTCTAAGCGACAATCTGCTAAATAATAATGAATTTGCGTGGTGTCGTGTTTTTGGTTCACGCCGTATATATTTAATTTTACAAAATCACCAGTAGAGAAGGCTTTCCCTGCATAATTATCTCCTTGGGTAGCGGAGTGGTACAACCAGGCGCTGTTGGTAATATAACATCCTTTCCAAACTTGGTCTTTGGCGTTTATACTGCGTATACCGGCAGGATCCGCATATATACCTGCATCGTAACCTATGGCAAAAGTAGCCGAATTTAAGGCGCCTCCTGCTGGAGCAGATCTATATTGTTCGGTGATGGATGAAGCCGGATCAAAATCCGAAGAACTTTGGTTACTATAAGCAAAACCGCTCCAATTGCCATATTGTGCAGTATATTGATTGTTGAAACTAAAGGCTCCGCTATAAAAAGTATTGGAGCCGGTTTCACTACCTTTACTTCCATTCCAATAGCTTTCTGGAGAAAGATTCAAATCCTCAAAAGTGGCAATATCCTCTGTGCTATGTGTTTCTACGGTGATTTTTAATTTTAGAAAAAGGCTCTTCCCATTTTGTGTTCCTCTAATAATAAAATCGGTGTTTCCACGAGTAAAAGAAGTTATTTTTAAATTCTTTTCGGTGGTCGATAAATTAGCAATATTGGGATTTCCTTTTTCTATAATTTCTACTTTTAAATTTCCTTTTCCATTTAAAGTAAATAAAGAAGCTAATGCTATTTCTTGCGTTTGATTGGGAATTAAATTAATGTTGGAACTGTCTTGGATAGCGTAATTTGCATTAAAATCATCTAAGCAAAAATAAGATGGGAGTGTTTCTCCCCATTGATTTTGCCTACTTCCGTGGGCTTGTACATAAATGTCTTTGACGGTATCTAAACTACTTAAGTCGACCCATTCCCAACTATTAAGTATATAATGTTCATTACTATCGCTACTGCGATAATCGGCTAAGTAATATTCTACTTTATTGGTGTCGCCTTTTTGATTAATTCCTGTAAAAATAACTTCAAAAAAATCTCCTTGGTGAAAAGGATCTCCAACATAGCTATCTCCATTCAGAGCGGTGTGGTATAGCATGGTATTATTACTTAAATAACATCCCGATATTTTACTTCCATTGCTATCGTTTAAGACCCCTATATGGGCTTGACCGAAAGAGTAGCCAATGGCAAAAGTAGAGGAGTGATGAGCTCCGCCTCCAGTGCAAGAGCGGTATTGATTATCGTAAGCAATAGATGGATCGTAATGAGAAAGGGAAATATTACTGTAGGCAAATCCATCCCAAGAGTTATATTCTGCATTGTAATTATTGGTGAACCCAAAAGAACCACTATAGAAATCGCTTACAGAGGTGGGCTTAGAACCACTCCAAAAAGATTCGGCCGCTAAGCTAAGGTTTTCAAAGGTAGCTATTCCGGATGGCAAATATTGGGTGGTAAATGGGGCGCTTCTAATTATTTTGGAGAGAGTGTCTATATGGTTTTTGATGAGAAAATAGGCATAATAAGTAGTGTGAGCCTGCAAATTTTCAAAAAGAATATCCCTTTCTTTGTTTTTAGCTATTTCTGTAGGAATACTTTTTAAGATACTATCCTTAGAAATAGATAGAGAGGAATCTTGGCTAATAAAAGAGTATAATAATCCCGATTGCTTAAGTTTTACAAGGAATTTAGCCGTATGAGCTTCCGTTTTTGATAGTATAGGATAAAGAGAATCCATAGTGGGTTTTTGATCTAAAAATTCATCAAATTCATAAGCACCAATGGTGGCATGGTTATTGGGGCGTTCCATATTTAATAGATCGAAATTAATCCAAGATAGAGGTTTGGCTATTCTTAAGTGTCCACTCGTTTTAAGTCCACAAAAAGAGGGCGTAATAAAATTTGCTTTTTCTACTATAGATTGTTTTTCTTTGGAGAGCGTTTTCCATTCTTCAAAAGAAGCAATGTCTTTAGTTGCATAAGCAAAAGTGGTGGTGTTGCTGGTAAATACTCCATTGTTTTCAAAAGTAGATTGGGCTAAGTCTTCGTCTTTTTGTATGCGATATACATATCCACCACATACATTTTGCAATAAATTATTGGTAAAAGTTAAGCTATTAGCAAAGGTGTTTTTTTCTAAAAATAGAAGAGCACAACTGTTTACCTCTGTTTGATTTTCCATACGCACGGTATTATAGGCAAAATCAATAAATTTATTGGGAAAAGAAGCGTCCCCGCCATTTAAATCTATTCCATAGGAGTTGGCTTTTACTTGCTTGAAATTAATGGCATTGTTGTATATACGAGCAGGATTTTCTATAGTTCCGGATACTGGACGTAAATACATACCATAAGCGTAATAGGGTATATCTAATTCTATTTGATTGTTGTTTATATTCACCAAGCCCGATGCGCGAAACAAATCCATTGCTTGATAATTGCTTTTCGTGGTAGCGTTGTTAATAATGATATTGTCTGCAATTTTTATATCTTCTGCAGTGGAAATATATATTCCTTTAGTACCCTGATTTTTCAGTGTGCATTTTTTAATTTCCACTCCTTGATGTACTGGCGTTCCAACAGTGCTGCTACCTCCAATTTGTATGCCTATTTTTCCCCCTTCAAAATAGGAATCGGATACTTGAATAAAGTCGGAATTTTGATTTAAATCCGAGGAGTTGGCTGTAAGTTTTAGCATGGTGCAGCCATAGGTATCGGTCGACAAATCGCTTATAAAGCGACAATGGCTGAGGATAGTATGCCTGCTGGCGTGGAAGATGTAGACGAGAGAACGAAATTGTTTGGCAGCTGGTACTTGAAAACTAAGATGAGAAAGAGTGATATAATTTGCTCCGTCTAAATTGAAAAGTCCTTCATATATCGAACTACTTACCCAAAAATATTGGCTGCTAAAAATTACTTTTTCTGCGTTCTTATTTAAGGAAGTAATGCTAAGGGTATTGGTGGAGGAACTTCCAGGGATATTAGGAATAATTATACTTCCATCGTAAGTACCATCTTCTATTTGTAAAATCACTTTTCCGTCTATCCCGTTTTTTAAAGAATCTATGGCTTGTTGTACGGAAGAAAAATTTGCCTTAGAGGAAGAACCTATGATAAAATTTCCGTGTATCCCAGATTTTACGAAATTACGGGAGCTCTCCCCGGAGGTAATAGAGAGAGGTTTTTCTATTCCTTTTACTTTTAAACTTAGAAGTTTAGTTACTATAGTATCCTTAGGTAGTGCATTTCCTATGTCGTAAACCAAATAAAAATGATAGGTATTTTCTAAATTTAGCTCTGCTTTCCCTTCTATTTCCAAGGTGTCTTTGGATATATTGTCCACTTTCCCAAATAACATTTCTCCAGCTGTTTCCGGTTCGAAAGAAGAATGAAGACCAAGAAAAAACGTTTTAGCACTTGCAACAGAGCCTGGATATTGACGTTGGAGAATACGGAAAGATAATTTATCGATGGCAATACAGCCGGTGTCTCCTATAGTTTGTACTTCTATGTGTAAAGCTTGGTGATTTTCACTATTGGAAAATAAAAAGGAAGTAGTGTCTATGGGGGTGCAATGAATTTCTGCGATTTTTAAAGGCTGAGGTTGTATAGATATTACTTCTGCCTCCCACCCGCTATCATTGTTGTAGGTAGAGGTGGCATTATTGATAAACTGAACGCATAGTTTTCCGTCTTTGGACGAGGAGACGATTTTAGGGGGTATGTTTTTATAAAAATAAGATCCGCTTTGATGTTCCGCTAAGGTATCGTTCCCATTATATATGGATAGAGAGGAATTGGTAGTTGTTTTAAAAGTTTTGAAACGAATTAAAATCACTTCTCCCGCTTTAGCAGGTACGAAAGTGATTTTCCCATTAAAACGAGGACTGATTTTTTTGGCGGGTCCCCCATCGTCGTAAAACATTAAAGATCCAGAAACGATAATTTCTTCATTTTGGCCCGCTTTAAGAAGAACCGTATCGGGCTTTATGCCTGTTTCTTTGCTTTGTTGTGCCTGTAAAAGGGAACTGCCGCAAATAAGGTTCCAAAAAATGAAAAAGTAAACCAACGATTTTTTTTTCATAGGATATACAATTTAAAAGTTAATAAAAAGTCCATTAACTTTTTGCCCCATGAAATAACAGCGGAAAAGAGAATTGAATGTACGGATAAAGAAAACCGCGCACCTCTGCTTTAACTCCCAAAAGCGAAAGGAAAATTCAACCTCTTTGGCTAGTCTTCTGACTTATCTCTTCCCTAAACGCCTTCCCACGTGTGCCGAATTTTATGCGGTACGCAGTGACATATAGTTTAGTTTCAACGAGAATTACAGCAGTGGGTACTGTTACCGATTTTCACGGTATTCCTAATTATCGGGAATAGTTATGCTATAAAAACGCAACTATCCTCCGACCAAAAAGCGCTGCAAAGATAGATTAAAAAAATTGTTATAACAAAGAGGCATGGAAAGAAAAACAAAAAGGATAGATAAAAAAGCAGAATTATCTGCTTTAAAAGATTACCTAATGGAATTTAATAAAATTGTTAATTTTTCTTTGAATTATACAAAATGAATTTTTTTTTAAATTCAAATATTATTATACTTTTGCAGCGCAGTGGCAAGATTTTTCTTGAAATAGCAGCAAAACCAATAAAGAGCGTGCTTTTGAGAGTGCCTTGTAGACCAAATGCAATAGAAAAAATCAAATAATAATAATAATTAAAGGAACAATCATGAAAAAGTTTAAGTATTGGTGTCATTTTTTTCTTTTGGTGGGTTTGTTGAATTTTTGTACGCCTCCCTTGCAGGCACAGGAGCCTACTGCATACGAATTCCAGTATTCTAAAAAAGCGTACACTCCTCTTACGGGAGGAACTTCCTTAGGGGCGAAGTATGCAGAAGATCCCAACAACTCTCTTCTTTTTCATGTAATGGAGGGCGATACAGGTTACAAACAATTAGCTTTTGCTCCTTACGCCTTTACAAAAGGTATTACTCTACCCTTCACCTTTTCCTTTTGTGGAGAAGACTTTAACTCGGTAGCTGTTTTAGGAAATGGCTATATTATGTTGGGAAAGGACAGCGTTAAAGCTATAGGAAATAGAACACCAAGTGCCAATAGCAATATTAACAATGCTATAGGTTTAGCTTATCAAGGAGCTGTTCATTTACAAAAAGGGGTATCGGATATTAGTTATCTGTTAAATGGTTTGGCAGCAGAGCGTACCCTAACTATACAATTTAACAAAGTGTTGGTTAATCCTGATTTTGATCCTGCTTCTGGTATGCTTGCTACAGAGGTTGTTTGGGATACCATTAGTTTCCAAATTTGCCTTTTTGAAAAGGATAATCACATTGAAATAGCAGTAAAACAAGCAAAAGCGAAATATACCATATTAGCCGATAGCTATTCTACACCCTACTTTAGAGCTTTTATTAAAAAAAATAGCAACGCTACAGCAGTCAATGTTGGAACCGAGGGAGTCGATCCAATCACTTCTTCTTGCATTTCGTGGAGTACGGGTTTAACAACCTCTACGATGATGAATCTTCCTTTTACCGCTCAATATTCTCCGGATGCAGATATGTTATATACCTTTATTCCTCCAAAGTCGTGTCAAAAGCCGGCTCCTGCTGCCAGTCTTATATTTAAAAAATACACCACCTCTACCCTTAAGGGAAGTATAACTCTTTCTCCTAATACCGATAAATATTTGGTGGTACAAACGACAGACCCCATCTTAACGGCTCGACCGGAAGATAGAAAAGTTTATTACAAAAGAGGTAAAATTGGAAATGGAACGATTGTTAATATAGGAGTTCCTCTTAGTGGATATGAAATGTACGATGTGAGTGTTAGTAATTTGAAACCAGATAGTAAGTATTATTTTCATGTCTTTGCTTTTAATGATGCCTGTATGGGAGGTCCCATTTATTCCGATTCTTTAACTGTTTCTGCTATTACTTCTCCCGATGCTCCTAATTTATCGTTAGTGGAAGCAAATAGAAAAGATGTTAAACTACATGCTAACTATAAAGACAATAGCCTTAAGGTGGTTCTTGGACGTTCTTTAATTGCTAAAGACGAAAGTACAGCCAATAAAATAGAATTAAGTGGACTTGTTAAAGTAGGTGATCAAATACAACAAGAATCTTTTGTATTAGAGATTATTTACGTGGGTTCCTTTGGGGATATAAGTGTAGCTAATTTGGAAGAAGCTACGCCATATTATTTTATGGCCTTTACGATGAGAGACGACGATACGAATAATATACAATATTCCGATCCGGTTAAATTTAATGCAAGAACCTTATCTACTGTACCTTTAAAATTTAATTTTGATAAGGATGCCGTTGGAGCTCAATATTCTATGACCTTGCCTGCTGGTTGGTCGGTGCCTGAGCCTAATCCGGTTTACCCATTTAAAGACTATGAAAACGATGGTTTTATGTTTCCTACCGATGATGGATCTAATTTTGGTTTAGATCAAAATGTATCCCAAACGCCTAATCGTTATATGCGAGTAACCTTAAATGTGGGTTTGGAATTTATAAGACAAATAGCAACGGGAGTATCCTATGGTTTTTGGGACGAATCTTTTTATGGTTCCCCCATGAACAATCCTATTGCACAGGTGTGTACTCCGGAATTTATGACGGGTATAGGGGAACATAAAGTAACGTTTGAATATGCTTTTAGTGCACAAAATCTAATGCCATCGGAGAGAGTCGTAGCTTATAAATTTAAAACGCATGATAGTATTTTAGTTCAAGTTGGAACTAAAGCCAAGGGATATACCGATTGGAAAACCATTTTTGTAGTGGATTCTGTTATGGGAGTAAGTACAGATTTCGTCGCTCGTACTTTTTCTTTTAAGGATTACGATACACAGAGCGTAAAGTTGCGATTTGTTTACAAAATAGAAGGCTATGCGCAAGGAGCCTTAGGTAGGGTTTATGTAGATAATATTTTACCTTGCCCTCGCGTAGATCCCCCTGTCTTAGTAGGAGGAAGTATTACTGCTTATCAAGCGGAAATAAAATGGATTAAACCGGTAGGGGAGTTAGAGGTGAAAAATTATAATTATAGAATAGTAAATACGGAAACGCACGAATGGTCGTCGATTTTATCTACCGATTCTATACATACCAAAATATATTTACAGCCCAATTCCATTTATCAGGTACAAGTGCAGAGTGTTTGTGCTAACGAACAAACAGGTTATTGGTCCGAATTAAGTAAAACCATTACCACTGTATTTGATATGCCTGTACATAACGATTTCTCCGATCCTGCATGGAATGCACACAAGAATTTCAAAGCAGATAATTTCATACATTTAAGAGGATGGGATGAATTTAATAATGGTTCTATTTTGGATGGAGACGTAAGTACGATTATTAATCACACCACGAATCCAGGGTATTGGTATGTGCGTTCGTGGAGAATGCCGGAAGATTTTAGCAAAACGATCCTTTTAGACGACAATCTTTCTATTTCTTCTAGTTTTACTACAGAAAAACATTTTGGCCATTGGTTTTTAACTCCTACAGTAAGGTTAAATAAGGAAATAGGCGACCTTACGCTCCATTTTACGGTGTCTATGACTGGGGAAACCAATCGTAGTTCGGTAACGGAAGCCGATACTAATAATATATTTGCGGTGGTTCTCTCCACCGATGGAGGGACAACTTTTCGAGGTGCAGATACCTTATTAAGATGGGGTAAAGGAAGCAATAAGCCTTTAGAACTTATGGATTCTGTGTTAGTTTCTTTGAAAATTCCAGCAGATAAAATACAGGGAAGAAGTATTCGTATAGGATTCTTTGCGCAAAGAGATGCTGCTTCCGACCCTGCACATCCTCATAATTTATATATAGATGATATTCGTTTAGATTATTCTTGTCCTAAAGTAAAAGATTTAAAGGTGGATGCTACCGATAAAACAGCTAGCATTTCTTGGAGTGGATCCGATTCGGTAGTATTTCGCTATAAATCGGAATTAGAGAAAAATTATATTTACGATACTTTAAAGACAAGCTTCTACCAACTCAAAAACTTGCAACCCTCTACCAATTATGAGTATGGAATTTATACTATTTGTAAAAATGGAATTAGCGATTGGGCTATTGGAAGTTTTAGAACATTGGAATTAAATATTTGTGATACCGTAAAAAATATTTTTGCTTCTAATCCTACTAAAAGTAGTGTACAATTAAATTGGTTTGGGAATGCTGCTTCCTACAAAATTGCTTGGAAAGTTTCCGATAGTAGTGTTTGGCATGAAGAAAAAGCTACCACTTCTCCTTTTACTTTAAAGGGTCTTAAGGTGGAGACGGATTATAATTATAAAATACAAGCTATTTGTAGTGCGGAAGATGAAAGTTTTGTAAGTGTTTATAGTGGATTATATTCTTTTTCTACTTTACCTATAACCTGTCCCAAAATAACAGATCTTACTGCTTACGATACTACTTATTGGAGTGTAAAGATAAAATTCACCAGTGATGCTCCTCAATTTTTAGTATCCATTCAAGATAAAACAGCAGCAACGGAGCCGAATTTGTATTTAGGAGAAAGTACTAATTTAGAGATACCAATATTGTTGCCAGAAAGGCTCTATAATATAACGGTACAACCAATATGTGCAGTAGGAGATACGGGACAAATATCTAATGCTATCAGTGTTAAAACCTTGTCGGTTCCCCCTTGCGGTGCCCCCTCTAACCTAAAAACCGCAGAAATTTTTTCCGATGGAGCCCTTTTAACTTGGAGTGCAGGAGAAAATAATCGTTACTATAACGTATTTTATAAACAGGCCTCTGCTCTTATGTACGATACGGGTATTATTGTTCCTACTTCCTATCGTTTAAGTAAATTGAAACCACAAACTATGTACACTTGGAGAGTGCAGGGGGTTTGTGACGAACATCTTAGTTCTTCTGTAGTAAATGCTTTGAGCTTTTCTACTGCTGGAGTTTCTTTAGAAGATATTTCTAAAACTACGGCTGCGTTTAAAGTTTATGCTGAATCTTCAGTTTTAAATGTTATTAACCTTTTCGGATTAGAAATTAATCGAATAGAATTAATTAATCTATCCGGGCAAGTAATTGGGACCTATTCGTTAAGTACCAAGGATAATATACTGCTTCCTTTGAATATGGATAAAACAATTCTTTTAGTTAAGGTATATACTTCCTATTCGGCCATGGTTTATAAAATTTATGTAAATTAAATAAAAAAATATTTTATATAAACGGGGGCCTATAACCCCCGTTTGTATTATAAAAAAAAAAGAATGAAAAAAAGGAAAATTAGTGTATTGCTAATGTTTATTGGTGTTTCCCTTATGGGTTCCTCCATAAATTTTCTTCAAGGGCAAGGAGTGGCAAAGCAGGGTTTAAGAGGAAAATACATAGAAATAAATACTATGTTAAATTATTTGCCTAATGCGTTATCACCCAATGGTAAATATGTTGGAGGTGCTCCTCGTGGTGTTTTTCAAGGCTTTATTTATGATGTGGCGAGAGATACTGCATGGACTATGGATTGTGCAGTTACTGGAGTGAGTAATGATAGAAGTGTGATTTCAGGCGACTTCTATTATTCTGGTCCTAATGGGCAAGGAGGCCATACACAATCTAAGGTGTGGCGTGATGGAGCATGGGAAGTTTTAGATCCTGGTTCTGTAATACCCTCGGAAGAAGCTGCCTTTTGGAAAGGATCCTCTTCTTATGGAGTAGCAGGCAATAGCAAGGATATTTTATCGATGTACTATAAAAAAAGCAATGGAATTTATATCAATGTATTTGGAACCTACCAAGGAACGAAACTAAATAAAGAATATAAAGGACATTGGCCTATGGCGGTAATTCCCGTCAACAATACGGGTTATGGATACCGGGCCAATGCTATTTCGGAAGACGGAAAAACCATAGTGGGGCATAGCTCTATGCCGCAAACAGGTGGTTGTCTTCAACTTTGCCCCGTGTATTGGCAGGGCGATACCTCTTATTATCTTGGAGATGATGCTTTTTCCGGATCGGGTTCCTTAACGGCATGTAGTGGGGATGGTAATTTTATGGTTGGATATTTAGAAGAAAAAGGTTTGTATTACGAAAAAGGGAAGAAAAGAATTTTTGTTTCTCCTCCTATTGGCTATGGGGAATTGAAATTTTTTGGTATTTCTTCTAAAGGAGAGGCTATAGGTATTGTACAGAATTTGGCAGCAGAAAATCGCAGACCGGTTATTTATACGCCATCCAATGGCTTGGTTTTTTTGGAAGATTATTTATATGAGATGTATCGTTTAGATTTACGAGATCGCAATTTGTTTTCCATTAGTAATATTAGTAGTGATGGTAAGGTTTTGAGTGGGTGGTTTTCGGGCTTAGATGGCAACGATAAAACCTATGTAATTTTATTAGACCAAGCCTTAGATCCCTCTCCAAGAAGTTTGTCGGCTATTCAACAAAGAGACCAAATTGCCGTTAACGTAAGTTGGGACGTTCCTTTGGTTGGAAATAAAAAACTTTTAGGTTATAATGTATATTGCGATTCGATTAAAATAAATAGCGAATTAGTAAGCACCTTAGAATATGTACATGTGGGGGTGTTAACTGGAAAGCATATTTATCATATAACAGCAGTTTATGATGGAGCCACTCCAACGGAATCCCTTTATAGCGAAGCTGCCAAAATAGAAGTAGTAGAGGCCGGAGGTTGTTTTTCTGTAAAAACTATAGATAATGAAATAGAATATAACCGGTGTGTCTCTGTTTATTGGGGGCTTCCTACTTCTGTCTTGCAAGATAAATCGTCTAAGTCTATTTGCTTTTCTAAGGGCTCAAGAGACTTAAAGGCCTTTGCTTCTGCTGTAAAATTGCCCGAAACTTTAGGGGTAGAACAAGGATATGAGAATGAAGGTTATGATTTTGTAAGTGCTCATAAAATGGGTTCTATTACTACAAATAATGTGATACAAATAGGAAAATATTATTATGCCAGTGATTATGTAAATTTGGGAATACGTCAGTATGATTCTAAGTTTAAACTAATAAAAATAATACAAATTGAAGGTTTGCCGGCCACTTATAATTTGGCCACAGTGGGGAATCGTGTTTTTGCAGGATGTGGAACCAAATTTATCTATGAATTAGACTTAGAAAGAGCTACTATTATTAAGGCTCGCCCAGTGGATGAAAAAGTAAATCATATTGCTTATATTCCAGAATTAGATGAGGGTAGAGGCGGTTTTGAATTAGGAGAATGGGATAAAAACAATATTTTGGTGGATATGAATGGAAAGTATTTGTCTCCTGGTTTTGAATTTCAAGTAGCAGCTGGAACTATTTATTACAATGGATATGTATATGCTTTTGAACAAACGGGCAGTAGCTTTGCCGAGCTACGACAATATAGTTTGCAAACAAAGAAAAGTACGGGTAAGGTGGTTAATGTGGGCGCTATGCCGGCGGTTAAGGCTCTTGGAAATAAAGAAATAGTAATGGCGGCAGGTTTGTCCTTGATTTATTTGGAAGATAGCACTCTTTGCTTTGGAGCCATGTTGCAACCTAATGTTCCTGGAGGAAATCAATTAGCCTTTTTAGAAGTAAAATCTGCACCGAATTTATTAGGATATACCATTTATAGAAATAATGTTGCCTTAAATACCAAGCCTTATACTTCTAGAACCTATAGAGATACTATAGATATTCCAGGAACCTATACTTACTCTGTTCAAACAATAAAGAAAAATTGTTCTTCCGAACATTCCTTAACAACACAGGCTATTATTAGCGATAAAGGGGTTTGTATGCCGGTTCAAAAAGTTAAAGGATTGGAAATAAGCCAAAACACTTTCCTTTCTTGGGAAAGCCCATTGGAGGGTAGTTTGGGCAGATTATTAGGTTTTAATATTTATAGAGATGGAAAACAAATCTATGATAAATATGATAGGTTTAAGTACACGGATGTGGATCCTGGAGTAGGCCGTCATTTATACAGAATAGAAGCTTTTTATGATAATTCTTGTGTAGCTTCCGATTCTCTATCTATAGAAATTACGCATGCCGGAATTATGAATCCACCCAGTAATTTGCAATTGAGTTCCACCGTTTCTTCTACGGATTCTAAAAAACAAGATGTAAAAGCAAGTTGGGAATTACCCTATTTTGAAACTCCTCTGCCTATTGGTTATGCGCAAGGCGTTCTCTCTAATGGCGTTAGTGTACAAGGCTATAATGATATAGGTGCCTTTATTGGATGGGACACTTCCAATTTAAAGATGTATAAGGGCTATAAATTAGTAGGAATGGAATTTGCTATAACAGACGAGGTAACTTCTTGTGCTAATGTAGTTATACTAAACAATACTATAGTTTATGAGAAGTCTATGGGACGGGTGCGTGTATTAGAACCTATTACCGTATTTTTCGATCAAACGTTTTCTATGGACCAGCCTGTATCGGTAGAAGTGGGTTACTATATTACCTTTAACCAAGGCAAGTCGCCTGCCGGATTGGATATATCCAAAGCAAATAGTGGATTTGGAGATATTTTCGTAGTGGATAATTATCAAAGATGGGGTGAATTGAAGAGAGACTTGAACCTGCCTTACAATTGGTTTTTGACGGCTTTAGTCATTAAGGAAAGAGATTTGGCTAAATACGGAAGTGACTGGAAAAACAATCCGGAGGCTCTTTCTTTAATTCAAAGAGCTAAAGTTTCTAATGTTACGCCCTTAGTTACCCCTTTAAAATCGCCTATCAAAGTAAGCGCAGAACCTTATCAATTAAGTGGGTTTAATATTTATAGAGATAATATAAAATTGAATACCGACTTATATAAAGATTTAAGTTATACCGATAAAAATCTAAAGGATGGCACCTATGAATATGTGATAGGTTCTATTTGGAATAAAGGAGCAGAAGCGGAACTTTATACACAGGCGAAATCTATTACCATCGAAATGCTTGCTAATGAGGCTCTTCCATTAAATAATTGGAAAGTATATCCTAATCCGTGTACTAATAATTTTAATATAGAGGGAAGTTATCAAAGCTTATCTATATTAGATGTAACAGGTAAAATTGTTATGCAGGTAAATTCTCCTTCTGCTTGCATAGATATAAATAATTTAAGTCCTGGCATTTATTTTGTGCGCATAGAGAAAGATTTTCTTATAGGGCAATACAAATTAATTAAAAAATAAAAGTATTTTTGCAATAACTTCGGGTAATTTCTGAGATTCAAAAATAAGAAACAAATTTCCGCCTGGAAGAGTTCTATACGATAATCTTCTGGGCGGTTTTTGAATAAGAGGATGAACCCGCTTGTAAATAATGCAAAACATGACACAATACGCTAAATATATTTTATTTTTAATTTTATTTTTAAATATAAAAGAAGTTGCCTTGGCCGAAAAGGTTTATCCTGGTTTGGTATGGGGAACCTATGTCGGAAGAGGAAAAGTAGTCCAAGAGGCATATACCTATACCGTAAAAAATTCCGTGGTAGATAAGCAGGGAAATTTGTACATAGTAGGAAAGTGTACGACTGCTCCTTTGTTAGAGAAAAATGTTTCTAAGGATACACTTCGTAATGGGAATGCTTTTATAGCACGTTTTAATGATTCTTCCATGCTTATGTGGTGTAAAGTTTTAGGTAGCGATAGCTTAGATTTTGCTACTACTGTAATTGTAAATTCTCAGGGGAATATATTTGTAAGTGGAATTACCTTAGATACTAAAGGATCTAAGATTCCTTTTCCTGTTAAAAACAAGCCTGGAAGCTATTTTCAAGCAGATTCTGGAGGTATGTTTATTTGTGAATTTTCGCCGGATGGGGACCTTTTGTGGAGTACTCGGTTTGGAGGACTTAGTTCTTCTAATACTTATATGAAACCTCTTTCCATGCAAATTACTTCCGATAATAAGTTATTTATATCGGGAGAGGTGGGGTTTGATGTTTTGCCTTCCGATGTTAATGCCGTTCAATTTTTTCAGGTCTTTAAAACCAATCCTAATGCGTATGCAAAACCCCTTCCTATTAGTCGTTTTACTGGATTTATATTGGGTTTTTCGCCTATATCTGACATTGAGAAAGAGCTTGGTTCCACGGTAGGGGGCAAGTTGTTTTGGAGCACCTCTACGGGAGGAGAAGGCTTAGATAGAGTAATGCAAATGAGTCTTACCCAACAAGGCGATATTTATTTGATGGGAGAAGCTCAAAGTGGAGAATTTCCGTCCGAAAACGTAAATAGTGGGAAAAATTTTTCTTATTATCAAAATAAGAAAATTGCGGACATGAGTTCTGTTTTTCTTAGCATATTTGATACTTCTGGATTTAGAAAACACAGTACTTTAATAGATGGATCTTCTGTGGATAACTTTGGTTATTTTACTATAGACACTTTTGGCAATTTATGGGTTAGTGGGCAAAGTTCTTCTGCAAATTTTCCACAAAAAATAAAAGAGGGATCTTACAACGCTTCGGCACCGGGGGGGGCTTCTATGCCATATTTAATGCAATTCGATAATAAAGGAAATTTGATATGGTCTACTTTTTTAGATAAAATTAATGGGAATCCTGCTTTTTTATTGGTTGCTCCTACTGGACATATTTATCTTTCTAGTCGAAGCAATAAAACGATAATGCCTTTAGTAGCCCATCCTCATGGTATAAAACAAAATAGGGATGCTACTTATGCTTATACTCCTTATTTTTCTTTGTTTTCGCCTCAAGGAGAAATTCTATGGAATACTTATTTCCCTATTTCTTCCATACGTTTGACCGAATTAAATGAGATCTCTTATGCTCCTACTTTTGAGGATAAAAATTTATATGTTCGTTTGTGGGAAGGAAATGCTAAACAGGGAGGGGCTCTTTATTTTGTGGGGAATACTGCTGCTATGCGTTCCGATATTTTTACTTTTCCGGATTCTTTGAGTTCCATGGCGAAAAGCCCGTATTTCGATAGCCTTATGTTGGGAAATGGAGACTTAGCTGGACATATTGTAAAGATGAGTTTATGCGACAATCCTAAATATACCATATCATTGGGTCCCTCTTCTTCTATTTGTAAGGAAGAAGTGCATACGCTTTCTCTGCCCGAAGTATATTCTACTTATTCCGTGCAATGGTGCCATAAATCTTTAGGTCTTCCTTGGAGCACGGATACGATTTGGAATATTTGGAATAAAAATACCCAATATTCCTATACCAAAGCTGGGAAATATATGGCTATATTAAAAAGTCCATATAGGGGATGCCCGGATTTATACACCGATACGGTGAATATAGACACTATAGCTATACCTCTAGTAAAATTTCCAAGTTCCGATACTACCATTTGTTCGCAAGAGGTATGGGAATATACCTTAATGGGAGAAAGGGCAAGTTATGCTTGGTATAAATGGGAAAATGGGGCTAAAAAATTTGTTTTGTTATCGCAAGATTCTGCAATAAAAGCTGTGGATAGCGGCATATATGTGGGTAGCGTTTCTAATCTTTGTGGGCAAAGTTCCGATACTATTCACATTCATTACTATGATCCTTTTATCACGAATATATCCTTAGGGGCGGATACGGTGCTTTGTTTTAACGACTCTTTGTTTTTAGATGTTTCCACGCCTTTAGCTTATAGATATTTATGGGAGAATGGAGATACTATACCCTTTCGGTATATAAAAGCGGATAAAGAAATGGAACAAGATCCATTGTTGAGCCATTCATATCGGATTAGTATACAAAGTCGATGTGTACCCAATCCCTATTTTTATGATACAATTTCGATTAGATATGTTTATCCTCCAACTTTTTCTTTGCCTTTAGATACTATTCTTTGTCCTTACGAAATTTTGGTTTTAGGTCCTTTGGATCCTATTTATGTAGAGCAGGATGTGAAATATCTTTGGTCGAATAGAAATACCACTCCTACATTAGAAGTGAAAGAAAACGGGGAATATAGTTTGGAAATTATTAATTTTTGTGGAGATGCAAATATAGACAGTATTCATGTACAATTTGTAGATCCTGCTATGACCAACATTCGTCTACCCGACGATTCTACTTTTTGCGAAAAGATATCCCTCACTTTAGATGGTAGAAATCCTTTTCAGTCTATAAGTTATCAATGGGAAGATGATGCTACGGAAATCTCTGGCGTTCGTACTTTTACCAAAGGAGGAGAATTTGTTTTTAGCATTACCGATACCTTTGGCTGCATACAAACTAAAACCATTGGTTTGAAACAGGAAAATTGCGATCCTCAATTAGAAGCTCCCAATGTATTTACTCCCAATAACGATGGGGTAAATGATGTATTTAAGTTTAAAACGGTAAAAAAAGTATTTGATTTTTCCTTGTGGATAGTAAATGTTAATGGAAAACAAGTTTTAAAATATCAAGGGTCCGCAGAAGATTTTGTATGGGATGGCAATATAAAAGGGCAAGGGAAAGAGTTGCCGGATGGGGCCTATTTCTATATTTGTACCTACAGGGATATCTATGGAAAAAAGCATAAACAAAACGGAAGTATTACCTTGTTGCGTTAAAGTAGGTTTGTCTATTGTGTGAAAAAAAAGTAAATTTGTGCCCGTTTTCGGATAAGGTATTCTTTGGTGCTTGTCTTTAAGAAGTTCTGCCGAATTTCGGTAAATATAATTTTATAAATCAGTATTTCAGTGAAAAGAGTAATTTTAATTCGCCACGGCGAAAGTACATGGAATAAAGAAAATCGTTTTACCGGTTGGACCGATGTAGATCTTAGTGAACACGGAGTGCAAGAAGCCAAAGAGGCAGGGCGATTACTTAAAGAAAAAGGGTTTCATTTAGATATGGCCTATACTTCTTATTTAAAAAGGGCCATTAAAACCCTCCATACCGTATTGGAAGAAATGGATCAGTTATGGATTCCCGAAGAAAAAACATGGCTGCTCAACGAAAAGCATTATGGTATGTTGCAAGGTTTAAATAAAGCAGAAACCGCCGCAAAATACGGAAACGAGCAGGTGCAAATATGGCGTCGCAGTTACAATATAGCACCAACGGCACTATCGCCTAAGGATGAAAGAAGTCCTTATTTAGATCTAAAATATCGAAAAATAGATCAAAAATTATTACCTCTTACGGAAGCTTTAGAAAATACGGTAGATCGTATTGTACCTTATTGGCAAGAAACTATTGTGCCTGCTTTGCAAAATCAAAAGGAAATTTTAATTGCAGCCCATGGAAATTCTTTAAGAGGAATTATTAAACATATTAAGCATATATCCGATGAAGATATTGTTGGACTGAACCTACCCACTGCCGTTCCTTATCTTTTTGAGTTTGACGACCAAATGAATTTATTAAAAGATGAATTTTTGGGAGATCCCGAAAAAATAAAAGCATTAATGGAAGCGGTGGCCAATCAGGGTAAGGCAAAATAATAATAAATATAAGTATGTTAAGAACACACACCAACGGGGAATTATCTATAGCTCAGAAAGGGCAGCAAGTGGCCCTTTGTGGATGGATACAGCGTTCACGCGATTTAGGCGGGATGACTTTTGTAGATCTTCGCGATCGTTATGGCATAACCCAAATTGTTTTCAATATGGAAACCAATTCGGCTCTTTGCGAGCAGATAAGGGGTTTAGGGAGAGAATGTGTGATAAGGGTACAAGGGAAAGTAGCAGAGAGAAGTAATAAAAATCCAAAAATGCTTACTGGGGATATAGAAATTATAGCCGAAGAAATTACTTTGCTCAATCGTGCTAAAACCCCTCCTTTCACTATAGAAGACCATACCGATGGAGGGGATGAACTTCGCATGAAATATCGTTATTTAGATTTACGTAGAGACTCTGTTCGTAAGAATATGGAATTACGCCATAGGCTAAGTATTGCCATTCGAAATTACATGAATGAGCAAAATTTCATGGAAATAGAAACTCCTTTTCTTGTTAATTCCACCCCTGAAGGGGCTCGGGATTTTGTGGTACCCTCTCGTATGAATGAAGGGCAGTTTTATGCTCTTCCTCAATCTCCACAAACCTTTAAACAACTTTTGATGGTTTCTGGTTTTGATCGCTATTTTCAAATTGTACGTTGTTTTCGAGATGAAGATTTGCGAGCCGATCGTCAGCCGGAATTTACTCAATTAGATTGCGAAATGTCGTTTGTAACGCAGGAAGATATTTTAAATCTATTTGAGGCTCTAATCCAACATCTATTTCGCATAGAAAAAGGTTTAAGTATAGGGACTTTGCCCCGTATGACTTGGCAAACGGCCATGGATAAATATGGCTCCGACAAACCGGATTTACGTTTTGGTATGGAATTTCATTCCTTAAAAGAAAATTTTCCTTCAGGTAAATTTACGGTTTTAGATCAGGGAGAATGGGTAGGAGGTTTTGTGGTAGAGGCTTGTGCAAATTACACTCGTAAGCAATTAGATGAGCTTACCGATTTTGTAAAACGACCTCAAGTGGGAGCCAATGGACTAATTTATATTAAACACCAATTAGACGGCAGCATTAAATCGTCTATAGACAAATTCTATACTTCCGAAGAATTAATGCAAGTAAGCAATGCTTGCCAAGCGAAAGCAGGCGATTTAGTGTTGATTTTGTGTGGAAAAACTAAGTCAACCCAAGTTGCTCTTGGGCAACTTCGTTTAGAAATGGGGCAACGCTTAGGATTACGAAATCCTAATGTGTTTAAACCTCTTTGGGTGGTGGATTTTCCTTTGTTGGAATGGGATCAAGAAGCACAGCGTTTCTTTGCCATGCACCATCCTTTTACCTCTCCTAAACCCGAAGATGCAGATATGTTAGAAACGCATCCAGGGGAGGTTAGAGCCAATGCATACGATATGGTTATTAATGGGGTGGAAGTAGGGGGAGGTTCTATTCGTATTCACGATAGAGATTTGCAAAAACGAATGTTTCAAGCCCTTGGCTTTAAGGAAGAGGAAGCTCAACGTCAATTTGGCTTTTTGATGAATGCCTTTGAATACGGAGCTCCTCCTCATGGAGGTATTGCCTTTGGCTTTGATCGTCTTTGTTCTCTTTTTGGTGGAGCCGATACCATTCGCGATTTTATTGCATTCCCAAAAAACAATGCAGGCAGGGATGTAATGGTAGAGGCACCGTCTTTTATAAGTCAGGCACAACTCGATGAATTGCAATTGAAATCTACGGTTAAACCAAGGTAATATAATTTTAAATGGAGAAATTCCATCTTGCTTTTTCCCACATAACGGTTTTCCCCCATTTAAAGAATAATATATTTTACAGGAAATGAATAGGAGCGTAACATTTCCACCAAGAGCAAGAAAATAACCCTTATGGAGTGGAAAAAGCCGACCATTGTTCGGCTTTGTAAAGATCAAAACTAAGTTTTGGTTCCACTTCTATAGATGCAATGGTTACATACGTCCTATGGATTAAAATTATTTTGTATGAAATTAAAGTTTTTTTTATCCACCTTACTTACATGGATAAGTATAGGGGTGTTAAGTGCACAAATTCCGACGGGATATTATAATGCGGCACTCCAAAAATCAGGATACCCCTTAAAAACGGCCTTATTTGGGATTATTACAAATCATACCGCTTTAAGTTACACTGCACTTTGGTCGGCTTTTCGTCAAACGGATGCAACACTTAATGGCAAGGTTTGGGATATGTATTCCGATTGTGATTTTACTTTTGGATCGGAACAATGTGGTAATTACCAAAAGGAATGTGATTGCTATAATCGGGAACATTCTTTTCCCAAAAGTTGGTTTCATGATGAAAAACCTATGTATTCCGACTTATTTCATTTGTATCCTACCGATGGTAAAGTAAATAGTATGCGTGGTAATTATCCTTTTGGAGAAGTAGGCAGTGTAACAAGTATTTCCAATAATGGGAGTAAATTGGGTTCCTCGAATTTCCCCGGATATACTGGTGTGGTTTTTGAACCGGTGGATGCCTATAAAGGAGATTTTGCCCGTTCTTATTTTTATATGGTAAGCTGTTACGAGGATCGATTAAGTTCGTGGGATACGCCTATGTTAAATGGATCGCGAGAGCAAGCCTTTTCCGATTGGGCAAAGAATTTATTGCTAAAATGGCATCGCCAAGATCCGGTTAGCCAAAAGGAAATAGATAGGAATAATGCCGTTTATGCAAAACAACACAATAGAAATCCGTTTATAGATTTTCCACAGTTGGCCGAAAAAATATGGGGAAACGACACTCGGCCTTTTAATGGGGAAAACGATACCATTCCTAATGAATCCACAGATACCACCCTAAGAAAAAAGATAAAAGTGCATTTTGTTTTATCCGATAAAAAGAATAGTCCAATAGTAGACGCCGCTGTGAGTGTGGGCTCCGTTCATGGGCAAAGTAATATGAATGGGGTGGCTGCCTTGTCGGATGTTCTTAGTGACACTTCTTTAAATTTTACTATTAGCCATGTTCAGTATCAGCCTATAAATGGTTTGTTTTTTGCCCAAAACGACACCAATTTGATTTTTAAAATGGAGCCCAAAATAGCAAATGAAACGTTGGATATAGCCGGCTGTAAAATTTGGGTACAGAAAGATAAAAGTTTAGAAATTCGTTGGGATAGGTTGGCCGATAGAATAGAGATATGTAATGTATTAGGGCAACTTATGTACGCAGAAAATAAAGTGCTTTTGAACAATTTTAGATACACTTTGCCCGAAAGAGGAGTATATCTTATAAAAATTATGTCCGGAAATATTTCGGGGGTAAAGAAAGTATTGGTTCCATAAAGAGTTAAAATAATGTACCTTTGTAATTCGCAAAAAACAGCAGATGTTAGATAAATTAGAAGCCATTCACCAAAGGTTCCTTGAGATTGAAAAAGAGATGAATCAACCAGAGGCTATGGTTGACATGAAGCGTTATATTAAACTTAGCAAGGACTATAAAGACCTACAGCCGGTTATTACCGCATATAAGGAATATAAAAATTTAACAGAAAATATCATCCATGCTAAGGAGGTTATTGCTCACGAAAAAGATGAGGAATTTCGAGATTTGGCGAAAGAAGAGTTGGGGATATTTTCCGATCAAAAAGATAAATTAGAGGAGGAAATACGTATTTTATTAATTCCCGCCGATCCTCAGGATTCCAAAAATGCCATTATAGAAATTAGAGCTGGAACCGGCGGCGATGAAGCGGCGATTTTTGCAGGAGATTTGTACAGAATGTATATGCGCTATTGTGAAAGTCGAAGATGGAAAACAGATATAGTAGATTGTACCGAAGGTACTTCCGGTGGATACAAAGAGGTTATTTTTAATGTTTCCGGGGCTAATGTTTACGGAATTCTTAAATACGAATCAGGGGTACATCGGGTGCAAAGGGTGCCAGAGACGGAAACGCAAGGTAGAGTACATACCTCGGCTGCTTCCGTGGTAGTGCTTCCAGAGGCAGATGAATTTGATGTGGATATTAAACCTTGTGATATTAGAAAAGATACCTACTGTTCTTCGGGCCCTGGGGGGCAATCGGTAAATACTACCTATTCGGCCGTGCGTTTAACCCATGTTCCCACTGGAATAGTGGTGGCTATTCAAGACGAAAAGTCGCAAATAAAAAATTACGAAAAGGCATTAAAAGTGCTTCGCACCCGTATTTATGAGATTGAATATCAAAAATATTTGGATGATATTTCCGGCAAACGTAAAACCATGGTTTCTACTGGCGACCGTTCTGCAAAAATTCGCACCTACAATTATCCGCAAAGTAGGGTCACCGATCATAGAATAAATTTTACTATCTATTCCTTAGGAAATTTTATGAATGGGGATATTCAAGAAGCAATAGATGCCTTGCAATTGGCCGAAAATGCGGAAAAAATGAAAGAGGCCGTAGGTTAAACAAAAGATACTGGCCTTTTAAAGGAGAAGATCGGAATTAAAATCGTTTTTTATCAAAACAAAATATGAATAGAGCCCAATTAATAGACCGGATTAAGGCAAAAAAATCTTTTCTTTGTGTAGGTTTGGATCCCGATATGGATAAGATTCCTTCTTGCTTGAAAGCAACGGACGATCCTATTTTTCATTTTAATAGACAAATTATAGATGCGACCCTTCCTTTTGCTGTAGCTTATAAACCTAATACGGCTTTTTATGAAGCGTATGGATTAAAAGGCATGTTATCGCTAAAAAAGACCATAGATTACCTTAAAAATAAGGATGTTTTTACGATTGCTGATGCAAAACGGGGCGATATTGGAAATACTTCCGCTCGTTATGCCAAGGCTTTTTTGAGTTCTGATGGAGATTTTAATTTCGATGCCATGACGGTAGCTCCATATATGGGCGAGGATTCGGTAAAGCCTTTTTTAGATATTCCGAATAAGTGGGTGGTTTTATTGGCTTTAACTTCTAATTTAGGAGCGAAAGATTTTCAATTTTTTTTAGGAAAGCAGGAAAAAATGGCTATAAACGCTCCTGCTCTTCGACTATTCGAAAGAGTATTACAAGTTTCGTCTACTTGGGGAAATATAGAAAATATGATGTATGTAGTGGGAGCCACTAAGGCAGAGAGTTTGCGTTCTATACGTCAAATTATTCCTCACCATTTCCTTTTGGTCCCTGGAGTAGGGGCGCAGGGTGGCAGTTTGGAAGAGGTTTGTGAAAATGGAATTATTCCTGGAGAGGTAGGTCTTTTAATTAATGCCTCTCGCAGTATTTTATATGCGTCCTCTGAAGCAAATTTTGCGGATGCTTCTATGAAAGAGGCCGCTCGTATGCAGAAGCAAATGAGTCAATATGTTTAAAAACAAGGTAAAATACGGGCTTGCTACTTTGGTTTTGTTCTTTTTATGCGTGGTGGATTTAACCCCTCTACAAGGACAAAGCTATAATACTATTTTCCAAGACGGAGACGATGGATGGATAGGTTCTTCTATTGGAATACCAGCTAATTCGGAAGAATTATATGAAACTTCTGTGGTTTGGAAACCCTTTAGTTTACCTTCGTCCGATCAACCCCTTTTTGGGGTGCTTTTTTCTGGAAAAAATTACAATGGGCAAGTTTTTCTTTATGCGTATAGGAAAATAAGTGATTTGCGTCCGAATGCTATCTATCAAATTGTTTTTAATACTAGTATTTATCTACAACATAAACCGTATCACGGAATAGGAACTTTATATGTAAAAGGAGGTACTTTAGCCAAAGTACCTGCTACACTAAGCGATATAGAGTGTAATTTTAATAAAGGAAGTATTGGTTCGGATGGTTTAGATTTAATAGTGATAGATTCTATGGTAGCTGGGACTAAAGAGTTTAAAAAATATACAGTGCAGAATTATACCAAGCCTTTTATTGGACATACCAATAGCGATGGAGATTTATATGTGATTTTTGGAGTGGAACCATCCTGTGACTTTTCTTTAATTCCGGATGTATATTTAAATGCTATGCGATTGGTTTTTAGGTATCAAGGGCCTTATACCCCGGATCTTAAAAAAAAAGCATTGAATATTTACCCTTCATTGGAGAATGATATTTTTTATTTTGATACGGAATTAGAATCGGAAATTGTTACCGTTAGTGTTTATAGTGAAAGCGGACATCTTATACAAGTAAATTATTACGATAATCCTTTTTACGAGCATACGCTTAATGCAGAAAATCTAAGTCAAGGGGGCTATTATGTAGTCTTTTCTCTTCGTGATGGGAAAGAAATTGTAGAAAAGATAGAAGTAAATTAAAATAAATAATAATTCTTTCCGATTATAATTTTTCTTATTATAATTAGAATTCGCTCCTATTTATAATTCGTTTCGGTTAAAACAATCTTATTATAATTATAATCGCTCCTATTAAAATCCGTCTTATTATTCTAATAGAATCCTATTTATATATTTATAATCCGACCTATTAATTTACTTTTCCCTACTTTCCCCCATTTTTGTGTTCAGATTTTTTGACATTGCTTCAAAGAATATGTTTAACGAGGATGGTAAAAAACAAGTCTATCCTTTTTATATCTTTCCTAATTTCCCTCTTGCAATTTTTCCTTTTAATCCCTCTATTTGATATATATACAGGCCTCTTCGGAGAGAAGATATATCTACTTCCGCTTGGTATTCACCTCTAAGGTCTTGCACAAGCACCTCTTTCCCGCTTAAATCGTATAAGCGAAGAATATACATGCTTTCTTTCCCGGAAAATTGTACGATATTTTTGGTAGGGTTGGGATAACAATTTACGGAATAAATATTTTTTATTTCTTCATTTCCTATACCTTTTTCCAAGGAAGCCGTAAGAAAAGTGTTTTTATTTACTATAAAAGTATGAGTGGGATTAGTACTTACAGTATTAAAATTTTCATCTATCCATTCTGTAAAGATGTAATTTGGGAAAGGGTACACATTTATTTTCACGGTATCTCCGTAGAAATAGTTCCCATTTCCACTAATCGTAGCTCCTTTGCTTGGATAACAATCTAAGGAAACCGTATAGGTCTGCTTTTTAAATATGGCCACGTAAATTTCATTTTTAGTCACCTCTATATCTAAAATTGGGTTCTTAGATAAGGAAACTCCATGTAAAGTCCATTCCTCAAAAAGGTAATGTTCAGCAGCTATAGCTTCCAATTTAGTATGAGAGCCGTAGTTATAGGTTCCGGTATTTTTAACACTTCCTCCTACTAAAGGAGAAGCTACCGCCTCTATAGAACAAGGTTTTATCCAAAATTCCGCCAAAATATCCAAGGGCTTATTTACCGTATAAGGCAAACGAGGATTATGTAATTCTTCTTCCGTAAATAGGGTGTCAGCAGTAGATTCTCCATTTAAAATCCATTGTTTAAAGAGGTAAATGCTATCGGATTGTGCCAATAAAACAATATCTTGGTGATAGACGTAAGTGCCGGATCCGTTAACCAGCCCGCCTTCTTTACTCTTGGCAGTAACGGTATAGGTTATTTTTGAAAAAACTGGCTGATAGCCACCGGATTTAGAAACGTTGAAAATATAAGGATTTTCGGTGGATATAATATTGCCTAAGCTGTCGGACCAAGCGGTGAAGAGATAACCTATATGAGGCTTAGCACTTAGTTCTACTTTGGAATAAGCGCCATAGCGGCCTTCTCCCTTTGCGCTGCCACCAAGACTTGGGTAAAGAGAAATATCGAAAGTATCCGCTTTAAAAATGGCGTTAAAAAGGGTATCTTGAGTTATACGGAAAGTGTAAGAATTACTATCGCAAACCCAATGTGTTTTATTTTGCCATTCTCTAAAGAAGTAATTTTCGTGGGCAATAGCTTCAATAGTTACCAAACTGTTGTAGGCATAAATGCCATTGCCTTGGGTATAACCATATTCTTTTGCTTGATGTTGTAGTTCTACTTTGTACATTTTGGGAGTAAATACGGCAGTAGCTAAGGTATTAGACTCTAAAGGGAATGTATAAGTTTTTTCATTAGAGACTCTAATATTATTGATTTCCCAATAAGAAAATTCGTATCCATAGGCGGGTTCAGCCTTTAGGGTGGCTGTTGTACCATAGGGATAATTCCCTTGCCCGCTTATAAAACCAAGTCCATCCACATTGGGTTTTGCGTTAAGGGTATAAAGAATAGGTTGAAAATGGGCAAAAATATGGGTGTCTTGTTTTACCGTAAATTCCACTTTAGGGAAAGAAGAAAAGAGAACAGAAGTATCGGCATTGGTCCATTTTTCAAATTTATATCCATAGTTAGGAATAGCGCTTACAGCTATTTTCTGTAAGTACGCTACTTTATTCCCACTGGGTATCTCTACATACCCTCTATCGGTTTGAAAACTTTCCGCTCGTACAGAAAAAGAGACTGGGGCAAATTTAGCATAAATACTACTGTCGCTGATTATCGACAAGTCTACGGTATCTTTCTTGCTTATCTCTTCTCCCTTAGCATTGATCCATGCTATAAAATGATAATTGTTTAGAGCCGTTGCAATGATTTGAATTTTAGTTCCATAATTATAAAAATGTGCCTCATCACTGGCGATGCTTTCTCCTATTATGCTTATTTTTCCTGCTTGGGGTGTAGGGTTAAAGGCTTTAAAGGTATAAATGTTCGGACTAAAAAGGCATTTAAATTGCTCGTTATTTTTTACTATCCATGTTATTTGTGGTTCTTTTAGGGTGTCTGTGGCGTGAACCCACCCTACAAAACGGCTTCCATTGGCTGGAAGTGCGCTAAGACTTGCTGTACGAAGATATTTATAATCTCCATCTCCGGTAAAATTGCCTAATTCAGGAGCTTCCGAACGGATTTGTATTTTATAGGTTATGCTGTCGAAAAGGGCTATATATTTGGCGTTTTCTGTTAAAGTAAAACTAAAAGAAGAATTAGTACTCAAAATATTAGTATCCTTTTCTTTTAGCCATGCTATAAATTTATATCCAGTATTAGCAGTGGCTGTTAAATTAGCCGTACTTCCATATTCCTTTGTTCCATCTCCTTGGGTACTGCCTGCTTGAAGAGGGCGCACGGTAGTGAGTATCGTTATTTTCGTCTTTTCAAAAATGGCTTTAAAGGAAGTATCTTTACTTACGAGAACGCCTAAATTATTTTCGTTTTGGATAAAAACCCCTGCCTTATTTTCCCAACGAACAAAGTTATAACCAGGAGCTGCTTCTGCTATTAATTCTACCCAACGATTACTTTCATGATTTCCTGTATTGCGTATGCTGCCCGCATTTAAAGGGCTTACTTGAGCGGTAACAGATTTAGTGGTATTGGAAAAATAGGCAGTTAAACGAGTGTTCCCATTTACCGTAAAACACATACTGTCGTTGGTAGAAAGGGTGGAGTCGCCCAAAGAGGTATTGATACACCATTTGGTAAATTTATATCCCTCTGTTTTGGACTTGGCATAAATTTTCACCTCTTGATTATAAGGAAATTCTTGGCTTAGAGAGGAAACATAGGTCTTTGCATCTAAACTTACGCCTCCATTTTCATTTCCTCCATTAGTGGTTAAAGTAATAGGGTATTTAATGGCTTGAAAATAGGCGAAGAGAGTAGTGTCTTTATTCGCCTTAAAACGAATGGTGGAAGAAGTTTCTAATAGGTCGCCCTTGGCATTTTTCCAACCAATAAAATTGTAGCCTGTGTTGGGAGAAGCAAGCAGTTCTATTCCGGTTCCATTTTCGTATAATCCAGTACCATAAACCATTCCAGCTATAGCAGGTTGAGCGCTTGCCGTTATTTTTTTGCGTAATACCGAAAAATTAGCTTGTATAGTTTGGGGAGATAGGAGAGTAAGACTAAAGGGATTATTTTGACTTAGGGTGTCTTTCCCCTGACTCCAAAAACGAAATTCATAGCCTTCCTTTGGAGTGGCTTCCAAATGGACTACAGACAAATGAGGATAAAGACCATTTCCACGAACTGTGCCCCAAGTAGGTTGGTTTATGGTAAGTATTAGAGGATATTGTTTTTGTTCAAAAATAGCTTTGATATTCCAATTTTGAGTGACACTTATATTGTATATAGCTTCTTTGGAAAGGGTATCTCCCGAAGTGGCGTCTACCCAAGCTACAAACTTGTAGCCTTCATAAGCAGAGGCGGTTATGGTGGCATTGTCTTGGTAGAAATATGGACCTTGTCCATTTACTTGTCCACCTTTGGAAGAATTGGAACTTAATTGAATGGTGAATTTACTTCGTTCAAAATGGGCAGTGTATGCCAAGTTAGAAGTAATTCTTCCAGATAGGGCGGTATAGGGGTTTTCGGAATAAACTACAGAACTTGCATCTCCGGTTTTAGTCCAATATAAAAAATGATAACCGGCATTGGGAGTAGCTTCTAAATTAATAATAGTGTTGGTAGATGTAGCACTAAAACGTCCGGATCCGCTTACGTTTCCTCCATTTTCAGGTTCTTTATAAAGACTTACTTGATAAAATTGTTCAGAAAAAACGCCGGTAAATTTTTGAGTTTGGGTGGCTTGAAAAAGATAGGGATTTTTTTTGCTAATAGTGTCGGACGAACTATTAAGCCAAGCAACAAAAACGCAATAAGGTTTTGGAGTGGCTGTTAACGTTACTGGACTTTGAAAATCGTAGGATCCTCCTCCTATGACGGTTCCTAAATTAACATTATTAGAGGCAGTACTAATGGTATATTGGTCGGCACTGAATACGGCTTTAATACTATGCTCTCTATCCATGATAACTGTATAGTTGCTATAAGTGGAAACTAAACTTCCATCTTCGTAATATCCTTCAAATTTATAACCATTATCGGGGGTAGCCTGCAATTCTATTCGACTACCGTGAATATATACTTTATTGATGGTGTTTAAGCTCCCTTTCCCTTGTATAGTTAGACTTAATGGATAGGAATTGGTATCAAAAAAAGCTTCTATATTTCGGTTTTCATTTAGAATAAAACTATAGGTTTTATCTGCATTTTCTATGGGAATAAGATTCTCTTTCCAGTTCACAAAATGATTACCGGGTTTGGCCATTGCCTCTATTGTGACCCTGCTGCCTGCTTTGTATTGGCCGCTACCATTAACAAGACCTCTGTGGTCGTGGGACGTGGCTTTTAGAGTATAGCCGGTAAAAAGTTCTATATTCTTTCCATTGTCGTTAGAAATGAGGGGATAATTAGTAGATCTTACGCGTATGCGGTATTGGTTGCCCATGGGGGTTCCCTTAGGAATTTGTCCGTTGATAGTTCCACTTTCATTGGTAGTAAGTCTGCCTAATTCTATAGGGGAAGCAAAAGAACCGTTTTTGTCCGATAATTCAGCTATTACTACATTATCTTCGCTTAGATTATTTGGCGACATGGTACCGGTAATGGTAAAAGAAATTTCTATGGGGGTATTTCCCTCGTTAAGTATAGTAAAACTAGAGCTAGCTAATTTCCCAATCTCTAGAGTAGGATTATATACAAACAAAAGATCATCAAAAAACACTTCATCCCCTCCATTCCCTCCCCCAGGAGTTTTATTGGTGGTAAAAGAAACTAAAATATATTGTGCATCATTGGTATTATTGGTTCTTATAAATGGAACACTAATGCGTTTCCAATTATTACCGGTAGCGGAGGGTTGACAAAGAGCTTCTGCTACTACCGTGCTCATATTTGTTCCCGGATCTTTTGCATCGGTATTATTGTGTACCAAGGCGTGTATTTGAGCGAGGTCTCCTGAATTTTTTGGTTTGAATTTAACCCAAAGAACTAAGGAATCAGGCACGGATGTAAAGGGGGTATTAAAGCCAGCACTACCTCGGTCGGTAAAGTTGTGGTTGGCAGCGTTAGTGGGGGTCATACTTCCCATATTAATGCGTCCAGTAGTAACGTTTCCGTTTGCAATTAAGCCCATAATATCGGAAGAATATATTCTCAAAACATATTGTCCCTTACCCTGTGGACGGGCTCCATTTTCTTTAGATAGGCGTTTCCCCTTACCCATATTTGCCATACTACCCACTGCGCTCATGAAAGAATTCCATCCCTGAGGTTCAATATTATCACCGCCTTCGTTGTCGAAATATTCGAAGCCTCGGTTTATAAGTTGTTGTGTTCCGTTTTGGTTTTGAGCCAAAGAACTTGGGGTAGAGAAAAAATACAATAGGATCAAGCCTATATAGACGGAAAGTGATTTGAAATACATAATTTCTATGGATAGGGAGATGTTTCACAAAATTTCCAACTACTTTGCTACTCTTTCCGTTTAAAAGATAATTTACTTTTGGTAAACTTAGTTTTAAACGGAAAGAAAGTTTCTTAGTTTGGATTTTGCAACGTTCTCATATTAGTATTTGATAAGTTTACCGTTTACGATTTTGCCGTTTTTGCGTATAATTCGATAGTGGTAAATTCCATTGGCAAGGTTAGTAGTGGTAACAGTAGTAATGGTATTTTCAATTTTATTAGATCCTATAAGTTGACCCAATGCGTTAAAGATTAAAATGCGGTCGATATTATTTCCTACTATGTTTAGTTCACTATGGAATGGATTAGGATAAATAGATATTTCTTTTTCGTCTTCTGTATTGTTTTCTGTTTTTTTGGCGAAAAGAGCCGTATAATGAACGTCCGCTTGTGCAATAAATTTGAATTGTAAGTTATTCCCTACGGTTTCCATTTTGTCATTGACCCATTGATCAAAGAAATAGTCTTCCGATGGTATGGCGGTGAGGCAAACTGAATCTCCGAGAGAGAAATTTCCATTTCCTTTTACGGAGCCACCAGTAAGAGGATATGCTTCGGTATTAACATTACAATATCTACTAATAAAGCAAGCTTGTATATCCATATTTTTGGTAGGCAAGAAGCTAAAAGAAGTTTCGGTAGAAAGGGTATCGTTTTGGCAAATCCAGTATAAAAATTTGTAAGCATCTGAACTTTGTGTACTAAGGAAAACCGTATCCTTATAGGTGTAACTGCCGGCTCCAGAAAGATTGGCTGCTTGTTTGGGAGTGGCATTTAGGTGTATTTGATAATTGCTGAGTTTGAAATTGGCAATTAAGATAGAGGAATTTTCCACTAAGAAAGTATATTCCGGTTCTTTGGATAGAATGGAGGTATCTTGGGACCAATATAAAAATTCATATCCAGGTTTGGCGATAGCACGTATGTTAACGGAATGTTGGTAAAGATAATTGCCGGAACCTGTAGTTACGCCACCCTCTTCTATATTGGATCTAATTTCTACATCAAAGGTGTTTTCTCTAAATTGAGCGGTAATTTTGTTGGAAGAATTTACTCTATGTTTATATACGGAAGAGGTGGAAAGTAATTCCCCATTCATAGTCCAGCCTTCAAAAATATATTGATTGGAGGATGGTACACTGCTTAATACTGCTTTTTGTCCGTGTAGATAAACGCCATTACCACTAACACTTCCTGCTTGAACAGGTATAGCCTCCAGGGTAATTTCGTGAGAATTTGCTTTGAAAATAGCTCGTAAATTAAGCGATTCTCTAATGGCGAAAGTATAAAATTCTTCTTTGCTTAAGGTGTCGTTTTTATCGTTTACCCAGGCTACAAACAGATAGGAAGATGGAATATCAAAAACTTCCAAGCATACCTTCTCTCCGTAATAATAAGATCCATCTCCGAAAATACCTATATTTTCCGAAAAAAGAATAGGGGCTTTGGCGCTTTTGGATTTATTGGGTTCATCCGTATCTTCATTGGTTTCGTTATCGTTATTATCATCGTTGTCGTTGTCCTCCTCGTAGAACGTAAGAACAGGAACTTCTTTATGGGCGGTAATAGTGTAAATATTGCGTTCAAAAACGGCTTCTAAAGAACGATTTTGATCTAAATCCACCTTTAAAACAGAATCCGTTTCCAAAAGAAAGTGTTTGTATTCTTTCCAACCAGAAAAATGAAATCCTTCCTTAGAAAAGGCTTTTAAATAAGTCGTAGTTTGATAAGGATAAATTCCAGCTCCTTCAACATATCCACCATTGGGGTCGGAAACCGCAGTTTTGAGTTCAAACAAAGCTGGCGTAAAATGGGCATACAAAACGGTATATTCTTTTAGATTAAAAGTAAATGCGGCTGTTTGTGCTATGGTGTCGCCTTTTTCGTTCGACCAATAGTCAAATAAGTATCCTTTCTTGGGGAAAGCATTAATATAAACCTCTTCTTGATATTCGAAGCGTCCGTTTCCAGTTACAGAACCTTTTTCTGTCTCTAAGGAGGATACTTGAAGATCATATTGGTTAATGAGGAATAGAGCCGTTAAATGAAGATCTTTTGTTACCGTTAATTTATAGTTAGGATCAAAACTTACAATCTTATTGGAAGAATCGTTCCTAAAAGCGTAAAATGTATAGCCTTCTTTTGCTAAAGCTTCTAAAGGAGTTTCTTGTCCGTAGCGATATACCCCTTGGCCAGAAGCATTTCCAGACAAAGCGGGACTTACGCTTATTTTTACAGAGTAATCTATGCTATCGAATACAGCCGTTAGTATGTTTTCTTCTGTAATAGGCAAGGTGAATTCCGTATTGGTACTTACAATCGAGGTTTCTTCAGGACGTAAAAACAAGGCAGAGGTACAGTAACGGAAGCGCATTCCAGAGGGAACAACAACTTTTATGTGTACACTATCTTTGTATAATCCTTGATACAGGGTAGAAACGGTGTTTCCGTTTATGGAGATAGTACCACAGCCTTGAGGCCATGTTTGTAAGTGCAAATTAACGGGTACAGCTTTGAAAAAAGCGGTATAGGTGGTACTTTCCTCTACTATTGGTTTAAATAGGGTAGAGGTACTTACTATACGACCTTCTTTATTTTTCCAATACAAAAATTGGTAGTTGGGTTTAGAAATGGCTTCTAAGGAGGCTCCTTGCAAAAAAGAATAACTTCCACTACCACGAACTTCTCCTTGTTCCATATTGGCACTTAGTGCATTAATATCATAGGAGTTGGGCTCAAAATGTGCTATAAATAAACTATCTTGCGTAGGGATAAAAGCGAAGATGTTTTCTGTACTTATTGTTTCTTTTAGAGCATTACTCCAATGGCTAAAATGATAGCCATTTTTTGCTATAGCTTCTGCAGTGGCTTGGCAATGGAACGTATATTTTTTTTGTTTTTCTACAATATATCCCGAACCTTCTTCCTTTACTGCCCATTCTATTTGAAGATTGGTGGGTTGGAAAGTTGCAATAATGGTATCGGATTGGGTAATAGTAGGATAATAGGTATGAAGAAGACTTATAATTTGACCCTTATTATTTTGCCATCCAGAAAAAGAATATCCTTTTTTAGGAGTAGCCTCTAAACGGGTATTATAATTATATTTATAACGGCCCGAACCTACTGCGCTACCAGCTTCTTTAGGCGCTACCATCAGCGTTAAATCAAATTCTTTTTCCGTGAAAAATGCCGTTAAAAAGCGTTCTCCTGTAACGATAAATTCAAAGGCAGTATCGTGCGAAACCCAAGAATTTCCCTCTTTCCAACCCACAAAAGTGTATCCAAAGGATGGATGTGCATAAAGAATATTTTTGCTTCCATGTGTATAGATGCCATTCCCAAGCGTATATCCTGCTTTTTCGGAATTTACAGAAGTAGATATCTTATATTCTTTTAGTTCGAATAAGGCGATTAAGGCGGTGTCTTTAGTGGTTAAAAGGCGAATGTGATTTTCTTTACTTACTATTTTACCATGAAGATCCTGCCATGCTGTAAAACGATACATATTGGAATTTACGATAGCACAAATATCCACCTCTTCTTGATAAAAACAATCTTTCTCGCTTAAATTAGTATCTTGGTTTATGTAGACCTTGCCACCTATAGAAGCATTTAGTTTTAAACGATAAAGGTTGTGTTCGAAATAAGCGGTAAAAGTAGTATCTCTCTGAAGAGAGGGAATAATTAAAGGATTATTTTTTATGGTATCCTGATGATTGTTTAGCCAGTAAGCAAAGTGATAACCAACATTGCTCTCTGCTATAGCGGTGGCAGAACTGCCGTGTTCCAATATTCCTTCGCCGAAAACCTTACCATAAGTAGAGGGTTCTGCCTTTAGAATTATTTGCTTTCGAAGAGGAGTGAATACAGCGATAATATCTTTTGGTTCATCTATATTTAAAACGAAAGAAGAATTAGGAGAAATGGTATCTTTATTCACTATCCAATAACGAAATTCCGATCCAGCGAAAGCTTGTCCCTCTAAGGAAAGGGTGGTAAAATGAGGATAAGAGCCGGATAGGGCGGATGGCTTTGTTACTTGTCCAAATTCCTGGTTTTGTATGCTAATATTTATGGGATAGGAATTGATTTCAAATAAAGCGGTAAAAGCAAGATCGGATAAGGCGATAGGGCTAAAAACAGTGTCTGTACTAACTATAGTGGCTCCCTGTTTCCAAGCTACAAAATGGTATCCACTGTCTGGAAAAGCGCTAAGACGAATTTCTTTTCCATGAAGATAGTTACCACTGCCTTTAATATTTCCGTGTTCGTGCATAGGAACAGAAACCGTATAAATATTGGTGTCGAAACGAGCAGTAAAGATATAATCATGTTGTATATGATCTTGAACCAAGAAAGCATAAGGATTTTTGTTTATGGAGGAAGATTGTTGGATCCCATCTATAGTAAGGCTCCAATTTTGAAAATGATAACCGTAATTTGCTTTTGCTTTTACTATGGCCGAATCGGTAAGTATAAAAGCGCTGTAAATACTATCTCCATAAGTGTTTCCTCTTTCTGAAAATAGGGTAGAGGTACTTACCTTGTGGGTTATTTCTTTAAATACAGCCTGGTAAGCTATGGGGCCTGTAACCATATCTATTTTAATAGAAGGTTCATAACCGAGTATATTTCCAGTTGTGGAATCTTTCCAATAGAGAAACTCACAATAGGGCTTGGGGCTTGCCAAAGAAGATATGGAAGTAAAATGTTTAGCAGTTCCACTTTGGGTAGTTTGTCCAAATGGATCAGGAGAAGCACTAAAACGTATAGGATAAGAATTGGTGTCGAAAATAGCTTGTATATCTAAATCTTGTGTGGCAGAAAATTGGTAGGAAGCGTCAGAATGAAAGAGAGTATTTCCTTTTTTGTATTGGCTAAAGTGGTAGCCAAATTTAGGGGTAGCTTTCATTTTAACAGAACCTTGATGAACAATATACAAAGTTGTGTCGGAATTGTTGAGAAAGAACGACTCTCCTCCTGCAGCAGTATGTACATTTATTCGATAATAATTGGTATCGAAAATACCAATGAAAGAGCGGTCTCTATCCAAAACAATATTAAAGTTCCAATCCGCACTAACACTGTCAGCGTTTTCTTTCCAATAAACAAAATGATTTCCGGGAAAAACCTCTAAAACCTTAGCACTACAAGGGGTAAATTCTCTGAGAGTTTCGTTGGTTTGGTTTACTTTTCCTTTTTGGTTGTTTTGGCTTATAGAAAGTTGAAACTGATAAAAGATATCTAAATTTATGATATTACTTTCTAAAGGGTAGTTGGTAGAAACTAATTTTAGTTTGTAGTTAGAACCGGAAGGAATGTTATCTGGAATGGCAATATTTATATTTCCACTTTCGTCGGTGGTTTTTCGCCCCATCTCCTGTGCGTTTTCGAAATTGCCGTTTTGGTCGGAAAGATAGACTATAACTTCATTATCGGGTAGATGGTTGAAGGGGGACATGGTTCCTGTAATGGTGAAAGGTACGTTTAAGGTGTAGCTACTACCCTTACGACGAGGAATAGAGGTGATGATGTTATTATTAATGCGTAAGCTAGGATTATAAATAAATAAAATATCATCTATATAGAGGATATCATCCAAATTAGTTTCTCTAAAATTGTTTCCTGCTGTAAAACTTAAAAGTAAATACGTTGGATTTTCGGCAGTAGTATATTGGATAGGACGGCTTATTCTTTGCCATTGGCCTCCCTTGTAAGAGATTTTGGCATTGGCTTGTCCTATAACACTTCCTTCGGCAGTTCCATTTGGATTACGATCTTCTAATTTTGTATCATTATGCAAATAGCAGCTCATGTCGCTATTTCTATCTCCGTTTCTTTCCGATTTTGCCCAAAACACAATAGAATCGGGGCGGGCGTTAAAAGCCCATTTCTTGGATACTTCTCCGGTGTGGGTATAGATGCAGGATTTATCATTTCCTTTGCTGTCGTAATAATAAAGTGTACCGGTAGTAAGACTACCCATGAGCTCTTTGGAGGTTGTTCCAAATGGAAATTTATAATGAAACCAGTCCGATTGAGTTACTTTAATTTGTGCAGAAAAAGAGCCCTTACTTCCAGGTCTTTTTAGGGTGGATTTCCAAATGGATTGGTTTTGGTGAATCTTAGAAGGGCTATTGCCGGCTTCAAAACAAGAACTGGAATTCCAGCCCCAAGGTTCCGGGTTTTCCCAAGTTTCTAAATCATAATTGGGTGCTTGTGGTGTTCCATTTTTGGAGATAAGTTGGCCTTGGCTAACAGTGCAGAAAAACAATAATAAAAAAAGCATACACGCTTTGGTGTAAGGGCTAAATTTTAATTTATTATCAAACTGTAAGAAAGAAATCATAACATTTGTTTTTTTTAGCAGTAGGAAATGGTAAATAATAGAATAACAATAAAATAGCAATAACAACTTCATGCTTTTGCTTTAAGGGCACAGTTATTCACAAAACAAAAATATAAAAAAACAATCAAATTATAGCGGCAAAAATACTGAAAAGAAGAGGGAGGATAGATACTTGGTATCCGGTATAGTTGTAAATATCTTGTATGCAATAAGTTGCATTTGTTTTTTGCCATTTAGACTATTGGGGAAAAAATTACCGAACTTCTCCAAGCTGTTCATTTCTAAATAAAAAAGCGAAAACAATATTGTTTTCGCTTTTTTATTTAGAAATGAAGTTTTCTGTGTAAAGCAAAGCTAATAGTAGGGCGGCTTTGGCATTTAAACTGTTTCTTATTTTTTAATAATTTTACCAGAGGCTAAGTTTTCACCTGCATTACTTACAATACGGTAGGTGTAAAATCCAGTAGATAAATTACCAAGTTCTATACGAGTAGTGGTTTGGTTTAAAATTTGAGATAGTACCTTGCGTCCGCTTTGGTCAAAAATATCCATATTACTCTCACGAATATCATTGGGTAAAATAACATTTACATATTCGGTAGCAGGATTAGGGTACACACTTACTTTAATTTTGTTGTTGAGGTTTTCATTGGCGATAAGATCAAATACAAATTCACAATCATCTACCAAAAGGGTACTACCAACTTGACCTTTACAAGCAAGTAAGGCATCGAAATTATAACCAGCGCTGGATACAAAGAGAACACTAGCAGAATCAGGGGTGTCTTCGGCTCTATATTTTAAAGGTAAGTTAAATTCTGTCCAATCGCTTACCGTTCCTTTAAAAATTTGTTCTACACTGGCTATGGTTTTTCCTTTTTTGTATAATTTTACAAAAATACTGGCAGAGTCTCCGTTTGCAGGAGTATATTTCATATAGCCTTTAAGAGCTTTAGGACAACTGGTGTAAGGACGACCAAAAAGAGCAGTCATTTTGTTGATAATAACGGTGAAAGCACCAACTACACCGGGTAGAAAGATCTTTTGTTCACCCATAGTCATGGAAGAAGATACCATTTTAGGAGCAAAACCGTGACGACCTTTAGCTTCTTTAAAAACGGTAACGGGGCCGATACCCATTTCTGGAGGTAAAGTGGAAAGGGTGTTTAAGGTACACCAAAAAGGATTGGCTAATTCATCATAGCTGTCCCCTGCATGAGTAGTGCCGGTTTTCCATTCTTCAAAACCACCATCGGGTAGAACTTCTCTTTGTGCTTGAGCACCACAGGCTATTAAAAGCACGCCTAAAAATAAGCTAATTTTTTTCATTTTTTTATCTGTTAATTGTTTTAAACTATATTGAATTATTTAAGTTAAAGTTGAGACACATCCGCTCTATTTCGTTTGAACCAGCTTAAAGGGTCTATGTCTATAAATCTATAGGTTATTTGTAAGGTGGTTAATCGTGGGGCTTCTATACACATAGGACGTAGAGAATAGGTTTTATTTAGGAGATTATTGGTAATAAGGGCAATACTCAAATGCGGGAAGTTTACACTTAAACGCAAATCGAAAACCCAAGATCCATTTTTATTCTCTTCCATAAAATTATAGGTTCCTTCAAAGGGTAATTCTAATAAAGCCAAGTAGGCTGGTGCATTGGGGGCTTTTTTATCATAACTAATAAACATCTTGTCTACATTCTGCATAGCACTGAGATATTGTACTCCAAAACCAATAGTGAACTTTTTTACAAAAGTAAGGTTTAAATCTAATTTGGCCATGTGTTGTATACGGTATTTTAGAATATAACCTTTGGTTTTGGCGGCGCTATTCATATAGGTGTAATTATACTCGTCTGGTTTCCCCTTGCGTATGGTTGTATATGAAAAATCCGGTTCCCGACACAGGGGAAGAGAATAGGTATAATTTCCTTGAAATTGTATTTCTAAAATTTTTGCAATGTCGGCTTGTAGAGCCAAGGTCGCTTCCGCTCCGGAAATAGTGGCTCGTCCGGTATTAAAAAATTTAAAACCGAATTGTTCTATGGTATTAACGGCATTGGTATTCCAAGGTCCCATAAAAAATTCTATATAGTTATTGTACACTTGATGAAACCCTGCCACGTCTACAAACCCTTCCACTGCTCCTGCTTTAAAGAGCTGTTTTATGCCGGCTTCCACACTAAGGCTTCTTTCCGATTTTAAGTCTAGATTTGGGTAAAAGCCATATAAGCCCACTTGTGTGGTAATAAATTTTTCCCCAATAGTAGCTGCTCTATAACCTTGACCAAGGGAGGCTCTAAAAAAAGTATGAGATTTAACTATTTCGTAATTTAAGCCTAATTGAAAGACAGGCTTATTTTCACTCCAACGATCCACCATACATAGCTCCCAGCGTCCACCCAGCTCTATTCCTAAATTTTTTTGTTTTAAAAATTGTTTTTCCAATTTGGCAAAAATGGCAAAATTGTCGGCAGAATGTTGGCCTCTTCCAAAATTAGTCATATCGCCCGAAAATACCTCTCCAAAAGAATAAGCATACTGATTAGAGGCTCCTGCCGATAAACTTAGATCTCCCGCTTTTTTAAAAGTCTTTCTATATTGATACGCATTGTAAACGGTGCGAGAATAAGCATCTTGATTGGGGATGTTGGTTACCTTATTGTTGGAATACATAAAGCGGTTATCTAAAGTATGTATGCCCCCTTTGGGATGAATATATTTTACGTGAGGATCAATAAAGAAAACTAAATCATTGAAATTGCTGAGCGTATTAGGAAAAGCATGGTATAATCCCTTGTCTGCATTGAACCAAAAATTATACATTTTATTATCGGAATACATAAAATTCGCATTTAAGGAAACGGTCCAACGGTCGTTAATTCGGTATTGAGTTCCCACATTGGCTCTTACACGAGTTTCTTGATGTTCCACTTTCCGATTAGGATCCGGTACCGTATCTCCTCCTCTGTAGCCATCATTGCTTTCAAAACTCACCCCGAGAGTGAAATCCAATTTCTTTTTTATTTTTCTAGAATGAGAGAGATTGGCGCCGTAGGTAAGAGGAGCTCCTTGTGACCATCCACAAATGGATTTATCTTTGGTTCTACTATATATGCCGGTAAATATTTGAATTTTAGTTTCCGGTTCGTTTTTGGCATAAGCCGACCTTACATTAATGGCACCATTAATAGCGGCCGAACCAAAGAGAACAGAGGAAGCACCTTTTAAAATTTCAATTTGGCTTACATCCTCCATAGGAATTAAATTCCACGAGGGACGCCCTGCATCGGCTCTTAAAATAGGCATTTCATCTAATAGCAGCATAACCCGACTACCCATACCCGAACTATATCCACTACCACCTCGCATTTGCGGTTCATTATCTACTATAGCCAATCCAGCAACATTATCTAAAGCTCGGTCTAAAGTGGTGGCATTGGTTCTATTTAAATCTTCCAAGCCAAGGACTTCCATAGTTTGAATAGCTGTTTTGGTGTCGGTTTTATAGCGGTTGCCTTGTATTTGCACCGCTCCTAATTGAGTAAGATGAGGTTGTAGCCCAATGTTGAGAATTTTAGTAGTTTCTCCTTTTTCGAATTTTATAGTTTGAATTAATTCATCATAACCTAAAAAACGAAAAGTAAGTTTTGCTTCCGGCTTTTGTAAAGAGATAATATAATTACCATTTACATCAGCAACGGCGCCAACACCATTTTCATCCGTGAGTAGGACATGCGCTTGAGGTAGGGTCAACTTATCGGTTTTGTCGTAAATTTGCCCCTTTATTACGTAATAACTTTGAGCAAATCCCCAATAAGGAAGGATAAAAAGGCACAAACAAACGCTCCGTTTTAGGATAGGAAATATAATGTGTAAAAACTTCATTAGTAATACTTTTGGTTGAAAATAAAAAGCCAAAGCAAGGGCAAAGGTAGCATAAATTTGGCAAGAGAAAAGTGAATTATACCCAAGTAGATTGACAATGCCTTGTTTAAAACGTTGTAAAATATTGAATATTATATGTTTGTTGCGATATTATTGCGTAATAAAAAAAGCCCCGAATTTTCAGGGCTTTTAGTAGAGATAGACAGCTTTTTAGTAGTTAAATTTACCATGCTCACTATCAATGGTTAACATTTTTTTCGAAGCGGTTTCACAGTAACCTATAATCTTTGCATCTAGATCAAAGAAATTGGCAATTTTTATAATATCTTCCGCAATATTTTCTTTTACATAAATTTCCATACGGTGTCCCATATTATAAACTTGATACATTTCTTGCCAAGAGGTTCCGGATTCTGCCTGTATTAGAGAAAAAACAGGAGGCGTAGAAAATAAACGATCTTTTACTACATGCAAATCTTCTACAAAATTCATAACCTTAGTTTGTCCCCCTCCGCTGCAATGTATAATACCATGAATGGAAGGGCGGAAATTTTCTAATATAGATTTTAATACTGGAGCATAGGTTCGAGTGGGGGATAGTAACATCTTTCCCACATTTAAACTCTCTATTCCTGTTGGATCGGTAAGACTTTTGCTGCCGGAATATACCAATTCACTTGGTATTTGATCGTCGTAGGTTTCGGGATATTTGCTTGCATATTCTTTGTGTAAAACATCGTGACGTGCAGAGGTTAAGCCATTACTGCCAATACCACTGTTGTAGCTTTTTTCATATTTTGTTTTTCCAAAAGAAGCCAAGCCAATAATTACATCTCCGGGTTGTATGCGAGTACAGCTAACCACATCATTTTTTTTGAGACGGGTACTAACGGTTGAATCTACCACTATTGTTTTTACGCTATCTCCTATATCTGCGGTTTCTCCTCCGGCAAAAGTGATATGTATTTTTTCTTTGGCTAAGTTGTCTACAAATTCTTGTGTACCATCAATAATTTCCGAAATAACTTCTCCGGGAATTCTAAATTTATTACGGCCAATGGTGGAGGTAAGAATGATATTATCGGTGGCTCCGGTGCAGAGTAAATCGTCGGTGTTCATAACAATAGCATCCTGTGCAATGCCTCTCCATACGGATATGTCGCCTGTTTCTTTCCAATACAAATAGGCTAAAACTGCTTTAGTTCCTGCTCCGTCTGCATGCATTATGTTGCAATAAGAGGGACCAAACATGTTTTTTTTACATTCATTTAGGACATCAGGTATAATCTTACAGAAAGCTTTTGGGAATAGTCCCTGATCTAAATTTTGCACGGCATTCTTTACATCAGATTTTGTAGAGGAAACGCCTCTTTGCTCATATTTAGTGTTGCTGTTCATAGTATATAATTTAGATGATTATTTTTCAAATATAATTTGTTGGGAATTTGTATCTATTTGATATTTTCCAATAGAATGGAGCGCCACTTTATTTAACAACAGTTCACTGGGGAGCTCTTCTTGGGTAAGCATTTCTATTTTGTCTATATAAAAACGTCCAACTTTAATTTCCTTTATTTGTACTTTTTGATTGGGTAAAACTTCTCCTTCTTGGTCAAAGGCTTTTGCCCCATTTTTAAAGTCGTTTTTAGTTAATTTTCCAATTTGGAGCAGGCGTAAAGCAGCATCTAAACTAATGGCACTGAATTTTGCTTTTTCATTAACTACCGCTTTCATTCCAGTTCCATTTGCAATAACCCGTATTTCCGGATTTTTACTTGGGTTTATTTCATAAGGTACTTTGTTTGCATTTTCCAAATTAGCCAAGCCAATCATACTGCTAATGCTGCTTTGGCCAGAGGGAATAAAATCGTCACGTAAAACGCTAAATTCTGTACGTCTATTTAGTTGATGGGCCGCTTCTTTTTGGTTCTTATCTATTAGAGTGGCAATAAAATCGTCTCCAAGGGTAATACCAGAGTCAAAAGTATAACTTTTTCCGTTATAGAAAGAGGTAATAGAACTTTGTAGTGTACGGGGAACGCGAGCTCCATATCCCTTAGCTATCAATCGCTCTGGATGAATGCCTCTTAAAATAAGATATTCCACGACCGACTGTGCGCGGTATTGAGAAAGAGAATCATTGCTCATAGCAATGGGACGCGAGTCGGTATGGGAGGCTAATTCAATAACCAAGCGTGGATTTTTTTCCAATAAAACGATTAGACCCATTAAAGAGTCTTGGTATTGAGGCTTAAGATTCCATTTGGCAAGATCATATAAAATATTTGGTAAGATTACAGGGCCTTTTGGAACAGATTGTAAAGAAAAATTGCGTACAAAATCTTTACTGGAGGTTAGTCCCACTGTGGTTTCTGTAGCTTCGCATCCTAAATAATCTTTCTTCTCTACTAAAATCTTATAGGTAACGTTTTGATTAATCTGATCATTTAAAAACTTATAAAACCCTTTAGAATTGGTAAGGGTGCGAATAATCATTCCGTCGGAACCAACCAAATTTATTTCCACATCGGCCAATGCTTGCATACTTTGATCGCTTTTTACAGTTCCGGAAAGAGTATAGAGTATATCTGGTAAAAAGAAAGAAAAAATATCATCGTTTCCTCTGCCTCCGGAGCGATTAGAGCAAAACATTCCTTTATTCATAGAGGGTAAAAAGCAAATACCAAAATCATCGGCATTGGTATTAATGGGATATCCTAAATTTTCCACATCTGTAAAAACAGTATCTTTAAGGGTAGCTTTAAAAATATCATAACCACCTAAACTATGGTGTCCGGTAGAAGCAAAATAAAACAAAGTATCATTTCTAAGGTATGGATAAGCTTCCTTACTATCGGTGTTAATAAAAGAACCTAAATTAACGGGAGCCGTAAAATTACTCCCACTTCCGGTAGCATACCAAATATCCATATCGCCTTCTCCTCCTTCTTTATTGGACGAGAAAAAAAGTTTTTTTCCGTCTGCAGTAATAAATGGATGAATAAAATCAGAAACTGTATCCCCGTTTATATTCACTTCTAAAGGTTCACTCCAAGAGGTGCCATTGAAAGTTGAGGTGCGAATAGTACAGCGGTTCCTTGTTTTTTTCTCATTGCCACAATAGGTATAATACATTGTATTTCCTTCGTTGCAGAAAGAAGCATCACTTTCATTGGATGCTGTACTTGTTTTTTCGTTTTTATCTAATTTTTCAGGAACGCACCAATCTCCTTTAGCATCTATTTTAGAAACAAAAATATCAGAAAATCTTTGTCCGGTCCAAGCATCTAATTTTTTACCAGTTACCCCTTCTCGGGTAGAGGTAAAAGCAATAATATCGCCTGTAGGGGTGTAATATTTTGGATTCCAATCCCCGTCTCTACTATTGATTTTTCTTATGTTTTGTATGTCGTAGCGAGAAGTTTGTTGCATAGCTTCCTCCGCTCTTAAACTGGCTTCTTTCCCTGCAATGGCTATGGAGTCGTCTGGGATAAAATCGAGATAAGCTTCAAAATTAAGATTGGCTTCCTCAAAGAAACCGTTGGAAAGTTGAAGATTGGCTAAAGATAAATATATTTTAGGTTCTACTTTTTGTTGTTTTGCCCTAAGACATCTTTTATATTGACTAATGGCTTTTTTACTTTGTCCGCTGTAGCGATATGCCTCTGCAATTTGAAATAAAATTCGATTTTTCTCCTCTTTATCTGCTTTTTTTAATTTAGTAAATGCCTTTTGATAACAACTTACGGCGGTATTATACATGTGATATTTAAAAGCCGTATCTGCTTTTTTTATAAATCTTTTTTGGGCAAAACTATTTATGGGGTATAAAAGGAATAAACCTATAGCTATTAACCCAAGAATCCTTTTTTTTACCATATTCATTTATATCGTGAGAACTATTGTCTAAAATACTAAAAAGCTACAAATACAAACGCTTCACCATAAAAGAAGCCACTTTATATCTAATAGCACAAGGATAAAACACTAAAAAGAGGTCAAATTTACTTTACTAAGGAAGTTTATAATTTTAGATCCCTTTTACAATTCAGTGTTCAGAAATTTCGGCTAATTTACAAATAAAATAGAATATAAAAAAATATGTTAGACTAAGTTTTATTTTGAAAGTGACACCACTTCTTAATAGAAGAAAGTCTTTTTATATCGTTACATTTATAAAAAAAACGTCGCTTTAAAGTTAAAGCGACGTTTTTAGGAGGGAAATACTAAAATTATTTTTTGGTATTTAATGCAAGCTTTTCATCTTTTTTCTTAAGAATGCGGCTTAAAAAGTCAAAAGCAATAGGAGAGGCTACAAAAATGGAAGAATAGGTTCCAATAATAATACCACAGAGAATAGAGAAAGTAAATCCTCTAATTACTTCCCCTCCAAAGATGAAAATCATCAATAAGGTTATAATAGTAGTACCGGAAGTATTGATAGTTCGAGGCAAAGTGCTATTCATGGCCGAATTCATATTGTCTTTTAGACTATGCTTAGGATAAAGGCTTAGGTTCTCCCGAATACGGTCAAATACAATAACCGTATCGTTGACCGAGTATCCAATAATGGTAAGAATAGCAGCAATAAAGGCTTGATCTATATCTAAGGAGAAAGGTAGTAAGCCGTAAAATAAAGAAAATAGCCCCACGGAAATAATGGTATTGTGGGTTAAGGAAATTAAACAACCCAAACCAAATTGCCATTTTTTGAAACGGATAGCAATGTAGCCAAAAATAAATATTAGAGAAATTAAAACAGCGATGAAAGCAGAACGGGTTATATCTGCAGCTACAGATGCACCAACTACTTCCGAACTCAATTTTCCTAATAATTTATCTCCATTTTCCGAACGAAATTCCTCTAAGGTCATAGGTTCTACAAAGAAATGCTTACAACCTTCAAATAAGCGGGTTTCCACATCTTGGTCTATAGCGCTTCCGCTTTCTTTAATTTTATATTTTGTGGTAATTTTCACCTGATTTGAAGGACCAAAGGTTTTAACTTCAGGGGCGTCATGGTCAAAAGCAGCAGTTAAACTGGAGCGTAGTTCATTGGTAGGAACTACTTTGTCGAAACGCACTACATAAGAACGACCACCACTAAAATCTATACCTAAACTAAGTCCACGGGTGCAAAGAGAAACAATGCAAAGAGAAACGACAATTCCTGAAACTAAATAAGAAATTTTACGTTTCCCAATAAAATCAATGTGGGTATTGGCTAAAAAGTTACTGGAGAATTTGTTGCTAAAGGTCATTTTTCTATTGCGGGAGAACCACCATTCGAAAATAAGACGAGATATGAAAATAGCAGTAAATAAAGAGGTGAGAATACCTATGCATAAAGTTGTTGCAAAACCTTGAATAGGACCAGTTCCGAAATAAAGTAATACAATACCCGTGATAAGGGTAGTTACATTACCATCAATAATAGCGGAATAAGCATTTTTATATCCATCTTCTACTGCTAATCTAACTCCTTTGCCCATACGTAGCTCTTCTTTGATACGTTCGTAGATAATAACATTCGCATCCACTGCCATACCTAAGGTTAGTACAATACCGGCTATACCAGAAAGGGTTAGTACAGCTCCTAAGGAGGTTAGTACTCCAAAAAGGAAGAACACATTAACTAATAGGGCTATGTTGGCTACTAAACCGGCACGGTTGTAGAAGACATACATATAAATTAAAACCATTAAGAATGCCAAAACGAAAGAGATCATACTATTGGTTATGGATTCTTGCCCGAGGGAAGGTCCTACTATAGCTTCTTGTACAATATTGGCTGGTGCTGGAAGTTTACCAGCTTTTAATACATTGGCTAAATCCTTGCCTTCTTCTACAGAAAATCCACCAGTAATAGAAGAACGTCCACCTGGAATTTCTCCATTAACTGTGGGCCAAGAATAGGCTGCATTGTCCATAACGATGGCTAAGGATCGGCCTATATTATTTCCAGTAAGATTTTTCCAAATTCTAGCACCATCGGTATTCATCGACATGCTTATTTCCACTCCGCCTCTTTGATCGTAATCTTGACGAGCATCTGTAATAACATCGCCTCCCATAGGAGCTCTTCCGTCACGAGTGGTTATTTTTAATGCCACTAAAGCATAAATATCGGTATTCGGTTGTATAGGTTTTACCGACCATACCAATTTTGCATTGCGTGGAAATTTTCCCTTACATAAAGATAAAAGATAATCTACTCTCTTTATATCTTTTTGTTGTGCATAACCAACCACTGGACCTTTACGAGCTTCGTCTCCCTGATAGATAGAAGGCATTAATACCGCAAATAAAGGATTTTTTGTTTTCCATTGTTCTGCATCTAAAGCATCGGCGCCATTGGAATCTTCTACTTTGTTTAGTTGTTCCAAAAGTGCGTTATCGCCTTTGTTGGAAGTATCTTTGGTTTTACTAACACTATTAGTATCTACTAAAGGTTGAGTTCCATCGGCTAAGGCAGTTAGAGTGGAATCTATTATTTCTCCATCTCTTCCATCTGCACTGGAAGATAAATTATCCAAAGAAACTAAATATTCATTGGCTGCTTGCAAAAATGGCACCATTTCGGAAAATTCGTAAGTTTCCCAAAATTCCAATTGAGCAGTTCCTTGTAGTAATTTTCTTACCCGTTCCGGTTCCTTAACCCCGGGCAATTCAATTAAAATTCTTTCTGTTTGGGTTAATTTTTGAATATTAGGTTGTGCAACTCCAAATTTGTCGATACGTTGACGAAGAATTTGATAGGTGCGTTCGTAAGCACTACTGGTTTCCTTACTGATGGCTTCAATTACTTCCTTATTAGAAGAGTTTGCATTAACATCTTTCATTTCGAAACTGAAGATGGAGGCCATCTGAGCTTTGGAATCCTGTTCGTTCCAAACGGTTTCAAAAATACTTACAAAATTACTATTAGGTTGAACCTTATTTCTTGCGATGGCTTCGGTCATAACCTTATTAAAGAAAGGATCTGCACTGTATCCCGATAAAGCTTTCACCACATCGGAAGTAGAAACTTCCATTAAAACATTCATACCACCTCTTAAATCCAAACCTAAGTTTAGCTCTCTACTTTTGCAATCCTTATAGGTGTATTTCCGGATTAAAATGTTGTAGATAACGTTATTACCTACTGAATCGAGGAAGTATTGTTGTTTTCCTTTTACCAAAGAGTCGTAAAAATACTTTTCTTTGATAGGGTTGCCCATTGCCAAGGCTTTAGCCTGTTCCACAGTAGCCTTAGAAGTTGCATATGCTATCGCTTTATTATCTACCCTGCGGGCAAAAAAAGTGAAAGACAACTGAAAAAGGCAAATTAGGGCAAAGGTAATGGCGAAAAACTTTATAACGCCTTTGTTTTGCATAGTTTTATAGTATTTAATAGTTTCCAAAAATAGGCACAAAGATACGACTATTTTTTTTCTTTACAAAAGTAGGATAAATAGAGATGTTTTGAAAAGAAGTTTCGTGGGCTGTTTTATCGGTTAAAATTCATTTATCGGTCAAAATTTATTAAAGGGAAGAAAGGTTGAAATTTTCCGGATATTTGGCCGTTATACCTTTATAAATGTTTTCTATTTTTTTTATATCGGCTGAATAATCATCGGTCAATAAGATTGGATTTGGAAAAATACCGCAGCATTTTTTTTTGTAATCTAAAAAACCGGCATATACAGGGACATTGGCTCGTTTAGCAATATAGTAAAAACCTTTTTTCCATTTTGCATTGTATTTTCTAGTGCCTTCCGGAGTAAGTACTAAAGCCATTTTTTCTTTTTCTTTTAGTAGGCAAGAAGCAAATTCCACCACATTTCCAGCTTGTTCTCGATTTATAGGTAAACCTCCCAAAGACTTTAGTATTATTCCGAATGGGAATACGAAAAATTCTCTTTTAATAATAAATTTCGCAGGCATTTCTTTTATACTAAATGCTGTCCGACCAATTACAAAATCCCAGGCACTGGTGTGTGGGGCTACAATAAGTACATATTTTTTTTCACAAGGAGAAAAATCGGTTACGTGCCAACCAAAACATTTTAATAGGTAAAAAGCGATTGTTTTCATTCTCGTTTTTTTAAGATTGCTCTCTGTTTTTAAAAAGGATAACCGATGCCAAAATTAAATAAGACATCTTTCCATTTAGTTTGACCAATAACCCAATGGCTTTTTCCTGGGGCAACGGCTGGATTCCTTACGGGAATACCTACATCCACCCGAAGAAGGAAGAACCCAAAATCGTAGCGAAGTCCAACCCCAGTACCAATAGCTATTTCTTTGTAAAAGTTTTTAAATCGGAATTCCCCTTTGGGAAAATCGGGGTTGCGACGAAGTAGCCAAACATTTCCTGCATCAATAAAAATAGCGCCTCTCAGTCCTGCAAAGATAGGAAATCTTTGTTCTATATTTAAAACCAAACTAAGGTCCCCTAATCTTTCCAAATCGGGTTTGCTTGGGTTGTAATAACCTCCGGGACCAAGTCGGTAGATGGGCCATGCTCGTAGGGTATTACTCCCCCCAATGTAGAAACTCTTTTCATAAGGCATGGTTTGAGAATTCCCATAACTTAAACCGGTTCCTATCATTCCACGAAGTACCAAAACTACATTTTTGGCAAAAATGAAATGGTGTTTGTAATCTGCTTCTAATCGAACATATTGGGAAAAGGCTAAATTAAACATCTCATATTGTCCATTGGCTTCCTTTTTCATACAAGTAGCGGCTGCAATAGCGTAGAGTAAATTACCGGCAGTTTCCACTCCTATGCGTAGATGATTGAAACCTTTCTCTTTAACGCCTTGATCATTATAAGAAAAAGCATAACGTAAGTTTAATATAAAGTGATTTTCATATTGATATTTAAGTCGAAGACTGTTTTGAGAAAGAGCCTCTAAATTGGCTAAAAAAGTTTTAGAGGGATTAATCATTTGAATGGTATTAATTTCAATAGGATTAAATAGATGGCTCCAATGATTCTTTTTCCAACTGTATCCCCAAGAAGCATTGAAAATACCCCTGGAATAATCTTTTTTGGTTTGAAAGCTATAGCCCAAAGTTACGGTGCTTTTGGGGCGAAAATATTTTGAAAATCGTTCTATACTGATAGGGGCTAAAAAACGTGGGAAATCAATACTAACTTCGGCTTTTGCCTCGAAGGTATTAAGAAAGGATTTATTTCTATTTTCATCTATAGAGGCTTGTATTTCGTAGGCTCCACGTAAACGTACATTTAAAACTTCTCCTCCTCCAAATAAGTTTCTGTCTTGAAAACTAACATTGGCAGCAAAACCCTGAATCCCGGAGGAGGTGGTAAGTTCCGCCTCTACACTGAATCCAAATTTTGGATTTTGTATCATATTAACTTGGCAATTCAGCAAATTATTTTCATAATAACTTTTGGTGGAATCATAAGCTTTTTCCGTAATATTGATATTGGAATATCCAAAAATTCGTAAATCGGAAATATTATCATAAGATTTACTAACGTTGGTTGCATTGAATAAAGCACCTTCTTCCAAAAAAGTTTTTTGAATTAAGGTTCGTGGCTTAATAATGGGTTTTCCTTGATTTAGAAAATAATAGTTAGGAGCAGTTAGATGCCTTTTTCTGTCTTTTTTGGAGAGATCGTTATAGCAGAGAGTATCGAAATGTGGATTTTTTACTAAAGCTTGCGCACGAGTCTCAGGAGCAAAATAAATTTTATCAAAATAATATGGTTTATGATGCAGAAGTATTGGATTTCCTGTACTATCTATTTCATTGGAACTTACTTTTTTTATAAACATTAAAACGTCCATTTGGTGTGAACCTAAAGTACTATCTATTTGAAAATAGATATATTCTCGGCTAAAAGCCCAATATCCATAGTTGAGCAATTGCAAGGTGATGCGATCTCTTTCTTTGTTTAAAAAATCCACATCATACCGGTTGCCAGGGCTTAGAAGAGTATTGCTTTGCCAGTTTTTCAAAGGAAGACTTAAACTGTCGTCTAAAATTTGTAAGGCAATGGATTTTAATGTATAAGGGGTGTTTAATTGGATGTAATAATTTACTACCACTTTACGAGAATTGCGTTTCCGTCGTTGAACTTGTGCGCAAATTTTGGGTTCAAAATATCCTCTGTTATTAATATAACCAGTGATTCTATCTATGGAATTATCAATGGTAGAACTATCAAAAACAACAGGAGCTTCTCCCGATTCTCTCATTCTTCGGTTCCACCAATTATGAATACTATCTTTAGATAAATTGTAAAGGCCTAATTTTATGCGCATGCCTAAAAAGGTGGTATTAGGGTCCTGCACAATCATATTATTGATATTTTTGGACGAAATACTTTTTTCTTTAGGTGTAAGGTGAATTTTATTTTTGACAAGCAAACTTTCCCCCTCCGGCACTTTTTTTAATCCCGAACAGGAACAAAAAAGGAGACATGCCGACAAACCAAGAATAATATGTAAAAACGATTTTTTTATAGCGTTTTTTAATTGAGGAGTTGTTTTTATGGAAAAGAATAAATAATCTAAATATGGTTTGTAAAATTTTGGTTCAAAGGAACATCCCAATGATTAGCTACTGGAAATTTTTGTCGGAATTGCTTTAATTCGGATTTGCTTAAATAGGTGGTAAGAATTTCTTCGTTTTGTGAGGATGCTTTTGCTATAATTTCGCCTTTAGCATTGATTATTTGGGAGGAACCACCATGAAGAGTTTCTTGAGGGTCTTTTCCTACTCGATTAACCCCTATACAATAGGCCATGTTTTCTATGGCTCTGGCTGCGAGGAGGGTATTCCATATGTGAATACGGGAATTGGGCCAAGAGGCGGCATATACTAATGCGTCATAATCGTAAGTATCTTCTTTTTCATTATAAAAATTGCGACTCCACAAGGGGAATCTTAGGTCGTAGCAAATGTTAAGGCGGAATTTCCAACCGTATTCCTCTACGTTTATACAATCTTCTCCCTTAGAAAAAAAATGATCTTCCCCTCCCATACAGAATAAATGTCGTTTATCATAAAAAACAGGAGAACCATCCGATCTAAACCACAAAAAACGATTCACCATTTGTTTGTTTTCATTGAAGGTAGCCACGCTGCCAGCGATAGAGATGTGGTTTTTTATGGCTAAGTTTTGCATCCATTGAAAAACGGGTCCTTGGTAAACTTCGGCACAGGGTGTATCTGTGCAAAAACCGGTGGCAAACATTTCTGGTAAAAGAAATATATGAGGGCTGCTTTTTATGGATTCTTTTGGAGCTGTGTGTATTGCGTGTAGAATCATAGCTTGATAATGTAGTAAATTAGCCTCTACTTGCTTCCAAGCTATATTTGACTGTAGAAGAGTAAGTATAAGATTATCCATGACTATTTTGCTTATAAGGGTTTGTTAAAACCATCATTATCTTACTGTTACTATAATGGTGAGCAGGCTGATAATATAAAAAAGCGACACTGTATTATACAGAGTCGCTTTTTTAGTGGAGAACATAAAAATTAGCATTTTTCTAATTCAATCGTAAAATGGCGCATAATAGGCAATTCTTTTACGATTTTATAACCTTTAGTAATAGATTCACGTCTGTCAAAAACATTTTTTAGAGCAACTGCTACCACATCCATGTGATTGTTGGTGTAAGTACGACGAGGAATGGCAAGACGTAGTAATTCCAATTCAGGATAGCGATTTATTTTGGTAATAGGGTCGCGGTCGGCTAAAATAGCTCCAATTTCTACTCCGCGAACACCGGCTTCCAAATACAATTCCACTCCCAATGTTTGTGCAGCAAATTGTTCTTTGGGAAGATTAGGTAACATTTTTTTTGCATCTACGAAAATTGCATGGCCACCAGAAGGACGTTGGTAAGGAATACCAAATTCATCTAAACGTTGTCCTAAATATGCCACTTGTTTGATACGGGTTTCCAAAGTAGAAAATTCCGTACCTTCGTCTAAACCTTGTGCCAAAGCATTCATATCACGACCCGACATTCCTCCGTAGGTTAAATAACCTTCGTACATAATGTTAAACATGATAGCGGCCTCATACCATTCTTTTTTGTTTGTGGCTATAAAACCACCCATGTTTACTATGGCATCTTTTTTAGAACTCATGGTCATGGCATCCGCATGGGTAAACATTTCTTTTACGATTTCTTTAATCGTTTTATTTTCATACCCTTTTTCGCGAGTTTTTATGAAATAAGCATTTTCTGCAAAACGAGCAGAATCGAAAACAACAGGAACTCCGTGTTTTTTGCATAAAGCACTTACCTCTTTGATGTTTTGCATGGATACGGGTTGTCCTCCGGCAGTATTGTTGGTGACTGTTACAATAACAAATGGGATATTTCCTTTGTGTTCTACCAAGGCTTTTTCCAATTTATTTGGATCTAAATTTCCTTTAAAAGGTATTTCTAATTGTGTATTAGCCGCTTCATCTATAGTACAATCTAAAGCTATTGCTTTACGATATTCTATATGTCCTTTAGTGGTATCGAAATGAGAATTTCCGGGAACCACATTGCCGGCTTTTACCAAAGCAGAAAAGAGTACATTTTCTGCGGCGCGTCCTTGGTGGGTTGGTAAGACGTAATCAAAGCCAATAATTTTTTTAATGGTGTTTTTCATATTGGCAAAGGAGCGGGCTCCTGCATAGCTTTCATCTCCAACCATCATGGCAGCCCATTGCTTGTCGCTCATGGCACCAGTTCCGGAATCTGTAAGCAAATCTATGAAAACTTCATCGGAGGAAAGACTGAACAAATTGTATTTGGCATCTTTGATCCATTTTTCACGTTCTTCACGTGTACTGCGGTGGATAGATTCCACCATTTTAATCCGATAGGATTCTGCAAAAGGTAAATTCATGGTTTTATATTTTTGTGTAATTATAGTTTTGTTTAAAAGGAAACCCGCTAAAGAGGCTCGTTTTAGGGGCTGTCTTAGCATAGATAGTCTCTAAATTGTGCCAATAAGGAATATAGCCCTGCAAAGATAAGATAAATATTTTGATTTTTTTGTACATTTGCGCTTTGCAAAAAAAATCAAAACATGTCCAAAAAACGAAGAATTCTAATTATTTATACCGGTGGAACCATAGGTATGGTGCAAGATTCGGAAACGGGAGCCTTATCTCCTTTTAATTTCGAAAATCTTATGGAGGCTGTGCCGGGATTGCGGAGTTTGGACATTTTTATAGAATCTTACTGCTTTCAAACCCTTATAGATTCATCGGATATGGGCCCTGATGGGTGGATACACATTGCCCAAGTAATAGAGAAAAACGACGCCAATTTTGATGGTTTTGTGGTTTTGCATGGAACCGATACCATGGCATATACGGCCTCTGCCTTAAGTTTTATGCTCGAAAATTTACAAAAGCCGCTTATACTTACCGGCTCTCAACTTCCTATAGGTGTGTTGCGTAGCGATGGAAAAGATAATTTAATCAATGCGTTTGAAATGGCTTCTGCTGTGGATAGTTGCGGGGAGCCTATGGTGAGAGAAGTTTGTGTGTGTTTTGGAAGTAAATTATTTAGAGGAAATAGAATTACTAAGTTTAGTGCAGAAAATTTTACTGCCTTTATTTCTGCTAATTTTCCTGCGGTAGCTAAAGTGGGCGTACACGTAAAATGGACTTTATCGGATTATCGTTGTTTGTGTGCAAAAAAGCAAGCACTGATAGTACATTCTCATTTAGAAACACAGGTTATTATTATCAAGGTGTATCCTGGTATGACCCCCAAGGTGTTAAATGCCATGCTACATATAGAAAATTTAAAGGGAGTAGTTTTGGAAACCTATGGCTCTGGGAATGCGCCCACTTCCGATGCTTTTATTGCTGAGTTAGAAGATGCGATAAAAAGAGGAATTCCTATATTAAACGTAACCCAATGTGCGGATGGAAGTGTGGAAATGGGGAAATATGCGGCAAGTAGCCGTTTAAGAGAAATAGGAGTGGTGAGCGGGAAAGACATAACTACAGAATCTGCTGTAACTAAAATGATGTATTTGCTGGGCTTAGATTTATCTTTTTCGGAAGTGTGCAAACTATTGTCTTCCTCCCTAAGAGGAGAGATGACCTCTTAGTATTTCGTAAGAAATTTGTTCAAAGAACTTTTTAGTTTAAAAAAAAATCGTAAATTAGCGCCCCGAAACCCATGTGTAAAGTTCAAAAAAATAGGGAAAATATTAGATATTTTATTGAGTTTCAATAAAAAAAAGGAGAGATGGCCGAGTGGTCGAAGGCGCACGCCTGGAAAGTGTGTAAGCGCCAAAAGCGCTTCTGGGGTTCGAATCCCTATCTCTCCGCAACGATAAAAAAGAAATAAACATAATTTAAACCGTTCAATTATCATGAAAAAACTAATTGCATTACTTTCCATAGGTGTTGTGCTAAGTTTGGGGGCCACTAACTTTGCGATGGCTCAAGAAGACACAGCTAACACCGCAATGACAGAACAACAAGTAGATACTACTGCTCCTGCTGTTGATGACCAAGCTGCAACTGCTGCAACTGCCACCGAAATGGTTGCAGAATCCAAAACTTTTCATCAGGTTTTAAAAGAAAAATTTATAGAAGGGGGCCCTTTGTGGATGACTCCTATTTTAATTGTATTAATTTTAGGTCTTACCTTAGTTATTGAGCGTATTATTTATTTGAATTTAGCCACAACTAATACGGAGAAACTTCTTAAAAAAGTAGAAGAAGCTTTGAGTAATGGTGGAATTGATGCAGCTAAAGAAGTTTGTCGTAATACCCGTGGTCCTGTTGCCAGTATTTTCTACCAAGGATTGGAACGTTCCGATGAAGGGGTAGAAATGATTGAAAAATCTATTGTTTCTTATGGTGGTGTTGCCATGGGACGTTTAGAAAAGAATTTATCTTGGATTGCATTTGTTATTGCTGTTGCTCCTATGCTTGGGTTCTTGGGTACAGTAGTTGGGATGGTTCAAGCTTTTGATGATATTGAAGCTGCCGGTGATATTTCTCCGACCGTTGTTGCGGGAGGTATGAAAGTTGCTTTGTTAACTACGGTATTTGGTCTTATTGTAGCTATTTTAATTCAAGTTTTTTATAATTATTTGAGTTCTAAAATAGAATCTTTGGTTAACAATATGGAAGATGCTTCTATTTCCTTTATGGATATATTGGTTAAATATACCCGTTCTCATAATAAATAGAAAGGTAGTAATAAAATAATGGAAAACACATTAATAACCATAGGTATGTACGTCACATACGCGTTATTTGTTGTTGCATTAATTGTTTTGGTTGGCTTTTCCGTAAAGCAATTTGCCCAAAACATTCGTAATAACAAAGCTACGTTGTATGCCTTAATCGCATTTATTGTGATTTTTGGAATCTCGTATGTCATAGCTTCACCCACCAATGTGAGTGAGCTTATTTTTGAAAAAACAGGTGCTAACTACGGATCTTCCAGATTAATTGGAAGTGGTTTAATTTCCTTTTATATTTTGTTTGGCATAACCGTTTTAACCTTGTTGGGTGCCGAACTTTCACGACCATTTAAAAAGTAAAAATATGCCGAAGAAAATGCCTTCTGTGAATGGGGGGTCAATGTCTGATATTTCATTTTTGTTGTTAACCTTTTTCTTGTTAACCTCATCGATAGATACAGATTTAGGTATAGCGCGTAAATTACCGCCACCACTTCCTCCTAATGCACCTAAGCCTGAAATACACGCAAGAAACGTATTTAAAGTCTTAGTTAGTTTTAAGGATGAGTTGCGTGTGCAGGATCAAAATATAGATATATCTATGTTACGTGCACAAGCCAAAGATTTCTTGGAAAATCCTGGTGATGACCCTAATAAGTCAGAAATGACAGTGAAGGAAATTCCTCTTTTGGGGAGTATACCTGTTTCTAAAGGAGTTATTTCGCTTAAGAACGACCGAGGTACTTCTTATGATATGTATATCAGAGTACAAAATGAATTAGCAGCCGCTGTTCATGAATTGCGCGATGATTTGTCTTTGGAAAGATTTGGGGCTAAGTTCGATGATTTAACGAATGAAAACCAAAAAGAAGCTATTCAAAAAGCAATTCCGGTTAGTATTTCCGAGGCGGAACCATCGAGTGTAAAAGTAGGAGGAACGAAATAATGGGTAAATTTAATAAAGGCGCAAAAAAAGAAACACCGGAAATTAATACCGGTTCTATGTCGGATATTATTTTTATGTTATTGTTTTTCTTCATGGTTATTACTACTATGCGTCAAAGTACGTTGTTTGTAAAGATAGCCCCACCTGTAGCTACAGAAGTTCAGAAATTGGAGAAGAAAGCATTAGTTAGTTATATTTATATTGGCCCACCCATAGAAGCTCATAAATATGGCACAGAACCACGTATTCAGCTTAACGACCAAATGGCTAACATTGCAGAAATACCGGCTTATATCGAAGAAGAACGCTTATCACGCGATGAAGTAGACCGTCCTTTGCTTACCACTTCTTTAAAAGTAGACAAAACGGTTAAAATGGGCATCGTTTCCGATGTAAAGCAAGAATTGAGAAAAGTAGGAGCATTGAAAATTAATTATTCTTCTGCTAAAGGGATAGACCGTAAGAAAAATAATTAATGCTGAAAATTTAGCAGGATGGTTTAACCGTCTATACCAAAAGAGGGTGTTCACTTTGTAAGTGAACACCCTCTTTTTGTACGCTCAGCATGTACGTAATCTCATGGGTGCAAGTCCCTAACGAACCCTAATAGTGGGAATCGTCTAGCCAATAGCAAGGGTGTCCATAGTGATGTGGAATCTGAAGGAAGCTGGCGGCAAAAGTCTGACCTGACGAATAGAAATCAGATATAAG
>JAVVTR010000009.1:0-69289 GCA_036653535.1 Bacteroidales bacterium | reverse complement strand
AGGATCAAACTCTTCATTGTATAATGTAAAAGTTTCTTTTTTTATTACTGTGCTCTTTATTACTTCTCTTTACGCTTGACGAGGTAATTGGGATAACTAAATCCAGACTTCCTTATTCCCTTGCGGTAATATATCTATCTTTCTTTCGTTTCCTGTGCTTACCTTGTTGTTCAGATAGCTTCTCAGCTATCTTCCGTATAGCGATTATATCGCTATTGCTTGGTTTACATTTCTTTTAATGAACTCTCTATCGGTCTTCTTTCGTTAACCAACAAGATCAAAAATAAAATCTCTTTTAATCTTTGATTATTTCCCCTCTTGCTTTCCCTTATTCCATCTCACTTTTAAGAACTCTTTCGTCTATTTGTTTCGTGAAACGGGTTGCAAAAATACAACTATTTTTTATACCAGCAAAACATTTTCCTTTTTTTTTTATCTTTTTTTGCAAAATATTTTCAGTTCGCTTATTTACAAATACTTATATTCTTGTTTTTATTTTGTTTTTTTGATACAACTATAAAAAATACGTAAAATACCGCTCTTAAAAGCTTGTTTTTCCTCAAAAAAACTCCAAACAGAAACCAATATATCCTCTTCCTTTCTTTCGAACGAACGAATATCCGCTCAAAAACTCAAAATAGACACAATTGACTCTTCTCTTGCTTCTCTAAAAAATCTAAAGATTGCAAATTCACTAATCCTAAACCTAACAACCTTATTCCCTGTTCTTTCCAAGGAAAGATCTTCCTTATTTCAGCCACAGCTATATGCAACTGTTCATAGGTAAGTATGGGTTCCGTAAAAGTTTTGCTTTTTGTAAAGGTACTAAAATCGCTATACCGAACTTTTAAACACACTGTTTTTGCACACATTGGAGATTTCTCCAAAATGGGAAACAATCTCTTTTCCAAACGATATAATTCCGTAATAATACCAAAGTTGCTTTTCACATCCTCCTCGTATGTATTTTCTACACTAAAAGATTTTCGTTTTCTATCTTGAACCACCTCCCTCTGATCTATTCCTCTAACTATGTCGTAATAATAATTTCCGGCTTTCCCAAATTCTTGTATCAAAAAACTACGACTAAAACGCAATAAATCATCGCCTTTATATATCTCCATTTGGTGCATTTTTCTCGCAGTAACCTCTCCTACCCCATAAAACTTGTCCACCCTTAATTCTTTTAAAAATGTGGAAGCCATAGAAGGTTCTATTACTAACAAACCATCGGGTTTATTATAATCTGAAGCTATTTTAGATAGAAATTTATTATAAGAAACCCCAGCAGAAGCTGTTAAACAAGTCTTTTCCTTAATTTTCTCCTTAATTTCTAATGCTATTTGTGTGGCAGAACTATTATTTTTTTTATTTACGGTCACATCCAAATAGGCTTCATCTAAGGAAAGGGGTTCTACTAAATCGGTATATTCTTTACAAATTGCTTGAATTTGGGCGGAAACTTCCCTATAAACGCAAAATCTAGCCGGCTGAAAATGCAAGTCCGGACAAAGCCTCTTGGCTTGTAAAGATGGCATAGCGGAATGTATACCATATTTACGTGCCTCATAACTTGCGGTAGCAACTACGGAACGCGGTTCTAAACGCCCCACAACCACCGCTTTCCCCTTTAATTCGGGAAAATCACGCTGCTCTACCGAGGCATAAAACGCATCCATATCTATATGTATTATTTTACGCATAATAAATCGTTACCAAAACGACTACCCTCTTATATTGCAATATTAAATCTCTCCTAATTAACTAAAAAATGTAAACGGTTTTCTAAATTTACTTTTGCTACCCCCGGTTCCAAATCTAAAAACAACATTTGTAATTCGGGAACCTTGCTTTTTAATCGTTTTTCAATCCCCTTAGCCACCACATGATTTGCTATACAACCAAAAGGTTGTAAGCATACTACTCTATGAATATTTCTTTTTACTAAATCCTGTACTTCTCCCGCAATTAACCACCCTTCTCCAAATTGATTCGACAAACTCAAAATTTGAGAAGCATCTTGGGCTATGGAAAATATAGAATGAAAGCCATCGTAATGTTTGAATTTTTTCAAAATATCCATAGCCCCATCTACCCTTTTGTTTACATACGAAAGTAAAATTCCTCGCAAATATTTTCCCCAATGGCTCTCCCTCTTCAAGCCATGTTCCTCATCCATTTGTGCATTAACAAAGTATTCCATTAAAAAAGGTAGCAAAGATGGCATAACCACTTCTACTCCATTCGATTCCAACCAATCTGTAAGTTCGTATTGTGCAAATTTATTATACTTTACATAAATTTCTCCTACCAAGCCCACCTTGCATTTAGGCTCCTCCTCTTTCACTTCTACCGAATTATAGGCCTCCACCGCTTGCCTAAGTATGTCTAACAAAGCTTCTGCCGGCTTGTTTTCCACTGCTTCTGCTCCTAATTTCAAAAAATTATCGGTAATAGCCTGAACACTTCCCTTTTTTTTCTCCCTTACTATCATAGAATGATGCATTTGTTGTAAAGCATCGGTATATAATACCACTTCTATAGCTAAATTCCCGTATTTAAACCAATTGACTTTAAAACCACTTTGCTCGTTCTGATAGCCCGACGAACCGGAAGTAAGAGAAAGTACAGGAATATCTTTATATCCGGCCAAAGACAAGGCGTTTTTTATCAAAGATAAATAGTTAGTAGCCCTACACTGTCCTCCAGTTTGGGTCATTCCTACCACATAATTATTTTCCAAACCTTTATGGGCCCCTAAATACTTAATAATATCTCCTACTACCAAAATGGCCGGATAACAAACTTCATTATGCCCGTATTTTAACCCAATTTGTACCGAATTGGCATCCGAACGTGGCAAGTTTTCTACTTTATATCCTATTCTTTTGCCAAAAGCGGGAACCAAAGGCGAGAGCATGTCGGTAAACCATGGTATTAAAATAGTTTTTCTTTTATCCTCTTTTTTAAAGGCAGCATGATACGCCTTATAGGATTTATTTTGTAACCTCTTCGCCTTTTTCCCTTCTATTCCTTTCATATACAAAGATGCTACTAAGGAACGTAAGCGTAAGCGAATGGCTCCTGGACTACTAATTTCATCCACTCTAAGAACGGTAAGATTTTTCCCAGCCGCTTTTAAAATATGGCCCGCCTCATCCATCAAAAAAGAATCGGGTCCACAACCAAAAGAATTAATTTCTATTAATTGAATATTAGACGGAAGTAAGGCTACACTTTGCGCAGAACGAATTACCCTATTGGGATAAGTCCACTGAGAAACAAAATTCATTTCATTGCTTTTACTATCCTCTAAAACCTCGTCGGTAAGCACATCTACTCCCAAATCCGATATCATTTGGGCCGTTCTTTGATTAATCAATGGATCTATATGATAGGGACGTCCTGTAAGAATAAATAGTAAACGTTTCTCTTCTATCGCTTTTTCTAAAATCCTCTGTTGCTTCTCTTTCAAACTGGCATAAAAACTATTTTTATAAGTCCAGGCTTGTTTAAATGCTCTATCAAAACGTTTTTTTTCTATTCCTAAGCTAAGGGCGTATTTATAACAGGTACGCTTAGTAGAAGCCTCGTCTTGAAAAGAAATTACCGGTTTATCGAAAGGTATATGATAATTTTCAGCAGGATCCAAGGCCGAACGAATAACATCAGCATAACCACTAACTACCGGACAATTAAAACTATTGGCGTCTTTTTCAAATTGTTTTTGCTCTAAAACTACCATGGGATAGAAAATCCTATCTACCTTCTTCTCTATCAAATTTAAAATGTGTCCATGCACCAATTTAGCTGGGAAACACACATTATCACTCATAATGCTAAAGGCTCCTTGCTTAAACAAATCCATAGTAGATTCATCGGAAAGGATGAACTCTAAACCACATTCATTAAACAGTTTCTTCCAAAAAGGATAGTTTTCATAAGCATTCAAGGCACGAGGATAGCCTATTCTCTTTGTTTTTTCTCCCGCTTTTTCTTTATTCTCTTTAGAAGAGAACAAAGCTTCGTATTTCATCTCAAAACCATTATATCCAGGCTTTTCTACCTTGCCACTGCCATGAAAATGCTTTTCGCATTTGTTTCCTGCAAAACTTATATTTCCATTATCAAATTGGTAACGAACAACTCTACAACTGTTGGTACATCCCTTACATTGCAAATCGGAAGTTTTAATATGGCTACAACTCTTTAAAGCCGACTCCCCTACAAATCCACTAAGGGAGGTGGAACCTACGGGAACTTTATCCTTGGCATAAAGAGCCGCACCATAAGCGCCCATTAATTCCGGGTAATCGGTCATATATACTTTCTTCTCCGACAATTGTTCTAAGGCTCTACAAACTGCATCATTTCTAAACGTTCCTCCTTGCACCACAATACCTTCTCCCAAATTCTGCAAATTGGATATTTTCAATACTTTATATAAACAATTTTTGACTACCGAAACTGCTAATCCAGCGGCAATATCCCCAACCGATAATTGCAGGCGTAATGCCTCTTTTACCTTGGAATTCATAAAAACAGTACATCGAGTTCCTAAATCGCAAGGATGAGGGGCTAAGCAGGCTAATTCAGCGAAATCATTTCTACTAATTTGCATCATTGCTGCAAAAGTTTGCAAAAAAGAACCACAGCCAGAGGAACAGGATTCATTCAATTCTATATTGGATATTATTCCGTCCTGAATAAAAATAGATTTTATATCCTGCCCCCCTATATCCAAAACAAAACTCACTTGTGGCAAAACAAATCGGGCCGCAGTAAAGTGAGCCACCGTTTCCACTAAACCAAAGTCTAAATTAAAAGCCGATTTTATTAAATTTTCACCATATCCCGTAGAAGCAGAGGACAATATATTAATATGTACCTTCTTTTGGGACATTTCTTTATAGAATTTTTCTAAACCTTCTTGCACTTTCTGCAATGGCTGCCCTTGATTATCGGCGTAATACAAAAACAAAATACGATTTTCTGTATCGGTAACTACAATTTTAGTGGTGGTAGAGCCAGAATCTACTCCTAAATAAGCCGAAATGGTTTCCCCGGACACCGGACTATAAAAAGGCAGTTTTTTAATGGTTCTGTGCTTCTGCCAATTTCTATATTCTTCTTCCTCCTTAAATAAAGGAGGCAAATCACCAACCGATAAGCTACCTCCTGTTTTTTCCAAACAGTTCATTATTTCATCCAAGGAATAGAGCAAGGATTGGTCAGAAACATTTAAAGCGGCTCCATGAGCCGTAAAAAGATGGGCATCCGATATGGGATAAACGGTTTTCTCGTCCAAATTTAATATTTGAAGAAAAGCCCGACGAAGTGCCGGTAAAAAAGAGAGGGGTCCTCCGGTAAAAATTAAAGCATCTTTTACTCTTTCCCCTTTAGAAAGTGCACTTACCGTTTGTAGTGCCACTGCACGAAAAATACTGGAAGATATGTCCGAGGCCGATATCTGACGACTCATTAAATTTTGCACATCTGTTTTGGCAAAAACGCCACATCTACTGGCAATAGGATAAGAAAGCGTGGAAGCCATAGCCATTTCACTCATTTGGTCCGGACTAAGATTCATTAATTCGGCCATTTGGTCTATAAAAGCACCGGTTCCTCCTGCACAACTCCCATTCATTCGTATATCGGGAATCTTCCCTTTACGAAAAAACACCATCTTAGCATCTTCCCCCCCTAAGTCTATCAAGCATAAATTGTCTAAGGCCAATTCGTTCACCGCCCTGGCCGAACATAAAACTTCCTGCAAAAAAGTAAATCCACTCCTTTCTGCTACTCCTATTCCTGCCGAACCAGTAATACATAATCTAAATTGGGCTTTATCGCCAAAGGGTAAAGTTTTTTTTAGTCGCTCCAATTCAGCCTTTAAAGTTTCTCTTACTCCCGCATGATGACGCTCATAGGAAGTATAGACCCTTTTATTTTCCTTAGAAGATAGAACCACCAATTTTACAGTAGTACTGCCTACATCTATACCAATTCTATATGTGTTTTCTATCCTTTGCAAAGGCTATTTCTCCTTTTTTATTTTCAATATATAAAAGCAATTTAAAGAAATGGACCCAAAGAAAATGCCCCAAAAGGTCCAACTTCCTTTAAATTATCTCCATTTTGTTTCGTAGATCCATTCTCCATAACAACAACCCAACAACTTATAGACACTTCCGACGCTATGCAAAAAGTCGCCCGAGGGCTTCCGAAGGCTCCCGAAAACTTTCAACCACTTCCGACGCTGTGCAAAAGTCGCCCGACGGCTTCCGAAGGCTCCCGAAGGTATTAAAAAGCTTCTACAAGGGCTTTCAACTATGGGGTAAATTTAAGCAGGACTTAGGCCTTTTCTAACAAGACTTAAAGCATTTCTATTCTTAAAATGCGCAAAGATAAACCAACTTTTCAAAAATTTCAAATTTCATAAAACTGTTTTTTTTTACTTTTTTTCGTTCTTTCTCTACCTGCCTTTTCCATAGCAGTGTTGCATGCCAAGCTTGGTACAACTATTTTCAAAATCTAAAAATGGAAAATGGAAAATCAAGGATAAAAAATCAACGATCTTAGCCCTCTTTTTTACCATTTTCCTTATTTAGAATACTTCTTAAACAACATCTTATAAAAGCCTCTTTTTTTTGATTAAAATAATTACGACCTTTGCAGACTTTTATAGATATAGTGCCTGCTCTATAAAATATACCTATTTAATATACTACACTATCTGGCAAGGCTCACCTTTCGGCATTAAAATTCACCCCAAGGCACCAGAATATGCAAACTACTAAAATGTAAGAAAAAATGACCAATTTAATTCTATTCCTGGTCGTGCTACTAACTGCTATTACCTTGGTTTTGGCAGCTTGGGGCATAGGCGTGTGGATTTCTCCACGAACCTATAATAAACAAAAGGAGGAAGCCTATGAATGTGGTATTCCCACTCGCGGCAAGTCTTGGATGCAATTCAAAGTGGGATATTATCTCTTTGCTATTTTATTTCTAATGTTCGATGTAGAAGCTGTTTTCCTTTTTCCTTGGGCCGTTATTGTACGGGACTTAGGAATAAACGGTCTTTTAAGTGTGTTGTTTTTTATAGGTGTTTTAATTTTAGGCTTAGCTTATGCTTGGAAGAAAGGAGCTCTATTATGGAAATAAAAAAAACGGTAGCTATATCCTCCATGAAAGAAGAAGATTTCAATGAAAACGAATACATTGAAACCTTACGTAAAAGCGGATGTAATGTATGGTTAAGTTGTATAGACGAATTTATCAATTGGGGCCGTTCCAATTCCGTTTGGCCTCTTACCTTTGCCACCAGTTGTTGCGGTATAGAATTTATGAGTGTGGGTGCTGCACGCTACGATTTTGCCCGATTTGGGTTTGAAGTTACCCGTGCAAGTCCGCGTCAGGCCGATGTTATTGTCGTAGCGGGAACCATTGTGCATAAAATGGCTCCGGTCCTAAAGCGGCTCTACGACCAAATGGCCGACCCCAAATATGTGGTGGCCATGGGAAGTTGTGCCATTTCCGGAGGTCCTTTTATTAAATCCTACCACGTAGTAAAAGGAGTAGATCAAATAATACCAGTAGATGTATATGTTCCAGGATGTCCACCTCGTCCAGAGGCCCTACTCTATGGGATGATGCAACTACAAAGAAAAATTAAAGCCGAGCAATTTCTCGGAGGCAGAAATCGTAAGGAGAAAAAACCTATACTCGGTCGGCAGTCAGACCCACAACAAGATAAGATATGAGTAAATTACAAGAGAAACTGCAAGGGCTTTGTCCTTATGCCATCTTCGATACGGAGAAAAATAATTCCCCTGCACTCACCGTGAAAGCTGCCAATTTAAAAGAATTAGCCTTTCACCTAAAAAATGATAGCGATTTAAGTTTTGATTATCTTCGAGATATTATTGGAATGGATTATGGGGAGCAATTAGGCGTACTTTACCGTTTTTACTCTACCACTAATAAACAAGAAATAACCCTAATTGCCTTAGCGGAAGATCGTCAAAATCCGGAAATTCCTACAGTAAGCGACCTTTGGCATTGCGCCATTTTAAACGAAAGAGAAGTTTTTGATTTCTTTGGAATTCATTTTATTGGACATCCCGATATGCGCCGTTTGTTTTTGCGTAACGATTGGGTTGGTTTCCCCCTACGAAAAGATTATGATACCAATCCGGATATCAATCCTATTCCCACCGATTCGGAACCCATGACCGATCATCTCCCCTCCTACCAAAATGCTCCTGAAGGAGGAACCCAACAAGAAGATCACCGTTTATTTGAAGAAGATGAATATGTGGTAAATATTGGGCCCCAGCATCCAGCTACCCATGGCGTTCTCCACTTTCAGGTTTCTTTGGAGGGAGAAATAGTAAAAAAAGTGGATGTACACTGCGGATACATTCACCGGGGAATAGAAAAAATGTGCGAAAGCCTTACCTATTTTCAAATACCGGCCCTTACCGACCGATTAGATTATCTTTCCGCTCACCAAAACCGACATGCTTTTTGCGCTTGTGTCGAAGAAGCTTTGCAATTGGAAATTCCTCTTAGAGCACAATACATTCGTGTTCTAATGGACGAATTAAGCCGTATTCAATCGCATCTGCTTTTCTTTTCTACCTTATGTATGGATTTGGGCGGACTAACCCCTTTCTTTTATGGTTTCCGGGATCGAGAGAAAATATTAAACATTTTCGAACAAACTACAGGGGGACGCTTAATTCAAAATTATAATATGATAGGAGGGGTTGCCGCCGATCTTCATCCCGATTTCATGAAAGAAACCGCCGCCTTTATAAAATATCTTCCTACCGTCTTAGGGGAATACCACAAAGTATTTACCAATAATGTTATTGTTCAACAACGAACTAAAAACTTGGGTTTATTAAGCAAAGAAGAAGCCATTTCCTATGGGGTTACCGGTCCTTCCGGAAGAGGATCCGGCTGGGCTTGCGACCTAAGAAAAACCCATCCCTACTCGGTATACGATCAAGTAGAATTCAAGGAAATTTTATATTCTAAAGGCGATTGTTTCGATCGTTATATGGTTCGTATGGATGAAATTAACGAATCCTTACATATCATCGATCAATTACTTTCCAAAATTCCACAAGGAGATTTTTGTGTAAAAACTAAACCTATCCTAAAATTGCCAGAAGGACGCTTCTTCAAAAGCGTGGAAGCAGCACGTGGAGAATTTGGCGTATGGATAGAAAGCCGTGGAGAAAAATTCCCTTATAGGGTCAAATTTCATTCCACCGGATTACCCATGATTTCGGTAATAAATTTATTGGCTTCCAATAATAAAATTGCCGATTTAATTGCTATAGGCGCTTCCTTAGATTATGTAGTGCCAGATATAGACCGTTAGATCCTTTTAATAAAGGTTCTAAGCCAAAGAGAAGCAGGAAAATAATTCACCTAAAGTGGACCAAGCCAACGATTACTCCCCTTAGCAAAGCCCCAAACTACGTTTGGACTCTACTTCCGCTTAAGTCCATCGTTACATAAGACTTATTGGTTAAAATTATTTTCTTATGAAAGCTTCCATTAGAAATCCTCGGATACCATTTATTTGTTAATATATAAGATTTTATGTTTGATTTTGCAGTAGTCACCCATTGGATCGACCAATTTTTAAGAAACTATCTCTCGGAATGGGGCACCGTTCTTATAGAAGGAATTCTTATAGGATTGGTTATTTTAGTAGCCTATGCTATTATCGCTTTGGCTTTAATTTTGGCAGAACGAAAAGTTTGTGCCGCTTTTCAATGCCGTTTAGGTCCCAATCGTGTAGGGCCGTGGGGTTTAATACAAACGGTAGCCGATATGGTAAAAATACTTACCAAAGAAATTATGGAGATTAAGCACGTAGACCATTTCCTCTACAATTTAGCTCCTTTTATGGTTATTATTGCTTCCGTACTTACTTTTGGTTGTATTCCTTTTGCCAAAGGCTTGCATGCTATTGATTTTAACGTAGGTATTTTCTTTATGATAGCCGTTTCTTCCATGGGCATTATTGGCGTTTTATTGGCCGGCTGGTCGAGTAATAATAAATTCTCCTTAATTGGAGCCATGCGAAGCGGAGCCCAAATGATTAGTTACGAACTCTCTATTGGCTTAAGTATTCTTACCATAGTGGTTCTGTCGGGGACCATGCAAATATCCTCTATTGTGGAAGCTCAAGACCATCTTTGGTTTATCTTTCAAGGACATATTCCTGCTTTTATTGCCTTTGTTGTTTATCTTGTGGCGGGAACGGCCGAAACCAATAGAGGACCTTTTGATTTACCCGAAGCGGAATCGGAACTTACCGCCGGATACCATACCGAATATTCGGGTATGCACTTTGGCTTTTATTACGTGGCCGAATTTGTAAATATGTTTATAGTAGCAGCCATTGCCACCACCTTATTTTTAGGAGGATGGATGCCCTTACATATTCCCGGATTAGAAGGATTTAATACGGTAATGGATTATATTCCTTCCCTATTTTGGTTCTTAGGAAAAACCGCCGTCCTTATTTTTATCATTATGTGGTTTAAATGGACTTTCCCTCGTTTACGTATAGACCAACTCCTAACCTTAGAATGGAAATATCTTTTACCCATAAACTTAGGTAACTTATTATTAATGGTTATTATAGTAATTACCGGCTTATATTTTTAAGGTAGCTTTCCTATCTGCTAAGAAGCCTTAAACTGTAACGCCCCAATAAAGTTTCCAGTAAACCCCAATAAAACGCTCCATCGTACCCCCAACAAACGGCAAAAGCCCATTTTATAACCCCAGAATTTAAAGATTCATGAATAGCATAAGCCAATATTTCCGTTCCTTTTTTAAAGGACTACAATCGCTGCTCATAGGCATGGGCACTACCCTTAAGATTTTTTTTCGAAAGAAAACTACCGAATGTTATCCAGAGAATCGAAAAGAGCTACCAATGTACGATCGTTACAGAGGTACTTTAATTATGATTCACAACGAAAATAATGAACATCATTGTGTAGCCTGCGGTATTTGCCAAACCAATTGTCCCAATAATACCATTCACGTATATTCCCAAACTACTACCAATGCAGAGGGAAAAAACATAAAAGAACTCACCAAATATGAATACGACTTAGGCAGTTGCTTGTTTTGTCAACTTTGTGTTAGAACCTGTCCTCAACAAGCTATTACCTTTTCTACCAAATTCGAGAATGCCGTATTTACCAAAAGTAAATTGATACAAAAACTCAATCACGAAGGTTCTCATTTAGAAAAAAAATAAAATTATGACGGAGATTAATTCTTACCCCATCGTCTTTTTCCTTTTGGCTGCTGTTGCGGTTGTTTTTTCCATATTGGCTGTAACTACCAAAAAAATCTTAAGAGCCGCCACTTACTTATTGTTTGTGCTATTTGCCAGCGCAGGTTTCTATTTTCTATTACACTATTCCTTTTTGGGCGCCGTACAACTAACCATTTATGTAGGAGGCATTATAGTTCTCTATGTATTTTCTATTCTCCTTACTAATACCGAAGAAGAAAAAAAAGCCCCTTTACGTAGTGTAAGAAGATGGCTTGGCTGCCTTGCTTCCATTGCCGGTGCCTGCCTTATTATTTATCTATTTATGACCAATTTATGGTCCACTCTTCCCCCTATACCCCAAGGAGAAATAGATATGAAAACCATAGGATATGCCTTAATGGGAACCGAAAAATACCAATATATTTTGCCTTTTGAACTTATTAGTGTTTTGCTTTTAGCTTGTATCGTGGGCGGAATTATGATTGCAAGAAAACGAAAATAAAAGAGAATAAACGAAAATAAAAAAAACACCGTTATGGAAATAACCATGGAATACTACTTAATTGTAAGCACAATTATGTTTTTTGCCGGTATTTACGGCTTTATTACCCGACGTAATTTATTGGCCATACTCATATCCATAGAATTAATTCTAAATGCTACCGATCTTAATTTTGTAGTTTTTAATAGATTTTTATTCCCTATGGAATTGGAAGGTATGTTCTTTAGCCTTTTTGCTATAGCTGTATCGGCTGCAGAAACGGCAGTAGCTATTGCCATCATTATTAATATTTACCGAAATATTCGCAATATAGAGGTCAAAGATTTAAACAAATTAAAAGATTAAATCATGGAATATACCCTTTTAATTTTACTCCTTCCTTTGGTAAGTTTCCTTGCCTTAGGTTTATTAGGCCCTCGTCTAAAAAACAAGCAAGCGGGCTATAGCGGAGTGTGCATTGCAGCCATAACAACTCTCTTGGCCTATTATACCGCTTGGCAGTATTTTAGCATGCCAAAAGTAGAAGAGGTTTGGCAAACGCTTATTCCTTTCCATATGGAATGGTTGAGATTTACCGATAGTCTGTTTATAGATTTGGGTATTTTCTTAGATCCCATTTCGGTAATGATGTTAGTGGTTATTACCACGGTTTCCTTAATGGTGCATATTTATAGCTTAGGCTATATGGAAGGAGAAAAAGGATTTCAACGCTACTATGCGTTTCTTTCTCTTTTTACCTTTTCCATGTTAGGATTAGTGGTAGCTACCAATATATTCCAAATGTATATCTTTTGGGAATTAGTAGGCGTATCTTCCTACCTACTTATAGGATTTTATTACCCCAAACCCGAAGCCGTTTCAGCTTCTAAAAAGGCTTTTATTGTAACTCGGTTCGCCGACTTAGGTTTCTTAATTGGTATTTTACTTCTCTCCTATTTTACCCGCACTTTCGATTTTGAACTGCTCTGTTCTGGCAATATTGCTATTTTCTCTGGTGCAGCTGGATATAGTTTCTTAGGTATCTCCGCCCTTTGCTGGGCTACGTCGCTTATCTTTATAGGAGCGGCAGGAAAATCAGCCATGTTTCCACTCCATATTTGGTTGCCCGATGCTATGGAGGGGCCTACTCCCGTTTCTGCCTTAATTCATGCCGCTACTATGGTGGTAGCTGGGGTGTTTTTAGTTGCACGTTTATTCCCAATTTATTACGGATTTACTCCGGAAGTTCTACATATCATTGCCTATGTTGCCGCCTTTACCTCTTTATATGCAGCCATTGTTGCTTGCGTACAAACCGATATTAAACGGGTTTTGGCTTTCTCTACCATTTCTCAAATTGGGTTTATGCTGGTAGCCTTAGGGGTTTCGGGAATGAATGGACACGAGGGCTTGGGTTATATGGCTTCTATGTTTCACCTTTTCACCCACGCTATGTTTAAAGCTTTGCTATTTCTATGCGCAGGAGCTATTATACATACGGTACACAGCAATGAAATGAAACATATGGGTGGCCTACGAAAGCATCTTCCCATTACGCATATCACCTTTTTAATTGCCTGTTTAGCTATCTCTGGTATCCCTCCCTTTTCTGGATTTTTTAGCAAGGATGAAATTTTAAGTGCTGTTTTTATGTTTAGTCCGTACTTAGGCTTGGGCATGACCTTTATTGCTGCCTTAACCGCATTTTATATGTTCCGTTTGTATTTCAATATCTTTTGGGGAAAAGCCTCTACCCAATCTCATCCTCTCCACGAAGCTCCATCTACCATGACCATGCCATTAGTTTTCTTAGCCACCGTAACCGTCTTTGCTGGTTTTATTCCTTTTGGAAAATTTGTGAGCAGTAATGGTATGGAATATATTATTCATTTAGATCCTAAAGTAGCCATTGGCAGTGTTTTGGTGGCTTGTTGCTCTATAGCCCTTGCGGCTTGGTTTTATTTGAAAGGCCGAAGCGAACATCCTGCAAAAATAGCCAATTTTTTCGGTCCTCTTTTCACAGCAGCCCAACATCGTTTTTATATAGATGAAATTTATTTATTTATAACTAAGAGAATTATTTTTAATGGTATTTCTCGTCCTATCGCTTGGTTCGACCGCCATATTATAGATGGCTTTATGAACGGCACGGCTTGGGTCACCCAAAAAACAGCTTTTGCTATTAGAGGCATTCAATCGGGTCAAGTACAAACCTATGCGCTTATTTTCCTCTTAGGAACCTTAGGTTTCGTTTTCTTGATTTTATTTATCTGATAAAAAACAAAGAGATATATGAACTTTTTATCCATCTTCGTTTTAATTCCAATCTTGATGATCTGTGGATTGTTTTTATCCAAAAACAGAAATCAGATTCGAGGAATTTGTGCTGTAGGCGGTTCTTTATTACTAATCGCCTCCGTCACTTTGGTTGTTTTATTTTGTAAGGAAAGAGCTGGAGGCAATACCGATACTATGCTCTTTACGGCCCAAAGTATGTGGTATCCCCTTTGGAACATACAATATTCGGTAGGAGTAGATGGTATTTCTGTTGCCATGTTGCTCTTAGCCTCTATTATTGTATTTACCGGTATATTCACTTCTTGGAATATAGATCCTCTGCCCAAAGAATATTTTCTTTGGTTTTGTCTTTTGGCCGTAGGCGTTTTTGGCTTTTTTATTGCAACCGACCTTTTTACCATGTTCCTGTTTTATGAAGTAGCCTTAATTCCCATGTTTCTACTTATTGGTGTATGGGGAAGCGGACGCAAAGAATACGCCGCCATGAAGCTAACCCTTATGCTTATGGGGGGATCGGCCCTACTCTTATTGGGAATATTGGGTATCTATTTCTTTTCGGGATCCGTCAGCATGAATCTATTGGATTTGGCCAAAATACAAATGCCTGTAGCAGCACAACGCTATTTCTTTCCCCTTACCTTTTTAGGTTTTGGGGTGTTGGGTGCGCTTTTCCCTTTCCATACTTGGTCGCCCGATGGGCACGCCTCCGCTCCTACTGCCGTGTCTATGCTACATGCTGGAGTCTTAATGAAATTAGGCGGTTATGGTTGTTTTAGGGTGGCTATTTACCTAATGCCAGAAGCAGCACACGAATTATCTTGGATTTTTATTATTTTAACCGGTATCAGTGTGGTTTATGGCGCATTCTCGGCCGTGGTTCAAACCGATTTAAAATATATCAACGCCTATTCATCCGTAAGCCATTGCGGTTTGGTTCTTTTCGCTATTTTAATGCTGAACCAAACGGCCATGACCGGAGCAATACTACAAATGCTTTCCCATGGGCTTATGACCGCCCTTTTCTTTGCACTTATAGGAATGATTTATGGAAGAACCCACACCCGTTTAATTACAGAAATGGGAGGATTAATGAAAATCATGCCTTTTCTTGGGGTAGCTTATGTTATTGCTGGCTTAGCCTCTCTTGGATTGCCTGGTTTAAGTGGTTTCGTAGCAGAAATGACTATTTTCGTTGGTTCTTTCCAACATCCGGATATTTTTCATCGTGTATTTACCATTATTGCCTGCACCTCTATCGTTATTACAGCGGTATATATTCTAAGAGTGATAGGCAAAATTTTATATGGTCCCGTTTTAAACAAAGCACATTTAAACCTAAGCGATGCCGTTTGGTTTGAGCGCCTATCCACCATTACCCTAATTATAGCCATCGCCGGCATTGGTATAGTTCCCGGCTGGATTTCCGGCATCATCAACCAAAGTTTATTTCCCGTTATTGAACAATTAAGCAGATAGTAAATATGGATTTCTCTAATTTTTTAGTTATGCAAGAAGAGCTTTCGCTCCTGGTAGTGATGATACTCTTATTTCTGTATGATTTGTTTGCACCTCAAAAAGCGCGTAGTTATTTTTCATTGGTAGCCTGTCTCCTTTTTACCATACATATCTTTCTGAATCTTATTCCGGGAGTATGTACCGAAGCTTTCGGGGGCATGTACCTGTACACTCCAGCGATGAGCATTATAAAAACGGTGATGAACATAGGAACCCTATTAGTGTTTCTACAAGCACATCATTGGGTGAACGGGGAGGAACAAAACCAAAAGCAAGGGGAATTTTATTTTCTTACCCTATCCACCTTGTTAGGTATGTATTTTATGATTGCAGCAGGCCATTTTATGCTTTTCTTTATTGGTATGGAAACCGCCTCCATTCCCATGGCCGCTTTAGTAGCTTTCAACAAATACGAACATAAATCGGCAGAAGCTGGCGCTAAATATATTTTATCGGCTGCCTTCGCCAGCGGAATATCGCTCTTTGGTCTATCCCTCCTTTATGGTTCTACCGGAACTCTGTATTTCAATGATATTCTTTTAGCTATTACCGGAAGTCCTTTGCAAATAGCTGCTATGATTTTGTTTTTGGTAGGTTTGTTTTTCAAACTTTCCTTAGTTCCTTTCCATTTATGGACTGCCGATGTCTATGAAGGAGCCCCTACCCCAATTACCTCCTATCTTTCGGTAGTTTCTAAAGCCTGTGGCGCTTTTGTAATTTTTTGCCTATTTGCAAAAGTATTCTCCGCCATGATACTACAATGGCAAACGGTAATATATATCCTTATTATTTTAAGTATTACGGTTGGTAATCTCTTTGCCATACGTCAAAAAAATATTAAAAGATTCTTAGCCTATTCCTCCATTTCCCAAGCCGGATATATTATGTTGGGGGTAGTATCTGCCTCCCCAGAAGGCCTAACTTCTCTTATTTATTATGTTTTTGTTTACATGCTTTCCAATTTGGGGGCTTTTGCAGTGGTATCGCTTATAGAACAAAAATCAGGTAATCTTTCTATAGAAGGATATAATGGGCTCTATAAAACCAACCCAAAGTTGAGCGTGCTAATGATGTTTTCTCTTTTTTCCTTAGCGGGTATTCCTCCTTTTGCTGGATTTTTTAGCAAGTTTTTTATCTTCGCCTCCGCAGCACAGCAAGGGTTTTACGTTTTAGTTTTCATTGCTTTACTAAACACCATTATTTCTCTATATTATTATTTATTAGTAGTAAAGGCCATGTTCATTAATCCCAACGAAAAGCCTATTCCCTATTTCAAATCCGACCTTTACAGCCGCATTGGTTTAATAGTTTGTTTATTGGGTATAGTAGGATCCGGCTTATTTAGTGGTATTTATGGAAAAATGCAAGAAATTACAGCCCAAAGTGGACTTGGTAATTTTGCGTCTATTTCTTCGGCGCCTTGCCCAAAAGGTACGCTCTGCCAAAGTTGTGGCATACCTATAGAAAATAACTCTTTATGGGGCACTAATGCCGATGGCACTTTAAGCACAAGCTATTGCAAATACTGCTTTGCCAATGGGAGTTTTCTACAGAACTATTCTTTAGAAGAAATGATACAACACTGCACCAAAATCGCCTCCAAGCCTAATAAAAATTGTGAAATAAAAATTAGTAGTCGCCATACGGAAGCCCATTTACGAGAACTTTTACCCCAACTCAAACGCTGGAAAACGGATTCCATTTCCGAATAAAAAAAGGATTTAAATTATCTAAAACGCAAGAGTCTCTTCTTTTTAGAGCCCCCCCATTAATAGACTTGCTTCGCTAATTTATTTTATACAAATATTAGAAATTTAGAAACTGTTTCCTTTTTTAATGTATCTTTGCTTTAGAAACCTTTAAAATTAAGCACGTATGAAAAAATACATTTGCACTATTTGTGGATATGTCTACGATCCTCAAATAGGAGATCCCGATTCTAATATCGCTCCTGGCACTGCATTTGAAGATATTCCCAACGATTGGACCTGTCCTGTTTGTGGGGTTGGAAAAGAAGACTTCGAAGTTGCTAAAAATTAAAGTTAAGATGAGGGTGTGTCAAAACCCTCATCTTAACTTTTAACAAAACCACCCCTGCTACCGATGTCTGTGGCAGAGGTGGTTTTCATATTTTGGGTGTTTTGAGACACCCTCATACAAACTTAAAGGAAAAATCATTACATAAAAGAATATTATGATCACCTTAATTATAGAATACCACGTGAATGCAGCTTCGGAACATTCCTTTATAGAATATATGGATGCCCTAACTCAATATTCTCAAAAAGACGAGGGTTGTTTGTTCTACCAATATTATCAACAGCCCCATAATCCTTCTATCTTTCTTCTTTTAGAAGAATGGAGTAGCCAAGAATTTTTAAATCTTCATGCAGAAAAAGAACATTTTAAGCGTTTGGTTCCCGAATTGGTAAAAATATCCCAATCGAACAAACGTCGTTTTGAAAATTAAATTTCTATTTCTTAGGGGCTAATTCCTAATAAATTATATTTCCGATAAAATCCAATATTAAAAAATCTTAGGAAACGAACGCTAACTCCTTGTCTCGACCAAGAGCATGGGAATAGACCTCCTGGAGTTAGATAAGACCTATTTATTAAAATTATTTTACTTATGAAATCAGACATTGAAATTGCACGGGAAACCCCACTAAAAAAAATAGAAGAAATCGCTTTAGAAAATGGTATAAATCCGGAAGCTATTGCTACTTACGGACATTACATGGCCAAAGTGCCTCTTGGACAAATAGACGAAGAAAAAATTAAAAAGCATCATTTAATTTTGGTCACGGCCATTACTCCTACTAAAGCAGGTATTGGTAAAACCACCGTTTCCATTGGCTTGGCCTTAGGGCTCCATTCTATAGGAAAAAAAGCCATAGTAGCATTAAGAGAACCATCTTTAGGACCCTGCTTTGGTATGAAGGGAGGAGCTGCAGGAGGTGGTTATGCTCAAGTCTTGCCTATGGAAAATATCAACTTGCATTTCACAGGCGACTTCCATGCTATAACTTCGGCACATAATATGATTACCGCTTTATTAGATAATTATATTTATCAAAATCGACACAGCTGCGTTGGTCTTAAAGAAATTAAATGGAAAAGAGTCTTGGATGTTAATGACAGAAATTTACGCAATATTATTAGCGGCTTAGGTGGTTCGGCCAATGGAACTCCGGAAGAAACTGGTTTTGATATTACTGCAGCTTCGGAAATTATGGCCATTTTATGCCTTAGTACCAGCATAGAGGATCTCAAAAGTCGAATAGAAAACATTTTGTTAGGATATACCTACGATGGAAATCCTTTTACCGTAAAAGATCTTGGAGTAGCAGGCGCTATTACCGTGCTACTTAAAGATGCGCTCTTACCTAATTTGGTTCAAACTACCGAAAACACCGCTGCTTTTGTTCATGGAGGGCCATTTGCTAATATTGCACATGGATGCAATTCATTGTTAGCCACTAAAATGGCTCTTACTTTTGGAGACTATGCCATTACCGAAGCTGGATTCGGAGCCGATTTAGGGGCAGAAAAATTCTTTGACATTAAGTGCCGCAAAGCTGGTTTGGAACCTAAATTAAGCGTTATCGTTGTTACCAATAGAAGTTTAAAAATGCACGGAGGTGTGGCAGAAGCGCATATTGGAGAACCTAATATGAAAGGCTTAAGCAATGGATTTGCCAACTTAGACAAGCACGTAAAGAATCTCAAAAGTTTTAATCAAAGTGTTATTGTTGCTTTTAACCGCTACTCCGATGATATACCCGAAGAAATAGAAGCCCTACGCCTACACTGCCAAAAGGAATTGCAAGTAGGTTTTGCTATTAATGATGCTTTTGGTCAAGGAGGAAAAGGAGCAATGGAATTAGCTAATTTAGTGGTAGAAACGATAGAAAAACAAGCTTCTGGTCCTATTCATTTTGCCTACTCCAACGAAAGTTCCGTAAAGGAAAAAATAAAACAGGTGAGCCAAAATATCTACGGAGCCGACTCTATTGTCTACACTACCTTAGCCGAAAAAAAATTAAAACAAATAGAAAGCTTAGGTATAAGCAGCTACCCCATTTGCATAGCCAAAACTCAATATTCTTTTTCGTCCAATCCAAAAGCTTATGGCGTTGCCAAAGATTTTGAACTAAAAGTAAAAGATATTATTATAAATAATGGAGCGGAAATGCTTATTGTAATTATGGGAGAAATTATGCGAATGCCAGGTCTACCGGCCATTCCACAAGCCATACATATTAATATTGTAAATGGAAAAATTGAGGGTCTAAGCTAAAAAAATAGCATAAACCCCTCTTTGCATACGAATTAAATTAATGTAAATAAACTTATAATGAGGGTGTGTCAAACCCCTCTTTTTAACAAAACCACCCCTGCTACAGATGTCTGTGGCAGAGGTGGTTTTTATATTTTGGGTATTTTAACACACCCTCATTCCTTTGAAATATTATCCTCTTATTATTTTACTTTACGATAGGTTCCAGTAAAAATCTTTAATTGTTTATAACACTCTTCAGAAATAGATACGTTCTTATATTGGGGAACCTGCACAAATTCTATACAATCCTCACTTATTTTCTTAAACTGTATGTAAAGAGAATCTATATAGCGCCCATGATAAAAAGTTTCATCTCCGGAACGAAAACAAGGAACAGAATTTCCATTATCGGCTAAGAAAATATAATAATCGTAGGTTGGAGCCAAAGTGGGATCTCCAGCAAGGAACCTATCTGCAACGGCTACATTTGCATAACCAATAACAGCCGAATCCCGCATATTGCTTAATGCACAAGGAGGATCAAAAACACGAATATCTATTAAGCGTTTTTCTTTTATAAAAACGGAATCGCCCTTATGATTTATGTAGTAAAGTGTGGGCTTTATTTGAACCGACTCCCATTGTCCATTTAAGTAAGCATTGGCCTTATCTTCTTTTTTACAAGAGATCCATGTGGTGGAAAATAGTAGAAAACCAATTATTAAAAAAGTTCCTCTATATATAATTTTACTCTTTTCTTTACTGAATATCGTCATCTGCAAGCTAATTTTGTGCGCAAATATACGGGATTTAACCCATTTTATCAAACGATAAACAAAGCTTTCTTAAGCTTTCACTATCAGTTTTAAGACCACATCTATTCCTTCCATCTTTACAAAATATAAACCAGGCTTAAAATTTTGTGTATTTATTAGAACTTCATGCTCTCCTGCTGTATATTTTTTTTCAGAAGAATGGTAAAGACAAAGCCCACTCATATCCACAATTTGTATTTTAATAGAACTAGCAGAATGCAAGGTAAAACTTAAATTAACCATATTGCTGGCCGGATTTGGATATAATTTACAGATAGTATTATCCTTGGGACTTTCTGTTTCTACAGCTACGTGATCCGATGGCTCCATGCAGACTTGCAATATTTGTTTCGTGCGCATATCTTGCACAAAGACAATAACACTCATTTTGTCTAAGGTAGTAAATATTTTAGGGTCTGTTCCATTGAATGTACAACTATCGGTTTTTAAGGTAATATCTCCGGGATTTTTGGCTTCTATTACTCCTCCTGCTATGCTCGGCAAAACCATTCTAACCACATTAAAGTATGCTTTTTTAGGATCCGTATCCGATTCGTGAAGAATGGAATCTTCTACAAAAACGATAAAATATCGAAGATCGCCTTCTATGGGCTTGTGATTAACGAACTCGCTATATATAGTAAAGGTTTGGCCTTTACGTTTGATAGAATACGAAACGCTCATAGGTGCTCCTTTGGTATATGCTTCTTCTACCATAGTAGGAATCTTAGTCGTAATATCTGTCCAAAGTTTAAATTTTTGTACCGTTCCATTCACCACAAAAGAGGGAACTCCACTTAAATTATAAGCAAAAAAGCGAGAAGAACAGAGAGGCAAAAAGCATGGATCTCCAGGTACGGGCACATTCATTTGATAAATGGTAGCAGCTATTTTGGAACCTGGTTTATTCGCTTGTAAATGATGTAGCATCTCGGAAACATAAGGTTTAGATGCCATACAAGGGGAACAGGTTTTACTGGTAAAACCCTCATAAAGACTAATCGTTGGTGGTAATAATTTTTCGTTAATTACAAAGAGCGTATGCTCAATAGTATCACTATTATGAGTGCTTCCATTAATTTTTGAAATCCAAAAACGAATGCTATAATATCCTTTTTGGCTTGGATGCCAAACTAATTTTTTTGTTATCTCTGTTTTTAGAGGATAAATTTCTGTATTGCTTACCTCTTGACTTTGAACATCCCCATTATTTATAGAATAATTCATGGTGTAATTGGTAATGGTATCTTGTCCCATATTTCGAATTTTACATTCTATAGGAACCCCTTTCGTATCGGTGTAATCAAAGGTAGTAGATAATAATAAAGGGGATAAGGTAATAGTACTTTGATTGGTAAAATCAGTTACACGAATATTGTCTACCTGTACCAAAAGTTTATCCTTGGAATTTTCCACAAAAGCTAAATGTATTTTTTTTCCTTTGTATTCCTCTAACCAAAAAGAATGTTCTGTCCAATTCACCTCTTCTTCTTTTATCTCTTTCAATAAAATAGTAAAATCTTCTTTATTGGTTCCGCTAAGAGAAATCCGCACTTGATAGGTTTCCTTCTTAGTAATATCGCCCGAACGTGCATTAAACAAAAATAAAGGGTTTTTCGCTTTGGTTAAATCTATTTCCGGCGTTATCATCCAGCGATCGGCTTGAGCTGCTTTTTTAAAATAGGAAATACTTTGTGCAAATTTATTTCCATCTTTATCCTTAAGCACTTTCCAAGCCTTATCCATATAAGTATAATCTATAATGCTATAATAATAGGGTGTATTACTATCGTTGTACAATAAATAAGAAGATGGAATATCTCCAATTCCTTTATTATCAAGAGTAATACTTTGAAAATCTTCAAAAAGAATATCTTGAGCATAAATATCTATCATCATAAATTCACACAAGGAAAAAAAACAGGCTAATATTATTTTTTTCATATTTCTATTACTTTTCAATCTATAATAGGGAAGACGAGGAGGCTTAAAGTTCCTCGTCTTCCCTCCAAAAACAAAACCAATTTACTCTTTCACTATCCGTTTGCTAACTATACTTCCATCTTTAAGTTCAAAAGAAAGAAAATACACCCCTTTACTGAACGAACTTAAACAAAGCGTAGATACTTGCTTCTCTTGCAAGAGAATTCTACCATAAATATCCATTAGTTTTAAACTTTGATATATCCCTTCTATTTGGAGATTATCTTTGATAGGATTAGGATATAGACGTAGCTTATTTAAAGTCTCTTTTTCCAAAGAGGTTGGCATTAAATGAATGGTTTGAACTTTAGAATGAACTGCCTCCCCTTTATTCCACAAACTATTTACCATATATTCATAATTGCCTTCCGAGATATTTTCGTCTAAATAACTAAGCGCTTTTAATGGAGTGTTGTTGAGTTTAGTACCATCACGATAAATATCAAATCCAAGCAATTCTGTCGCTTGAGACTCTATTTTTTTACTTACCGCCTTTTGACGTATATTGGTCAGGCTTGCCAAATCTACGGCCACTATTTCTGGAATTTTAATTTCAGGGAGAGGATTTTGGATAGCATTTACGGAACGAGGTTTAGCAAGTAAAACCTTTATATTCCAGTTCAAATTTGCATTTAAGGAAGTAGCTGCTACCCCCCAAGTTAATAAATCTATAGAAAAAAGATCACTATATCCTACCTTGGCAGGTCCACCATCATAACCTATTGGCAAGGTTCCAGCCTCATGGGTAGCGGTATAACCTACTGCTATTTCCTCTTTTACTGAAGCAAGAGGAATAGATTGAGACAACATAATTTGCTCAATTTTATCTACACGTAAACGTCCTGTTTTTTCATGATAAACAATTTTATCATCTACTAAAACAATAGGGGCAACAACAGCCTCATCTCTAAGAACTATTTCTATCCCTACTACAGAATAATCTTTATACATATCCAAGTCTTTCTTATGCCAAGCCGCCGCTACCGTCAAATCCCCTCCATCGGGCAGTCCCATTACCCCCTCTGTTGCGTCGGAAGCATAAGTAATAGATAATGGTGCTTCAAAATAAGGAAGTTCCCAGTGGGCGCTTACATTAAACTTAGCGGGTTTATTCGCTATTTGCGTAGAAGTAAGATTTAAATTATTAATAGGTCCACATATACCATCGTAGGTAACCACTGCTAATATGCTATCTGAAGCAACGCAAGAATTATCATAGAAAGCTTCTATGCGATATAAATATTCTCCTTTGGCCCTGTTTTTATCTTGATAACGCAATTTAGTTACTAATTCCTCATTTAAAAGATCTCCATCCCTATAAATATTAAATCCTTGAATTTGAGAATTTCCATTTTCTTTAGGAAGATCAAAACTAAGGTTCATATTTTTATCGGATTCTACCGCCTTTATATTCGTAACTGGATAACAAGTACCAAGAGCCTGAATGGTAACTATAATACTGTCGGATTTAGGTCCTTCACAACCACTTTCTTTCAATGGAGTAACCTGATATACATAGGTACCCGGATTATATTCAATAGAAGTAAAATTTCTCTCTACAATAGGCGTTTTTGTTATTAAAACCCCATCTTTATACACATTATACCCTTTTACTTGGGGAGAAGGGTGTAATTCATGTAAAAGTACCGAACGATACGCTTGATTACAACGAACCATTTGCGCCAAACAAAGCGTACTATCTTCTAAGTAAGTGGTACAAATACCACCAGCAAAAATAGGTGCGTTTTCCATATTTTTTAAATAATCCGGATAATTAGCTGCATCAAAAACAAGTCCAGTCGCTTTTTTCGTTTTTATATCATGTTCTATCACTTGTACAAATTTTTTTCCACTTTGCTGAGAGGCATAGAGTTTACCGTCCAAATAGGTCATCCCCTCACAATATTCCACTTTTACGCCATCTTCTATTTTGGTTCCATCCATTCTATAAAAAGCATTAGAGCTCCAATCTCCGGCAGCAAATCCTCCTTTCCCATTGTCTAATTCAGGCACGTAAGCGATATGTCTTAATTCGTGAATGGAATCGTTTTTAATACTAATTTGTTTTACTACAGCAGGAACTTCCGGATCTATTACCGTGATCAGTTTACTTGCATTTTTTACTCCGTAAATATAGGTTCCATCGGTAGTCATATCTACAGAAAACGGACAATTTTGTCCATTAGGAAATTTTAATTCTTCTGTAGTTCTAAACTCTAAATCACTTTTATATAGAGGAACCATAAATTCGGTAGAAGTATAATAATAATCTCCAACTCTAACAATACAAACACGAGAATAATCCATCATATTATAAGAACCTGCCAAGCTATAATTGCCTACTTTCATTACTTCTTCCCACGGATTATTCGTATCTACGGCAAGGTAATTAGAGGAATTTTTAACAGGTTTATTTTCTATCTCGTTTTTCTTGTCAGCAAGGTTAGCGGTAGGCAAATGCCAATATAAATTCACGTTACGATTATAAACCAAAGTATGAGCAAAAAAACGAATAGGTTGACATTCGTTGGCTCCAAGAATATTTACTCTTTGTGCATCCGTAGGGGCAGATTCTCCATTATCGTAGACGGCTGTAACGGTATAGCTTTGTTCGCCATTATTAGAGAGGGAGTCTATATGAGAAAAAATAGTGGCCGGAAATTCTGCAATTTGCTTTCCATTACGGTACACTCTGTAATTTACAGGATCTTTTCCGCAATAAATAGGCTTTTCCCAAAGTAAACGAGCCTTAGGCTTATTATAAACCCCCTTAGCGATCAAATTCATAGGACGTGATAATAAAGGTTCTCCTGTTATCTTTATTATGCAAGGATGCACATTATAATTTTCATTACTAATAGTGCCTATCATTACCTTTCCATCGGCAGAGATATTGTAACATTCATATAACCAAGGTAAAGAATCTAAACCATACAATTCCTTTAAATAATCCGATAAAAATACATTCCCCATTTTTTCGCTCCAAATGCTGGAACGCTTTAAAAAATCTTCTTCTTTTTGCACATAGCCCACTACAAAGCCATTTTCACTCATTGCTATACTTCTGCAATTTATATATCCTTTAATTAAGGGTATTTGCAACAAATCTTTTTTCCCATTCTCCCAAATTCTTGCCGTATATCCTAATACGGCATAAGGATTACGCAATAACGCTTTATCTCCATTCTCATTGATAAACGTGGTCATATCATCCTCCACGCCACTTAATACAATAAGACTATCGTTTCTAAGTATGCGTCCATCTTGGGTCCCAAGTACTTTTCCATTACCGGAAATAGAACGAAATTCATATCCCTTTACACTATCTAATTTTCCATTTTCGTCCCATATCGCTCCCCCTCTACGAATATTTAAAACATATCCGCCTCCTTCCGCTTCAACCCAAGTACCATCATAAGTTAACTGACCTACTATTTTACTTCCATCCGAACTAATACCTACCGGATATAAGTATCTCCAAAAATTAAATTCCGGCCAATCCGTACGTATAGCATTGTAAGAAAGCCCCAAGTTTTGCCATACCCCATTTCTATAAACGCGAGGCAAACCAAAGCTTTCTCCATCTGGATTTAAATTTAAATGCCCACACATAATACCATTATCTGCAACTCCTGTAATAACAGATATATCTTTTCTAAGATAAGTAGTTTTCTTATTTGCTTTTAAATCTAAAACATCTATTCCATCGCTACTTGGAAGAACTGCATATTGTCCGTTTCTCGATAAAACGGTAGCTCTAATTCGATTTTCTGGATATTCTATTATTGTTGCCCTTGCAATTGCTTTAACCCCTTGCGCTTCTATCCTCTGCAAAGGCAAACAACAAGAAAAACAAATAGATAAATAAATTATTTTTTTCATTTTATATATTTTCATTTTCTGTATATGTTTGATTTTATTGAAGACTTAATTTATAAGTAATAATCCTATTTTCTGCAAATAATCGCAATAGAATAATACGTTCCGATATATTTATAGGAATCAATATATTTTCATTAGAAGCAATTATGTAAGAAGCGATAGATTGTCCTAAAACATTATATAATTCTATTTTTTCAATTTTGTATTGATTCGGATTTTGTATGGAAATATGTCCTTTATCGGCAAAGACCTTAAAATTGGTCCTTAGAATCTCCGATTCCGAAGCTAAAGCGGAAGTTTTAAAGGTGGAGGAATTCCAAGGGCTCACTATCATATCGCAGTTTCCACGTACGGCCCAAGAATAAGGAGTATTCGCTTGTAAGCCGCTTAAGTTATAGGAGGTTCCAACAATATTTCCAATAGTATCGCCTCTTGTTTTCCCAATTGCCTTGTAAGCAATACTATAGTTTATATGTGCAGGAGAAGACGTCCAAGAAAAATTTACAGTAGTAGCCGTAATACTTTCCGTTTTTAAATTTTGGGGGGCATAACACTCCGGCATAGAAGGAGTAGTTATTTTTAGAACTTCCGACCATACGCTGGTATCGGCACTCTCGCAAATAGCAGCCACCTTAAACAATTGAGCCGTATTTGGCTGAAGTCCAAGTAATTCTAGTGTATCTGCAGTGTGAGCCAAAAAATAATTCCATTTTGTATCTGCTTCTTCCTTGTATGCAAGAATAGTATTGGGTGCTTGCGAAACGAAAGCGATCTTCACGGAAGTCCAATTATAGTAGCAAATATGAACATTTTCCGGACAAAGACAAGCTAAGAGCGTGGTGAAAACTTTAGGAGCGGTCCATGCACTAATAGAAGAGCCGTCTTTACTACACCAAGCTTGAATTTTATATTCATAGTTTGTTGAATGTTTTAATGATTCTATATTTACAATATTAGTGTCCGTTTGAACCGAATCCCAAGTGGAAGTTCCTTGCAAACGATAAGCAACAATATAATGTGCTGCATTCCCTTGCCAGGTAAGTTGCATATAGTTTTTTCCAGCTATACGTACTTTGGAATTAGTGATAGTATCGCAATTAGGAATTTCTAATGTTTGGAAAGAGGTATTAGGGGTGTAATTGCTACTATCGGTAAGACTACAAAAAGCAGAAACACTCCAAGTATAAGAGGTTTTATCTTTTAGAGAACGTAAAATATAATTATTTCCATTTACCAATACCGTTTGATAAGACTCTTTCTCCGTTTGACGATAACGAAGTTTATATTCTGTAGCTTCCCCATTCCAAGATAAGATCACAGAATCTTGTCCTATACTGGAAACTAATAAATTAGAAGGTTCATGACAACTGTAATCAATTTTAAAATTATCTACATGAATACCTAGTTTCATCAATTGTATATTATTTAACTTTTCTGTATAAAAACCAATGGCAATTTTTTTAGAATAATTAGAAAGATCATATTGACAGTGAATACTATCCAAATTTTTTAGCGCCTTGCTACTTCCTTTTCCCCACGAATCAATAATATTTTTAGAGTTAAAAGTTTTTCCTCCATCGGTGGAAATAAGAACAACAAAACGAGCCTGATCATTTACAGAATCCACTGTAAGTTGATCCGACCTATTCATAAGAGCAAAATCAAAGGAAAGATGTGGCTTTACCGTTTTTTCTCCAAGATCCAAGGCCGGAGATACTATCCAAGAACACGGATTCGTATTACTAAAACTGGAACGAATAGCATAATTAAGGGGAGAAATATTCCTCCAATTAGCTCGCATCCAAGATATTCCACCAAGTGGATAAATATCATATTCCGAAGGCATCTCCACTTGACCCTCCTCTTTCAATGTATCTTTTTTTAAGACCCAATAAGTAGGGGCATCGCTACCAACAGCATTGAAATTTTCAAAAAATGGTATACCAGCCTTAGTAACAAATACCTTAGATGGCTCGGAATAAATACTTTGACTTTCCGCATCACATATCGCAGCCACCCTTACCATAATAGAAGTATAGAAAGGTAAGTCATGAATATATGCTGGATTGTTAGTTGCTTTTTCGCCTACAGACCACGTAGCTCCATTATCGGAAGAATAGCTCAAGTAGTAGGCTTCCGATGGAAATAAGTTATTATCTACCCATTGAATAAGGGCTTTATTCTCGTTAATACTATCCTTGACCAAAATTACTTTAATCGGATAATCGCAAGAGGGTGTTTCTTCTACTTTTATTTTACTTAATAGAAGATTGTTTTTACCATTAGTGGTATATAAAAATCGAAAATGAACTATTTTAGCATCATATCCATTAAAATTTGCCATTCTTTGACTAAAAGTTCCACCACTGGATTCTCCTTGATTTTGAGAGCTTACCGTATAAATAGTATTCCAATTGTCTTTCCCTTTTTCTGCTATTTGAACCAATAGAGTATCGTTAGCACTAAGAATGTAAGGAGCATTGCCCTTACTACCAGAAACATTAAAAATAGTAGAAAATAATATTCTATGCTGTCCTTGATTTAGCTTCACCCAAGGCGTAATTATATCACTTTTTACTAAAGCAAGATCTGCATCACTTTGCGATCCTACATTATAGCGAGCTATCAAAATGCGAGAATAATCTAAATAATCGGTAATACCGTCCATTATTGAAGGTTCCTTTAAAGAAAAATTACTGCTTGCTTGGGGAGATACATTGTTGAAATTTGTACTCCAACCGGCAGGTAGTCCAGAAGGAATTTCTGTTAACATATCCCAATAAAGAGGAATTGCAGCTTGAGTATGCGCTTTCTCTTCCACGAAATTAGTGGAATAAATGGGTTGCTCTGTATTTTCATTTTTAAAACTCCAAGCAACATAAAAATAGGAAGTATTTTTCTTTAAATGAGGAAACGACAATGCTTTTGCCGGTCCTTTATAGAGTACAATATAACCAGGGAGATCACTTCCTATGCTATCGCCTACTCCTTTGTTTCCAGATATAGTATAATAGGAAAAATAGGGATAAGGAATTTCGCTTCCCAACAGAAGAATATCACTATTTTCCGAATTAGCCACAAGATTTATATTTACCGTGTTGCTATCACTATATGTCTCTAATGTGGGGGCTCCAAAAAGCGTAAGCGTATCTCCACACAACGGGATCGAGCACCATTTAGGATGAAGACATTCGTTGGCATCTATTCTACTGTAAACATAAAAATAATAGCGAGTAGAGGAAGTCAAAGAAATACTCGAACCGGAATTAAAAGAAACACTGGATCCTACTTTTCCTGTAGTATTACTGCACGTTATTACTCTTGCCTCTCCAATACTATCGCCAAGCTTATAAACGCTGTCATTTACTAAGTTTGGAGCAACAGAAGAGGTACTTATGCAAACCAAGTGCTTAGCCGTGGATTCGGATCTTAGAAATTTTCCACTAATATAATCCGATTTAATAGTGGTAAAGGTAATTTTAGTTGGACTTGTTGGCTCCGGGCAATCTGTTTGTCCCTGCATTGGAAAATATAGGCAGAGGAAAAGAAAAAATAAATAGAAATTTTTTTTCATCTTTTTGGAGTTTTAAATTTATATATAAAATTCTCGATATACAAAGCAAAAATTCATCCATCTATTTGCAAAAAAAATAGCACAACATTCGCTTAACACGAACTTACAATAGTATTACATCTTTTAAATTGCAATTACAAATATACTACAACGCAACTCGGCTATGTAATTTACAGCTTGTTACAGAATAATAGCATTTAAAGTATAGATAGAGCTTCGTATAAACTTTGATCGGATTCTAAGCCCATTTTCTTTTTTAAACGAAATTTTGCAATATTAATCGACTGAAAAGTACGATGCGTAAGAGAGGCAATTTCTTTGGTACTCATATTAAGATGAATAAGTGCACAAAGTCGGTTTTCATTAGGAGTTAGGTTAGGATAATTTCCCTTTAAATTTTTAAAAAACTCCGTATCTACCTGTTTAAAATAAGTTTCAAATTCACTCCATCCTTGATCTGGTGAAAATTGCTTGAGCAAATCTTCAATTTCTGAAAAAATTTGTTTGCTTTTGGAATCCGGAGAGGAAGCAATTTTTAATTCTTTCAATTTTTTATTAATGGAAGAAATTAGTTCGGTGAATTTAGCAAACATTAATGTATTAACCGTTAATTCTTTATTTTTCGTACTAATTTCATCTTCAAATTGTTGTTTCAAATGCTGCGTTTGATCGGAATTAATTTTATCATTATGCAACATTTTACTTTTAATCAATTCATTTACTTTGCACTGATGTAAAATACGACGAACCATAAAAACAATAGCAATAAGAGCTAATATCCCCAATAGCGACAAAAAAGCGAGGCCGATATTACGTTTATCCAACTTGGCTTTCGCTAATTCTAAGTTTTGTTCTGCTATTTTTTTTTCTTGTACATTTTTAAAATAATCAAAAGCCTCTTTTTTTTCTTTTGCTTCGTTTTTATAAACATATCCACTCTGTGTCACATATATATCCGAATAATACAAGGCTTTTTCGTAGTTTTGTTCCTTCCTATATATTTCTTTAAGCACATAAGCAACATTGGCTTGGCTAGATTTCATATTAGCCTTGCTCATCTTCGGCAATAAATCCAAAAGAATATGCTTGGATTTTTCTATAGCCTGTTTTTCTCCTGCAAAGAAGAGGCTTTGTGCATAATTAATACTAATACTATATTCTAAGTTTATGTTATGATATTTATTGACCTCTTCTAATGCCATTAGATAATACCTATCCGCCATACTGTACTGTCCAAGAATCAAATAAGTATTAGCCATTCTCGATAAAGCCAAAGCCAGCTTGTTTCCACCAATTTTATGGCTATTTACCATTTTGTATGCTTCCAAACTGGTAACCAAAGCTTCCTCAATTTTTTTTTGAGACAAATAAACGCTGGAGAAATTTAAAAGTACACTAACTTGATTTTTATAATCTTTTAATTCTTTTCCTATAGCCCATGCCTTTTTAAAATGTTCTTCTGCCTTGGTATATTTACGTTGCATGGCATAAATAACGCCATAACCATTATATACCCGAAGAAGCGCTTTGGATGGTTTCCTTATATCACAAACTTCCAAAATCGTATTTACCCTATGGATAGCCGATGGGATATCACTTTGGCTAATATCGCATTGCATTAAATTTATTAGTGCCAACGAATATAAATCAATCCATACCTTATCAGAAGTATCTTTTATTTGCTTTTTTAAGAGAGGTAAATAACGTTCCAAAATGGCAGCAGACTTGCCAAATTCGTTCAAATTAATATAGGAAATTGCTTTTTGAACCTCATAATTTGCTAAATGATAAACATCTCCCTTTTGTTTAGATAGAGCTATAGCCCTATCTAAAATCAGAAACTGTTGATTAACGGAATTAGTATCAGCCTCTATTACGGAATTATAATAGAGAATACTATCTATAGACGAAGAAGCTTTTAGCCCATTTCCTAAAAGCAAAAGAATCGATACTGCGGTAATAAGTAATTTATGCATATTGCGTGCGAAATTACAAAAATTGTTGGAAAAGCTCAAAAACTTTTACCAACTTCCACCAGCACCGCCACCTCCGAAGCCTCCGCCTCCAAATCCTCCGAAGCCACCACCTCCTCCACCAGAAAATCCCCCCCAAGAACCACTGTGATTTCTACCCGCTGCAGAAGAAAGCATCCACGCCGCTAAAAGAGGCGATAAACCAGAGTCGTTTCCCCCATCAAAATGATTTCCTTTATCCTTTTTAGCTCCTACTACAAAAACAATAATCATTACTACAAAAAACAACAGGGCAGCAATGGCAGCAATAGAACCGCCTCCTTTTTTATTCGCATATTCCTCCGAGCTAATTTCCCCGGAAGCCAAAGGCATAATAATTTGCAAAGCCTGCACTACTCCACCATAATAATCGTTTTCACGAAAGTGAGGAATCATTTCATTTTCAATAATTTGCTTACAGGTAATATCGGGTAAAGCAGCCTCAAGCCCATAACCAGGAGCTATAAACACCTGCCCTTTGGTTTCATTCTTAGGCTTAATTAAAAGAACAATTCCATTATTGTATTTTTTATTGCCCACGCCCCATTTTTCGCCCACTTCATAAGCAAATTGCGCCGGATCGTAATCACCTAAATCACTAACCGTTAGCAAGGTAATCTGGTTAGACGTAGTATCATTAAAAGCTACTAATTTTTGTTCTAAATCTCTGATTTGATCCATGGAAAACACACCGGCATAATCATTTACCAAATGGGCTGGATTAGGCTTTGGGGGTATAACCTCCATCTGCACAGAAGATAAGTCTTCTGTATTTGCCCCTCCTCTTTCCATAGAAAAGCCACAAAAATTCAAAGTAACTAAAAAGAACAGAAATAACAGTAAGTGTTTAGGGCTACATTTCCTTTTTATCATTTTCATTCTCTATTATTTATCGAATGTCATATCGTCCGACAATTCATTTATATCGCCCTTTTGATAAGGGAAAAAATCTTTCAACAAAACGCCAACTTCCAAAACCGCTGCCACTATTCCTTCCGTTACTAATCCTTGCTTAAAAGACTGCATCATTTTATCTTTGGTAGCTTCCCAAAAGTTTTTCGGCACTATGGCATTAATTCCTTGATCTCCTATAATCGCCATTTTTTTAGATTCTAAAGCTATGTAAAGAAGAACCCCGTTTCTAAGAGCGGTTCTATCCATCTTCTTCTTTTTAAATAACCAAGCCGCATGATCTAAAACATCTTCCTTGCAAAGACGATCTACATGTACACTAATTTCCCCCGAAGTATTTAATTCCGAACGAATAATAGCTTCTTTTATTTGCTTTTTTTCTTCTACCGTGAAGAGATCCGATGCACTCATATTCCTTAGAATTTAAAATCTACAGCAGGCGCCGTTGCCGCTTTTTCTTCTGCCTTAAAATACGCTTTCTTATCAAAACCAAACATACCTGCTATTACATTACGTGGAAACTTACGAATATTGGTATTGTAAACCCGCACAATATCGTTAAATTTTTTGCGTTCTACCGTAATTCTATTTTCTGTCGACTCCAACTGCGTTTGTAAATCTCTAAAATTTTGGTTGGCTTTCAAATCGGGATAACGTTCCACTACCATTAATAAGCGCCCTAAAGCAGAGCTTAATCCATCTTGCGCCTTTTCAAAAGCAGCCATATTTTGCTCATTTAACTTCGATGGATCCACTTTTGTTTGGGTAGCCGTTGCACGTGCATCTACTACTGCCTGCAAAGTGGAACGCTCAAAATCGGCAGAACCTTTGACAGTATTAACCAAATTTGGTATCAAATCCGATCTTCTTTGGTAAACATTTTCTACTTGAGCCCAAGCACTACTTACGCCCTCATCATTTTTTACTAATCCATTATAAGCCGAACCTATCCATAGTCCTATTACTACGATGATTCCAACTATTACTAAAATTATTATACTACTTTTTGATTTCATTTTCTATATTTATTTTAATCCTGTAAAATTTAACAAAGGCATTTTAAAGCGCAACAAAGATATATAAATTAGATTTATTTACCTATGCTTACCCCTTATCCTAAATTCCTTGTTTCTTTTCCATATAGAACAGAAGAAAAAAAACAAGGAATAATTAGGACAGAGAAAATCCCTGCATTTTATTTGCGAATTAATTCCACACTTCGTTTTAAAAACTTGTGCAAAGCCTCTCCTTTAAGCAATCCATTGGATAGTAATGCCAAATCTATCAACTGCCCTACTATCGACTCTCCGGCTCCATATTCTTTCAATATATTAACTTTTTCGGCCGATACTCCCTCTATTTCCTTATCCAAATCTGCTATTCTTTCCTTATCGGAAGAAGGTACTTCCTCTGGTTTTAGATCTTTACTCAAAGCCTCTATATCGGCTTTCTTTCCTTTAATCGTTTCTATTTTCTCATACAAAGGAGCCAGTTTTTCGCACAAGCTTTTCTTTTCCTTAGCTAATAAATCCAAAACAATGGGATTTTCGGTATTGACTACCAAATTATATTGATCTCCCATTTGTCCATAAAAATTCATTTCCGGATTTAATTCTGCCATTTCTTTCATACGGCGCATAAATTCCGAACGAGTAATAATAAGCGGTTCCACCTCTTGCCCTAAAGCATCAAAGCTAACCATATACATCCCATTTCCTCGGGGTAATTGGGCGGAAAAAACTTCCTTCAATTCGTTTTGTTCCTGCTCGGAAAAAGCGCAAAGTTTGGTTCCTTCTTTTGGTATTAATTTCCCAATAACATCCGAATCTACTCTTACATAGCGAAAATCCGTATTTTTTTGCTCCATAAAGTTAACGAAAGGCGTATCGAACTGCCCATCCATTAACAAAACATTATAACTTTTATTTTTAGCAGCCTCTATGTAAGAATACTGATCCTGTGGATGATTGGCATATAAAAACACCAACTTGTTTTCTTTATCTGTTTGTGTTTCTTTAATAAGCAGCTTATATTCCTCCAAACTAAAATATTTCCCGTCGGTATCTTTAAACAAATAAAACTCCATAGCTCTTTCTGCAAACTTTTCATCCGTAAGAATACCATATTGTATGAAGACTTTTAAGTCGTCCCATTTATTCTCAAAATCCTTACGTTCGCTCTTAAATAAGCTACATAAACTATCGGCCACTTTTTTGGTAATATGTGACGATATTTTTTTTACATTTCTATCGCTTTGCAAATACGAACGAGAAACATTTAGAGGAATATCCGGAGAATCTATCACCCCATGTAAAAGCGTTAAATAATCTGGCACTATTCCTTCCACTGAATCGGTTACATACACCTGATTGCAATAGAGTTGTATTTTGTTTTTTTGTAACTCCAAACGAGAATTAATTTTAGGAAAATACAAAATCCCCGTTAAAGTAAAAGGAAAATCCACATTTAAATGAATATGAAATAAGGGATCTTGAGCCATAGGATAGAGGTCTCTATAAAAAGTAGCATAATCCTCGGCTTTGAGTTCCGATGGTTTTCGGGTCCAAGCAGGAGAAGTATTATTGATAATATTTTCTTTATCGGTATCTTGATAAGCCCCATCTTTCCATACTTTTTCCAAGCCAAACACAATTTCCACCGGCAAATAACGGCAATATTTTTTCAACATTCCCTCTATCTTGCTATCTTCGGCAAAATCCAAATCCTCTTTGGTAAGATATAAAATAACATCCGTTCCTCTATCGGCCTTGTCGGAATCTTCCATCACATATTCGGTAGTCCCTTTACACGACCACTTTACCGCCGGAGCATCTTCTTTATAGGATTTCGTTATTATTTCCACCTTATCACTAACCATAAAAGCAGAATAAAATCCCAAGCCAAAATGGCCAATAATAGCATTGGCATTATCTTTGTATTTTTCTACAAACTCCTCTGCTCCCGAAAAAGCAATTTGATTAATATATTTTTTTACTTCCTCAGCACTCATCCCTATCCCATTATCGGAGACGGTCAGCGTTCCTGCCTTTTTGTCGGTTTTTACACTTACTTTCAAACCTTCCGTACTGCCTTTAAATTCTCCAGAAGAGGCTAAAGTTTTTAATTTTTGAGTGGCATCCACTGCGTTGGATACAATTTCTCTCAAAAATATTTCATGATCCGAATACAAGAATTTTTTAATAATCGGAAATAAGTCCTGGGTGGAAACCCCAATTTTTCCTTTTGACATAACTTTATATCTATTTAAATTTATACCTATTCATGGGATAAACAACGAAGACCCTCTGTTGAATCTACTCCCATTTTACCCCTTGCCATTACAGATATTGTACCAAAGTAAATTCTCTGCCAAAATTACAGATTATAGCAAAACATTTCTTTCTACCTCCGCCATAGCCCCTACCTATTCACCGAACTTTCTACCAATCCGGTTTCACGATTGAGTTCGGAGCCCCCCATACTATGAGGCACACAAAAAACAATCAGCATCACCACCGTGGCAGAGAAAGTAATCCACCGACTTCTTTTCTTAAATACTTGGACCGTCCAAGCAATTAAAAACGCCAATAAAGCTATTAAGGTTTTATTATCCGTAAAATCCAAACCCAAGGGGAACCCACTCCAATATACCCCAAAGGCATATTTTTGTACCAAAGGCCCAAAAATGAAACCTCCAATCAAAAGCGCAATTAAGGTTAAACGCATATATTTCACATAGGATATTTGATTTAGTAAAGCAAATATCCCAGCCGATACGGCAAAAAACATAGCTAAAAACATAGCTAAAATGTGAGGAATTAAAGCCCAAGCAGGTACCGGACTTTTATACCGAATAATCATAGGTTCGTCTTTAAAATAAGTTTGTCCATCGGCTTGGGCATAATACATTAGTTTACCAGCTGCTGCTTGCGCCGGCAAAAAGCCTATCCAATACCCATTTTCCCAAGTCATTTTCACCTTCTCATATCTTTCCTTTTGCGTAGAGGGATAATGCTTGTAAAAGAGGTACGACTCTGCTTGTTTTTGGTATTCGGCTGGCATACTGGCTCCTGAAATTCCTTCTTTAACATAAAGAGAAGGAATGGTAATTTTTGTATTTTCATTAGTTCCACTACGAGGAAAAGTAAATTTCACCACTTCTCCTTCTACCTTTACAGAAGCTTTGACCGGATACGAAGGTCCTGTAGAACGTTGATACATACTGGCCGCTACCGTAAGTAAGGCCGAAATTAAAAAGACCCAAATTCTTTTCATCTATTTTTTCTTTTAAAATAAAACTACCCTTCGATTTTCTTTATTTTTATAACAGAAGCCTCTAAACCTGCACAGGATATACATAGATATCGGCTCCTCTTCGTATTTTTACTTTTATTATTTGCTTAGGTTCTGTTTTCTTTAGTATTTGCATATAACCTTCTATATCTCGTACCTTTTTAGAATTAATACTTAATATAATATCTCCCGAACGAATGCCAGCTTTATAAGCCGGCTTTCCCTCTACCACCAACATAACACTTAATCCTTTTTTAGAGCTACTATTTATATCGGGCATCAGCCCCAAGGTAATTTTCATTTTCCCATTGCCCATAGTAGGATTGGAAGCCGCTCCCGAAGCTGTATATACTAAATTTTCCTCTAAATTTCCTACTCTGCCAATCAAATTAGCAGCTAAATCCGTTACTAAAGCCATGCCCGAATAAGATAAAGTTTCCGCATCGTCCTCAGGGGTATGATAAGTACTGGTAGGAGTAGTTGCAAAAAAGAAAACCGGGATTTTTTGAGCATAAAAATTGGCGTGATCCGACGGACCGTGTCCAAAAGGAGAAGTAGTAACTCCCAAAGGACTAAGATCTGCGCTTTCTTTGATTAAACGTAACGATTGCTTAGAGGTTCCACTCCCCGATATTTTAAAAGAAGACCCTCTTTGTCCCCCTAACATATCTAAATTAAACATCGCATCTATCTGTTTTTTTTCAAAAGGTAAGGAATCCAAAAAGGCCTTGGATCCACATAAACCTATTTCCTCCCCACTAAAAGCAACGAATATTAAACTTTTTTTGGTAGGGTGAACCGAGAAATACCGCAGCAATTCCAACATTCCAGCCACACCACTGGCATTGTCGTCCGCTCCATTATGAACCGCTATTACCCCCTTGCGCATAGAAGAATTTGCTTTATCCCCCAAACCCAAATGATCGAAATGAGCTCCTATCACCACATAAGATTTTTTCAGTAAGGAATCGCTTCCCTCTAGGAGCCCCACTACATTGCGCGTATGCAAAATCTCATTCCATTTTGCTTTCATACTATAGCTCTGCCAATAATCTAATGGAGAGGATGCTATTTTTTTAGAAGTCAACGTTTGTAGAGCCTGACTTTGAAAATATTCTCCTATATACCAAGCCGCCAAACTATCGCCAAAAGAACCCGTAAGCCGTCCCTGCAAACGATCATCCGACAAATAATACACATGCGTTTTGAGAATATTAGAGTCGGCACCCACCCAAATTTCTGCTCGATTTTTATCTAACGCACAAACCGGAAAGCACATTAGCAAACCAATACACGATATATATATTTTTTTTTGCCGGGTTGTTTTTCTTCTAAGCATATTTTATTCTATTTAGCTCGTTTTAAATTAAACAATTCTTCTATATTCCAAACCAAACCGGTATAAAAGGAAATACCCTTAGTTATACCTGCGTTATAAGTAACACATCGGGGAATATAATTTAAAAGATTATCTAAACCAACGGTAAGTTTTAGTCCATAAGGGAAACTTCCACTAATGCCCATATTCAATAATCCGTAAGCAGAATAATGTATTTTGTAAGCCATTTTTTGGACATCATCCTTTGCATAAACATACATTCCACTTAAAAAACGACCATTCAAATGTATATTTAAAGCATAAGAACGCCAACGATGCCCATATTCTAAACGCAAAGTAAAAGAATGTGGTCGCGAGGAGGATACATTAATTCCATCTATTTTTTCGTTATCATAAACGTAGGTATATGCCCCTTTAATAGCAAATCCCAAAGGTAAACGAGCCCCTATATTTACATCCACGCCCAGCATTTGAGCCCGTCCAACATTTTGATAATATGTAGTATCTTGTCTACTATTCCATACCGTCGCAATTTTATCTTTCAATCTATGATAATGTGCATTTAAGCCCACATAAAAAGCAGAAGTTTGGTATTCGGTAGAAAACGAAAAATTATAACTCAATTCCGGTTTTAAATCCGGATTCCCCATTAGTTGAAACATACCTTGATGATCCCATTCCGTGTACATTTCTTTTAGCGTTGGAGCACGAAAACCAGAAGCATAGCCTAATCGAAAAATAAAATTCTTCCATTTTGCCATAGCATTTACTTTCGGCACGGCCATTAAACCATAAGAAGAATAATACTCCAATCTTAAACCGGCTACCAGCGTAAAGATAGAATTGATATTCCATTCATCTTGGACATAAGCCATATAACTTTGCTTACTATGCTTACCCCTCGATCCAAACTGATAAGATTGCAAATCTTCGGAATAAAATTCTATACCCGCAAAAAAATGATTTTTATAAGGAAATTCATTTCTATATAATACCTTCGCATTATGAATCCTATTTTCATATACTTTTTCGGTAGTATCTAATTTCAAGAATTGATCATACTTCAAATAATCGTCGAAAGCGTAGGAAAATTCTAAGTTTTGTTTTTCCGTTAAACGATAATCCACTTTTAAAGAGGCGGATCCATCTCTATATTTATTATGCAAATAATCGCCGGTGGGCTTAGCATTAAATCGTGTATGCTGATAGAATGACCCCTTTATTTGTCCTTCTACTTTATCTGAAAAACGATATTTCAACTTCTCGTTCACTACAAAATTCTCAAAGCCCTCCACTTCTAATTCCGGCAAAAGAGCCTCTTTTTGCCTACTACCATCCTCGTATATTCTCTCTAAGCTATCGGTACTTTTTAAAAAATAGGCCTGTTTACGCCTATAACTTCCGGAAGTTAAGGAGCTAAATTTTCCTTTTTTAAAGCCAATAGATGCGCCATATTTTTGTTCTCCATCGCTACTATATTTCGCATTAATCTGTGCCTGAAAAGGCTTTTCCGCCTTGGTCGTAATAATATTAACCACCCCTGCCATAGCACCCGAACCGTATAAAGTCGACATTCCGCCTTTAACAATTTCCACTCGCTCCACCTGATCTATATCTATACGTTCATAATCCACATTTTCATGAGAAGTTTCCCCACTCATGCGCTCTCCATCTATCAAAAACAAAACATATTTAGCACCAAATCCATTCATACTTACCGCATTACTCACCCCTTCGGTACGATTAAATTCCAAACCCGGTAATTCTAATTCGAGCAATTCCGATAAGGACTGCACTTGTGCCTGTTCTATTTCTTTACGCGTAATTAAACGAATAATTTCCGGAACATCTTTCAAAGCTTTAGGCGTTGTTTGTGCCGTAATAAAAATCGGATCTAAAATAGAAATTTTAGGTTCCAACGAAAAATTCACCACATAAGAAGATTTATCCGAAAGGGCTACTATTTTCTTTTTCGTTTGATATCCTGCATAAGAAGCAAACAACACTATAGAATCCCCTTTAATACCCTGAAAAGAATATTGATAATATCCATTCATATTAGCCACTCCTCCCTCTATAGCCGAAGCTACACTCACCGTTGCTTGCCCCAAGGGTTCCCCCTCCAAAGAACAAACTCTCCCACTAATTTTCACCGCTACCCTCTGAGCTTGCATACTTTCCACAGAAGAAAATAGAAAGCAAAGGCAGAAGCAAAGACTAATTTTCCAAAATCCAATAGGAAAACTTAACATAACCTTTCTCCGCACGTTCGTTCATATAAGCATCAAATCGCAACTGTACCATTTTTCCACCGGCAGACCGTACCCAATATATGTTTTTTGCCATAGTATATACAGGAGGAATAATACTCATATTCACCAACAACCATTTGCCCAATTCTTTATTAGCCGGAACCCAAGAACGCTGTTCCGCCGGCGCACTATCACTCATTATTGGCCTATGCATATAAGTAAGGAGGAAAGTATCTTTGACCCATTCCGACTCCAATGGCAAAGCCATGGAAATATTAAAATCGGTAAATTTGGTCATTTTCGCTTCCCCTTTTCCTACCCCAGAAAGTCCGCCATTAGTTTTTACATCCCAACGATGAAAAGCTATATCCCAACGAAGGTCGGTTTGTGGATTCGATATTTGCACCGTATCTCCTTTTTGAAAAGAAAAATAAATCCAACGATCGAAATTTCGCCCATCGACCAAAACCGTTTTTATATTTTGGGCGGGGCTTGGGACTTGAGGCTCCTTTTGACAAGCCGTCCAAAGGCAAAACCCAATTCCTATACATAATATTCTCAAAAATTTTATTTTCATATATTTGATATTACAACGAATCCACCATTTTTTCTATCTTGTAAAACCCTATTTTAAAGACAAAAGCCATCGAAAGAAGCCCACCAAACTGCCTCTTCCCAATTTCCGGAAAAGCCATCGAAAAAAAGCACAAAAAGAAGCCCAGCAAACTATCTTCTATTCATATGAGAATATACCTCCCAATATGGAAAGAAGCCGCCTAATAATTTAGCCATCTTTTAAAACTTTCCGCCTTTTCCTTACTAACTAAAATTTGTTCTTTAAATGCAGGAGTTACAAATACCGATACTTTCCCTTGGAAATAATTTTCTATTTTAGTAATAGCCCGGGTGCAAACCAAGGTTTGGCGAGTGGTTCTAAAAAAGATATCCGGATCCAATTCTTCTCCCAAACGTTCTAGAGAAAAATCCAAAATAAAACTTCCTTCGGAAAAAGTTTGTGCATAACAAATTTTATTTTCGCTAAAGAAATACGCCACATTCTCCACATGCAGGGTTTCTAATTGGTTCCCTCGTGAAATTAAAAAACGAGTACGATACTTCTTTTCACTACTCCCTAATCTTTCCGAAATCCGCTTCCAATCGTTTTGTTGATTGAATTTTTTAAAATACGTAGAAGAGAGGCGCTCGAAACGCCCTATACTTTCTTCTAATCGTCTAATATCAATAGGTTTAAGAAGATAATCTATACTATCCACAGAAAAAGCCCGCAAGGCATACTCATCATAGGCCGTAACAAAAACAATCATACTTTCCGGATGTACTCTCTCAATAAAATCGAAAGAATTTCCATCCGAAAGTTCTATATCCGAGAAAAGAATATCGGGTTGTTGTTTGCATTCTCTAAACCAATTTTCCGCCTCCTCATTACTTCCGCCTATACATATTACCTCCCAATTAGGACGCAACGACAAAATCATACTTTTAAACAGGCGTGCTGCCGGCTCCTCATCTTCCAAAATAGCCACTTGGACTTTTTTATTCTGTATATCCATCTAACAAAGGTATTTGAACTTCAAAAGTTTTTTCTGTTTTTTCTATTCTTATTTTCTTATCGGCCAAAAGTCTATAGCGCTCCGAAAGATTATTCAATCCACCTCCAAACGACTTAACATTTTTTTTGGGTCTCAATTCATTCGTAACCGTTAAAGAAGAAAGATCCGGAGCAAATACCACCCTGATAAGCAAGGGCCTTTTCCTATTTACCGTATTATGTTTAAGCGCATTTTCAACTAAAAGTTGCAAGGCAAGTGGAGGTATTCTTTTTTCTTGCAAAAAATCTAATGTGCCTGACTCCGGAAAATCACATTGGAAATTCAAACCCGCACCCAATCTTACTTGATGTAAATAAATATACGCTTTTAAAAATTCCAATTCCTCCGATACTGGCACCGTGCGTTTCTCTTGGGTTTGCAAAATATAGCGATACACCTCCGCCAAACGAGTAGTAAACAATTTCGCATTAGCCGGATCATACTCAATTTCCGACAATAAAGTATTAAGACTATTAAATAAAAAATGAGGATTCAACTGATATTGCAACGCCTTAAATTCCGCTATAGATTGATATTGCTTCAACTCTTCCGTTTCTCTATATAATTTTATGGTGAAGCGAGCACTATGATTGAGCATCATTAAACACATGATCACTAATTCCACCAAGCAAATCACACTTAATTTAGTCCATGTAAATCTTTCTAAATGAAAAGGATTATTAACCTCCGCCACATAAGCGGTAATACCATACAACAAAAAATTATAGCCAATTAATATGGCTGCTATAAATACAAAAAACAAGAACACACGAAAGACCCCATCGTAAGCGTAAGGATAATGCGCATTTACAGAAGAATTTAATTTAAGAAAAGAAAAACACATGATATTAAAACTGATCAACACCGCAATACAAAGAGGCAAAGAAAATACCTGCTGAGTTCCTGCTTTATTTAAAATATCGGTATAAAAAAGTAAAAAGAAATAGGAACTTAATCCTAAAACCGAAAACAAAAAAGCATTTAATAAATTATAATAACTATTACGTTGACCTTTAGTCTGATTTTGGGTGGAATTTTGCATTTTCTATCTAAGCTATTAAAAAAGCGGTCTAAAAACATTAGCGAACCACTAAAATCGCTTATCCCTAACGATTAATAGAAGTTTATTTTCTACGCTAAAGGAACGCTAAAGGAGCAAAGATACATCATATTTGCCAAGCAAACAACCCTTTTATTACCGAAATTAAGAATATAGCTATGGCTTTATTCCCTTCCCTAAAAGGACATTTATTATTAGAATTTGTGCCGAATTCACTCTTCGCCTTATACCGAAATTACATCTCATACCAAGAGAATAAAACCCTCTTTAGCTTAGTTTATCCACCGACATAGGGGGAAGCTCCTCCTCTATTTTTCTCAAACAGCTAACACATAAGCAAAGGTTTCCATATCGATTATAAATCCAATTGCGACTCTGTGGGGAAAGCTTAATTTTTGCACAATCACACTTTAATATATTATCGTGCAAGCACAAAAATGCTTTTCCGCAATGCGGACATATCTTTTCCATAAAACGTATTTTTCTTATTTTCTACCACAATTTAAGCACTTTTACTACCCTATTCCCATAGTGAAGAAAATAAATTCCCGAAACGTAATTTTCCATAGAAATTTCTCCCCTATCTTCTCCTAAATGGAGGGTATAGGAAGCACATTTTCGCCCTTGCAAATCGTATAAAACAAATTTTTCCCAAGTCTTAGTCTTTGCTTTGGATGTTTTGTTCTCTATGTAAATTTTATCCTTACAGGGATTGGGCCAAACTCTAATGGCATCTTCTTCCAGCAACTCTTTCCTATCTTGAGTAGATACAGGCCCCACTATTTCTTCCACTCCCGCAAAATCCGTAGAGATTTCCCCCGTCCATCCTGCATTTTGGTTCACCCCCGTATAAACCTTAATAAAATCTATAGAATCTATAGAAACTGCATCGCCATGCTCATCTACCGCCCAACTAATTTTAAAAGAGGATCCCTCTTCCATATTAGGTAAATTATCAGCATAACCCCAAGGATAAGCAAATAAAATCCAATTCTGTGGTCCATTAGAATCTGCTATATTTATGGCATTATCCGGCAATAGTGTCCCCTTAAATATCAAAGAATCTGTCTTTTGCCAAATTGGGAAATAGGTGGGTTGGCTGTGAAAAGAATTTCTATAAATATAACCCTCTCGCCCTGTATTATCTCTCCAAAAAACAGCTTTTTGCAAAGAATCCGGCTTATAGTAAGTAATTACATAATTTCGTTGAGTTTTAGCATGGTGGTATTCCGAACCAGCAAGTTCATACCAAGTATCATCGGGCAAAGCATTTTTATTCTCATCCCTACTTACCATTACCACTCCTGGCTCCGAATTTCCTCCTACTCTTTCATTTTCTCCCGGACCATAACCGGGTTTATAAAACGCATTCCCATAAATTTTAAAATCATATCCAGTGGTATGTTTTTTTAATGGGTGATCCAATCCAAATACAATGTAGCCACCAAATCCCCCCAAAGAAAGAACATATTCTCCCGCCTTACCCGCTAATTTTTCCGTAAGCAAACGATTAACTTGCGTAGAGGTTAAATCTTCCGGACTTTGTCCATCCATACAATAATCCCGATAATCTATAAACTGACCCGGTGCAGGAACATATTCGTAAATTTTATTTAAATAAGGAGAGGTAGACAAGGTACGCTTATTCGTTTGTTTTTGAGAGAAAGCACTATTTACAAGCACCAAACATAGTCCAAGTAAGCAAGCTTCTCTAATTTTTATTTTTTGCATTTTTATTTTTGCCTTTTTATTTTTCTCTAATAGGGTTTATAAACGGTACTATACAAGATCCATAAATTTCTATTTTTTCCTTTCCTCTCTTCCCAAGAAAACAAAATGAGTAGGATTCAAACCCGTTTTACGCATATAACGCAAACGACCCTGAGAGGTAAAACAAAACACATTTCCTCTAACCACAAAATTAACAGCATCACTAATATAAACATCTCCCGAAAAAGGATCTACCCCTACGCCATAAGGCGTTCCTATGGTGGTTCCATCGCTAATAAATCTATCTTTTATTATTTTTTCCCTGCGAGTATCAAAAGTTTTAATCCAAGATGTTTTACTTCCATAATCATAATTATATAAATAAGCCGTCTGCTCGTATATATAAAAATTCAGCACCGATATATTAAAGGTCTCTACCACCTCATCTTTATGGGAATCTATACGATAAAAGTTATAGCCTATAGGATGATCCGTCTTATCCTCATAATTACCTCTGGTACAAACATAAACATCCCCATCTACATCGGAAGCTATCGTAAAGGGATTTATGCCTACCGTAATTTTTTTTATCTCTTTAAATTTAGCAATATCTATAACCGATACCGTGCTATCGTACTGTGGATAATCTAATCCTCCCGAATTACTCACATATAATTTATGGTTAGCCGAACAAATACCATCGGGATTTCGCCCAACAGAAAGCACCGCCTCCACCTCTAAAGAAGTAGTATCTATGCGGCAAACCGTCCCATCAAAACAAGCTACATAAGCTTTATTTTCGTAGAAAGTAATATAGCGAGGTTGTCGACCTCTTCCCTTTTCGTTTCTCAAATAGATTTGCTTTATAGACTTGGCCGTATATACATCCATTACTTCTACTAAATTCGAACCATTCATAACCGCATACATTTTCCTCCCATAACGTTTTAAATCATTGCCTGTGTCGCCTAAGCCTCTTTGGTTGGTCAATAAAAAAACATCCGACACTACTCTATCTTGCATAAAATCCAAGTAAAAAATAGAAGCATTATTCATGGCATACAAACCCTCATTTAATATATATACTCCTGAAGTTTGATCCGGATAAACGATGTTTGGATTTTCCTTTTCCTCTTCTTTTTCTATAGGCTGACAAGCAGAAAAAACGCCAAACAATAAACATATCCTTAGCCAATTGGTAGTTCTTACCTTTAGTTTACCCCTTGTACAAGCAAACAATAAGCATACTTTCTTTAGCCCTCCCTTGGTATAAAATAAATTCAAAATTCTTTTGTTTTTTTTCATTTTTTAAAACTTACAACGTATATATGCTCTATAATTAAAGAGAGGCATAGGATAATAACGCACAATTTCGTACTGTGCCCCCGTAATATTAAGAAAATCCACCCCTATTTCGCAAAGAACCTTATATATTTTAAAATCTGTTTTTAAAGAAAGGCTATGATCAAAATAAGGTTTCATAAGATTTTCTGGAATATTTTCATTTAAAGCATAACGCTCTCCACTATACGTTAGTTGATAGGATATAGACACATAAGGCATACTTAAACTAATTCCAGCCGTAGAAGAATGTACCGGTGTATAGGCTATTTGGTGATTATAGGTTGCATCCTTAACATTGGTTTTATCCAAACTTCTTTGAAAAGTATAGGACCCCCAAGCATCTATTCTAAAGCGCGAAGCCAAGGAAGGCGAGATCAAATGGCGTGAGCTCAAAGATTTTCCCCCAAAGGCCAATCCAATTTTAAGAGCAACATCTATTCCCGTAACCTCCACTTTTCCTACATTCATCATACTCCAAATAAATAAATTTCGTGTAGGATAGGCCACAATTTTGTCTTTTACCCAATTCCTATAAAAATCAGCATTCACTTCCATAGAAAACAAAGTAGCACGCAAAGGTCTATAAACATAGGAAATCCCTGCATCCACCTGCTGTGCTTTTTCCGGAAGAAGCGATACATTTCCCATTCTTGAATAATATAAATCGTTAAATGTAGGCATTCTAAAAATATCCTTATAAAAAAATCGAAAAGCCAAACTATTATTTCCCAAAGGAGTAATAGCCAAGGAAACAAATGGAGAAAATTTAATTTTATCCTTTGGAGAAGATCCAAAGCGCACTCTATCGAAAAAAGCCGACAATAAACCGTTAGACATAAGTTCAAAATAGGGATGCTTATATTTCCCGGCTACATTAAACCAAAGAGAGCTTCGCATAGGATAAACAAAATCTTTCCAATTTGCATCCAAAAAATTGAAAGCCAAATCTAAAGAAGCACTAAAGGAAAGCCCTTTTACCTTAGGAGAAAATAAAGTAACCGTACTTAAATAAATTTCTTGTTGTCTATATCTATCGTCCTGCACCGAAGTAGCATTCAAGCTTTGGGGATCCAAAAAACGATTATAACTAAAATTATATTTAAGAAAATTTTTCTGTACAAAACAAGGCGATATTTGCCAATGATGCTTGAATTGCATAAAAAAATTCTGATCACTTAAACGCTGTTTGGAGGTAGGGCTATAATAGATCACCGCCCCTGGCAAGCCTCTTTCACTTCCATAATAATACAACTTCATATCCAACACCTGAGAAGGAGAAAGGAGAAATTTAAGATTCGCCTCCAAATTTCCACTTTGCACCTGCGTATTTTGCCGCTTTAATTTTTCTTCGCTTCCCCCAAAATTTAAAATAAAAGGGTAATTTCCATATACATAATCGTAACGTGCATGCAAGCCCACCCATAAAAGCTTAGTAATTTTTTTTTCATACGACAAGGATGGAGATAATAAAGAAAAAGATCCTGCAGTGAAACCAACCTTAAATATCCCAGCCGTATCCATATCCTCCATGCTTCTCGTTTCTATATTTAATAGAGCAGCGGAGGCAAAAGAGCGTGCAGACTCAAAAATAGAAGCCGATTGCCCATTGGTTAAAGCCACCGACTGTATCTTCTCCAAAGAAATTTTTCCCAAATCTATCTGCCCGTTCTGAGCATCCGAAAGTAAAACTCCATCGTAAGAAACGGCCGTATGTGCCGCCCCTAAAGATCTTACGGAAACCGTTTTCATTCCACCTACCCCACCATAATCTTTTACATTTACCCCAGCAAAAAGTTTTACCACATCCGAAAGTTGCCTACTGCTCATTCTCTGCAATTCTGTGGAACCAAATTCCTGTCGAGGCAAAAGCGTAGAAATATTTTTTTTACTGGATGAAGAGGTAATTTGTACTTCTTTCAATTTTTGAACACTATCGAAACGACCTTGGGCACATAATTCTCCCTGCATCCCCACCAAACAAAGGAAAAGAAGCCCATTCCAAAAAAATCGTATCTCATTTTTTAAATACATGATGCAAAATTTAAGCCCCAATCCCCGAAGGCATTAAACAGTAGAGGTTGAGAATACTATCCACGGCTTCCATATATCCAATTTCTATAAAAAACCGGTATAGCATCTCCTATTCCTTAATTCGGCAGGTTTTCTGACTCGTTTCCATCTAAAGAAGCCTTCCCTAAGCATAAAATTAGCTCTAAAACTTAAGTGGCTAAAACGATTTCTTCGATGTTTTCGAAACTTACAGCAGCGGGTCTGTTTAGGATTTTCACCTAATTCCCTTTCTCCGAAAAGGAGTGCAAAATTAAAGAATTTATAGCACATTGCCAAAAATAAGGACAGAAGCATTCAAGGGAAAATATTGCCATTTAAAATGCACCCTAATGACTTTCAAAAGGTTTTGAATGGACAGCCGAATAATAGTCTAATAGCTTATAAAGAAAGGTTTTGAATGGACAGCAGAATAATAGTCTAATAGCTTATAAAGAAAGATTTTGAATGGACAGCCGAATAATAGTCTAATAGCTTATAAAGAAATCCTTAAATTCTTTTGCATGGGCAGTCAAATATCTTTTCAAGGGCTTTCCAAGGGATTCCATAAAACATTTAAAATTCTTTAATCCCCTTTCTATGCTATCGCCAAGGCATATCTAAGATATTTTCTTTTCCCATCTTTTCGACTGATTTCTACCAATACAATATAAATTCCAGCTCTAAGTCGGCTCCCCTTAGCATCTATTCCCGCATAAATAAAATGTCCGGAACTTCCAAGCAACACCTCCTTAGCCAGCACACAAAGAGAACGTCCATAGGAATCAAAAATAAGGATAGAACAAAAGTATCCTTGCAAATTTTTATTCCAACTTATTTCTAAATAATCATTCAAGCCATCGTTATTGGGGGTAATAAAAGAGGAAGACAAGGTGAAATATTTCCCCATACCCCCATTGTCCTCTCCATCTTCTCTATATTGCGAATTAACACAGCCAGGAGTAGCATATCCTGCAGTTTGGGCTGCCGAATGCCAGTTATTGGCCTCCATAGCCGAGTGGTCAAACCTTATTCTCTCCAAAGAAATACCTTTAACCGAAGGAAGTAAAAGATGATGCATGTTTTTATTATAGTACATTTTATCCAAAATTAAAGTGTCTTTGCTTAAAAATCCCAAACACAAATTTCCCTCTTGTACATCTAAAGAAGGAAAAGACCTAGAACTTTGTATATAATCAGAACAAGACGTATAAAGAAGCGATAATTTAGAGGCATCCTTAGCAAATGCTCGATAAAACCCAGGCATTATAGAGGAAGTATCCATAGAGGTAGTAAGTCTACTCCATTTCAATTCTTTATCTACCCACACCCCAAGAGCCAAGCCAAAAGAAGCAAGCTTTTTGTTCGAGGCATTATAAATTTCTACAAATTTACTTTCCAAGGCCGGCACATCAAATAGAATTTCACTAAAAAGGAAATCTCCCATTTTAGGTTCTACCAAAGAATCGTTTTCTATTTGTTCCTGCTCAGAAGAATCCCCTCCGGAACCCGCAGCCACCGTATCTCTTATTGCTTTTTCAAATAGAACATAATCGAAATTATATTTATTGTATCTACTTCCGTTACTATATTTTATAGATAGACCACTATAAAGCGCCCCTTCCGAAACACCTAATCCCCCTACAGAATCCCCAATATTTTCCATTATACTATCGGCTTCCAACTTCCAATGGGAATCCAACAAAGAGGAAGTAGTGTAAATTTTCAAGCATCCATTCGAAGAAAGTTCCACCCTTAAACGCATTTCGCAACCCTTATTAGAGGCGTAAACGCTGCTTCCCGCCCATACTTCCACTGTGGTGTCTCCCTTTTGGAAAAACAACCTAAAACGATTTTTACTTCCTTTTTCCCCCAACTGTAAATAATACATCCTTTGTAAACCATCCTCCCCAAAAGCCGTATCGGTACTACATAAATAAAGCCTAAAGAAATTAGTGCTGGAAGTTAAAAAATCTATATCTATTCCCCATTCCCATCTAAGAACAGAATCTCCCAATGGGTATATTCCCGCCATATTCTTTTTTTCTATGGGAAAATTTTTCTTAGAGGATGAAAAAGCCAAAGAACGGGAAAGATATAAGAAAGAGGAAGTTTTCGGACCACAACTTTTTAAAAATCCGCCCTCCATACAGAAAAAACTTTTACTTCCTTGCCAAGCCTCTAAATTCAAATCAAAATCGTCTCGCCATTGTCCATACAGGGAAGCAGTGCATAAAAGACGAGTAAAAAGGAAACTTATAAATAATTTTCCTATAAAAACAAAAAATATTCCCCTCTTCGTTTTCATAATACTACATTTAATTTTATTTTTGCTCTCTCGTAAGGACCATTAGAAAGCCAAAGCCTCCTAAGACCAGCCTACTTTAATAAACGAAAAATATGTTTTTTAACGAAAAAAAAATAAGAAAATGAAAATAGCCATTATTGGTGCCACCGGTTTAGTTGGTTCTGTTATGCTTAAAGTATTAGAAGAATACGGCATTACAAACATAGACCTTATCCCTGCTGCCTCTGCCAAATCCGTAGGGAAAGAAGTTATTTTCGCAGGTAAAAAAATTAAAGTAGTATCGGTAGAAGAAGCCATAGAATCTGCCCCTAATTATGCCATTTTTTCAGCAGGAGGAAGTACCTCTACAGAATATGCTCCCCTGTTTGCAAAAAAAGGATGTATCGTTATTGATAATTCTTCTGCTTGGCGCATGAATAAAGAGGTTCCTTTAGTAATTCCAGAAGTAAATATAAATGCAATTAAAGCAGAAAATCGTATTATTGCTAATCCTAATTGTTCTACTATTCAAATGGTATTGGCTTTAGCCCCCATCCACCAAGCATTTGGAATAAAACGTTTAGTCATTTCCACGTATCAATCCGTAAGCGGCTCTGGTGTAAAAGCGCTTAAACAGTTAGAAGATGAAAGCAAAGGAATAGAAGCAGAACGAGTTTACCCCTACCCCATCAATCGCAATATACTTCCCCACGGAGGCGATTTTCAAGACAATGGTTACACCACCGAAGAAACTAAATTAGTAAACGAAACTAAAAAAATTCTCTCTGATCCCGCTATTGGTATTACCGCCACCGTTGTACGAGTTCCTGTAACTGGTGGTCATTCGGAAGCAGTAAACATAGAAACACAAAAACCATTTGAAATCAAAGCCATTCGGACCTTACTCGAAAACATGCCTGGAATTAAAGTTTTAGATGAACCACTGCGCAATATCTATCCCATGCCCCTTTACTGTTACAACAAAAACGAAGTATTTGTAGGCCGCATTCGTCGCGACGAATCTATCCCTAATGGCTTAAACTTATGGATTGTAGCCGATAATATTCGCAAAGGAGCGGCAACCAACGCCGTGCAAATTATGATAAAACTAATGGAACGGGAAAAAAGAGGCTAAAACTTTTTGAAAAGAGATACAAATTATAAACGTTCACATGGATATTTTCTATATTTAGAATTTATAAAAAAGTTCAGTAATTTTTTTTATTCATAGGATGAAATTTATCTATCGTACTTTTCAAGTAACGTCTATCCAAATGCGTGTATATTTCGGTAGTAGTAATAGATTCATGCCCCAACATATCTTGCACCGCCCTTAAATCGGCACCACCCTCTATAAGATGAGTAGCAAAGCTATGTCTAAAGGTATGTGGACTAATACTTTTACGAATACCGGCCATTTGAGCCAAATCTTTAATGATATAAAACACCATAATTCGCGAAAGCTTTCCTCCACGCCGATTTAAAAACACCGTATCTTCTTCGCCTTTTCGAATAGAAAGATGACAACGATCGTAAAGAATATAATTCTGCATCTGCTGGCAAGCCATTGCTCCTATAGGCACTAAACGTTCCTTATCGCCCTTTCCAATAACCCGTATAAATCCATCCGGAATATAGAGTTTGGATATTTGCAAATTCACCAATTCCGAAACTCGTAAGCCACAAGCATACAGCACTTCTAACATAGCCCTATTTCTACGACCCTCCACCGTACTAAGATCTATAAGTGCAAACATTTTTTTTATTTCCTCATAGGAAAGAACATCCGGTAAGGAACGTTTAATTTTAGGAGCCTCCACCAACTCCGCCGGCGAAACCTCTACTATTTTTTCTAATACCAAATAATGAAAAAAACTTTTAATTCCAGAAAGAATACGAGCCTGAGAAGTGGCACTCATTCCCAAATCGAATAAATAAGCTATAAAAAATTCTATATCTTGAACTTTCGTATTCCTTAAAGCAACTTCCGTTTCCGGAAAATCTAAAATTTCCCCCTCTTTTTTTTCGCCATGGGGTAGAGTTCTATTGCATAGATTTCTATATTGCATAAACAAACGAACATCATGCAAATACGCCTCCACACTGGCATCCGACAATTGTTGCTCCAATTTTAAATAAGAAGAATACGAACGCACAAAAACTTCCGACATATCAAACCTTATCGTAAAATTATCGTAAAATTAGTACCCCATCCCGTAATTTATACCCTATCAAAATATTATCCAAAGTATAAACGGAAGAACCTACCACCTTAACTTGCGACTTATCAAAAAACACTTCTCCAGTCAAAGCAACTAAAGCCCAAGAGTCGTTCTTTACCTTATCAACCGAATAATTAGCAACCACCCCTGCTTGCCCACATACTATCCCCACTAAATTATCCCCTCTCTTATACTTACGAACTTTTGAAGTAAGAGGGTTCACCCCAGCCACATCGCCTTTATGCAATACCTCCTCCGTTTCCAAATAACAAGCATAAGCCGAAAGAGCCGACATCAAAGATCCGCTGCTGAAAACATTTCCATTGACCTCCAAGGCTTGCTGTGGATTTGTATTTCCTATTCCCATTTTTCCATCCGACATTACTGTAATACGTGCCGTATCATTGTATTCGAAAAAGAGATCTCCTTTATTAGAAATAGTCCAAGTATTAGAGCCTTTGGTTAAATGTAGGCCCGCCTGATGCTGTCCATCCTCATTTTGAATCAACAATCCTGCTTTTTGAGATCGACTGTAGATTTCCACTACCGAAAATTTAGAATAAAAAGGATCGGCCACCTGCCAGTTTTTACGCCCTATCCCCATACGCCGCCCCACATATAAATTTCCAAATATCTGAGCAGAACCAGGTTCGGTATCACTTCCAACAAAAAAACTTCCCCCATCCCCTACTCTAAAATCCGCATTATGAGTACGTATCTCCGTCCAGTCACGCCCATAAGGGATGGCAAAACGAGGTAACATCTCTCCCTTCCCATTATCCGTCTCTATTACAAACTCTTGATTATGTTTTGGATCTATTCTCTTACGGTCGTAAGTAGTAATGGCAGAACGAATTTCCCCAAGCTCATCAAACCAAGTAAGAGCCGGTTTAGCAGAGTCGTTTAATGCCTGCAATGTAATGACCCCACTCTGTTCTAGATGCCATTCCTCGCTAGAAAGATGTAGTCTTTTATTGACCCCCATTTCCACACCATCTCGTGGTTTAGTCGTTCCTATACCTATCCTCCCATCGGAAAAAAGAGTTAATATAGTGTCGAAAGGAGACGAACCGGAAAGAACATAAAAGGCAGAATCTACAGGAAAAAAAGCATTTCCGAGAGTATCAAATTTCAAAAAGCTTCCATTCGACCTCCAAGCATAGCGCGAATATGGCACCGACTGAAATGGACCTTCTTGATAAACAAAATACTGCCCATTTTTAAGCGTATCCACTTCTACTTTCACATTCACTTTTAAGGAAAGCCAAGGAATATCCTCCCAAGAGCCTTTTAATATTTTCCCCTGCCCCATGGTCAATTGAAAAAATCCAACCGAATTCGTTTTCGTTTCCTGATATTCCCTATAATATAAATGCTCGCTATCGTCATAAACAGAAAACTTCACCGTAATGCTACGTTTAGATAAAACCGAATTATCCGCCCTAATTATCAAACCCTGATAACTGATTCCCGATGTATTTTGCGAAAAAACCGTTGTAAAGAACACGGCAAAGAAACATAAAACCCACACACACACTTTTGCTATTTTCATTATCTGGAATGTATTAATATCACATAATTACCAACTTGCTTAATGCCTATATAATCGCCATAAAGCGTATAAACTTTTCCATCCACTACCTGCACTTGATCGCTTTTTACCGAAACCAAACCCAATATGGCCACCACCTTAGCGTTGCTTGCCCCATCATAATTCAAACACACAGCAGATGCATCTACCGAACTTGCTATTCCCAAAAATACATCTCCTTTTTTCATCGACCTCACCTTCCCTGTGAGAGTATCTATTCCAACAACCTCTCCAGAAGCAAAATCCGATTCGGCCAATCTACACTCGGAAAGAGAACCTCCTGTACTAAAAATACTTCCGTTCGCATTCATACTTCCTGCTATAGAAACAGCTTGCCCTGAGGAAGGTTCCCCACCTATTCCCATTTCTCCTTCGGAATTCATCCAACAAAATATTTTTTTCCCACGCTGAATACTAAATTTATTCGCATGCGCTATCGACCAATTGGTTTTTCCTCGCACCAAGCTAATAGCCGCCTCCGACGCCCCATTTTCCTGCCACAAACGAAGCATGGCGTCTTTATCTAACTCTTTTATTTTCCATAACATAGCCGAATCGCTTTCTTGGTTCATGGAACCAATTTGCAAAGAATCCATTACCCAAAGATCCTTGTAAATTATTCCACGAGCCGTATCTTCTATTCCCTCACCCACCAAAAGGCTTCCCCCATCCGATATTCTAAAATCCGCACTATGGCTTTCCACATCTATTTTTTCTTTTCCCCAAGGAAATTCAAAACGAGTCTGCACAGCCCCTAAAGAGTCGTCCACCTCCATACTAATATGTTGATGCTCCCGCCCTGAATGCGACCAATAGTGTGCCACCACCGCATAATGCCGCACAAAATTCTTATCATACATAACCAAAGCCGGCTTCGAACTTTCAATAGTCCAATGCAAACTTAAAAGAGCCGATTTTTCCGGATCTGCTTCCGTACCAAAAAAATACATTCTTTGATTAGGTCCCATACTCCAACTAAGCCAAGGCTGCGTACATCCACCCGTTCCCAAAGAATCTTGCTCCGTTATAGTTAAAATGGTATCCTCCTTAGAAATCAACATTAAATTTTTCGACACCTTCACCGAATTAAATCTTTCGGCAGAATCGGCAGCAGAAGCAGTAGCATTCGCATAAGGCACAGGATAAATTCCACTTTTTCCCCCAAACAACCAAGGCCCTTTTCCATCCACCTCTACAAAAATCACCAAACTAAGCATGCGCAAAAAGTCTATATCCGCAAAGCTACCTTGCACCGGAGTTCCACTACCTATCAGCAAATTAAACACCCCATTTTTATCCAAGTAAACTTTATGATCTTCTTTATAAAGAGTATCCGCACTTTTGAAATCCAAGAGAACGGCACGAATTCTTATCTCTTTTGGATAAGAAGTTTGTTTTTTCAAATGCAACTGCCCTTGAAAACTTAAATTCTGCGTAAAAGAATTTTCGCCAAAGGCCATACTTCCTAAGCAGATACACAAAAAACACCAAATTTTATTCATTGTTTTATCACTTTGGCAGAATACTGTTTTCTGTTATTAAATATCTTCAAAATATAAAAAGAGGAACCCAAGGTAGGCAATAATAATTCCTGTTTTATATCCTTTATATCTGTTTGCATACAGACCCGACCATCCATAGCATAAAGTACGGCACGCAAAGGTAAATCTTCCTCAAAAACACATACCGTGATAGAAGTGGTAAACAAGGTAGGATAGATCTTCACCGACAAGCCTCGATTAGGCTTCTCTACGGCTATATTGTTCAACATATAACCAACCACCGGAGCTTGCACTCCCGATATTTTCCCAGATAAGGGTTCCCCCACGCTCCAAGAAAACGAAAAAATATCATTCTCCGTAACCGCTCCGGCCACAGAAAACAGCCCTCTATTTTGTCCCAAACTACTTTGTATAAATAATCCAAAGACCATAAAGAAAATATATTTCTTTTTATTATTCATAAACATTTTTTCCAAGTATTCTTAATATCTCCCTCTGTATATTTATAAGTATTTCTTTATAGCATTTTAAGAAAGTAGAAAATTTGTAAACCACATTTAACACACCCTTCTATATAAAAGACACCTTCCCTTTCTTCAACCATTTATCTATAGCAACACCCTTCTATATAAAAGACACCTTCCCTTTCTTCAACCATTTATCTATAGCAACACCCTTCTATATAAAAGACACATTCACTTTCTTCAACCATTTATCTTCTAACAATTGACTAATACGTTTTACTACATTCCTTCGTATTTCCAACTCTACAGGTAAAGACGGATCTTGGTGCGCTTCATTAATGCGGGTTCCAACAAATAAATCTATGATATCCGAAACCTGAATTAAACGAATAATATCTGCAGCTGGCGAATTAGCATGCTCTTCCAAAGGATTCTCTTTCTCTAACATTTCCGCCACCAAACCCAAGGTTAAAATACCCTCCGTGACTAAATCCACGCCTTCCATAGTAGCCTCCGGGGGATACTCTCTTGCTTTAATATTTTTCAAATCCACACACAATTCCCTATGTAATTCCCTCGCTACAATTTTAGAAGTAGTTCCTCCGCAAATTACTTTTTTCCCTTTATAAGAGGCAACGGTATTGGATAAAAGTTTATCATTTTTATTATCATAAGGAGGACCCGAACAAAGCAATAATTTTCGCGGATTACGCGCATAAATCACCGCACAGCTAATATCGTCTTTCGACTTCATTCCATCCTTTTGTAAAGCCGAATTTACAATTAATCTCGATAAATCGCGCGCCGATATTTCTGGACGATTTTTCAAAACCTCCTGCACAAATTCTTCCACCGCTTCTTTACCCCACCCAAAAGGATGCTCAGCAGCTCCCATACCCGATTGAACAACCCCATCACTATAAAAAATAATTCTATCCCCTTTGCAAAGTTTAAGAGCCGAGCGATACATAATCCGAAACTTTGCCGCTTCATTTCCAAGCTTTTTCATAGCTTCCGTATCTCCAAGATAGGCCGTGTACTGCTGTCCTTCCCTATCTATTCCAATCGCCTTTCTAATGGGAGTAGTCTTTTCTTGATCTCTAAATAGAAGATAGTCAGGACTATCAAATTCTAAAATTTGCGTCATCCCCTCAAAGTCAGTATCCACTATGGTAAAAGTCGCATAATTGATATTTCTTACCGAATCTATAGGCAAAGCATTCATGATATTTAAAGCCGAACGCAAAACAGGTTCCCGCCTTAAACGAAAATTCATGGCCATAGAAGCAGTCATAGTACTTAATACGCTGGCTTTAATTCCACTTCCCAAGCCATCAGAAAGCACCGCCACATAGCGATTATCCCCACTTATTTTGCGCGAAAGAAAAGTGTCCCCACAAACTACTTTCCCATGCTTGTTTTCATGATGATGCGCAATTTCTATAAATAAATTTTCCTTTTTATCCATGTTAATGGCTTTTTTCTTCTCCCATTAGCCCCATAGCCTTAGCAGTATCCTTATTTTCTCTACTATCTTGACTATCCACTATAGAATTTAGCATAGACTCTGTAAAAGAAGCATTTTCTCCCAATAAGTAAGCTATTCGCTGAACCGAATCCATGTTTTGCTTAATAACTTCCCTTATTCTATCTATCATCAATTCTTTTTGCATCTCCGGTTCCCGCAAATTTTGGATAATGCCACAAACAATTTTATGTTGCTGAATAGTCATTAAAGAAAGATGATAAAAATTATCCCCATCCCGTATATCGTGTTCTATTACATCCCCACCACTTTCCAAGACCGCTTCGAAAAAACTATAAAAAGGTACCGCCGATTTTAAATCCACCCCTTTCAAACCTGGAACCGTTTCGTAAACTTCTAATAAATCATCACCCATTATTTCTGCAAACTTACGATTAGCCTCCACCACTTTTAAATTATCATCCACCGTCACCACACCATAAGGCATTTTTTGTAAAAGCACAGAAGCCTTATCTTGCGCTTCTTTCCGCATACAAGACACACACATTTCTCTATGTGCTTTACCATCCAACATAGCCTCGGCTAAAGCCCTACAACTATCATATCCACATCCGGTACAATTCAGTTCATCTTTAGGCGACCATTTCCCTATAGAATGCAAAGCCTCCTGAATATCCTCTTCGCTATATTTGCAAATAAATTTATACGGTCTTACAAATTCCTTATTAATCCAATTTATTCCCTCCGGTATCGGTAAAGGCTTGTAGTTCATTTTTGATTTTTGCAACTGCCCATGCATTTCTATCATCGCCTTTCTCTTGGCTGCAACCCCATCGTGATTGATCATGGCAGGCCCTTTGATACAACCTCCCGTACAAGCCATTAGTTCCAAAAACAACTTTCCCTTTTCCTTCCAATGCCCTATTTCCTTGCAAATATCTATTACCTGCTCCATGCCAGAAAAGGTCATATAATCGGTTTCTGCCACTTTCATTGTCTTACACATAGTTGTTAGCATTCCCCCATCAATAGGAAATAAATCTCCAACTCCGGGACGGCCCACTATAAAATCGTTTGGAATTTGAATGCTATGAAAAGGATATAATTCCACCCTTTCGTCATCAAACCAGCGTTTTAAATTTTGAAAGGTAACAGCCGCATCTAAAACATCGTTATGATAGTCCTTTTCATCTTTTTTAGCAATACAAGGTCCTATAAACACAATTTTTGCATCCGGAAAATAAGTTTTTCGTAATAAACGAGCATGAGCCACCATGGGCGAAACTATAGGCGACAAATGCTCCAAAGCTTCCGGCATATAAATATGCATATAATTAACCACCGCCGGACAAGCCGAAGAAATATAAACTCCACTATCCTGTTTTTCTAACCAAAGATTGGTTTGATGAGCCACAATATCTGCCCCTATCGCCGTTTCAGAAACAGCAGCAAAGCCCAATTTATACAAAGCCTTAACCAATTGCTCCGTGGTCATATAACTAAAATCCGTTACAAAAGTGGGAGCCAAACACGCTACCACCTTTTCCCCACTTTCTATCCAATGTTGTACTCGACTTAAATCATCCCTATATTTTTTCGCTCCTACTGGACAGGTTCTTACGCAACGCCCACAATAAATACAAGTTTCAAAAAGTACCGATGCACTATGGCCATCCATTTTTATAGACTTAACCGGACAGGCTTTAATACATTTGTAACAATCCTGACAATTATTTTTTTCGGTATAAATTACACTTTCTTTCATCCCTTAGCCTCCCTATTTATTTTTAAAATGAGAATCCAAAATAGGACGCAATATCTGTGGGCTCACCCCAAAATAAACTTGATCTCCTATCTTCAAAGTTGGCCCTTTTTTACATTCATCCTCGCACAAATGCCCCTTGAAATCCACCTTATCCTCCAAATCATTTTCTTTAAAATAAGACTGGATAATTTCCAAATTTTTATTATTTCCTCTTGCAAAACAAGAGCTTCCAAGACAAATAGTTACTTCTGTTTTTTTAGCATATTCCATAAACATATAGTTTTGTATGAGGAACCAACTCTAAAGCCCTCCGTAATTTAAAATATCGTTAAATTATATCTTGCAAGGCATTACTTTCGTTTCAAACAAAATGGTAAAATTAACACCCAATAGATAATATTTAACGCCCCTCTATTTTTTTATTCTTTAAATTCAATCTATTATTGAAGTTCTTCCTATGCAAAAAAACCTTTACAAAGCCATCTTTCGGAAGCTCTTTTGCCGCTTCTACCAAGAAAGTCTTGTAAAGGTTTTTAATCTACCAAAAACAGAATCTAAGAAACTTTATCCGAGGAATTTTCTAAAGAAGCCGCAGTTGTATTTTTTTTGGTTTCCTCTTTTTGTATAAAATTCTGAATTTGACGAGTTGCTGTACGAGGATTCGCCAAAGCGTTACATCCATTTACACACCCCCCTTTACACATCATAAACTCTATAAAATTGGGTTGATCCGGTCCACCACAAGTCTTCTTGATGTTTTTAAGGCTTTTTATCACCGCCTTATCAATACCATCTACAATATATGGTCTTATTTTTTCCGGATCTTTAGCATATTTTTTTACCGAATCCATTACTCCTCCGGTAAAAGGAAAGGCACGCCCCGAATTATCAATAGAGCTATCAAAAACTTGATCTTCACTTTTAAGCACATCCACCCCAGAGGCTATCATCATAGCGCCCAATTCCTCAAACGACATTACATAATCTATATTTTTGTCGTAATATCCTTCGTGGCGTTTTGCTACACAGGGAGCAATAAAAACCGTTATCACCTTTGGATCTGCTTTTTTGACCATTTCTGCCGTATAAGCTACAGGAGTACGGGTTTCGGAAACATACGGACTTAACTCCGTAAGATGTTTTTTTACTAATTCTGTATAAGAATGGCAACAAGAGGTAGTCATAAAAGGCTCTCCTTTTTCCATACGCTCTTCAAATTCCACCGCTTCCCTTGCAGAGGTTTCGTTAGCTCCTTTGGCCACTTCCACTACTTGATCAAAACCTAACTCTCCGATGGCATGAATTATTTTTTCCAAGGGGGCCGGAAACTGTCCTGCCAAAGCAGGAGCAAACATAGCCACCGTTTTTTTATTTGATTTCAAAGCGGCATAAATCTGTACCAAAGAAGTCTTTTCCATAATGGCACCATAAGGACAAGCCTCCCTACAACGTCCACAATAGATACATTTCGACTCATCAATATGCTCCACCCCATGCTCGTCTTTAGAAATAGCCCCTACCGGACAAGATTCCTCGCAAGGTACTGCTTGATAGATAATGGCATTAAACGGACAAGCCTGCATACACAAGCCACAATTTACACACTTAGATGGATCTATATATGCCTGACGTTGAATAGATATAGCTTGCTTATGACAAGCAAAGGTACAAGGATGTCCAATACAACTATGACACATATTAGTCACTATATAATTAGATTTCACACAAGAACTACAAGCCTCGTCCACCACCGTAAGCATAACATCCGTAAATTCCTTGCGATTTTCAGCCATATGGGCATATTCCGACAAAGGAGTAAGCTCATCCTGCTCATCTCTAACATCAAAACCCAAGATAGCCATCAAACGATACTTTATTACCGCCCTATCCTTGTGAATACAACAACGTGAAAGCTCTTGCCCGTGACGAGGGCGCATGATTAGAGGCACACGATCTATTTTCTCTTTTAACTTTCCTTCTTTAATTAACGTACACATACGCGCCAAAAGGTCACGACGTATGAGCATCGCCTGGTTATAAGCCATATCTTTATCTCTTTTTTTAGAGCCTTACCCTACTCTACTTTTTTTGATTTTTTTCACATCATAAAGGGGTAAAGGCCTTATTCATTTTATTTCTTTTATTCCAATTATTCCAAATGTCTTATTCTTTCGTCAATCACATGGAGCAAGCGTTCTACGTTCATATTCGCATAAACATCTCCATCTACACGTACAAAAGGGGCGTGTCCATTTTCCTTATTTTGACAAACGTCCAAACAAGTAGTTCCTTTCACTTCCACCTTTTCTTTTTGTAGAGGAGAAAGATGTTCCTCTATCAACATTAACTCCGAAGCACCCATTACATAGCACGAAGTCCCAACACAAATTTCAATCAGTATTTTTTTCATAACCGCCGATCGTTTTAAATGTCCATAACAAATAAGCTACAAAGATAACACTTTTTTTACTATTTATTTAAGTCCTAAACATCCTTAAACAAGCCCTATTTTATTCATACTATAAAAAAAAACGTATCTTTGTTCTAACTTTTATTTTCTACATACAAAACAACAACATGGAAAGCAGCTTTTTATCCATAATGGAAAATAGTATCAAAGAGCACTGGGAACTTCCTGCTTTAACCGATTATCAAGGCGCCACTTTTCAATATAAAGATATAGCACGTAAAATATTCAAACTACATATTCTTTTTGAAGAATGTGGGGTACAAAAAGGAGATAAGATAGCTCTTATTGGACGTAATTCCTCCAATTGGGCTATTGCCTTTATTGCCACCCTCAGTTACGGTGCCGTAATCGTTCCTATTTTACACGAATTTAAGCCAGATAGCCTACATCACATTGTAAATCATTGCGAAGCAAAACTTCTTTTTGTAGGAGATACTACTTGGGAAAACATGGTTCCCTCCGATATGATACGACTTTCGGCTATTTATTCTTTAAGCGATTTTTCTATTCTTTATTGCTGCTCCAACCAATGCAATTATGCAAGAGAAAATCTTAATAAAATTTTTGGGGAACGTTACCCCAAAGCTTTCACTAAAGCAGATGTCCGATTTCATCAAAACCAAGCCAACGATTTGGCCGTAATTAGTTATACCTCCGGAACTACCAGCCATTCCAAAGGCGTTATGCTCCCCTATCGTTCCCTCCATTCCAATCTTCTTTTTGCCTGTGAAGTTATTCCATCTATAAACGAAAATTCTAATGTCGTTTCCCTACTTCCTATGGCACACATGTATGGAATGTCCTTTGAATTTTTATTCGAATTTGCAGTAGGCTGTCATATTTTTTTCTTAACCAGAACCCCTTCTCCCAAAATTATTTTCGAAGCTTTTAGCGCCATTAAACCGGATCTTATTATTGCCGTTCCTCTTATTGTAGAAAAAATTTATAAAAAACAAATACAACCCATTTTAGATCGTCCGGCTATCAAAGCGCTTTTAAAACTTCCTATTATAGATAGCACCATTACCAACCAAATAAAACAAAAATTAGTTTCCGCTTTTGGAGGGAAATTCTACGAAGTAATTATAGGCGGAGCTCCTCTTAATCGAGAAACGGAAGATTTTTTCAAACGTATGCAATTTCCCTACACCATCGGCTATGGAATGACCGAATGTGGTCCCATTATCACCTATGCTCCTTGGGATAGCCACAAGCTTCATTCCTGTGGAAAAGCCGCTCCAAGAATGGAGATCACCATAGACTCGCCAGATCCTGAAAATAAAGTGGGGGAAATTTTAGTCAAAGGCGATAATGTGATGTTAGGCTACTATAAAAACGAAGCAGCCACTCAAGCCGTCTTTACCAAAGACGGATGGCTAAAAACCGGAGATTTAGGCACCATAGACGCAGAAGGTAATCTTTTCATCAAAGGTCGAAGCAAAACCATGATTTTAGGATCCAACGGACAAAATATTTATCCAGAAGAAATAGAAGATGCCTTAAATACCATGCCTTTAGTGGCAGAATCCTTGGTCTTAGATATGGGAGAAGGAAAGTTAGAAGCATGCGTATACCCCGATTTTGAATCTGCAGATAGAGACAATGTAACCATCACGGATATTCGTAAAATTATGGAACAAAACAGAGCTGAACTAAATGCAAGCTTGCCATCCTACAGCCAACTCAACCGTATTCGTATAATAAGTGAAGAATTTGAGAAGACTCCAAAACGAAGCATCAAAAGATTCTTATATCAAATAACTAAAGATTAATTCTATCATAATCCGAGAAAACCAATATCTAATTTTTAAAATAGCGTTTCCCCAAAAACATAAAAGAAACAAGCACGGTGCCGGTTTAAGCATGCGGCAAATTTTAGAACAAAACCACAGAGTTTCTTTAAAATAGACACAAAGTTTAAGCACGCTGCAAATTTTAGAACAAAACCAATCTGTTTTTAGACAACTTAATCTCCTTAAAAAATACATATAATTGATTTTCAATTATATTATAGTTATACTTTTTAGTGTTTATAAACTACAAATTATTAATATTTTCTTATACTTTCACATAAAATATGTATCTTTGTAAGTTTATTACCCTTTAACAACCTCCAAAGCCCTTTCCCTATTTAGGGGCCGATTGGTTTTGACAGCGAGGATAGTGGGAATGTAAGCATGCCGAGGGTTGAGCAATAAGCCTCGTTAATCTCAATGCTCACGCCATTAAACGGCAACAACAACAATTACGCTCTCGCAGCTTAGTATTAGATACTAATCATGAGATGCTTCCCGGAAAGCCTTGATCTGACGGCTCGTTCGCTGAAGTATAAAATTAAAGTCGATTTCGGTAAGATTGCGCCTCGAAGTCTATATCGAAAATAGAGGATAAGGATAAAAGTTGGATGGTTCCTCGCCGGCTTTTTTCTCGAAAACAAAAGAGGAAATACGCATGTAGAAAGCTTTTTTGCTACTTGTTTGGACGGCGGTTCGATTCCGCCCGGCTCCACCAACACACATAAAAACTATCGGATATCTCCGATTTATCGTGCTAAGCGGTCGGATACACATCCGGCCGCTTAGCATTTAAACGCACCCTTAATCGCCAATATTTATCCGTAAGTAAAACAACAGTATGAACGAAAATTTAAATCCAGAAGGGAATGTTTTATCTCCCTCTGAAAAGGAAGTGGAAAGAGCGCTTCGCCCATCTTTTTTTGATAGTTTTCAAGGCCAAGCAAACATTATTGAAAATTTAAAAGTTTTCGTCATGGCTGCCAAACAAAGGAAAGAAGCTTTAGATCACGTCCTTTTACATGGACCTCCAGGCCTGGGAAAAACAACCTTATCTTATATTATAGCCAATGAGTTAGGTGTTAATGTAAAAACCACTTCCGGACCGGTATTGGATAAACCCGGTGAGTTAGCGGGTTTACTTACTAATTTGGAACCTAATGATGTGTTATTTATTGACGAGATACACCGTCTTAGTCCCATAGTAGAAGAATATCTTTATTCGGCCATGGAAGATTATAGAATAGATATTATGATAGAAACAGGCCCCAATGCGCGCAGTGTACAAATTGCACTAAATCCTTTTACCCTCATTGGAGCCACCACCCGATCGGGATTACTAACCTCTCCACTCCGTTCCCGCTTTGGTATCAACGCACGCCTAACCTATTACACCGCAGAAACGCTAAAAAAAATCATAGAACGCTCCGCCGCTCTACTCCGCGTAGAAATTTACACCGATGCTGCTTTTGAAATCGCCCGCCGAAGCAGAGGAACTCCACGTATTGCCAATTTGCTTTTACGCCGGGTACGTGACTTCGCTCAAATACAAGGAGACGGCCGCATTGATATGAACATTGTACAATACGCCTTGGAGGCACTTCATGTAGACAAACACGGCTTAGATGAAATGGACAATCGTATTCTTCTTACTATCATAGATAAATTTAAGGGAGGTCCAGTGGGCTTAAATACTATTGCCACTGCCGTTGGAGAAGAAACCGGCACCATTGAAGAAGTGTACGAACCTTTTCTGATTCAAGAAGGCTACCTCATGCGTACACCACGTGGAAGAGAAGCCACACAAGCAGCCTATCAACATTTAGGTCGTTTTTTTGGAAACAACCAGCCCAATACCCTTTTTTAATTTCTAAGGCAAAACGCTCATGGACAATATTCTAAATAGTAGTCTTCTAAAGAAGAAAGCTATAGAGATAGGATTGGATGATATTGGTATAGCTCCAGTTTCTAACTTAAACGAAGATTTAATTTATTTACAAAATTTTCTGAAACAAGGCAGGCAGGCAGAGATGTCGTACTTGGCAAGGAACCCAATACAACGCGCCAATCCCGCTCTCGTTTTCCCCTCCTGTAAAAGCATATTAGTAACATTAATACACTACGGAAAAGATTCGCTTCAGCCTATAAACCCCCATATAGCTCTTTTTGCACAAGGCGAAGATTATCACATTTTTATTAAAAAAAAGCTCTTTCTTCTTCAAGAATTTATACAATCGGTCTACCCCCTTGCTCAATGCCGATGTTTGGTAGACACAGCACCCATTTTAGAAAAAGCTTGGGCTCAAAAAGCAGGCTTAGGCCATATTGGACGCAACACCTTGCTACTACATCCTCGCCTGGGTAGCTTTTGCCTTATAGGCATACTCCTATGCAATCTACCCTGCCAAACTTACGACCATCCTCTTCTACCTCTTTCTCAAGATCAAGAAGGCCATCCTTGTTTTCAATGTCACCTTTGTCAAGAGGCTTGCCCCGGCTCAGCTCTACAAAACGGCATGAATGCCAGCCACTGCCTATCCTACCTTACCATTGAAGATAAAGGCGAACGACCTGCACTACCCAAAGGCACTTGGTTTGGCTGTGACCGATGCCAAAATGCCTGTCCTTGCAATAAGAAAATTTCCATCTTTAGTAACCACAAGGAATTAGAAGCAAGTCCTCCTATACTAAATTTAAATCCCCCAATGTTATTTCATTTAGAAGAAGCCGAATTTCAAAAACTGTTTAAAGACAGTCCTCTTAGCAGAGCAGGTTTGGAAGGTTTAAAAAAGAATATGATAGCCTGTGGTGAAAATTCATAGGCCCATTTTCTAAAATTTCAAAATCAATACTTATCCTATACAAAGGTACAAAAGCTCCGTTTGTAACCTTGAAAATTTAAGATAAGCAATGCTGAACCAAAATAAAAGAATTTAATACATCCTTTAACCATAAAAAAAGCAGTAAAAAGCAAGGTCCCAAGTTAAAATTTAAACTTCTCATAAAATTTGCTTGTTTAATTTTTTTATTTTACTTTTGCACTCCCATTCGCTTCATTGACCAATGGTGTAATGGTAACACAACGGTTTTTGGTACCGTCATTCCAGGTTCGAATCCTGGTTGGTCAACGATATAAGTGCAATATATTCAGTGATTTATTGAAAATATTGCACTTATTTTTTTTGTTCCGTTTTAAAACACCTTCTTTTTTTGATGTTTTAGATTGAAAAAAAAGGATCCAGTAAAAATCTAGGTTGGTTTTTAAAAATTAGATTACCATATTCGGGAACCAACGTCATTGCCTGAGCCATAATCTGCTGCACACCCATATCGCTCTGCGAGTTCATCACCTCCTCGAACTCGTCATAGATGTCGGAATTATCCAACATCCACTGCTTCATCTGCTCACGGAATGTATCGTATTCTTGTTGCCCCATAAATTCTACTCTAATTCGTTTAATTCTATCTTTAATTGCTCCGCTAATTCGGTTTCCGACGGTAAATAGAGTTGGTATTTACTTGCCATAATTGTATTGTTGTTCTCTGGCAATGTGTATTTAACCAATGTATTATTCTTGTCAGCACAGAGTAATATCCCAATAGTTGGGTTCTCTTCGGTCATCTTTTCGTTGCGATCATAGTAATTTACATACATTTGCAACTGCCCAATATCCTCGTGAGTGATTTTGTGAGTTTTAAGTTCAATCACCATAAAACAGCGCAACAATCTATTGTAGAAAACTAAGTCCGCAAAAAACTCATCATCTTCTAATAAGATACGTTTCTGCCTTGCTACAAACGAGAATCCATTTCCAAGTTCCAGTAGAAACGACTGTAAATGTGTGATTAATGCACTCTCCAAATCTTTCTCGTAGTATGTAGCATCTCGCTTCAGTCCAAGAAACTCAAGCACCATCGGGTCTTTAATGATTTCAGCCGGAGATTCAGGAATACGCTCTTTACGAGCAACCTCAAGAACTGCTCTCTTGTCATTACTCAACAATAATCGCTCGTACAGCCCCGAATTTATTTGTCGCTTCAATTCACGTTTAGTCCATGCGTTATTAATGGCTTCTAATTGATAATATTCACGTTTGTCCTTGTCAGTAATAGATATAAGTAATTTATATTGAGACCAATTCAATTGCGCACACACTGTATTCGCAATTGGATAAGTGCGATAAAACTGTCTGCAAAATGCTAGTTACCGATAGGAAAATCCACTCCCAAAATCTGCTTCAATATTCTTTGCAAGATTCTGAATTAGATACGTACCATACTCTGCCCGATCTTTACCCCTTATTCCTCAATAATAATCGTCAGCGGTCGCCCCTCTTTGGTCTTGCGTGGGATATACTCAATCGCTCCGTTGATTAGGTTGGCTTTTGTCATTTTGATTAAGTCACCAACTCGACAGCCAATCAGGCATTGAAAAACAAAAATATCTCGCTGAATTTCCAACTGCGGGATGGGATTGAGATTATCAACAAGATATTGTGGCATTCTTCAGTAAAGGTTACATTGACCTATGCACGAATATTACAGCAACAGAAAGTGGAAGCTATGGAGGAGTTTAATCGGATGTTGTTAGGATAGAGCTTATGAGTGGTTTAGGGAAAAGTATAGATTTTTGCAATAATATTTTCTTATGAAACAAACATGTGTTGGTAAGCTGCCCAAAGAGTGTAAAATAAACCTCATAGAATTGGCAAAGCCGACAATTGCCTGCTTCGGCAGAATACAAGCAATCGGTCCATAAGACCTATTTATTAAAATTAGGTTCCTGTGAAAGTAAAAATAGATTCATTTGTTTTTTTATTCAAAAAAATGCATTACATTCGTTTCACAATAAAAACAAAACTACTATTTGGTGGGTGGCTTTTTTTGCATAAATTTTTATGAAACATTTCATTCTATATATTCTATTTTTACTCACCATTGATATAAAATCGACAATTTCTTCGCTCTACAAAGC
>JAVVTR010000008.1:0-72968 GCA_036653535.1 Bacteroidales bacterium | reverse complement strand
ATGAAGAATTATCTTCAATCTGTTGACGAATGGCTACGAAGACGATTACGAATGTGCATCTGGAAGTGTTGGAAGAAAGTCAAGACAAAGTATACCAATCTTATAAAATGTAAGATAGATAGAAATAAAGCTTGGCAATGGGCAAATACTCGCAAGAGTTATTGGCGTACTTCTAAAAGTCCCATACTACAAAGAGCATTGGATACAGATAGCCTACGCATAGCAGGTTATCCATTCTTGTCGGATTATTATAGTAAAGTTTATCGTAAGTAAGGAACCGCCACGTGCCGAACGGCATGCGTGGTGGTGTGAGAGGTCGAAAATTAAAGTAGGAGAAAACTACTTTAATTTTCTCCTACTCGATTGCGTATTTTATTAGCAGAATAGCAGAATCGGAGGAAGAGGATATTATTTATTTTTCACTAAGTAGATATTAGAAATGCAATCTTAGTAAGACCTTTAATTTTAATAGGAAGTATGGAATGATTGCATTGAGCGGAAGCAGAATCAAAACGCAAGTTTGAGCTTTACTCAGGCGAGTAGTCGTCGACTTTGAAATAGGATAGGATAAAAATAAATAAATAGGCGGTTTTAAAGCTATTCTATTATAATTTTTTGCGTAAATATACCTTTTTGTAAATTACTTAATCGAATAAAGTAAATTCCTCTGTTGGGGATAGATATAATGCTTTTTTTGTCTATGGTTCTTTTTTGAATTAATACTCCGGAAATAGAAAAAATTTCTAATGTAGAAGGGAAATTTACGTCAATAAAAAATTCCCCTTTGCAAGGATTGGGATAAATAGAAGCTTGCAGTAAATTTCGGGCGTTTATAGCTGTAGGCTCTATAATGTATAGGATTTTTCCTATATAGGGGTCGAAATTGGTAGCTATGAGTTTGTAGTTCAATAGAGTACTTTTAGGGATATAAATAAAGCTTCCACTTGGATAAGGGATATTAGGTTCTTTCCCTTCTAAAGAATAGTAAATTTGGGCTTCTTTTATGGGAGTGTGAAAGCAAATAGATATTGGTTGGTTATAGGTTCCTGCTGGAGGATCCAAGGTGGGAGGGGGTAATTGTTTTAATTTTACTTCTATATTAGAAGAAATAGTATCAAGTATGTGAAAAGGTTCTTTTTCATAGTATAGCTGAACTTTTAGTTTGTATTTTCCTGAATGTAAATTTGTTAAGTGTATAATAGTTTCGGAATTTAGGCTGTCTTTTAAACCCAAAATATAGTTTATGTTTTCTGTTTGAATGGCACTATCGCTTAAGGGAGAAAGAATTTCTATTTGTACTTTATTTTCAGGATCAGGCATGAGACTGTCTGTGGGGGGTAACATTGCCTTGAGGGAAGTTCTTTCTGTGGAAAGGATCAAATTTTTGTTTATTTCCCTTGCGTGCAAAGAAGTAGAAGTGCAGAGAAAACAAAAAAGAAGGGAGAGGTGCAGAAAATTCCGAATAATAATAAGCATGTATTTATTTTTAAGAGATGCAAAACGAATTGGCATTTTTTTTATTCCTCAAATTATTAAGGTTCAAAAATATATAAAATAAAGATAGCTACCAAATGTTTAGATGAATTTTGGGAAGGAAAGAGAATTGAAAAAACTCGTCTGTAAGGATTTGTGTGTTAAGTATAAGGTAGAATTTTGTTTAGAGAAATTGGCAAGGGAAGGTGGACAAAGAAAAAATAATTACATTTGCAAATTATGAAGAAGATATGTTTATTTTTAGTTTCGATTACATGGCTTTTGGTAGGCGTGCTTTATGCACAGGAGCCACTCCATTATTACGATTCTGCTGTGAATAAAGTGGGATATCAACTCAAAACAGCTTTGTTTCATATTATTGCCACACATGTAGAGCGAACGTATGCCAATTTATGGGTTGATTATGGCAAAACTGATGCAGACTCTACGGGTTCTATTACAGATATGTATTCTTCTTGCCCTTTTATTTTTAAAGAGAGTCAGTGCACAGGGACTATGTCGGAATGTGGTTGTTATAATAGAGAGCATTCTTTCCCAAAGAGTTGGTTTAAAGAGGGTAAGCCTATGTATACCGATTTATTTCATTTGTATCCGGTAGATGGTTATGCCAATACCCGAAGAAACAACAATCCATATGGAGAGGTAAGTAATCCAAAATGGGTTTCAAAAAATGGAGGGAAATTGGGGCCTTGTACTTTTTCTGGTTATGTAGGAACTGCTTTTGAACCCATAGATGAATACAAGGGGGATTTAGCTCGTTCTTATTTCTATATGGTTACTTGTTATGAAGATAGAGTAGGAAATTGGAGTTCGGAAATGTTGGATGTTTCCAAACCACAGGTGTTTAGCGAATGGGCTGTAAATCTATTGCTTAAATGGAGTAAGCAAGATCCTGTCAGCCCTAAAGAGATAAAGAGAAATAATGTGGTTTATCAGATACAGGGGAACCGAAATCCTTTTATAGATCATCCATGCTTAGTAGAGAAAATATGGGGGGGCGATCTTCGGCCTTTTACAGGAAAAGAGGATATAGATGATCCACAGGATAAGGGCCGTTTGTATATAGATTATGAACTAATAAGGGAGGGAGATAATCAAATCCTTAGAAGTGGTTCTCTTCCGGTAGGCAGCCATTAAATACAGTTTAGTAAATATTTTTGCTAAAAGTTTGGTAAAATAGAAAAAAATACCGACTTTTGCAGTCCTTTTTGAGTGTTTTAGGAGGTAAACGATAAAACAAACACGGAGATATACAAATAATAAAAAACTTGGAACCATGTCGAAAGTATGCGAAATAACCGGAAAATCAGTAATGAGTGGCAATCACGTATCTCACTCTAATATTAAGACTAAACGTAAATTCTATCCAAATTTACAAACCAAGAAGTTTTATGTACCGGAAGAAGATGCTTGGGTAACTTTAAAAGTATCTGTAAAAGGAATAAAGAATATTAATAAAAAAGGTATTATGGCTTGTTTATTGGAAGCCGATGCCAATGGATTGATTCGTTTATAACGAATAGAGAATAATTTTTTCATAATTTTAAGATGGTAAGCTGCTGTTCGTAAGGATGGCAGCTTTTTTTTTGTCGTTTTTTGTAGTTACTTTGTAGCTACAACAAAATAATGTACCTTTGTAATCTTGATAATACAGAATGGGAAAAAAGCATTTAATTCTACTTTTGTTCTTTTGTGGATTTCTTGCCGTTACTATATGCGGTTTAAAGGGTCACGCCCAAAATTCTTCAGAGCAAAGGAAAAAGATTATACAGTTTTCTGGTGTGATGGTTAATGCCCATGATCTTTCTCCTATTCCTTTTGCTACTATTGTTATTAAAGGTACTGGTAGAGGAGCTGTTGCAGATGTGAGTGGGTTTTTTACCTTTGTTGCTGTCTCGGGAGATGTCATTAAATTTTCTTCTGTAGGTTACGAACCAGCTCTTTTTGTTATACCCGATAGTATTAGAGCCGATGCTTATTCTATTATACAACCCATGGTTCAAGATACTATTATGCTTATGGAAACGGTAATTTATCCGTGGCCATCCAAAGATAAATTTAGGGAAGCATTTGTAAGTGTTAAGTTACCGGAACAGGACGCAGATATTGTACGTAAGAATTTTAATTTAGCAACCATGAGAGAACAGGCTCGGATAGGGAAGATGGATGCCAATATGAATTATAGAAGTTTGATGCAAGAACAAGTTGGAAAATTATATTCTCAAGGGCAGGTATCGCCTAATAATTTACTAAATCCTTTTGCCTGGGCTCAATTTGTAAAAAGATGGAAGCAGCAAAAAAAGGTTAAGGATATGGAGGAAGCAACCGATAGTTACCAAGATTATGGCGGAAATAATGAGTAAGATGTTTTGGCGTCTTCTATTTCCAATTTTTTTGTGTAGCTTTTTTACTACGGTGAAAGTCTATGGTTTGGAAGATTTTTCTACCAAAATCGAATTTCCTTGTAGGTCTACATTGCAAATGGCTATTTTTACCTCCTCCAGTATAGCTATTCAGGAGAAAGCAACTATAAAAGGACGTCTAATAGACAAAGATGGGAAAGCGATAGACTTAGCTGCAGTAGGAGTGGTGAATCTACTAAAATCTATAGGGACCACTACCGATGAAAAGGGATATTATATATTGTCGGTTCCAGCAAATACAAAATTGATACTTCGTTTTTCTCATGCCAGTTTTGAAACGAAAACACAAACGCTTACATTACAAGCAGAGGAAACTAAAATTCTCAATTTTGAACTTCAAGAAAAAGAAATTCAAATAAAAGAAGTTACGGTTACGGCTAATAGATCAAGAGGAGGATATGTTAGTATCAATCCATTGGATAGCAGAACTATGCCTGGAATTACAGGTGGAGTAGAAGCAACGCTGATGTCTTTGCCTGGGGTAAATAATAACAATGAATTAAGTTCTCAGTATTCTGTACGTGGAGGAAATTTTGATGAAAATTTAGTGTATGTTAATGGCATAGAAATACAACGTTCTTTATTAACGGGTGCTGGAGAACAAGAAGGACTTAGTTTTATTAATCCTGATTTGGTGGAAACAATGTTGTTTTCCAGTGGAGGATTTGATGCTAAGTATGGAGATAAAATGTCGTCGGTATTAGATATTCAATATAAAAAACCTACTCATTTTGGAGGGTCTATTGGATTGAATTTTATGGGAGGGCATTTACATTTGGAAGGGACTAGTAAAGATAAAAAATTTACTTTTTTATTCGGCTTGCGGCACAAATCAACGCAGTATGTTTTAAAATCTATGGATAAAAAAGGAAATTACAAACCCTCTTTTACGGATTTTCAGGCATTATTTACCTATAAATGGAACGAAAAAAACGAATGGAATCTTTTGGGAAATATTGCTTATAATCGTTATAAAGTTATTCCTACCACTCAACAAACAAAATTCGGAACAGAGAAAGACCCCAAAGCGTTTACTGTGGCTTTTAGAGGACAGGAAATAGATAAATTCAATACCTATTTTGGCGCTTTATCTTGGATTAATAAACCTAATAAGCAATTAAAAAACAATCTTACTTTTTCGTTTTTTAATACCATAGAAACAGAGAATTACGATATAGAAGGTGCGTATTTATTAAAAGCGGTTATAGGGGAAGATAATGGCAGTTCCGATGAAGATGATATTGTTTTGGGAGAGGGGGGATATTTGGATCATGCTAGAAATTATTTAAATGGATTAGTAGTTTCTTTAGATTATCAAGCATCCTATATTACCAAACCAGCTTTTATACAATGGGGCTTAAAATATCAATATGAGGATATGATAGATCGTTTAGACGAGTGGCACATGGAAGATTCTGCTGGCTACACCCTGCCCGAAGAGGGCATAGATCCTCCTGGAACCTTAGATCCTAATTTACATCCGCCTGTTTTGCAGGATGTATATAAGTCGCAACACCATACTCAGTCCCATCGTCTTCAGGCGTTTGCACAAGGGCGTTTCGATTTTAATTCTAATGGGAAATATAATTTGAATGCCGGTTTACGTCTATCGTATTGGTCGCTAAATAACGAATTTATAGCCAGTCCGAGGGTGAATTTTACTTTTAATCCAAGTTGGAAAACACAAACCAGTTTTCGTTTGGCCGTAGGTCATTATGCACAACCTCCTTTTTACAAGGAATTGCGAGATATTCATGGTAATTTGCATACCGATGTAAGGGCGCAGAAATCTGTGCATATAGTATTAGGGAACGATGTGTATTTTCAAATTTGGCAACGACCGTTCAAATTTACGGCGGAAGCGTATTATAAATACATGTATGATTTAAATCCGTATGAGATAGATAATATTCGTATTCGATATATGGCTAAAAACTGTTCCAAAGGCTATGCAACGGGTTTGGATGCTCGTTTGTATGGTGAATTTGTGCCGGGTGTAGAATCGTGGATTAGTTTATCCTTTATGAAAACAAACGAAGATATTACTTATACCGACGCAAAGGGAAACAGTCAACATACAGGAATGGTGGCGCGGCCAACCGACCAATTATTTGCTATTAATGTTTACTTCCAAGACTATTTAACACGGAATAAAAATTTCAAAGTGTATTTAAATTTTATTTATGCTACCGGATTGCCCGACGGAAATGCCGATAATTTGTCGGATCCCCAAAAATTTCCAACGAATAGGAAATTACGTCTTCCAGATTATAAAAGGGTAGACTTAGGAATGGCTTTTTTGTTAAAAGGAGAAAAGCGTAAATATGGTCCCAAAAATCCTTTTACTTATATCAAAAATATTTGGTTGGGTGTAGAGGTTTTTAATCTATTTCAAATGAGAAATACTATCTCTTATATGTGGATTACAGCCATAGATGGTAATAGTTATGCTATCCCCAATCGGCTTACCCCTTTGCAGATAAATGTAAAATTAGACATTGATTTTTAATTGGGGAAGGGATGCAACTTTCTTAGGTTGCATAATTCTTAGGTTGTACAGCGCATTGCGAGCGAAAGAGTTTTCGCTTGTGTTTTAATCTATCTTTCTATAGGTAATCATTGCCCAAAAGTTAAAAACTACGGCAAATCCACAAGTGATGAAGAATTGCGGAAGGAGATCGCTGAAGTGACTCCCTTTCAAAATAACCAATCTCACTACATCGGTTAGATAAGCGGTAGGATTAAGATAGGTTATATATTGAGCCCATATAGGCATACTACTTATAGGGGTAAACAAGCCTCCCATAAGAAAGAAAATTAAAAGGAAAAAGAAGGCAATAAACATAGATTGTTGCTGCGTTTTGGCAGAAGCAGAAATAAGTAAGCCAAAGCCTGTAAAGGCAATCATATATACGGTGGCGAAAATATAAATGGTAAACAAATTGCCTTCGGGGATAATATGATACATAATTCTTGCTACAATAAAGCCAATAGTAAGAATAATTAGTCCCATGGTCCAAAACGGGATTAATTTAGCCAATAAATAATAAGATTTTCTTACCGGGCTTACATTAATTTGTTCCAAAGTGCCTTGTTCTCGTTCACTTACAATATTTAAACAGGCGAGAATTCCACCTACCAAGGTAAGTAGCATTACTAGAATTCCCGGGACCATGTAAGTTTTATAGTCTAAGGACGGATTGTAGCGATATTGGGGAACTAATTCTATTTGAGGAATGGAAGCATGGCTTAGAGAGTTATTTCCTTGAAAGGCTAAATATTTGGATATTTGGGTGGAAAAATTTTGAATAATAGTAGTTAAATAGGAGGAACCTATACTGGCCTTAGTTCCATCTACGGCATCGGCAGAAATAAGAATTTTGGTATGAAGCCCGTTACGTAAATCCTTTTCAAATCCACGTGGTATCTCTAAAATTAGACTTATTTTCGATTTTTCTAAGTTGTCGAGTGTTTGCTGGTAAGTAGAAGAGGTACTTTCTAATTGAAAGTATCCGGAAGAGGCTATTTTTTTGGTAAGCTGATAAGAAAAAGCACTGTGATCTGCATCTACTATAGCTATGTCAATATTACGTATCTCATAAGTGGCGGCATAGGGTAAAATAGCCAATTGAATGGTGGGTAATATAATAATTAAAGGCAAGATAATGGGATTCCTCAATATCTGCTTAAATTCTTTTTCGAGTAAAAATTTGAGAGATCCCATTATAAGCGAACTTTAAAACGTTTTACACTAATGGCAATAAAGAGTATAGTCATTCCTAATAAAATACACCATTCTTTCCAAATATAAGCAAAGCCCAAGCCTTTAATCATAATGGTTTTAACCATTTGTATAAACCAAGTAGCTGGCACGATATTGGATATCCATTGTAAAATTCCAGGCATACTTTCTATGGGAAACATTAGTCCCGATAGAAGAACGGTAGGTAACATAAGCCCAACCAAAGATATAATCATCGCTATTTGCTGTGTTTTTGAGATAGTGGAAATGAGTAAACCTAAAGCCAAAGAGGTGAAAATATAAGTAATACTGCTTCCTATTAGCAGTGCAATACTTCCCCTAATAGGCACATCAAATGCGAATACGGAAAGCAAAACAATAGTAATTACATTACACATGGAAATAACAAAATATGGGATGGTTTTGGAAAAAATAATATAAATAGGCTTAGAGGGGGAAACCAACAAAACTTCCATGGTGCCCAATTCTTTTTCTCTTACTATAGATACGGAAGTCATTAGGGTACAAATTAACATAAGAACTAAACCAATTACCCCTGGTACAAAAGTATAAGCACTTTTTAGTTGGGGATTATATAGCATATGCACGTCCGTACTTATCACTCCTGCTATTGGCATATTTTTGAGTAATTCTTGTTGATAGTTTCCTACAATATTGTACACATAATTGGTGATAATATTTGCCTCGTTAGGATTAGATGCATCCACAATTAATTGGACCGGTGCCTTTTTACCTTCATCTAAGCGACTTCCAAAATCTTCGGGAATTAGAATGGCTATTTTAATTTTTCCTTTTCGAAAAGTAGCATCTATTTGCGAAGAAGATTGTAAGATAGATTCCACATGAAAATAGGCACTGGCGTTTAAATCTGCTATGAGTCGGCGGCTGTGTTCATCTTGGGCTGAATCTAAGATCACAATAGCACTATTTTTTATATCGGTAGTAATAGCATATCCAAAAAGGAATACTTGCACTACAGGCATTAATAGCAAGATTAGCATGGTTTGCTTATCTCTAAAAATGTGATAAAATTCTTTTAATACGAAAGCCCAAAATTGTTTCATGAATTAGTCTCCTATTCTTTGTGCTTTGCGTGCCATTTTTTGAAAGACTTCATCCATAGACGGGACATGGAATTGATTTTTTAAATTGCGAGGGGTGTCTAAAGCTTCTATACGCCCATCCACCATCATAGATACACGAGTACAATATTCTGCTTCGTCCATATAGTGGGTGGTTACAAAAGCAGTAATTCCACGATCTATAGCTTCATATATTAATTCCCAAAATTGTCGGCGGGTAATGGGGTCAACACCTCCTGTAGGTTCGTCTAAAAAAACAATTTCCGGATCATGAAAAATAGCTACAGAAAAAGCTAGTTTTTGTTTCCACCCTAAAGGTAGTTCTTTAACCAAGGTGTTTTTTTCGGAGGTGAACCCAAGCCGGCTTAGTAATTCATCGGTTTTTTTGTTAATTACAGGGGTTTTCATGCCGTAAATTCCAGCAAAGAGTCGAATATTCTCCCATACTTTTAAATCGTTGTAGAGAGAGAATTTTTGACTCATATATCCAATGTTTTGTTTTATTAATTCTTGTTGATTAATGATGTTGTATCCAGCCACTGTACCTTGTCCGGAAGTAGGATGGCTTAGTCCGCACAACATGCGCATGGCCGTTGTCTTTCCGGCTCCATTTGCTCCCAAAAAACCAAAAATTTCCCCTTTTTTTACATCGAAACTAATGTCATCTACAGCCGTAAAATTTCCAAATTTTTTAGTGAGTTTACTAACTTTAATTACATATCCTCCTTTTAGAATTTCTTCTGCTGCGCGCTGTTTACGGAAAAGACTGTTAACTTTCATTGTTTTCTCCTTTTCTAACTAAATCCATAAAACAGTCTTCAATACTCGGTTCCAACTTATGTATTTCTATATTTTGATGTCCTGCTTTTTGTAAATATAAAAACAGATCCTCATCGCTACTATTAGGCAGGAGGGAAATATGTTGGTATTCGCCAAAGGAGTAGCACGATTCGCAATGGGAATATTTGCGTAAATCCCCTAAAAGATGAAACATATTGCTTGCCGATACTGCACGTAAGTCCCAGCGAAAATTTTTACGAATTCTTTCAGGAATATCACATTCCATAATTTTACCTTTTTGAATCAAACAAATACGGTCGCATAGTCGGGCTTCATCCATGTAAGGGGTGGAGGCGATAATGGTGATTCCATCGTTTTTTAATTTTTGGAGCATATCCCAAAATTCTTTACGGGAAACAGGGTCAACCCCTGTAGTAGGTTCATCCAAAAATAGAACTTGAGGTTTATGAATAAGAGCACAACTTAGTGCTAGTTTTTGTTTCATTCCACCCGATAAATTGCCGGCACGTCTTTTTTTGAAAGGTTCTATATAGGAATAAATATCTTTTATAAAGTCGTAATTTTCTTCTACACTGGTATTAAATAAAGTGGCAAAGAAATTAATATTTTCCTCCACGCTTAAATCTTGATAGAGAGAAAAACGCCCCGGCATATAGCCCACCATATTTCGAAGTGTTTTAAAATCTTTAATGATATCTAAGCCTGCGATAGTAGCGGAGCCTTTATCGGGCAACATCAAAGTAGCTAAAATTCTAAACAAGGTGGATTTTCCAGCTCCATCAGGACCTATTAATCCAAATAATTCTCCTTGAGAAACATCAATGGAAATATTTTGTAGCGCCTCCACTTGGGATGCCTTTCCCGATGAGAATCGTTTAGAGACCTCTTTAACCGAGATATAATGCGGAAGCATAAGCAAGAAATTTAAAATTTAACATCGGCATACATACCGATTTTTAAATAACCGTCATTTATTACGGAAATTTTTATAGCATAAACCAAATTGGCTCTTTCGTCTTTGGTTTGTATGGTTTTTGGTGTGAACTCAGCTTGATCGGAAATCCATGTTATTTTTCCGGGGTAGCTTTGTGTTTGTTCTTTTTGCAAAGTAAACACTTCTACGTTTTGTCCTAATTTTAAATTAGATATTTGGGAGGAGGTAATATAAGCCCTTAATACCATATGATTTAAATCGGCTACTTTAAAGAGTGGCCTACCCATAGAAGCTTGCTCTCCTTTTTGTGCATATTTATCCAATACAATTCCGCAGATAGGGCTGTAAATTCTACATTTTAATAGCTGATCTTCTACCTGTGCAATTTGTACTTCTTGGGCTGAACTTTCTGCATCTATAACGGTAATATTATTTTCCAAATTATTGGTTTGTGCATTGAGTTGCGCTTGTAGTTGGCGTACTTTAGAGCGTATATCATCTAATTGTTGCTCTGTAGCAGCATCACCCTTATATAGGTTTTCTATGCGTTTTTCTTCTGCTTTGGCTTGGGCTAGGGCTACTTGTATGGCCGCAATTTGTTTGCCAACATTGGGACGTTTATTTAAAGTGGCTACTTTTCCTATGGTAAGCATACGTTTTTGTAGAAACAACTGAGTGGTGTCGATAAACCCCAGTGTTTGATTGCTTGCTACTGAATCCCCTTCATTCACATCTAATTGTAAAATAGTTCCATTGGCCTGAGCCGATACCACCATATCGGTAGCTTCAAAGGTGCCAGAAGCATCATATACACCCTCCCCATTATGGCAAGAAACCATTAAAAACAAACAGGGTAAAATACCGGAAAATATCAAATTTATGTGTTTCATACGTGTATTTATACTATGATTTTAATATCCTAAATCGGCATTATATTGGTAAATAGTAAGTAGTTTTTGTATTTCATGCAGGTCTTTATTTTGTTTAGCAAGACTTGCCTCATTGATGCAACGCAAAAGTTCGGTCATGGTAATAGTACCATTTTCATATTTAGTTTCCGCTGATTTTTTTATTTTATTGCGAAGATCTACGATTTTTTCATCGCTTATTAGCATCTCGTCCCATTGTCTAATTTTGCTTGCATGTTGACTTAAAGATAGTTTGGTATTGAAAATAAAAGTTTCCTGCTGATTATCTATCTTTTGTTTTTCTATACTTAAACGTTTTTTATCCATGCCCATGGTATAGGTTCTTCCTCCGATAGGCCAAGTAACGGTAAGACCACCCATCAAGAGATGATTCAAAGAAGTTTGATTCATCTTAAATTCAGGAGCTATTAGACCTCCAAGTCCCATTAAACTTACTCTTGGTAAAGCTTCTCCTGCGCCTGGATTGTGGGCATCTAATAATTTTTTTTGATTATCAAAAAGTTGTAATTCTGGACGCTTTTCTATACTGTCGTTTAAAGACATCTGTATAACTGGGCGTTCTAATACAGTATTTTCTACAATGTTTCGGTGAGTAAACATGGTAAGCATTTCCCGATAAGAATTCTCTAACGCACGTAGTTGTGACAATTTTTGATCGAGATTCAATAAGGCAACGTTGACTTCATCTAAATCGGAGTAGTAAGCGGTACCATTTTTTATAGCGGTTTCTACCGATTTTAAAGATTGATTTAGATTGTTTTCTTGGAGATGTATTTCTTTTTTTTGTTCTTGTATTAAAAGTATGCCGAAAAATATTTCACTAACTTTCGATCGTAATTCAAAAAGATTAATGCGAATATTTTGCTTGTCTATCTCGGCTTGTGTTTTAGTTAATTTTTTATTCTTCAGCATTTGGCCACCATCCCAAATAGTTTGTTCTACATTTATGGCACCCATAAATCTCCAGGGTTCGGAAGCAGTATTGGGGGTGAGTTGGGGAATGCCATCTATATAACCACCGAAAGCAAAAATATTTGCATGAGGAATATACCCTGTGTTGATATTGTCAATGCTATAATCGCGCGACAAATCAATAAGTTGTAACTGTTGAATTAACGGATAATTTTGTAGGGACCATGCTATACAAGAATCCAAACTCACTGAGGATTGAGAATAGGCAGGGTATCCGACACAAAGAAAAAACAATAAAATATAATGTTTCAGCTTACGCATATATTATTTACACTTTTTACTTGAAAACAAAGGTAGTGAAAAAAAATCACTCTATGATATCCTTATTTTAAAATATCTAATACTTTTTCCAACTGTACTCCTCTAGAACCTTTAATTAAAATATAGTTCTGCTTTAAGGGATGGTTTTTAAGGTGTTCTATCAGATCTTCTGCTTTGGAAAAGGTTTTGCAGGCACTAAATTTGTCGGTTTTGGAAAACAAAGGACCCACTAAAAACACTTGAGCAGCATCGTTTTCTTTTAATAAATCTACAATTTTTTGATGTTCTTCCTTGGCAAATTTACCTAATTCCAGCATATCCCCGATAATGAAAATTTTTGAATAGGGAGATGGCATGGCTAAAAAGTTTTTAATAGAAGCATACATACTGGTAGGATTGGCATTGTATGTGTCGGCAATAAGAACGTTGTTTTTGGTTTGTATGATTTGTGAACGTAAATTTTTAGGCTCATATTTTTCTATGCCTTCTTTAATTTCCCTGTCACTTAGGCCAAAATAACGTCCAATACAGGCGGCTACTGCTGCATTTTCTAAATTATAATCTCCTATTACGTTGGTATTAATTTCCGTGATGTTTGGTGCAGAGGAAGAACCTATAAGTTTACATTTTAACATAATGCTTTCATTGCTTATATACTCCATCTGTAAATATTGATTAGCACCGCTTCCGTAGCAAAATCTTTCCAAGTCTTTAGACTTATCCATAAGCAAAGCATTGTCTCCGTTTACAAACGATTTTCCATGGGTTTTCTGAATAAAACGATATAAGGCCGTTTTAGTATTAACAATATTTTCAAAAGACCCAAAACCTTCTAAATGTGCCTTCCCAATATTGGTAATTAATCCATGGGTAGGTAAACAAATATTACATAAATTAGCTATTTCTCCTACATGACTTGCCCCCATTTCTATAATTGCAATTTCTGTATTACTGGGAATAGATAGAATAGTAAGAGGAACACCAATGTGATTGTTTAAATTTCCTTTCGTCGCAAAAGTTCGAAAACGTATCGATAATACGGAGTTTATAAGTTCTTTGGAGGTGGTTTTTCCATTGGTTCCTGTAATACCAATAAAAGGTATAAACATATCTCTACGATATAAATTGGCTAAGGATTGAAGACATTGTAGGCAGTCTTCCACTAATAAGCATCGTTCCCCCTTCGCAAACTTCACATTATCTACGATAGCGTAGCTGCATCCTGCTTCTAAAGCTTGCTTAGCAAAGGTGTTTCCATCGAATTTTTCTCCGTGGAGAGCTATAAAAATTGAATCTCGCTCTAATTGTCGGGTGTCCGTACAAATTTTGCGATATTTTCTAAATAAACGATAAATTTTTTCTGTGGAGGTAATAGTTGTCATATTGGGTACTTTGTTTTAGCAGTTAAAAGTAAGGAAAATTTCCGACAGTTTCTCAATAAAGGAAACTGCTTTCTCCTAAAAATTCTCTTAATATAGAAGTGGGTGGAATTTCTTTTTCTTCTATATGTACAAAATAGGAAAGAAATTTGAGTAGGCGTTGGGCTTCAGGGTATTCATTGGTGTTTTCAGGAACTGCAGTAAGGAGAGGTTCTGCATGTTTTTTTAATACCCCTAATTCAAACAAAAGGGCAGAATTAAACATAATATCTGCATTTTCTTGAAAAGGGAAAATATTTTTATTTTCTCCTTTCCTCACACTTTCCCATCTTTTTAAAGTTTCCGTAGCGGAATAGCCTCTGAAATTGTGATCTCTTACAATGCGGCGCAGGAGGCGATTATCCGTGCTGTGAACCGGATTTTGTGTATCAATGCCTATGTGCGTAAGAGCCGAAACAAAAATCTTATACTTGTATTTATTTGGAATTGTCATAGTTAATTGGGGGTTAAGGCCGTGTATTCCCTCTACAATAATTATTGTTTTTGGGGTCATTTTTAATTTACGACCTAAAAATTTTCTTTTTCCTTCTTTAAAATCAAAAGTAGGTAAATCTATTTCTATTTCTTCTTGCGTTTGCATTAAAGAGGAAAGTTGTTCGTTGAAGAACGGAATATCTATAGCTTTAATAGATTCAAAATCATATTCACCTTTGTCGTCCAATGGCGTTTTATCTCTATCTACGAAATAATCATCTAAGGAAATTTCTGCCGTATTATATCCTAAAACTTGCAATTGTACTGAAAGACGTTTGCAGAAAGTGGTTTTCCCAGAGGAAGAGGGTCCACTTATCAATATAATTTTGCAATCTTTACATTGGGCAATATTATCGGCTATACTTGCAATTTTCTTTTCTTGTAGAGCTTCGGATACTTTGATTAAACGACCGGGACCATGAGCTAATATTTCTTTATTTAGTTTTCCTACGTATGGAACCCCCAATATTTCCAACCATTTTTTTTGTTCTTGGAATATTTTAAATAATTTGCTTCCTCCTTGGCTTGCTTCTTTTAGAAAGCTACGTAAAATAATATTACTGTTCTTTTGCAAATGCTCTACATAAGAGGGCCAAACGGCAATTAATCCATTTCCAAAATAACGATCTATATAGAAGTTTTTTATGTATCCGGTAGAAGGAATAAGATAACCATAAAAATAGTTGGCAGTATCTTCTAAAAGGTAAACGGAGGTGTATAATTCTTGTCGGGTTTCAAAGAGAGCCACTTTTTCATCAAGCCCATTTTTTTTAAAAATCTCTATAGCTTCGGGAGTTGGAATTTGTTTACGAACAAAGGGTAAATTTTTTTGTATAATTTCTTGCATCCTTTGTCTTATTTGCAAAATCATATCCTTATTAATACGACTTTCTATGCCTTCTAATTCACAATAGAAGCCAATAGGTAAAGAGTGTTCCACTTTTAAAGTTAATCCGGGATAAACATCGCGTATGGCTTTAAAAAGGATAAATACCAAAGAACGCATATACATACGGTAGCCAATGGTGTCATTGACATCAATAAATTCGATAGTTTTAGGTTTAAAAACTTCGTAACTTAATTCCCGTAATTTATTGTTTACTTTGGCTCCTAATAAATCATGTTCTAATTTTATATTTTGATCCTTAGCAATTTTATCCAAAGAAATTCCTATTGGATATTCTTTCCGAATTCCGGTGTTTTTGCAGATAATTTCAATAGAAGTCATATTAAAGTATATCTTTTAAATAAAAGCCAGTATAGCTTTTTTTGTTTTTTATAATTTCTTCTGGTGTTCCTTGTGCAAGAATATATCCTCCTTCTTTCCCGCCTTCCGGTCCTAAATCTATAATATAATCGGCACATTTAATAACATCTAAATTGTGCTCAATTACTAAAACGGTATTTCCTTGGTCTACCAATTTTTGCAGTACATCTAATAAAATACGTATATCTTCAAAATGCAAACCCGTAGTGGGTTCATCTAAAATATAAAGGGTATTTCCAGTTTCTTTCTTGGAAAGTTCTGCCGCTAATTTAATACGTTGTGCTTCTCCTCCGGAAAGGGTAGTAGAGGCTTGTCCCAAAGAAATATATCCCAAACCAACATCATTCAGAGTTTGCAATTTATGCAAAATTTGTGGAATATTTTGGAAAAACACTACCGCTTGCGAAATACTCATATTTAAGACATCGTTGATAGATTTTCCTTTATAGCGAATTTCTAAAGTTTCTTTATTGTATCGTTTGCCATTACATTCTTCACAAGTTACATATACATCTGGCAAAAAATTCATTTCAATAGTTTGTACACCAGCTCCACCGCAGTGTTCACAACGTCCCCCTTTTACGTTGAAAGAAAATCGACCCGCTTTATAACCTCTTATTTTTGCATCTGGTAAAGAGGCGTAAAGTTGTCGAATTTCATCAAATACACCAACGTAGGTAACCGGATTGGATCTTGGAGTACGGCCAATAGGAGATTGATTTACTTCTATCACCTTATCTATATTTTCTATGCCTTCTACTCTTTTATAGGGTAGAGGTTCTGCATGGGAATGGTAAAAGTGTTTACTAAGTAAGGGTTGTAAGGTTTGGGTTATTAAAGAAGATTTCCCGCTTCCAGAAACGCCGGTAATACAAACAAATTTCTTTAAGGGAAGAATTAAATTTATGTTTTTAAGATTATGCCCACAGGCTCCATAGAGTATAATACTTTTCTCTTTTCCTTTTCGTCTTTCTATGGGAGGCTCTATTTTTTTTAGTCCGTTAAGGTAATCGGTGGTAATGGAGTGTTGTTTTAAAAATTCGGGAAGAGCGCCAAAAGCCATAATTTTTCCTCCTTCAATTCCAGCACCGGGACCTATATCAACAATATAGTCAGCTGCTCGCATCATATCCTCATCGTGTTCAACCACAATAACAGAATTTCCCATATTGCGCAATTGTTTTAGAGATTCTATAAGTTTGTGATTATCTCTTTGGTGTAGGCCAATACTGGGTTCGTCTAAAATATACAACACTCCTACTAATTTGGATCCTATTTGTGTTGCTAAGCGAATACGTTGAGATTCTCCGCCGGAAAGGCCAGTAGATTCTCTTTCTAAACTTAAATAACCAATTCCAACATCCAATAAAAATTGAATGCGGGTTTTAATTTCTCGTAGAATTTCGTGACCTATTTTTTTTTGCCATGGACTTAGTTGAGATTCCATTTGGTCTAACCACTGTTGCAGTTCCAATAAACTCATAGCGGATAATTGAGCTATATTTTTATCTACTATTTTATAATGCAAGGCTATGGTTTGAAGACGAGTGCCGTGGCAGTGGCTGCATATATGTTGCGACATAAACTGGCTTGCCCATTTTTGTATACTCGGCAAACCTTCTTTGTATAAAGTTAAAAGATAATTAAGTAGGCCTTCGAAATCTATTTCTTCTCGATTGGTGACCCCTACAATTTCATTTTTGGTAATTAATTTTCCTTTTTCTCCGTAAAGAATTGCATTTATACCCTCCGAAGAAATGTTTTTTATTGGTGTATCCAAAGTGAATTGATGTTTTTTTCCTATCAATTCCAATTGTTTCATTATCCAAGTGCCCCCTATTTGACTTTCTTTCCAAGCAGATCGACTATCGGTATGAATTAAGGCAATACCTCCTTTTTGAATACTGAGTTTTGGGTTGGGCATTATTTTTTGTAAATCCGGTTGTATTTCTATTCCTAAGCCATTGCAGTTAGGACAGGCTCCATAAGGGGAGTTGAAAGAAAAGGTATTGGGTTCCGCTTCTGGATAAGAAATACCCGAAGAGGGACACATAAGCATTTTACTATAGTGTCGAACTTCTTTAGAGGATTGGTCGTATATCATCAACATACCTTTACCTTGTTTTAAGGCGGTTTGCATACTTTGAGTTAAGCGTTTTTCCTCTTTGGTATTTACATTAATTCTATCTACTATTAGTTCTATATTGTGAACCTTATATCGGTCGAGATGCATTCCAAAAGTAATCTCTTGAATTTGACCATCTATGCGCACTTTTAGAAATCCTTGTTTTCTAATATTCTCAAATAATTCTCGGTAGTGTCCTTTTCTACCACTTACCAAGGGTGCCAAAATTAAAATATCCCGATTGCTATAGTGACTTAGCAGTAATTCCAATATTTGTTCTTCGGTATATTTTACCATTTTTTCTTCCGTAACATAAGAGTAAGCTTCGCCTATACGGGCGTAAAGGAGGCGCAAGTAATCATATATTTCCGTAACAGTGCCAACCGTAGAGCGTGGATTTTTATTGGTGGTTTTTTGTTCTATAGCGATAACAGGACTCAATCCATCTATTTTATCTACATCAGGTCTTTCTAAATTTCCAATAAATTGACGGGCGTAAGCGGAAAAAGTTTCCATATAGCGTCTTTGTCCTTCTGCATAGATGGTATCAAAAGCCAAAGAAGACTTACCACTGCCACTTAAGCCAGTGATAACAATCAAAGAATCGTGAGGAAGGCTAAGATCTATATTTTGTAGATTATGAACTCTTGCCCCGTATATATGTAATGCTTTTTCGTTCATTTATTAACTGATTTCAGCCCAAAAACTATCTTGACGGCTTTGTTTCATTTCCCATGCCAAAGGTAAGTTTTTTTCCAATACTAAGTCGGGGTCTTCTTGTAAAATTTCCATAGCGGAGAACCTTGCCGCATTTACAATAGGTTCGTCTTCTACTAAGTCGGCTATCTTTAATTCTAACATGCCACTTTGTTGGGTTCCCTGTAGGTTTCCTGGACCTCTTAATTTTAAATCGGCTTCTGCTATTTTAAATCCATCGCAAGTGGAAACCATAGTAGATATTCTTTCTTTTGCATCTGGATTTAAGTGATCGGAGGTCATGAGAATGCAATAAGATTGGGCAGATCCTCTTCCTACACGACCTCTTAGTTGGTGAAGTTGAGCTAATCCAAATCTTTCGCTATTTTCAATAAGCATAACGCTGGCATTTGGTACATCTACCCCGACTTCAATAACGGTAGTAGAAACCATAATTTGAGTTTCTCCTTTTAGAAAGCGTTGCATTTCATAATTTTTTGCTTCTGCTTTCATTTGGCCGTGTACAATACTAACGGCGTATTCAGGTAGAGGAAATGCACGGGTAATACTATCGTAACCATCCATTAAATCTTTTAAATCTAATTTCTCAGACTCATTAATTAGTGGATAAACGACATAAATTTGACGTCCTTGTTTTATTTCGGATTTTAGAAAAGCAAACACTTTCAGCCGGCTATGATCCGTAAAATGTATGGTCTTTATGGACTTTCTATTTGGGGGTAATTCGTCAATAACGGAAAGATCTAAATCTCCGTAAAGGGTCATGCCTAAGGTGCGAGGTATAGGAGTGGCGGTCATCACTAAAATATGAGGGGCTATGGAGTTTTTTGCCCATAAGAGAGCTCTCTGTGCTACGCCAAAACGATGTTGTTCGTCTATTACCACCAGTCCTAAATTTTGAAAGATTACACTATCCTCAATTAGGGCATGTGTTCCAATAAGGAGTTGTATTTTACCTTGAGAAAGAGCTTCTAACAAAATAGTTCTTTCTTTTTTTGGAGTGGAACCTGTAAGTAAAGCAATATTCAAATTCATTTTAGACAAAAACTTTTGAAAGTTTACAAAATGTTGTTTGGCTAAAATTTCGGTAGGAGCCATCAAGCAAGTTTGGAAACCATTGTCTATGGCCAATAACATACTCATTAGAGCAACTATGGTTTTTCCACTTCCTACATCTCCCTGTAGGAGTCGGTTCATTTGAAACCCCGTTTTTGTATCCGCACGTATTTCTTTAATTACTCTCTTTTGAGCAGTAGTAAGTTCAAAAGATAAATTATGATGAAAGAAATATAAAAAATTTTCTCCCACACAATGGAAGTTCAAACCAATGTGCTTGTGAATTCGTCTTTTGGCACGTAAAATACAAATTTGAAGTAGAAATAATTCATCAAATTTCAGGCGTTGTCGGGCACATTCCATGTGTCGTATCGACAAGGGGTGATGAATTTGCACATAGGCTTCTTCTCGCGATAAAAGTTGATAACGTTCTATAATATTTCGAGGTAAAAATTCTGGAATACTACCTTTTGCTTGGGTAATAAGATGAAAGGTAATTAAGGATAGTATCTTGGGGGATAAACCCTTGTTTTTCATTTTTTCCGTAGTGGGGTAGATGGGTTGTAAACCTTTTTCTTGAATGGATGGAGGAGTATTGGGATCCCATATTTCAATTTCCGGATGGGTGAGGTTAAAAGTGTGTTTATACCGCGTTGGTTTTCCGAATACGGAAAGCCAGGCACCGGGAATTACTTTATTGGCAATCCAATGGATACCTGAAAACCAAGTAAGTTCTATTTCACCGGTGTCGTCTTTTAGGATAGCGGTGAGCCTTTTATTACGTGCATATCCTTTTTCTTCTACTTTTAGAATACGACCTTTTAGTACTATGTAATTTTGATCTTCGCGTATTTGTGAAATTTTTAGATAGTTACTACGGTCTATATAGCGAAACGGGAAATAATTAAGAAGATCTCCAAAACAATGGATATTTATCTCTTTCCTAAATAATAAGGCCTTGGCGGGTCCTACTCCTTTGAGATATTCTATGTCTGTAGCAAAGAAGTTATACATAGATACAAAGATACAAAAAAAAACTGCCCCGAGTACTAATAACTGAGGCAGTTTTTTTATCTTTTTTCGAGATTAATACGACCAAAGATCGTGTTCTAATTCAAAAAGCAAATTTTCAATTCTGTCGGATTCCAACATAATATTAATACCCTGTTCATAGGATTGAATATTACGGTCTTGTTCGTTGTCTATTTTGGTAATGTAGCTTTCAAAGAAACGACTCCAAGCAAAAATGTCATCGTAAGAAGGTCTCATGGCACTATTATGGCGATTAAAGGCTTCTGTTTTTGCAAACAAAGGACGAACCTGACTATAATAAATCCAAAATAGAGTTTGATTTCCCTTAAATTCGCCGGATGTTTCATCGTATTGTTGGATAACAGGAGCAAGCCCTAAAACTCGTATATCTCGTACGGCCCGTTGTTTATCTATAAACCAATCCTCTTTTAGTCTAATCATTTTTACATTTTCAATTTGGAAAGAAGAGGTATCCATGGTGGTGATAAATTCTCCAGGATTATCCAAATTTTCTTTTTCAATTTCTTTAATATCGGTATTCTGTCTTATAAACTCTTCGTAGGTAAGTTGTTTGGTAAAATCATCGGTAATAGGATCATATGCGATAATCAAACCGTCTTGAAAGCCTTGCATAATTAAACTCATTAAGCTTATTCTGTCTTGTACTGGTGTTATGGGATAATAGAAATGCTGGTTCATTTTCATTCTAAAATCTATCATACGCCATACTCGCATTTTTATGTAAATATCCGCTTCTCTTACAGGGACATAGGCACGAGGTTCCCTGTCTTTAGCATTGACTTTATCGAAAAAATTATCTCTCGGTGCAGCATCTTCCAATACTTGAGCCGTGCACACTCCGTTTATGGAAATTGCAGACAAGGCAAGGATTATGCTAAGAAATTTTAAACTTTTCATACGAAAATAATTTTTAATAAATAGGACGTATGGAACTCCATGATATTCACTTTTCAGGCTTTTGGCAAGTTTTTGTGCTCATGTTCGTTTCATACGAAAATAATTTTTAATTTAAAGTATCCCAAAACGGTTCTACACTATTTTATGGTTAGGATCATATCTCCTAACAAACGATTGCCTTCCGGCATTCTTGCTGTTACATCGGTAATAAATACTTTGTCTCCACGTTTACAGCGTTTTATATTGTCTACCATGTCGGAGGTGAATTTATTTCCATTGGAACGCATGGTAGAAGATAATTCTTGATTTCTAGATACTTGTAGAGCAAAGGCCCCAACTTGCAGCGACAATTGAAATTCAAAATCTTGCATAGATACTAATAATCCACCGGCATTGGCTAATGTATTCTTATCTATATTTCTGATAGAGGGGGATTGTCCGTTGATACGAGCTATGGGGTCTGGAATTCGTTTTACGCGAAAAGAACGACTTCCCATTAACTCCTCTTTTCCTTTGTTTAGAGCATAAACACTCACAATAGCATTGCTTCCAGGAGTATTTACACGAGCGGTATAAGAGCCGGCTCCCTTTTTGGTTAAACTTCCATTGGTGATAGCTACACGAGTATTAGCATCAGAAACTCCTCCAGCCATGGCAGAAACAGGATTATCTACTCCCACATACATAACATTCATGGCATCTGCCGAAACGGTTGCCATGGGTTCGGCTACAATATAGTTAAGGGTAAATGGATAAGATTTTGTACCAAAAGTGGAAGGAACATTGATTTGACCAGAAATGGATTGGCTACCAGCAGTAGTGGCAGTTCTAACATATTTGATACGTCCACTATCTCCTTGGTAGGTGGTACCTCCAATAGTAGCAGTAATATGAGATTTTGAGTCAAATGCAGCTACAAATATTTCTGCCTCATAATTATTACCAACCAATACATAATTGGAATTAGCAATAGCTCGGGCTGAAATGTTATCAAATTTGAAATCATCGTCACTTACGGAAGCATAGAGTTGAGCTACTGCATCATATTCTGCATTCAACACTTCTGTTTGCAAATTGTTTAATATAGCTAAATCGGCTACTATAATGGTGTGATAAAAGTATTGCATTTGCCAATTTTGCTTTTTCCCGGAGGCATCATAATAAGTACCATTCGTATTTAGACCAGAAAAATTTACTTTGCTTTTATCTGCTCCGAGAATGGTTCTCAACTCGTTCAGATAAGTTTCAATGTGTTTTTTTAACTCAAAAGCTTTGCCACCATTGCCACTTTGAGATTCTCCTATAAAAAAGCGAGTAGGATCATCATAATTGTCTTGTCGTCCTATATTTCGTGGATTAAGTTTTTTTGCCTCTTCTATGCTTATTTTTTCGGAAACCGCAATTACCTCATATTTGAGTTGGTTAATATAATCATAAAGAACTTTGGATGATTTTTGTACGGATTGTGCTTTATTCCACGCCTCTTCCGTTTTTTGAGGATTCCCTAAATAAGCTTTGTGGAACATCACATACATGGATTCCACTTTATTTTGAAAATTTTTATTTGTTTCTTTTGCCGCATCATTAACAATAAGGAACGACTTTAATACTTCTACCGACACGTTTAATGCTAACATGGCTGTGAGTACCAAATACATCATTCCAATCATTTTCTGACGTGGAGTCTCGTTGGGTGCGCTCATAATTTAATTCAAATTTTAAATATGTTAATCAACGTATTACAGGATTTTAATTTTTTCCTGCACTCATCGCAGCAAGCATTTTGCCGTACATTTCGTTTAATGAAGCTACCTTTTGCGATAAATCGTTGATTTCTGACCGGTATTTTTTGGAATGATCCAAAGAACCACTCATGGTTTCCATAATTTGGTCTAAATCTTTATTTAATTTTTGACTGGTTTCCATTTGTTTTGCAGAAGCTTGCATTTGAGTTAAATAAAGTTCATTTAGTTTAGTTAAATGAGCAGTCATTTTTCCCAATTCAGCAGCATATTGATTGTTAGCATTAACAATATTAGCAACATTATTAATATTGCTTGTGGTTTCTGTAAGATTTTGTAAACCTGTACCTAAACGGTCAAAAATATCTTGAGAAATATTGGCTTTTTCTAACATCTCCTCTAATTTTTGGCTTAAGGCATCGTTTTGGGGAACGGTAGTTAGCTGTTTCCCTTTCTTGGTGGAGGAAGCTATAGAAGCGTTGCCCATTTCGTTTCCTTCTCCTAATTCAGGATAAATTCGACTCCAATCATATTGGGGATGGGCTGGTTCAAAGGCGGAGAAAAAGAAAATAATAGCTTCGGTTCCCATACCAAGTATTAACATTAAATTGGCTCCTTCGTAATGGTTAATTTTGAACAAAGCACCAATAATAACAACAGATGCTCCCCAGCCATATAATTTGGCCATGAATTTTTTATATCCAGGGCTTTGCACCATAGTATTTAACGACATTCTAATTCTATTTTAAGGTTATACATTTAAATTTTAATAAACATTGGAACCGGTACTACCGCTACTAGTTTTTCCGCGCCCTAAGTAAGGTTGTACACATCGGAATCCTACATAAGATTTGCAGGTGTCTTGGTATTCGTAAGTGCGATAATAGACTTTTGCAATTTCAGCAAAATCTTTCCATGAGCCTCCACGAATAACTTTTCTTTTTAATCCTGCCCCGTCTTCTTCTTTTGCATCATACGTAAAAGCTGGATTAAAATCCATTTCGTTGGCAATACTTTCATCGTAAGCATCTTTGCACCATTCTGCAACATTTCCCATCATATCGTATACTCCCCAATCATTTGGAGCATAATGGCCCACAATGCAAGGGTATAAAGCGCCATCTAATGTATAATCCCCTCTGCCAGGCTTGAAATTCCCCAATAAACACCCGTTGATATTACGAGCATAAGGACCTCCCCAAGGGTAAGGATCCATCTCTAAGCCCCCACGAGCAGCATATTCCCATTCATGTTCGGTTGGTAAACGAAAAGCTTGAGCACTTGGATAGCCTTTAGAAATCATATAGGTATTATACATATTGCTTCTCCATACACAAAAGGCGTTGGCTTGTTTCCAATTTACTCCCACAACAGGATAATTGTCATACATGGGACTACTAAAATAACAAGCAGTCATAGGTTCGTTGAAAGAATAAGCCCAATCAAAAATCCAGCAAAGTGTATCGGGATATACGTTCACTACGTGTTTTTGTACAAATTGTTTTCTAGAAAGCATAGCTTGAGGTCTATTTACGAAAGATCCGTAATAAACACCATCGGTATTGGGTTCTTGCGTAGTTTCCTTTCGAGCTGCAGACTGATAGTCAAAAGTATAATATTCGTAATTTAATTTCTTTACGTTTAATTCTTTTTGGTGGGCAAATCTTTCTTCTTCCGGTAAATATAAATCCGCTAAAGCTTCATCATTAAGTTGCTCCGGTTTTATTTTTGTTTTCCAATTAATGAAAGGTTCCCCATCTTCTGTAGTGGATTCAATTTGAAATTCAGGAAAGGTTTCCGCCAACATACGACGAGTAATAGAGTCTATTACATATTGAACAAATTGTCGATATTCATTATTGGTAATTTCTGTTTCATCCATATAAAAAGCAGAAATACTGACCCTCTTTTTGTTCATTAATTGATAAGACGGATCGTAACCTCCAGCTCCGAAGACAAAACTGCCACCCGGTATGTAAGTCATGCCGAAAGGAGTCGGTTGTTCTATTTTTGTTGATCTGCCCGGTACTCCGACTAATTCGCCGTTCCCCGAGTTTCCACAACTAAACATGAGCAATACTATTACTAATAGTACGCTTACGTTTCGTATGTCCAACAGATTCTTTACTCGTTTCATATATACTTAGTTAAAATATTGTTATTACAGATATCTTGCGTTTTTGTATTCCGTATTCAATTTATCCCCTTCCAAACTGAAGCAATATTTAACAAATACTTCAAAGCCTCCACAAGTTTTACTGGCAAACTTAGAAGCTGGAATATCGTAGGATACACCTATGCGGAATCTAGATATATTCATTCCTGCCAAAACAGAAACTGCATCTTGCAAGCGGTAGGATAAACCTACCCAAAATTTCTTATTAAAAGTGGCCAACGCAGTAATATCCCACGTGACCGATGTAAAGTCTGTACTAAGGTAGGTAGTGGGGGTAAACTCCACCTTAGGTAGACTGGGAAAATTAAAAGAGTAACCTCCACTAAGAGTGAGGGTACGAGCAGGTTTGAAAGCTATTTTGTCGTTAGGGTGAGCAATAATTTGTCCTACAGAAACACCTACAAAATAACCTTGATTTCCTTGTAGATAAGCACCAACCGCTATATCTCCCAAGAAAGCACTTTCTTTACCTTTATTTGCTAAAACCACATCACCCATGTTTTCTGGCTTCAATTTCGTAAAATCTAAATTTTTATCCATTAAAACAGCTTGCACACCTAAGCCTATTTTCCCAATAGACGTTTGGAGGTGGTAAGCATAGCCTACTTTTATGGTAATGTCACGGAAGTAAGCAATATTATTAGAGGCAATTTCCAAACCTAAGCCTCCCTTAATTGCTTTTATAGGGGCATCTATCAATAATAGGGTGGAGTTGGGGGAAAGATGGGATCCGTCTGCTGCTTTTCCTAAACCTAACCATTGTTGGCGATGTAGTAAAGACAAACAGATACCATTAGATAAACCCGCAAATCCAGGGTTATACGATAAAGTATTAAGCATATACTGTGTTACAGGTAGACCACTTTCTTGGGCGATGACTTTACTTGTGATGGTGATACAAATGCATAAGCAAGTTATCAAACTGTAAAGACAACTCCTGTGTTTTAGGACACCAGAGTATGTTTTTTTCATTAATGATCCATATTGTATTAACAAGCCACAATGCTTATGTTTATTCACCTCATATGTAAAGGAGGGAATACACTTTTTCATATAAGCTGCAAAAATAAGTAAATTTTAGAAGTTATTCACAATTTTCGTGTAGTTTTTTATCCAAATAATATTTTTGTACCTTTGCAAACTCAAAAAAACAGGAATAATAAAATAAAAAACATGATAGATTATAAATTAAAAAGTAAAATAGCAGATCCTAATTTGTCTGATTTTGGTAGAAAGGAAATAGAAATTTCCGAAAAAGAAATGCCTGGTTTAATGGCACTTCGACAAAAATACGGAAAAGAAAAACCCTTGAAAGGGGCTAGAATTACAGGCTCTTTACACATGACCATACAAACGGCAGTGCTTATAGAAACATTAGTAGATTTGGGTGCTGAAGTAAGATGGGCAAGTTGCAATATTTTTTCTACTCAAGATCATGCTGCAGCCGCTATTGCAGCAACGGGCGTACCTGTTTTTGCATGGAAAGGAGAATCATTAGAAGAGTATTGGTGGTGTACTAATCAAGCTCTATCTTTTCCCGGAGGGAAAGGGCCTAATTTAATTGTAGATGATGGTGGAGATGCTACTCTCATGGTACATACAGGGCGTAAATGTGAGGAAAATCCAGCTCTTTACGATAAAAAAGCAGAAACAAGAGAAGAACAAATTCTATTGGATTTATTAAAGGAAGTACATGGGCAAGAACCGGATAAATGGCATAAAACCTTATCTGAATTAAGGGGCGTTTCCGAGGAAACTACTACAGGCGTGCATCGTTTATATCAGATGATGGAAAAAGGAGAATTGAAAATTCCGGCTATCAATGTAAATGATTCTGTAACTAAATCTAAGTTTGATAATCTTTATGGATGTAGGGAATCTTTGGCCGATGGTATTAAACGTGCAACCGATGTAATGATTGCCGGTAAAGTGGTAGTAGTATTAGGGTATGGAGATGTAGGTAAAGGTTGTGCTCGTTCTATGAGAGGATATGGGGCTCGAGTGATTGTTACGGAAATAGATCCAATATGTGCACTACAAGCTGCTATGGAAGGATTTGAAGTTACGACTTTAAGTGATGCTTTGTCGGAAGGAAATATTTATGTTACTACCACAGGAAATTGTGATGTGATTACAGCGGAAGACATGGCAAAAATGAAAGATCAAGCTATTGTTTGTAATATAGGCCATTTTGATAATGAAATTCAAATTTCTCGTTTGGAAAATTGGAAAGGAATACAAAAAATTACGATTAAACCCCAAGTAGATAAATATATTTATCCCGATGGACATGCTATATTTATGTTAGCGGAAGGTCGATTGGTTAATTTGGGTTGTGCTACAGGTCATCCATCGTTTGTTATGAGTAATTCTTTTACAAATCAAACTTTAGCGCAATTAGACTTGTGGAAAAAAGATTATAAAGTGGGCGTATACCGTTTATCTAAGGAGTTAGATGAAGAAGTTGCTCGTTTACACCTTGCTCGTATAGGAGTAAAATTAACGCAACTTACGTCTAAACAAGCCGAGTATATAGGTGTCCCTGTAGATGGACCCTACAAAGCAGATCATTATCGTTACTAAAAGCAGCTTGTTTAATAAACAGTGAATAAAGAGAGCGGCCACAAAACTTCTTATTGAAGTTTTGTGGCCGCTCTCTTTATGGCCTTTTTGTTCGTGTAGAAGCCAAGGAATGGCTAAGACCTATTTTGCAGAATGTTTTGCTTCGTTTTCTCTTCCATTACAGAGACTAATAAAGGTTACCATATCTTCTTTATTAGAAAAATCCGGTTTGTTGTCTGTAATATATTGTTCTATAAAATCTTCAATATGAGGAAAATTCTTTTTTAAATTCTTTCTAGTGAGAGGATATAATTTCATATCCTTCATAAGGAAGAAGTAATTACTTATCATAAATTTCACATTAGCACTGAAATTGTATTGATTAGCAGAGGCCGAATAATTAGCACCTGAAAAAGAAGTGCTACTTCCGTTGGATCCATCCATACCTTTGCCGCCACCGCTTCTGCTACCGGCATTCCCATCAATACTTTGCACATTGCTAATAGAAGAGGTGGAGCCACCGGTTCCATAAGCTCCAGTTTTTGCTTCCGTTACGTTTACTTTTTTAGAATCTACTAAGCATACCACATCATCTACTAATAGTTCGCCTAAAGTGGAACCTATAGGAATAAAAGTTTTTGGACCCATTACAATCATAAAGACTTCATTAACATTATCTAACTTTAAAATGGAGTCCTCTTCATTGGTGGGTTTAGGATTCTCGAAAGTAGTTATTTGACTATAGTAATTATAGTTCAATTTTGCAGGTACATTTCCTTTGCTTTGATCCTTAAAATAGACCATACCATCCACTTGTTTTGGAAAAGCCCAAATAATACTGTCTTGTTGTTCTTTAGTAAGAATTTTGGAGGATTGGTCTACAGTTTTGTTTTGAGCAAATAAAGAAGAGGGAATGCTAAAAAGCAGCATCAAAGCTGTAGTTATTAAGCCAAGTTTAAAATTTGTTTTCATAGGTTTATATGGTTTGAAAAGTTCATGTTAATTACTTACTTGTATTTCCTCTTTATTAATCCAGGTGACTTTGTAGGAATGTAATGGACTTGGAAGGGTAGAACCTTCTGGGAATCCACTTAAAATATTAAAAGTGGTTCCGCAACATTTTCTATCTATTAAGGTGGAGGTTTTTGGGTCGTAGACTATCGTACAGCCATATTCATAGTCGTTGGGACAGGCTAAGTCGTAGGCAAGAAATTCAGAAGTACTGAGATGATATACAATAATACCATTGTAGCCTTGAGCTGGAAAGTATTTATAATTTCCAATAGCATGGAGATCATTGTCTAAGGAAAATGGACGAACAATAAAATTTACATACGTAGCAGGAATTTCTCTAAATTTTTCATGCTGAGGACAAGAGGTAAAAAAAAGAAGCATAAATACTACCGTTAGTATCGGTAATATACGAGAAATATAAATTCCGTTTTTGTGAAAAATAAACACCTTTATTTGTTTAAACATATTGCACAAAAATAAATAAATTCAAGAGAATTAGCAAATGCACGAAAACTATGTAGATTGGGTGTGGGTATTTGGCTGCAAAGAAATAAAAATGTATCTTTGCTTACACAATACAGTGTAAATTATAGAGAAATGGAACAGTTTATAGGAGTTCTGATTTTGGTATTGCTTATTATTTTTAATGCTAAAAAACAGATAAAAAAGGAAAAAGCCCGTCAAATAGTTAGGCAGCAAAATCAAAGGCCGGCAGTGGTGGAAGAAAAAGAATTTGAAGATCCAGCTACTGCTATGTCTATTCCCTCTACTGCTCCCATACTTTCTAGTTCATCCTATGATGATGTTTCTGAAAAGTATAATACCTCGGAATTAAATAAGTATTTGGAACAAAATAGAATAGAGTCTTCCGGAAAAAAGATAGAAAAGCAAATATTAACTTCAGAGTTTTGCACGGAAGAAGAATTTGATTTTTCTGCACAATCTATGGAAGAGGAGGAAGAAAAAGAAAAAATTTCATTTAATTTTTCTTTGAGAGAAGCAATGATTTATCAAACGATCTTAGAGAGAAAATATAATTGAGACTAAATTCATAAAAGCTTAAGAAAAATACATTCAAAAGCACTATTTTTTTTATATAGAAAAAAGGTGTAACTTTGCACCACTATACCAATAAAAATAAAGGCCCTTTCGTTAGAAGGGTCTTTTTGTATTTATAAATGTCGACTTTGTTTTAGTAGCAAAGTGGCTAAAATCAATGGGAAATGGCAACAATCAAGTACTACAGTAAAGAAGGATTGCAAAAGCTTAGCGACGAATTAGAGCACCTGATACGAGTAGAAAGACCGAGTATTTCTCGGCAAATAGCAGAAGCTCGAGATAAAGGCGATTTGTCGGAAAATGCAGAATATGATGCGGCTAAAGAGGCTCAGGGTTTATGCGAATTAAAAATTGCCAAATTACAGCAAGAAGTTGCTAATGCAAGAATATTAGATGAGTCGAAATTAGATTCGTCTAAGGTATTACTACTTTCCACGGTAAGAATTAAGAATTTGAAAAATGGAAGCATTATGAAATATACTTTGGTTCCAGAGAATGAGGCAGATTTGAAGATGGGAAAGATTTCTGTTAGTTCTCCTATTTCTCAAGGATTGTTGGGGAAAAAATTGGGAGACAAGGTAGATATAACGGTTCCTGCGGGTACTATTCCTTTTGAAATAACAGAAATAACACGATAAAATGGCCAGTATTTTTTCAAAAATTATAGCCGGAGAAATTCCTTGCTATAAAGTTGCGGAAAGTGATAGGTATTTTGCTTTTTTGGATATTTCGCCTTTAGCAAAGGGGCATACCTTAGTAGTTCCTAAGACAGAAATAGATTATATTTTTGATATGACGGACGAAGACTTGGGTGGGCTTATGGCTTTTGCTAAAAAAGTGGCTAAAGCAATTATACAAGTGTGTCCGGCTCCTAAAATTGGAATGAGTGTGATAGGATTGGAGGTTCCCCATGCTCACATACATTTGGTGCCTATTCATGGAGTGAATGATATAGATTTTAAGAAAGAAAAGTTGAAGTTAAGCCAAGCGGACTTAGAGAAGATAGCTAAGGAGATTAGTGCCGTTTTTCAAGCTCTTTAATTGGGAAAAGGTTCACAATTTAGAAGTCCAAATAAGGGGTGAAATATTCCATTTATTTTATTCTATCCGGATTTTGAGATAAAAAGTTTTTCCAAGAGGAAGAGGAAGTCTTGCCACCGCTTCTATTTAAATTTGTTTGATTTTGTAATCCGTGGCAGAAAGCGGCACCTAAAGCATCGGTAGCATCTAAGTATTTTGGTTTCTCTTTTTGTAAATTCAGCAAACGAAAAAGCATATCACATACTTGTTCTTTGGATGCATTGCCATTACCGGTGATAGATTGTTTTATTCTCAGTGGAGCATATTCAAAAACCTCTAAATTTAATTTCATTGCTACAGCTATAGCAACCCCTTGTGCACGACCTAATTTGATAAGGGATTGTACATTTTTTCCGTAGAAAGACGATTCTATCGCCATACAATTAGGGTGATATTGTGCAATAAGTCTTTCTATTTCTGCATGAATATTTTTTAATTTCATTAAGGGATCCAACTCTTTTCTTAAATTAAGAACCCCCATATCTATGAAAGATAACTTATGGCCCTGTTGAAGAATAAGACCATAACCCATAACCATAGTGCCCGGATCAATACCCAATATTATTTTATCAATGAGTTCCATTAATATCCTTGATTTAGCAAATATTCGGCCATAATCAAATCGAAAGATTGCGTTATTTTTATATTTTGTGGTAAACCGGAACAAAGATGTATGTTGTTTCCAGTATGTTCTAATACGGAAGCTTCATCGGTAAATATATCTGGATAATCCAATTCCTTTTTTGCTTGTTCAAAAGCATTTTTTAGTACGGAAAAATAGCTGCATTGCGGAGTTTGGATACTTCTAACTAAATTACGATTTATGGTATGCGATTGTTTTTCCATATCTGAATCGGAGTTCATATATCGAAAACTTTCTACAGGGATAGTGCAAGGAATGGCATTTTGATAAAGATAGGCTTGTTCTAAACATTGGGATATAAATTCTGTAGAAACAAATAAACGAATACCATCGTGGACTGCTACTAATGCTTCGTCTTGGGATGGTAGAATTTGAAGGCCAGCATATACAGAATCAAAACGAGAATCACCTCCATTGGCTAAAATAAAGTCTCTATTTTCTAACCAATCGTATGCTTTACACGTCTCTATCCAATAATTTTTCTGAGAAGAGGATATCACTATTACAATTTTAGAGAATAACTTAGAACGATAGAAACGCTCAAAGGTGTGCAATAAAATAGGCTTTTCGTTTAGGAACAAAAATTGCTTTGGTCTATCTTGGTTCATACGAAGACCTTGACCACCAGCTACTAAAACTGCATAAGCAGGTAGCGATTTATAAGATAAGCATGGCATCGCCGAAAGTTAAAAAGCGATATTTTTTCTCAATAGCTTCTTTGTATGCTTGCATCACCAAATCGTAGCCCCCAAAAGCACAAACTAACATAAGCAAGGAGGAATAAGGCGTGTGAAAATTAGTAATCATAGAATTCGCTACACTAAAATCGTAAGGAGGAAAAATAAACTTATTTGTCCAACCATCGTAAGATTTAAGAAATCCACCAATAGAAACGGAACTTTCAATACCTTTCATGGCGGTGGTTCCTACAGCACAAACCCTTTTGTGATTTTCTTTTGCTGTATTTACCATTTGGGCAGTAATTTCCGGGATATGTAGTTCTTCGGAATCTACTTTGTGCTTTGTAAGATCTTCTACATCAATACTTCTAATATTTCCTAAGCCGCAATGTAAAGTAAGAAAAGAAGTGTTTATTCCTTTGATTTCCATACGTTTCAGTAAGTTTTTACTGAAGTGTAAACCTGCAGTAGGAGCCATTACAGCACCCTCTGTTGCAGAAAAAACAGTTTGATATCTTTCTTGATCTTCCGGTTCTATATCTCTTACTTTTAAAATATGATCAGGAAGAGGTGTTTTTCCTAATTTATAAATAAGAGCTTTGAAATTTTCGTAGGATCCATCGTATAGAAAACGAAGAGTCCGACCGCGAGAGGTTGTGTTATCTATCACTTCAGCAACTAATTCGTCATTATCTCCAAAATAAAGTTTATTGCCTATACGAATTTTGCGTGCAGGATCCACATAAACATCCCATAAGAGAGATTCTTTGTTTAGTTCTCGGAGTAAAAAAACAGTGATTTGAGCCCCTGTTTTCTCTTTTTCGCCCGATAAGCGTGCCGGAAAAACGCGAGTATCATTCATGATAAAAACGTCTCCCTCGTCAAAATATTTTAAAATATCTTTAAAGACTTTGTGTTCTATCTTTTGTTTTTTACGATCAATCACTAAAAGTTTACAATCATCCCTATTTAAGGTGGGATGATCGGCAATTAATTCCTTGGGAAGGTGGTAATTGAATTGTGATAGCTTCATAATCAAAGAATTTAGCGGTTTGTAAAGCCCGCAAAGGTACAAAAAAAAAGTTTAGATCCCAAATCTATATTATATCTCGCACATTGATAGCATTTTCAACGAGATATTCTCCTATGCGGGTACGTCGGAGTGCCGATAAATAAGCACCACAGCCTAAAATTTCTCCAAAATCTTTGGCCAAGGATCGTATATAGGTGCCTTTACTGCAAACAACACGAAAATCAATTTCTGGTAAAGCAATGCGAGTTAATTCAAATTCGTAGATGTGAATAGATTTTGGTAAGAGTTTTAACTCTTCTTTTTTGCGGGCATATTCATAGGCGCGCTTTCCATCTACTTTTACTGCTGAAAAAACAGGTGGAATTTGCAGGATTTCTCCTGTTAATTTTTGAATGGCATTGGCAAAATGGGAAGAATTTAAATGCTGATAAGTACCACCAGGAGTAATTTCTGTTTCTAAATCGTAACTTTGGGTGCTTGCTCCTAAGGTAAATGTACCGATATATTCTTTAGATAATTCTTGTATAGAACTTATGCTTTTGGTAAATTTTCCTGTACAAATAATAAGCAATCCAGTGGCCAAAGGATCTAAGGTACCAGCGTGTCCCACTTTTATCTTTTTTTCACCACTTTCTTTTCGGGCCCAATTACGTACTTTGCTTACCACATCGAAAGAGGTCCAAGTGTAAGGCTTATCTATTAAAATGGTTTGCCCCGCAACTAATGCATGACATGGACTATCGTTATTTTTGTTCTCCAAGTTTTTTTTCTAAGTTTTCTATGCGTTGAACTATTTTTTCTAAATTTTTAAAATGTACACTGGAGCGACGAAAAGTGGACACATCTAAAGATGGGGAACCAAGAAGGACAGTGTTTTCGCGGTTTACAGACCCGGTAACTCCGCATTGGGCTCCTAACATAACCCCATTGGCAATATGGACGTGTCCGGTTACTCCTACCTGCCCCCCTATCATACAATTTTCTCCTATTTTGGTGGAGCCTGCAATACCTCCTTGGGCAGCCATTACGGTATTTTTTCCTATTACCACATTATGTCCGATTTGAATAAGATTATCTAATTTAACCCCTTCTTCTACAATAGTGGAACCTAAGGTAGCCTTATCTACACAAGTGTTTGCCCCAATTTCTACATTGTCTTGTAGTATTACATTTCCAATTTGAGGAATTTTATTGTATGTGCCGTTGTTGGGGGCAAAGCCGAAACCATCCGCTCCTATAACTGCTCCAGCATGAAGAACACAATTTTTTCCTATTTTATTATCGGGATATACTTTTACTCCTGCATACAATATGGAATGTTCTCCAATTTGTGTTTGGTTCCCTATATAACATTGAGGGAAAATTTTTGCATCATCTCCAATAACCGCACCGGAACTAATAACGGCAAATTCACCGATATATACATTTTTTCCAATAACCGCATCCGAAGCAATAAAAGCGAATTCGGAGATTCCGGTTTTAGGCATGGTGTGCTCATTGTAGAAAGACAATAAGCGAGCAAAGGCTTGATAAGAATCCTCTACCCGAATTAAGGAGGTCGTTAATGGATTTTCTGCTTTAAAATCGGCATTAACAATAATGGCTGTAGCCTTGCTTGTGTAAACATAAGGAGTGTATTGGGGATTCGATAAAAAACTTAATCCTCCATCACACCCTTCTTCGATTTTACAAAGCGTATAAACTTTCTTGTTGGGATCACCGTCCACTTTTCCACCGAGAATTTCGGCAATTTGAGAAAGAGTAAATTCTAACATAATCTAAAATTTAGATTACAAAAGTACATCTAAAAACGATTAAAAGCCTTAAATGTTGCTTAAATTTGTTAACGAACGAGGTTTATAAGTTATTTTGTAACGTTTTTTCGCTTTATTTGGGATAACAGAGTAGATGTTTTACGTCTAATTTGGTTACGAAATGCTGATCCAATAATTCGGAAACATCGGTTATATCTACAATGCTGCCATTTTTTTTGAGAATATTAATTCCGCCTCCTTGGGGATTGTATGTTTTTGGGGTCAAATCTTTTTCGTATACAAAATACGATAAAGTGGTAGGAGAAAGGGAGTAGATGGATTTTGCTTTTTGTTTTATCGCACTAATGTATGCTAAGTCAAAGTTGGTGTTTTGCAATTCTGCACAAAATAAATTCCTGGAATATAATTGTTTAGATAGTAAACTAAGAATAGGGTCGGAGTCTAAAGCCCAAGCTTTCAGGCATATCCAAATATCATGATCGTCTAAGCGTGCAAAAGCCGACAAAAGATTGGGGTTCGTGGTAAATTCATCTTTAGTATATTGGTTAGAAAGAAAAGGAAAGAGAGCTGGGGTGGAAAAAATTTTTTCTCCTTGTGAAATTAATTCTTTGGCTCTTTTTAAAATATGAATAAGCATTTGTTCGGCACATACCGATGTTTTATGTAAGTAAACTTGCCAAAACATTAGCCTTCTTGAAAGCACAAATTTCTCTATAGAATAAATTCCTTTTTCTTCTACTACCAAATTACCTTCATGTACGTTGAGCATTTTGATAATTCTTTCTGTTCCTACCGTACCTTCTTGCACTCCGGTATAAAAGCTGTCTCGGTTTAGGTAGTCTAATCGGTCTACATCTAATTGTCCGGAAATTAATTGGTGTAAAAAAGGTTTTGGATATTCATCCTTAAAAATGGAGAGGGCTGTTTGTAGGCGTCCTCCAAATTCCGTATTTAAACTTTCCATAAAAAGAACGGATACTTCTTCGTGGGTAATGGTAGGTAGAATTTGGTGCTCCAACACGTGAGAAAATGGACCATGCCCAATATCATGGAGTAAAATGGCAATATAAGCACCATTTTTTTCTTCCTCTGTAATTTCTATGCCTTTTTTTTGAAGCGTATCTAAGGCTTCTTTCATAAGATGCATACAACCTATGGTGTGGTTGAATCGAGTATGTACGGCTCCGGGATAGACCAAAAACGACAGTCCCATTTGTACAATATGATGAAGACGCTGAAAATAGGGATGACTTATAATATCGAAAGTTAAATCGTTGGGTATATTAACGAAACCTAAGACGGGATCATTGATCAGTTTTTGTTTGTTCATCTTAAAACTATCCATTTATTTTGAGAATATAGCTATGCTAAATTATGCTTGGCTACATAGCCTTTTTTTTTCTAAAAAGCGATATAATTTTCTAAAAGCGGTACAATTTACAAATTTACCTATAGTTTTTGGATATGGCAAAAAGCAATTTAGAAACATGGCATGTAAATTCCCACGAAAAAAGAAGACTGCTTCTATAACAAATACGTAAAAAATATAGTATATTTGGACTTTAAAATTAAGAATAAGGGAAAATATATGGATAAAATAAAAGTATTGTGGGTAGACGATGAGATTGATTTGTTAAAACCACATGTGATGTTTCTTCAGGCGAAAGGTTATGATGTAATTACCATTAATAATGGGGGGGATGCGGTTGATATATTAAAAGCAGAGAGTGTAGATATTGTTTTTTTAGATGAACAAATGCCAGGTATATCTGGTTTAGAAACCCTTTCTAGAATAAAGGAGCTTTTTCCATCCTTACCTGTAGTTATGGTTACAAAAAGCGAAGAAGAGTGTATTATGGACGAAGCTCTTGGAGCTAAAATATCGGATTATCTAATAAAACCAGTAAATCCAGGTCAAATTTTATTAACTATAAAAAAACAGTTGGAGTCGAGACGTTTAGAAAGCGAAAAGTCGAGCATGTCTTATCAGCAGGAGTTTCGCAGTATTGGAGCTGGACTTTCTGCTAATTTAACTTTCAAAGAATGGGAAGAAGTTTATAAAAAACTGGTTTATTGGGATATAGAATTAAGTAAAAATGGAGACGAAGGCTTAATAGAGATTTTAAGAAATCAAAAAGAAGAGGCCAATCTTTTGTTTTCTAAATATATAGAAAATAATTATTTAGATTTTATTAAAGGAAATAAAGGAAAGGACGAATTTGAGATGTCGCACACTTTGTTGCGCCAACGCCTTTTCCCATTGTTAAATGATGAGGTCCCTGTTTTTTTTATTGTAATAGATAATTTGCGATACGATCATTGGAAAGTGATACAGTCGAAATTAGATCCTTATATGAAAGTAATTAGTGATGAGATGTATATGAGCATTTTGCCCTCTGTCACACATTACGCTCGCAATAGTATGTTTGCTGGTTTATTGCCTACGGAAATAGAAAAAAAATATCCGCAATATTGGGTAAGCGAAGATGCAACCGAACATAAAAATCAAAATGAAAAAGACTTATTGAATGAGTGTTTAAAACGTTTTGGGAAAGACACAAAATTTACTTTCAACAAGGTCTTAAATCAGTCCTATGGGATGAAAATGATAGATTATCTGCCCAAGATGATGAATACGCCATTAAATGTCGTTATTTACAACTTTATAGATATGCTTTCTCATGCCAGTACAGAAATAGAGCTATTAAGAGAAATGGCTGGGGACGATGCCTCGTATAGATCTATGGTTGGTTCCTGGTTTGAACATTCCCCCTTAATGGAATTGGTTAAAAATTTAGTTGGGAAACGGGCTATTGTGGTTATAACTACCGATCACGGTTCTGTTCGAATTACCAATCCTGTAAGAGTGAAAGGCGATAGGGAAACCAGTGTAAATTTGCGATATAAAGTAGGTCGCAATATGGAATTTGATTCCAAAGAAGTTTTTTGTGTGCGTAATCCCGGAGATGCTTTTTTACCCAAAGTAAATATAACCTCTTCCTTTATATTTTGTAGACAAAATGATTTCTTTGTGTACCCCAATAACTACAATCAATACGTAACTTATTATAAAAATACGATTCAGCATGGCGGTATTTCTTTAGAGGAAATAGCGGTTCCTTATGCCGTATTACAACCTAAATAATCAAATGGAAATCTTTAGTTTTACGGCGGAGAGTCCCGAAGATCTTCCTCCGCTTGCGCAAAAATTATTAGCAACTTTTCCCGAAGAAAAGCTATTTGCTTTTTTCGCTCCTATGGGTGCTGGAAAAACAACCTTTATTAAGGCTTTGGGCGTGGAGTTAGGAGTATTAGATAGGGTGTTAAGTCCCACTTTTGCTATTGTGAATGAGTATAAGACCCAAGATAAGGGTCCTGTGTTTCATTTTGATTTTTATCGGCTAAAAAACTTGGAGGAGGCAATGGATATAGGATGCGATGAATATTTTTTCAGCGGATCCTATTGTTTTTTAGAATGGTCGGAAATAGTAGAACCTATTTTGCCTGATAAATATGTCAGAGTGGATATCTGTACGGATGATAGTCAAAAACGGTATATTTCCGCTCAAGTGGTAAGATCATAGCATATGGAAACCGTACAAGATGATCAATGTGTCATAACAATAGGCTTGGGTAGTTTGGAGAAAATAGATGAATTTCTTTTAAAATACTTCGGATCCAATATTGCTGTTCTTTTATTAGTAGATAAGCATTCTTGTGCATACACTTTACCTGTATTACAAAAGCAGGGTGCCTGGGTGAATTCGGCTTTTCTTTTGGAAGTAGATGGAACAGAAAGTAGTAAACAGATAGAAACTCTCTGTGACTTATGGAAGAGATGGGCAGAATTGGGGGTAGATAGGAGGGCCATAGTTATTAATTTGGGTGGAGGTGCGCTTTGTGATATGGGAGGTCTTGCAGCTTCTCTTTATAAAAGGGGGCTTCCGTTTATTCAAATTCCCACTACTTTATTGTCTATGGTAGATGCTTCCGTAGGTGGAAAAACCGCAGTAAATTTAGGGGAATTAAAAAATGCTTTAGGTCTATTTGTCAGACCTCAGGCTGTGTTTATTTCTCCTGAATTTTTAAAAACTTTAGATCTAAAAGAATACCTTTCTGGAATAGCTGAAATTATAAAAATTTGTATGATTAGGCGAAAAGATTTTTCTGTAGAAGGAACCAATTCTTTTTTCTGTATAGATACTCTGCCTGAGTCCATTATAAATTATGCTGTAAAACAAAAAGCTGAGGTAGTAGGTATGGATTTTAAGGAAGAGGGGATACGCAAAATATTAAATTTTGGTCATACATTTGGACATGCGTTTGAATCTCATGCTTTGTTGGTAGGACATCCAATTCCTCACGGATGGGCGGTCGCTTATGGTTTATTATGTGAATTATATTTATCGATGCAATGTAAAGGTTTTCCAAAAACGGAATTTCGATTAGTTTGTCGGTGTATTAGTAAACATTATGGACAGTATTATTATGATAATCACGACATAAAAAAGCTCGTAGCTTATATGCGTAACGATAAAAAAAATAAAAATGCAGCTATATATCCGGTTTTATTGAGCTCTTATGCGTGTTGTTTTTATGATGAACCGGTTTCGGAAGACAGTATTATTGAAACTTTACAAGCGTATCCAAAATTTGATATGATATAAATATTTATGGAAACACAAGCTATTATATTTGAGAAAAAATATTTACAAGCAAGGGTTCCCTTGCCGAGTTCCAAAAGCCTAAGCAACCGATGGTTGGTATTAGCTTTTTTGTATGGAAAAAAAATTCATTTAGAAAATATTTCCGATTCGGAAGACACCTTGTTGATGCAAGATTTATTGGAAAAAATAGAAGAGAACGAGGGGGAAGAAAAAGAAATTACATTGGACTGTCGAAATGCAGGGTCGGTTATGCGTTTTCTTACAGCTCAAGTAGCTTTTAAATCGGGCATTTGGATTTTAACTGGCAATGAACGTATGCAACATAGGCCTATTGGTTCTTTAGTGGAAGCTTTACGTGGAATAGGCATTCGAATAGATTATTTGGGCGAAGAAGCTTGCCCTCCTATGAAAATTTTCGGGAATGAGGATATTTTAAAAACAGAAATTTCCAAAATAAGTGTAGATGCGTCTTTGAGCAGTCAATTTGTGTCGGCACTGATGTTGACTTCTCCGCTTTTTCCAAGAGGTTTGCATATTGAAATATTGGGAGAGGATAAGGTTTCCTTACCCTATATACAAATGACGGCGCAAATAATGAGGAATGGTGGGTTGGAGGTGATTTTTATAGATGGATCCAATATTTTTATAGATGGGCTTTTGCAACTGCCCTCTAAAATTTTCGTGGAAGCCGATTGGACTTCAGCGTCCTATTTATATACCTTATTAGCTTTATCGGAAGGAGGACGTATTGTATTGCCAAATCTATGTGATGATAGTTTACAGGGAGATAGGATTTTATCGGATTGGTTTGAGGATTTTGGAGTGGAAACGGAATTTAAAAGAGAGGAAATTATTATAAGTAAAGATCCTGCGTGGAAGCCGGTTCAGACATCCATAAGAGAATATGATTTTACACATCATCCCGATTTGGCCCAAAGTATCGCTGTTTGTTGTGCTGCCTTAAAATTAGAAGTTAAATTGAGTGGAATTTATGGATTAAAGTTTAAGGAAACCGATAGAATTATGGCATTATATAATGAGCTGGTTCATATAGGAGTTAAAGTAGATTTGAACGAAAAAGAAAGTGAATTACACTTATATCCCTCTGTGCTGGAAGTGAAGAATGTAAAAATACGCACCTATGGAGATCATCGAATGGCGATGGCATTTTCAGTATTAGCCATTCAATATCCAGGTATTATTATTGAAGATATGGAGGTGGTCAAAAAATCATTTCCAAATTATTGGAATACCCTTAAGCTATTGGGCGCTACAGTTTAAATAAATTTCAAAATGGAGAAGAAAGTTTTTTTTAGTTTTATAGGGACGCTTTTGCTCTTTGTAAATTTACATGCTCAGATAGAACACAGAGATACGTTAACCATAGTATCTTTTAATGATTTTCATGGGGCGTTTGTAGAAGAAGAAAATATTCCAGGAGCGGCATCTTTAACACAAACCATTAGGAATATAAAAAAAACATATCCTAATGTTCAGGTTTTTTCGGTAGGGGATAATTTCAGTGGTAGCTATTTTTCTCGTATTACGGGAGGCTCTCTGCAAAATCTTCTTTTTCAGCGTACTGGTGTTCGTTATTCCTCGGTAGGTAATCATGAATTTGATTGGGGATTAGATTCTTTGGCTTCTATAGCTTGTAATGGAGAGGTGCAATATTTGGCTGCTAATATTTTTTTAGATTCTATTGAGCAGAAAGATTCTACTTTAAAGATTCCCTATTGGCTTAAACCCTATGCTATAGAAAGCTTAACTCTTTCCGAAAAACCATTCCGTATAGCGATTATCGGTCTTACTACTTTAGAAACGGCCACTAAAACCAATGCAACGAATATTAAAGGATTGAAGTTTACTTCTCCTACGGATATGGCTCGAAAAATGATGAATATATTGAAAGATAGCGCTGATATATACTTGTGTCTTTCCCATATAGGAACGGATATGGCAAATGGTATTCCTGTTTTTACAGATGTAGAGGTTGATAGTTTACCGTATGTTTTTGGTGTTTCAGCTTTTCTTACGGGTCATTCCCATAAAAAGGTATGGGGAAGTACAAATGGAGTGCCTATTCTACAAGCGGCGGTGAATGGTCTTTGTGTGGGAATGCTTCAATTTGAAATTCTTACAGACAGTGTTGGGCAAAGGAATATTAGATATTTGTATGGCAAAGTTATTCCAGTTGGAAAAGAAAAAGACAAGCTGGTAGAACAAGCGGTGGATAGACTTTTGCAGGATACGATTTATCAATTTACGCATAAACTAACTACGGCTACAGAAGCCTTGGTACACGATAGAAGTGTCAATAAGTTTGCCTTTACAGAAATGGGTGCCTTAGTAAGTAGAGCTTATGAGAAATGCTATAAAAAGTGGAAGCGTAAAACTTCCGAAAAAGAAATAGTTATTGGAATTTCCAATTTTGGAGGAATCCGTACCGGTTTTGAAAAGGGAGATATTACTGTTTTGAAAGCAGGAAATGTACTGCCTTTTGGTGGTGAAATTAGGGCTTGTAAGATGAATGGTAGAGAACTGAAACAGTTGTTCTCCTACGGTATTTCTTGCTCTTCAGGGCGGATACAATCCAATAATATAGAAATCACCATGGCCGACGATGGAAAAATATTAGAATTGGCTTATTTGGGTAAAAAGCGAAGAGTTCTTAAGGATAGTATAGATTATGTTGTATTAGCGGAGAGTTTTATAACCCAAGGAGGCGATAAATATGATAGTACTTTATTTGATAGAGAAATAGTTGATTTTAATATACTTCCATTAAGTTTTAGAGATCCTACCCAAGCGTTTATCTACTATTTAAGTACTCTTCCGGAAGTGAATTCTCAGAGTGTAGCCATTTGTAAAATAAAGAAAAAGTAGAAAATAGTAAGAGCATTTTTTGTTTGTGTATAAAATTCTTGGAAATGAAAAAGCAAAAATTCTTTTGTAATTTAGTGATATCGGTTTTTTTAGTTTTGTTTTTCCTTAGAGGAATGGAAATGATATCCTTATGGCTAAAATATGGAGGAGCTAAATATTTACTCAAGGAAGAATTTTTGGGATTCGTCTATGATTTTTTAAGTGCTAATTTAATCTTATGTTTATTATATTTGCCTTATAAGTATATGTCTGTTAAATGGGCTCCTGTGGTGAATTTTGTTTTTTTGAGTTTTTTATTTTTATACGCTTTACTTCACTTATTTATTATACAGTATTTTGTATATCAGCTTCAATGTTTAGATGTTTTTTTATTTCAATATTCTTGGGAAGAGATTTTATATACCATTAGAACCAGTTCGGAAAGTATTCTCAACTTGTTGCTTGGTATATTCTTTTTATTTATTTTGTTTATAGGTATTTTCAAATGGGTACTTAGATGGAATTTGCCATATAAAATTTTTGGATTATTGGTTTTATTGGTTGTGATTTATATTGGAGTTAGAAGTTTCCATTGGATAGAAATAAATAAATATTCCAAAAACAAATCCTTATATTTATACACCAATATTGCTTCTTTTCTATTACATTCTCCTACTACCAATATAGATTATTCTTTGGTAAAACATCAAGAATATAAACGTCTTTTTGAGCAAGAGGATTTAATTAATTCTCAATATCCTTTGTTGCATAAATTTCAGAGCGAGGATGTGTTAAAACCGTATTTTAATGTTTTTGATACAGCACCCAATATTGTTATTATTATTATAGAAGGTCTAAATGACGATTATTTAAACTCAGACAAGGAAAATATTTGGATGCCCTTTTTAAGTTCATTAAAAAATGAAAGTTTGTATTGGAATCATTGTTTAACATTAGGGGAAAGATCTTTCGCAGTGGTTCCTTCTATTTTAGGAGGATTACCTTATGGAAAAATAGGTTTTACATTTATAGACGACTATCCTGTACACCACACGTTAGTTAGTGTTCTAAATGAAAATCAATATATTACATCCTTTTTTTATGGACAAGGAGCTTGGTTTCATCGTAAGGATGTTTTTTTAAAATACAATAATATTCGACATATTTATGATTATACCACTTATTCGGCTAAATATCCCAAAATAATAGTTGGTAAGGATCATTATTTTTGGGGATACAACGATCAATCTTTATTTGAGCATGCGTTGGAGGTTACGATGCCTATACAAAATGAAAAACGATTAGATATTTTTTTTACAGGAAGTATGCATAGTCCCTTTTCTATAGCACCCAAGGAAAAGCTTTACGATAAAAAAGTAGAAAAAATAAAAGGGGTAGCGGGTACACAGAAAAAATTCGTAGAATCTATTCTCTTTACAGATGATGCCCTAAGAGAATTCTTTACTAATTACCGTAAACGCAGGGATTATAATCATACTTTATTTATTATTACGGGGGATCACCCCATGACAGAATTACCGATAAAAAATGCATTAAAACGCTATCATGTTCCTTTGATTCTTTATTCTCCGCAACTTATAAAACCTTGGGTTTTTACCAACGTAGTTAGTCATTTGGATATATATGAAACCCTTTTAGCCTTTTTAAAGCCTTATGGTGTGCATGTTCCTGTTCTAAGTGCTTCTTTAGGAAGAAAATTAAAGACGGATAAGCCGGCCCCCTATACTTTGGTTTTTATGAATAGTAATAGAGTATTGAAAGATGTTTTTACTAATGGATATTTTTTGTCTGAAAAAAACTTATATAAAGTAGATAGTAATTTTAATTGTATTCCAACAGAAGACTCTCTCCTAACTAAAAAATTACAAGCCAAGCTGAAAGCATTTGAAGAGATGAATTATTATGTAAGTTTTAAAAATAGAATTTATCCAAATTTATATGGGAAATAGTGGGTAATGTAATGGTCTAATTTGCTGCTGTCTTTTAAAAGTAAAGAGGGTGTGTCAAAACCCTCTTTTTAACAAAACCACCCCTGCTACAGATGTCTGTGGCAGAGGTGGTTTTCATATTTTGGGTGTTTTGACACACCCTCCTTATTGGTGCATTTTGTTAAATCAAAAGTAGAGTAAAGCTAAACTTAAGTTTACTTTTTCCCTTTGATATCTAATTTAACAGGTTTAATCATGTTTTCCGGAGCTAAGATTTTATCTAATTGCGCTTTAGTAAGGATTTTCTTTTCAAGAACTAAGTCAACTACACCGCGACCAGTTTCTAAGGCTTCTTTTGCAATTTCCGTAGAATTATCATAACCGATATAAGGATTAAGAGCGGTAACCACACCAATGCTATCCATAACCATTTTCTTGCAACGATCGGCATTGGCAGTTATACCATCGATACATAAAGTTCTAAGAGTGTCAAAACCGTTCTTCAATAAATCAATAGATTCGAAAATGGAATAGCACATAACAGGTTCCATTACGTTTAATTCTAATTGAGCTGCATCGGCACACAAGGTTACACACAAATCGTTTCCAATAACGCGGAAGCAAGTTTGGTTCATTACCTCTGGAATTACTGGATTTACTTTGCCAGGCATAATAGAAGAACCTGGTTGCATGGCAGGTAAATTTATTTCATGTAAGCCACAACGAGGACCGGATGCCATTAAACGAAGGTCGTTGCAAATTTTCCCTACGCGAATAGATAAACGTTTAAGAGAAGAGGAATAGGTTACGGCAGCACCATTATCGGAGGTAACAAAAACGAGATTATCGTCTAATTTTATTTTGCTTGGCTTCATAATATCATTTAATGCTGCTGTGCAAAGATCGCTATAGCCCGGTTGAGAACAGATACCAGTACCAATGGCCGTAGCTCCCATGTTTACCGTTAGAAATTCTTCGGCTACTTTATTAAGATCTTTCAATTCTCTTTTTAAACCGTTAGCAAAAGCTTTAAAAGTTTGCCCCAAAGTCATAGGAACTGCGTCCTGTAATTGGGTTCTACCCATTTTAATTATTTTCTGATATTCTGTTCCTTTTTTATCTAAGGATTTGATTAGTTTATCTAAGGCAATAGCTAATTCTAAGTGGCTGAAATATAAACCAAAATGCATAGCTGTAGGATAGGCATCATTAGTAGATTGTGCACAATTTACATGATCATGTGGATCACAAAAAGAATATTGTCCGTGTTTTTTACCTAAAATTTCCAATGCACGGTTAGCAATTACTTCGTTCGCATTCATGTTCATAGTGGTTCCTGCACCACCCTGAATCATATCGGTAGTAAAAAATTCATGATGTTTTCCATCAATAAGTTCTTTACAAGCTTTGATAATAGCGTCTCTTTGAGCTGTACTCATAAGACCTAATTTATGATTGGCTACTGCAGCGCCCCATTTAGTGTAAGCGAAACCCTTGATAAAATTAGGATAACGATTCATGGGAACACCACTAATATTAAAATTTTCCATACCTCTGGAAGTTTGCACTCCGTAAAGAGCTCCTTCTGGAATTTTACGATCTCCAATTAAATCTTTTTCGATTCTAAATTTACTGTTTTCTTTGGCAGTACTGCTTGCAGTTTTCTTTGTTGTTTTTATTGCCATTTTTTTGAATGTTTAATTATTAAAAAATCTATTTTTTTTGAAATGATGGGAAATAAATTTGGATTATAGCTGTAAACCAAATTGTTTTAGGTTTTTCAGGAGAGTATGTCTACCCCCTAATAGTAATATAGCTGCAACCCAAATTATTTTATAGGGTTCTTCCTGGATATACTTTTAAGGCAGCTTCTAAGCAGCGCATGGCTCCATGTAAGTCTTCTTCTTTTAGTACGTAGCTAATACGAACTTCGTTTTTTCCGGAACCAGGAGTGGAATAAAAGCCAGTGGCAGGAGCCAACATAACGGTTTTTCCATCGATATTAAAGTCGTCTAATAACCATTGACAAAATTTGTCGGCATCATCGATAGGCAGGCGAGCAACGGCATAAAAAGCGCCCTTAGGATTAGGACAAAGGCATCCTTCCATTTTATTGATGGAATTGACAATAATGTCTCTTCTTTTGGTATATTCTTTTAATACGGCATCAAAATACTCCTTAGGTGCATCAATAGCTGCTTCTGCAAAGATTTGACCATAAGAAGGAGGGCTTAGACGGGCTTGTGCAAATTTCATAACAGCGGCGTAGAGATCTTTGTTTTTAGTAATAAAAGTACCTACTCTGCAACCACAAGCAGAATAACGTTTAGATACAGAGTCTAATAAAATTACGTTATTATCTATGCCATCGAGGTTCATTACCGAAAAATATTTTTGGTTGTCGTAACAAAATTCTCTATACACTTCATCGGCCAATAAGAAAAGATCGTGTTTTTTGACAATATGAGCCAAGGCTTCTAATTCCGCTTTGGAATAAAGATAACCGGTAGGATTATTAGGGTTACAGATAAGAATGGCTTTGGTTTTTGGAGTGATGATTTTTTCAAATTCCTCTATGGCAGGCAAGGCAAATCCGTTTTCTATCTTAGATACAATAGGCTTGGTAATAACCCCTGCATAAGCGGCAAAACCATTATAATTGGCATAGAAAGGTTCGGTTACTATAACCTCATCCCCTGGATTAAGACAGGCCATAAAAGCAAATAAAATAGCTTCAGAACCTCCGTTAGTGACAATAATTTGATTCTCGTTTATTTCAATTTGATTTTGGTGGTAATATTCTACCAATTTTTTTCTAAAAGAAAGAATTCCGGCCGAATGACTGTATTCCACTAAAGGAAGTTGGTTGTTTTTAACCGCATCTAAAGCCACTTTTGGGGAGGCAATATCTGGTTGCCCTATATTTAGATGATATACTTTTATGTTTCTTTTTTTTGCAGCATCGGCGAAAGGAACTAATTTCCGAATGGGAGAAGCCGGCATTTGTTGTGCTTTGTTTGAAATTACAGGCATGTTGAATTTTATAAAATTATTTAAATAAATATCCCGATAATGGAATTACCGGGATGTTGGTATTTTGTATTTGGTTACATGGAAACAATGCTTATCTATGCCTTTTCGCTATAGTTTATAGTTTAGGGCTTGTGCAAAGTTTGCCTTCTTATGGTGTTGGAAATTAATTGGCTTTAGGGCTAATATTTCCACTGATTCGTAATACGACCCTATCGGTTTGTCCATTAGTAGTAACGGTAATGGTTTTACTAATTCCACCAACTCTATTGGTATCGTAATGCACTTTAATTTTTGATTTTTTCCCTGGCATGATAGGCTCTCTTGGCCAGGATGGGGTAGTGCATCCGCAAGAAGAGCGTACGTCCGATAATAATAAAGGTTCATTTCCAATATTGGTAAATTCAAATTCGCAATCCCCATTGGCACCTTGAACAATTTCTCCGTAGTCGTGTACGTTTTTATTGAATTGAATTTCAGGTCCTTGGATTTTTACGGTGGCAGTTTTTTTTGCTGTGGTTCCTTGTTGTGCTTGTGCAATACCGAAGCAGAGTAAAGAAATCACCATTAAGCTACTAATTGTTTTAATTATTTTCATATAGCGTATTTTTTATGGTTTCGTATTAATTAAAGTACAATAGATGGTAATCTAAAAAACAAAAATACAAGTTTGATATAAGGGCAAAATACTTATTTATAGCAAGTAAATGCCAATTTTAAAAATTACAGAAAACCTTGTATTGGTTGCCTTGCAAGCAAACAGTATCGCCTTAGAGGAATTTTATGTAAAATTGCCATCAAAAAACGTACAAAGATAAACTTTTTTTATAAAATTTATCGAAAATTTTGATAGAATAAAAAAAATATATATCTTTGCAGCCATGTTTTAGAGGCGTTGTTAAACAAGCCTTGCAGAAGGTCCGGTAGTTCAGTTGGTTAGAATACATGCCTGTCACGCATGGGGTCACGAGTTCGAGCCTCGTCCGGACCGCAAAAGGAGAAAGATTTTAACTTTCTCCTTTTTTTTGTCAGTACAATGGGGTTGTTTTATGAATAAAAATAAAATGGATGGCGTTTCCAAAGAAAAAACATATTTTGACATGGCATCCTAACTTGGAATAGCATATTTAGTAAGCGTTTGAAAAACCAGCAAATGTTTATACAAAAAGAGAAAGTCTTATTTCTTACTCTGATATTAATCAAAAAATCTCCATACAAATAAATAAATAATTAATTAAAATAAAAGATGATGAAAAAAAAGGTTGCAATATTTTTAGGTTTTTGTTTTATGAATTGGATATGTTTACTTCCTGCTGCAAACTTACCACAAGGAACTAGATTTTCTGTTCGTGTATCCGAGAACATTTCTAGTAATACTAAAAAGGATTTCAAGCCAGAAATTACCGTTGTTGGAAATATAAAAGACCAAAACGGGAATGTGCTTATTAAAAACGGTACCAGTGTAGAGTATAATCTTATTAAAGAGAAGTCAAAAGGAGTAGGGATACCAGGGACTTTGACTATTCAATGTATATCTACCCAAACCGTAGATGGGAATCAAGTTTTGTTGCAAGGTAATCTTATGGAAGAAGGTGCTAATAGAGAAGGTCTAGCCTTAGGTTTAGGTATATCTTTCGGTCTTATTGTATTGCCGCTTATTGGATTTGCTCTTTTGGCAATTAAAGGTAACCCTGCCAAGATACAAGCAGGGACTTTATTGGGCGTTCAAACGGTCGAATAATATAAATTATATTTGTTACCGTTCCATTTTTAGATAAATAAGGCAGGGTCTTAAAAGTGAATTTTATTCACTTTTAAGACCCTGCCTTATTTATGGAGCTATACTTGCTTTATCGAAGAAGAAAAAATGGCCGGATAAAATTCACACATTCGGCAAAAGAGGAAAAGATTAGAATAGAGAGGGAGCATATACAACTATTTATTAAATCTAAAGTTAGTCCATTAAATTTTAAAAATAAAAGGGCGTTAGAAGTAAGCTTTTTATTTTCAAATCCAATTCGGTAGAATATTTTTCTTACAAATTTTCCACTTGGAGTATATGTGATAAAAATAACGATGAAAGATAAGCAAATAAAAAACAAAAAATTGCTTGTATTAAGACAAATTGGTTTTGGTTAATTCCACTTTAAGCTGCTTATTTCCATTTGTGGAACCGGCTTGTTTTTTGGTATAGAGAACGTTGCTTACCTCTATTTAAGATGCAAAACCTGATGTTTGTCTACGGATATAGCAGGCAATATTTGTGGTAAGCATGTAGAAAATTACTATATTTGAACCCTAAGCAAGAGGATTATTTTAACAGATGGAGGAAATATATGAAAGTAACATTCAAATACTTGTTATTTTTTATTTTTATATTATTTACAAACCCGTTAATATCACAAACTATGAAAACTTTAACAGAGGAAGAACAAAAAGTAATATTGGATAAAGGAACGGAAATGCCTTTTTCTGGTCAATATTATCAATATAAAGAAGATGGAACCTATGTTTGCAAAAGATGTGGAGAAGCTTTATACAGGTCTTCCGATAAATTTGATTCGGGCTGTGGATGGCCGAGTTTTGATGATGAAATCAAAGGAGCTATCCATAGAACTATGGATGCGGATGGGCGTAGAACCGAAATAACTTGTGCCCATTGTGGTGCTCATTTGGGGCATGTATTTATTGGTGAAAATCTTACGCCCAAAAATGTTCGTCATTGTGTAAATTCTATTTCTTTAGATTTTATTGGAAATGCGGAGGGGAAGGCTATTTTAGACACAGCTATTTTTGCTGGTGGTTGTTTTTGGGGAGTGGAATATTGGATGAAAAAATTACCAGGAATAGATTCTATAGATGTAGGATATATAGGGGGAACCTTAGAGAAACCTACCTATGAGGAAGTGTGCCGGAAAAATACAGGACATATAGAGGCAGTAAGAATTCTGTTTCATCCCGAGAAAATTTCTTATCAAGATTTGGTGCAAAGATTTTTTGAAATTCACGACCCGGAGCAGATGGGGGGACAGGGTCCCGATATTGGGCACCAGTATATATCCGCTATTTTTTATACTACGGCAAAGCAGAAAGAAACGGCCGTAAAGATGATAAATAGATTAAGTAATAAAGGCTATAAAATAGCTACAAAACTAATTCCTGCTTCTACTTTTTGGAAAGCGGAAGAGGAACATCAAAATTATTATGAAAACAAGCATATGCTTCCATATTGCCATGGATATACGAAACGTTTTTAATTGGGTTTAATTGTTTGACGATAGATACTTTCGAGATGTTCTCCCACCTTTAGAAAAGAGTATTTTAGAGCGTTCTTGCGAATGTTTTCTGCATTAAACTCTTGGAAATGGTCTAACATAAAACTAAGCATTTTGCTTAGTTCCTCTTCCTTTTTAGGGGAAACTAAACAACCATTTTCGGCCGTTACCATTTCGGGGATACCTCCTGTTTTAGTAGCTAAAACAGGGGTTCCAGTGGCAAAACTTTCCGATAGAACAACGGGAGCATTTTCATAATTAGAAAACAAGACTAGAAAATCACTATTGTATAACCACTGTCTTATTTCTTCCGGGTTTTGTTCGCCGACAAAACGTAAAAGAGGGCTTGGTAGATCTAAGGTTTTGGCGTAATCTACAGCCATCTGTTGATCTTTTCCAGTTCCTGCTAAAATACATTCAAAGTCGGTTCTAATTAAACTACATTGTTTTAATGCACGTAATAAACCACAGACATTTTTAGATTTTTCATCAAAGCAGGATACATATAAAATTCGCTTAATTTTTCGGGGTGGAATAGTTTCTGTCGTTGAAGCTGAAGGCGATTTAAAAAAGAAATCGTCTACCACATTATTAACGGTAATATAGTTAGGGTTTTTTAAGCCTTGAGCGATCATGGCATTTTTTAAATTGAGGCAAACCGGTAGAACGGCAGCAGCTTTTTTTACGATGCGCTTGGTGATGCTTTTGCGTAAAATTCCAGTGTAGGAAAAATTTTGAGGTAAATAACGGCTCCAATGTTCTGTAATTACGTAGGGGATATTATAGCGGATATATAGTAAATAAGCTATTATACCGTGTCGGGTTAATATATTAGCGTGAACCAAATCTGGCTTTCCCCAAGAAGAAAAAATTTTTTTTAAACCTATACAGTATGCTTTAAAAAAGAAGAAAATTTTTAGGCAATAGGAAGAAGAAAAAGGATAGTAAAGATAGTGCTCTTGGATATTATGATAGGTGGTTTCTACGTATTCCATTTTTTTTATAGCAGGATTTTGGTGGAGATACAGAACATGAACCTCGCAAAATTGGGATACGGCATCGGCATGTTTGCGCACAAAAAGGCCCGACATAGAGTCGTAACGATTAGGATACCATGCCGATAAAAATAAAACTTTCATAAGGAAACAATTTTAACTAATTAGGACGAGTGGGACCATTACCTTAAGCAGAGGTAGAGCCAAAACGCAGGTTTGAGCTTTGCGGAGGCGAGCAATCGTCGGCTTTGTCCATAGGAAGGTTGTTTTATACTTTTGCTTGAGCTCTTGAGTTCCTGTTCGTTTTATAGGGGATTATTTTGGATGTTTATTCAAAATAATAGAAAACGATTTTGAATGGAGGAAGGAAAGGGGATTAGGCTTGCAAAATAGGGAAAACAAAAAAAAGGCTAAAATTACCAGTAATTTGTGTAATATTAGCCTTTTAACTGTGGTTACGCTGGGATTCGAACCCAGGACCCCATCCTTAAAAGGGATGTGCTCTACCTACTGAGCTACGTGACCTCCGATTTGAGGTTGCAAAAGTAGGTTTATTTTTTTTAATAGACAAATATTTTTCACTTTTTATGTAAAAAAGATTGAAATATAGGAGGGGATAAATGTAATTTTCTTTCTACTTTAAGGGTAGAAAGGAGGAAAATAGAGATTTTGCAACTAGATCCTATTTTTATCCCACTTCTGCTTCTTCTTGGGCGGCATTTTTTTTATATTTAAAAGAAATGGCAAAGAGAATGGCTATTAGTAAAGCATATCCAGCAAATACCAACCAAATGGATTGCCAATTCCTACTAATAAGCATAGAAATGCCATCTACTTGTTTATAAACAGAGAAGTAATCTACAACGGCTCCGCTGGCATACCCTCCCATAATGGCACCTAAACCGTTAGTCATCATAAAGAAAAGTCCTTGAGCACTGGCACGGATTTTCTCGGTGGTTTCTAATGCGACAAAAAGAGAGCCGGAGATATTAAAAAAGTCGAAAGCCATACCATAAATAATCATAGAGAGAATAAGTAAAGGTAATCCACTTCCGGGATTTCCGAATCCAAAAAGACCGAAGCGAAAGACCCAAGCAAGCATGCTCATAAGCATAACTTGTTTTATTCCGAAGCGTTTCATGAAAAAAGGAATAGCTAAAATAAAGAGAGTTTCCGATATTTGGGATAAGGAAAGAAGAATTACGGGGTGAGTTACTCCAAAAGAAGTTGCATATTCTGGAATTTCTTTAAAACTGTTTAAAAAAGGGGTTCCAAAAGTATTGGTTATTTGAAGAGCCGCCCCTAATAAAACGGAGAAGAGAAAGAAAAGAGCCATTTTTTTTCTCTTGAAAAGATGAAGTGCATCTAATCCAAATGCAGAGACCCAATTTTTACTTTCGGATTTAATTGGAGGAGCTGCCGGAAGCGTAAAAGAATATAGTCCCAAAATAATAGAGGCTACCGAGGCCACCACTAATTGAATATGGGAATCTTTGTAGCCGGTTAAATCTACCAACCACATGGCGCAAATAAAGCCCACAGTACCCCAAACACGTATGGGAGGAAAATCTTTTACTATATCTAAATGGGCCTTAGATAGGGCGTTGTAAGAAATAGTATTTACTAAAGAAAGAGTGGGCATGTATAATAAGAGATTAAGTAGCATGGCCCAATACATAGGAGTGTATTCCGTTTGCATGGAAGCAAAAAACAATAAGCCCCCTCCAAGTAAATGAGAGCAAGCTAATACTTTTTCTGCATTGATCCATTTGTCGGCTATAATGCCTATAATTCCTGGCATAATAAGAGAGGCTATACCCATGCAAGCAAAAATAGATCCAATTTGTCCACCTTCAAAATGAAGACTACTTCCCATATAGCCTCCTAAAGAAATTAACCAAGCACCCCATACGAAAAACTGTAGGAAATTCATGGTAATTAATCGGATTTGTATGTTTTTCATAAGCAAATAATTTTAACAAATAGGAGTTATGAAACTCCTGTTCATTTCATAATAATATAATTTATGGATACTTCCCATTAATGTACAAGTACTTTCATTTAGACAAAAAAGAATACTTCTTTTTCGTCTAAATGAAAGATATCTTCAAGGCTTGCAAATGTAATTATATTTTTTATCGTAAAAAAATCTTAAATTTGCAACTTAAGAAAGTTAAATAAAATGGAGCATTTTCTACTAACCTATAACATGTAGGTTGGTAAGTCGTGTGCTTTATTTAACTTTTTCTACATTATTAACTAAGACGAGAAAAGTATGATTTTAAAAAAAGACTATGTAGGACAACATAAGAATAAAGTGGCTATGATTTCCGGAGCTTCGTCGGGCATAGGAAAGGCATTAGCTATTAAATTACTTCAATCTGGATACAAGGTTTCCTTAGCTGCTCGTAGAGATTCGATGATTAGAGAATATATAACGGAAATACTTTCGGAAGAAGAAATAAAAGAAAGGGTCCTTGTGGTAAAAACGGACGTGAGTGTGGAAGTCGATTGCGAGAATTGGGTAGAAAAAACCCATCAACATTTTGGACGAATTGATGTGCTGATTAATAATGCCGGTATTTCTATGCGGAGTCTTTTTGATAAATGCAATTTATCGGTATTAAGAAGATTGATGGATGTTAATTTTTGGGGTTCCACCTATTGTTCTCATTATGCGCTTAAATATTTATTAGAAAATAAAGGGAGTTTGGTTGGCGTTTCGTCTATTGCAGGATACCAAAGTTTGCCTGGTAGAGCGGCTTATTCGGCTTCCAAGGCGGCGATGCAAGCTCTTTTAAAAACGATAAGAATAGAAAATCGTAAGAAAGGGCTCCATGTTCTTATTGCTTGTCCAGGTTTCACTTCTTCTAATATACGCAGTCTTGCTTTAAATGGAGAAGGTTTTCCTCAGGGAGAAACCCCGCGAGATGAAAATAAAATGATGACCTCTTTTGAAGTAGCCCACAAAATTTTATGGGCTATAGATCATAAAAAACGTTCTTTGGTTCTTACTCCTATTGGGAAAATAACTATTCTACTTGGAAAAGTTTTCCCAGGATTAGTAGAAGATATGACTTACGAATATATGGCCAAAGAACCTAATTCCCCATTTAAATAAGATTTAAAACATGGATAATAATAAAGAGATAAAGATAAAAACTTTTTCCGTAAATCCCATAGAAATGAATATGTATGTGGTTTACGATTCTAATGGGGAAGGGGTAATTATAGATCCGGGCTGTGCTACGGAGAAGGAGTTTGAAAAATTATTTTGTTTTACCCAGGACGAAAAAATAAAAATAGTGCATGTTTTGGTGACCCATCCGCATTTTGATCATGTTATGGGGGCCGAGAGGATTTGTGCCCATTACGCTTTGCCTTTGGAATTGCATAGTAAAGCAGAAGAAATGCTTTGTTATGTTTCGGATAGTGCGAAAATGTTTGGTTTCTCCGTGGAAAAAATGCCTGAAAATTTAGTTTTTTTTGAAGAAGGCTCGCATATTAAATTTGGGAATACCTCTATGGAAGTACGTTACACTCCTGGACATTGTCAAGGAAGTGTATGTTTTGTTTGTTCGGATGCGGAAACTGTTTTTTCGGGAGATGTTCTTTTTAGGGGAAGTATAGGTAGAACCGATTTAAAAACGGGCGATTACGATCTTCTTAGAGAAAGTATTTTGAATCGTGTTTTTGTATTAGACGATCATTATACGGTTAGACCTGGTCATGGAGGTCGTACGACGGTGGAATACGAAAAATATCATAATCCTTTTTTATAAGATGATCCAAAAGGATGCTTGTCTTTGGGTAGATGTAAGAACTCCGGCGGAGTTTGAGCAGGGTCATATTTTTGGAGCAGTTAATTTACCTTTATTTTCTAATGAAGAAAGAGTGGAAGTGGGAACCATTTATGCTCGTTGTGGCAAAGAAGCCGCAGTAGAAAAAGGCTTGCAATTGCTTGGACCTCGCTTGTCGATTCTATTACAGCAAGGAAAAAAAATAGCACAAAATGGGAAGTTGTGTCTTTATTGTTGGAGAGGGGGAATGCGCAGTTCCAGTATGGCTTGGCTATTTTCTTTAATAGACATGAAGGTGGAGGTTTTCCCAGGTGGTTATAAGGCCTATCGTCAAGAGTTTTCTGATTTATTAAAATATCCTTGGAAATTTATAGTACTTGCAGGACCCACTGCTTGTGGAAAGACCGATATATTGCATGCTTTGGCCGATAAGGGAGAACAAGTTTTGGATTTGGAAGGTTTAGCCAGGCATAAAGGTTCGGTGTTCGGAGGATTAGATTTTAAAGAGCAACCCAATAATGAAACTATGGCAAATTTATTGCATCATGCTTTGTCGGGTTTCGAAGTGGAAAGACCGGTGTGGTGTGAGGGAGAAAGTTTAAATATTGGCAGAGTTGTTTTACCATTAGATTTTTTTGCATGCTTACAAAAGGCCGATACCATTTGGGTGGATGGCGATAAAACTTCTCGTTTAGGAAGAGTACTTGCAGAGTATGGTACTTTTTCTTCTGAACTTTTGGTATCTTCTTTCGAAAAAATTCGTAAACGTTTAGGCTATGATATTACAGATAAAGCCATAAATTACATACAAGTAGGGGATATAGCTTCTGCAGCTCTATTGGCTTTAAATTATTACGATAAACAATATGCTTATTCTTTGCAGCAGCGCTCAGGAAAAACTAAAATACAATATGATGGAGGCTCTAAAAGCGCAGAAATCATGTCGAATGAAATTCTAAATTTGAGCAAAGGTTTAGAAGAAGAAAAACCTTGTAAATAGAGATAGAAAAAGAATAAAAATAAAAGCATTACAAAAAAATAGGTAAAACAAGAGTATAAATGGAAACGATAGATGTCAGAGGCTTGGCTTGTCCAACGCCATTAATTTTAACGAAGCGTGCGCTTCTTGCTGCTACAGAGAATACGGATTTTGAAATTATATGTAATAATGAAATTTCGCTTCAAAATCTTAAGAATTATTTAAGAGAATTGGGTATTTCTTATAAGGAAATAGAGGATGAAAAGAAAGAATTTCATTTATTTTTCAGTGGAATAGAGGGTAGCGATTGGATAGAATCGCAAGAGACAGAGTGTATGGAAAATGATTTATCTTGTAAAACGGAAAAAGAGATAGAGAATACGAAATCAAAAATAGGATTTTATGTAGTGGTAATAAAATCTTTGCAAATGGGGAGTGGAGATCCTAAATTAGGAGATGTTTTATTAAAAGCGTATTTAAATGCTTTACCAGAAATAGATACTCATCCCTTGAGCCTTTGTTTTTATAACGAAGGGGTAAAATGGGTATTAAGGGGTTCTCCTGTTTTAGATTCTTTGCAAAAGTTGGAAAAAATGGGAGTAAAAATATACCTCTGCGGAACTTGTATCGATTATTATGGAGTAAAAGAAAAGGTAGCTGTTGGGACCATTAGTAATATGTTTACTATTGCTAATGTGTTGGCGGAGGCAGGTTCGGTGATTTATTTGTAATTTAATTTATACTTGATACTATCAACTATGGAAAGGAAGGCTGTGTTTACAGAAATTAGAATTTTAATGCAGGCTGAAGAAATTGCTTGTAAAGCAGGGGTGAATTGTAAGTTAATGCCAGTTGTAGGCCCGCCTTCATCTCCTTGTGGTATGTCTTTGATCTTTCCAAAAGAAGAGGAAGATTATTTGCAGCGTTTATGGAAAGAAAAAAGCATAGAAGCGATTTTGTCTGATAAATAAAATAAGGGTCTATGAAAATGGAACGATATTAGGGGTGGTATGGCTTCTAAAGGATAAAATCCATTGTAAATAGAAAAAAGTAGAAATCATGAAAAATATTATGCCGGAAAATTTGCCAAAGAAAGGGGGCGACAATGGAAAAAAAAATGTCTTTTTTGATTTGTTGCAAACAGTGGAAAATGGGGGCTGTTCGGCTAAATTGCCTGCCGGAAAATTAACGGAGTTGTTGCAAGATATTCCCATGCTCAAAGATTCTCGTATTTTAGTGGATATAGAAACCCATGATGATGCTGGAGTTTTTAAGATAAATGAAGAAATGGCCTTGATTGTAACTACGGATTTTTTTCCTCCTATTTGTTCGGAGGCCTGTGTGTTTGGCCGTATTGCTGCCTGTAATGCCTTAAGTGATGTGTATGCTATGGGTGGGACTCCTTTACTAACTTTAAATTTAACTATGTTCCCTTCTACTAAAATACCTTTGAAAATTTTGCATGATATTTTATTGGGGGGGCAAGAAAAAGTAACGGAGGCTGGTGCTTTTACGATGGGAGGACACACTATAGAAGAGGAAATTCCTAAATATGGATTGGCGGTAGTAGGGACGGTTCATCCTAAAAAAATAATAAGCAATGCTTCGGCTTTAGCGGGGGAAATATTATTGTTGACGAAGCCTCTTGGAACAGGTGTCTTGGCAGCGGCTCATCGACTGAAATTAGCGAATAAAGAGGCTTATGAATTATCTTTGGAGCAAATGCAATTACTCAATAAAGAGGGTGCAGAACTTATGCGGAAATATGAGGTAAGATGTGCAACCGATGTAACTGGTTTTGGCTTGTTGGGGCATGCCTGGAAAATGGCTTTGGCTTCTAAGGTGAAATTAAAGATACAAACATCTGCATTACCTGTTTTTCCTCAGGTTTTAAATCTTTTGGAAATGGGGTGTATTCCAGGAACCACATTTAAAAATTTAGATTTTGTAGCTCCTTTCTTAGTGGTAGATCCTAAGGTGAGTTTAACTCGAAAAATGTTGGCTTGTGATGCTCAAACGTCGGGAGGACTTTTGATGTCGGTTTCGGCTTCTAAAGCAGAGGCTTTGGTAGAAGACCTTCGCAAAGGTGCTTATCCTTATACTAAAATTATAGGACAAGTGGAGGAAGGGGAACCTCAATTATTATTATATTAATAAGCTATGTATGTGTTTGTCTATGGTCAATGATAGCGCATGGAATTTCTAAATATAGGAACTTCTAAACTATAAGGACTTAAAGCGGCAAGCAATATAAATAATTTCTTTCTATTGCTTATATACTTATCGTTTAAAGATTATCGCTTTCTAAAGTTTTGGCTTCGTTCCAATAGACATTCATTTGATCTAAGGTCAGCTCATGCAGGGATTGGCCCTGCATAATAGTTTTTTCTTCCAAGTATTTAAAACGGCGTATGAATTTTTTATTCGTATGTTCTAAAGCATCGTCTGGATTGACATCTATAAAGCGTGCATAGTTAATAATTGCAAATAACAAATCTCCCAATTCGGAATTCATACGAGAATGTTGTTCTTCTGTCTTTTGCGTTTTCCATTTGCTTACCTCTACTTTTAATTCGTCTAATTCTTCCAATACTTTATCCCAAACTTGATCGGAATTATCCCAATCGAAACCAACGCCTCTTGCCTTTTCTTGAATACGAAAAGCTTTGACGGTAGCGGGTAAAGAGGAGGGAACACCAGCTAACACAGAATGCTTACTTCCTTCTTTGAGCTTTATTTCTTCCCAATTTTGTTTTACCTGTTCTGCCGTATTGGCTTGTACATCGGAAAAAATATGAGGATGTCGACGAATTAGTTTTTCACAGATACCATTAGTGACCATGGTGAAATCAAACAAATTCTTTTCGGCTCCTATTTGTGAGTAAAAGGCAATATGTAACAGTAAATCACCCAATTCTTTTTTTATTTCTTCCGGTTCGTTTTCTAAAAGAGATTCGGAAAGTTCGTAAGTTTCTTCTATAGTTAAGCAGCGAAGTGTTTCAAAAGTTTGTTTTTTATCCCAAGGACAATCTTTTCTGAGCAAAGTCAATATGCGTATTAGTCGTTCTATAGCTTGTCCTGGAGTGGAGGCAGGGTCTTGATTGGGGAGAAGATTGTTTTCGTTCATGTTGTAAATTTTAGGAGAAGATATTTTTGGCGTAGTGTGTTTCCATATACGTTCTACTGCCAATGCAATAGAGGAAAAATCCAAATCATTCATGCAACAAAAATGTTTTTTAGGACAACGATCATACCCATGTTTATGGCAGGGTCGGCACCGTAAATTTTTGTTTTCAAAGAGGGTATGCACAGCCTCACTGCCCATTGGATAGTAGGGATACATACCTAATTCCGGAACGGTACTTCCCCATACGGAAATTAAATCTTTTTGCAGTGCCGCAGATAGGTGCATTAGTGCGCTATCTCCGCTAATAATAAGATTGGCATGTAAAACCAATGTGGCTGTTTGGTCGAAAGAAAGCAATCCACACATATTCCATACAGGAGTGGAAGAATCTTCTTTAGAAATTTGTTTTTGAATACTAAGGGCTTTGGCTTGGTCGTTTTTATCTCCCACCAAAAGGATAGGAAAAGGAATGTTTTGGCATAAAAAAACTATTTTTTTTATGGGCATTTGTTTGGTAGCATGTCGGCTTCCAATGGCAATAATTAGATAGGGATTAGAAGAGGATTGGCAAATTTGTTGCATGGAAAGTGGTAGGCTTTTTTCGGGTGCAAAATTATAATATTCCATGCCTAAGCCATCGTTGTGTACTTTGTATTTTTTTACGGCTTTAAAATAGCGGTCGCATACATGGTCTTTGGGGAGCCATTGTTTTTGATGCAGGTGTATGGATAGATAACGTCGGAATGTATATTTTGGGTAGGATACTACCGGAGCATGACATCCTAAAAAAAAACGAAAGAAAAAAGAGCGTAAATTTTTGTGCAAATCTACTATTAAATCGAAATGCTCGTTTCTCAGCAAATGTAGAGTTTGCCATAAATCGGTTAATACAATTATTTGGTGAATATGAGGATTCTCTTTCAAAATAACCGCATTCGATTTTTTGGTAAGAAAATATATTTCCGCCTTCATTTGCAAATGTAAACAGCGAATAAGTGGGGTACACATTAAAATATCGCCTAAGGCACTAAATCGTATAATTAATATTTTTGGCTTCATGAATGCTTAGTATAAGGAGGCAAGAAAGTGAAAAATAGTTTGATAAACTTTATTTCGAGTTTCTTTGGAAGAGAGTAGTAAATCGTGCAAACCATTGGGAATTTCCACCGGAATAACATCTTTTCCCAACATCTTGCCATAGTAAGCTATATCGTTTACGTCTAATACGGCGTCTCTTTTTTGATGCTCGGGAGTCCATTTTTTGAGGTTTGTACTTTGATTAGAAAACAACAACAGTACGGGGCAGGGGATATTCAAGCCACTTTGCACTTTCTTTTGTCCTTTATGTATGGCTCGGACCCAAGCTAAGGTAATTTTGGGAGCTAAAGGATATTTTTTGGTGGTATCAAAACTCCATTCTCCGTGATATTTAGCAAGAAGGCTCTCGGCATAGGCTGTACTCATTCCCATAGAAAGTTTGGCATTAGGAAAAATTGCTCCCAGTCCGGAACATAAGGGAACGCCTACTTTCTCTAGAAAGGGAGATAAGTTCATATCTAAAAACGGACTGTTTAGAATTAGGGCTTTGATAGGTAAGTTTTGGCGATGGTAATGACAATATAAACTGCTTATAAGACCTCCTGTGGAGTGTCCCATTAACACGATTTCCTTACCACCTTCTTGTTTTATTAGAGCTAAAGCAGAGTCAATATCGGCAAAATATTCGTATAGAGATTTTACTTGAAAAGGGTATTGATTGGGGAGGTAAGAACGACCATATTTTCTTAAATCTACGGCATAAAATCTATATCCTTTTTCTGAAAATTTTTCTGCAGCTTCTTTTTGAAAAAAATAATCGTTATATCCGTGAATATAAAGAATAGCGTGGGTAGTATTACTGATAAGTTTGCGCTTCACTACCGTAATGACCACTCGTCCTTCATAGTCTTTGGGCATAACGATAGTCTTTTGAATAAAATCGGGGCCAAGTATATCGGCTTTGTAATTTTGTGCATAGGAAGAACCTGCTGCAAGAAGCAGTACCAATACCAAGGGTAATTTTAGTATGGAAATAGTTCGGTGAAACATTTAAATAGGGCTTAATTCTACGAGCACAAAGATACAGAATTTTTAATTTTGATATGGGCATTTGCTGTATCTTTGCAAAATGATACAATGGATAGATACACATACGCATATTTATATGCAGCCAAGCATACAAGAGCAAGAGGATTGTATGAGAAGAACCTTAGAAGCCGGTGTACATAAATTGATTTTGGCCGGAGTGGATTTAGATTCTGTTAAACCTATTTTAGATTTTTGTAAACGACATTCTGCACATGCCTTTCCAAGCATAGGTTTGCATCCTACAGAAGTTAAAGAGAATTTTAAGGAAGTGTTATTTTCCCTGCAAACGAGTTTAGAGGAAAATCTACAAGGAAAACAGGGGGCTTACTGTTGCCAAGCCGATAATCCCATTTATAGAGCAATAGGGGAAATAGGGATGGATTTGTATTGGGATAAAACATCTTTGGATGCGCAAAAACAAGCTTTTCGTTTGCAAATACAATGGGCAAAAAAATATGATTTACCTTTGATTTTACATATAAGGAATGCTTTTGAAGAAGCGATAGCCATTTTAAAAGAAGAACAAAACGGTTCATTGCATGGTGTTTTTCATTGTTATAGCGGAAGTTACGAGCAAGCCGTAAGAGCTATAAATTTAGGTTTCTATTTGGGCATAGGCGGGGTATTAACTTTTAAAAACTCTCATCTTCCAGAAACCGTGGAAAAAATAGGTTTGGAGCATTTGGTATTGGAAACAGATGCACCTTTTTTGGCTCCTCATCCCTATAGAGGCAAGCCTAACGAAAGTAGTTATTTGCCTTTGATAGGGTATAAAATGGCGGAGATAAAGCATTGTGCCCCTGAGAGGGTATCGGAAATTACCAATGCGAATGCTTCTACTTTATTTAAGATTGGAGAATAAGAGGGCGGATAAGAAAATAAGAGAATACGAGAATCCAGTTCGAGATAGGGGAATGAATATAAAAAAACCGTTGTAAAACTTTGTTTTTATGGTTCTACAACGGTTTTAAGAGAGTTTTATTTTTTATCTAATGGCAAGCTTATTCGGCGGGAGTTCCGTTTGCTATATTTTTGCTATGTTCCATAGATTGTAGTACTAAATAATTATCGCCAAAATTGTTTAGATTTTCGATTTCATTATCGAATTGATCGCAATGATTTTCTTCTTCTACTACTAAGTCTTCGAAAATTTTCTTGGTAGCAGAGTCGGCGTTCTGTGCACATTCATTGGCATATTTATTATAGTCCATAATGGTGGTGTTTTCCATTTTAGAAGCCATTTCCAACATTGGTTTCACTTCGGTTACTTTTTTTACTTCCCCACTCATCTTCATATCTACTTCTCCTTTAAGAAATAGTACTCTTTCGGCTAAACGTTCTACGTGCATCATTTCTTGAATAGCGGTGCGACGGAAAAGACCGGATAAGAGGTCGTAGTTTTGATCGTCACAATGAAAATGAAAATACATATATTGATGAACGGCAGTCATTTCATCATTGATGGATTTATTTAACAATTCAATGCTTTTAGCATAACGATTTTCTTTTTTCATATTATTATTTTTTTTAGTTGAAGTTAGACCAATTTTTGTTTTTGGCAATCTCTTTTATAGAGAGATAAGGATTCAAAGTTACGGATAACTTGGGATATTACAAATAATCCATCCACTATTTTTTACTATAAGAGAGGCCAAATTCCTTGTATCCATACTTTTCCCTTGTAGTCATACTTTGTGACAGTATTAAATACTTATTCCTCCAAGGAAGGTGTATCTAATCGATAGACTTTATCGCCACGTCTAAGTAATTCTTTTACTGGAATAGAACAATATTCTCCTTTTTTGGTTTGTTTTACTGTGTTTAAATCTACTCGAAGTTCAGAAAGGGTATCTTCGTAAACTCCTGTGCTGGATCCTATAATTACAAATTCATCTCCAATATGTAAAGATTCTGCTTCTATTTTTATTTCTGCGACCTTAATTTGTGAAAAATAATTGGTGACTTTTCCTACGTATGTTTTTCGTTTAGTTGCCTTAGAGCCGTACTGCTTGGTCCATTCTCCCATGGGCCTTCCAAGATAGTACCCACTCCAAAAACCTCGGTTGTAAACTCTTTCCAAAGTTTCATTCCAAAGGCAAAGGTTTTGTTGGGTGTAATTCCCATTTATATAGGCTTGCGTTGCTTCTTTATAAACTTTAGTAACTGTTTTTACATAATCGGCCGAGCGTCCTCTCCCCTCAATTTTCAACACTCGTACTCCAGCCTCTACAATACGATCTAAAAAATCTACGGTTTTCAGATCTTTGGGTGATAATAAATATTCATGATCTACGGTTATATCTATTTCTCCTCCTACTTCTCTTAATTGGTATGGGCGACGGCACAGTTGCAAACAAGCTCCTCTATTGGCCGACTGATTATAATGATCTAAGCTAAGATAACATTTACCTGAAACTGCCATGCAAAGGGCTCCGTGGGCAAAAATTTCAATTTTTATTTTATCGCCTTTAGGTCCAAGGATATTTTCTTTTTCAATTTGTTTAATAATATAGGCTACTTGTTCTAAAGAAAGTTCACGGGCCATAACCATTACATCGGCATAAGGGGCATAAAGTTTTACGGCTTCCAAATTAGTGATATTACATTGAGTAGAAATATGTACTTCTAAACCGATTTGTCGAGCATAGGTAATTACCGCCCAATCCGATGCAATTACGGCTGAAATTCCTTGTTTAAGTGCTTCGTTTAAAATACGTTTCATTTCTTCCATTTCCTGGTCGTAAATAATAGTATTTAGGGTTAGATAGGTTTTTACTTTATTTATTTGACAAATGGAAACGATTTTAGAAAGGTCTTCTATCGTAAAATTAACGGCTGCACGGGCTCTCATATTTAACTGCCCAACTCCAAAATAAACAGAGTCTGCTTTTGCTTGTATGGCGGCGTGTAGCGCTTCGTATGAGCCTACTGGAGCCATGATTTCTATAGATTCTATCTTTTTTTCTATTTTCATTATGCGTGTATGTGTTTGCGTACGAAAAATTGGGCGTTTTCAAAGCGCATAATGCGTACCTCTACTCCCTTATCTATAAAACCGCTTTCGGCAGTAGCATCATAAATAGATTCTCCTATTCTAATTTTTCCGCTGGGGCGCAAAACACTTTCGCTAATAGCGATAGAGCCAAGCCAACGTTGATGTTCGGGTAAATTAACGGAGATATAGCCTTCTTCTCGTTTTTGCTCTGTATCTAAAGATAAGGCATATCGCCCGACTCTTTTAGTAAAAAGGCGTTTACTAAGGAAAAAACCACCGATAAGGGCGGTGAGCGTACCCATTAGGACGGCGGCTACAGCTTCTAATAAACGCAAGGGGGCTACGAAACGAAAATTAAATCCCCAATTGTCTATTAGTGCTAAGGTGAGCCCTGTGCAGATACAGAAAATACCACTTATGCCCGCTATACCAAAACCGGGTATTACAAAAATTTCTATGGCTAAAAGAATAAGTCCAGCTAAGAAAATTAAAATCTCCCAGTGTGTGGCTAAGCCTTCTATGTAGAGAGGGGCAAAATAGAGCAAGGCCGCTATTATGGCTACTGTTAAAGCGAAACCTATACCAGGACTTTGTAATTCGAAGTAAACGCCTCCGATAATAAGCATAATTAAAATTCCACTTACTACTGGATGAATGAGAAAGTGAATAATTTTATCGGTAGCTTTTATTTCCTGTTTTACTTCCTTATAATTTCGAAGTTCGGTAGAGGATATTAATTCGTGTATGGAGGCATAAGTACCTTGACTGTAGCCATATTTCAAGGCTTCTTCGGCAGTGAAAGTAATAACTTTTCCTGTATCATGAATGCCAGGAACATAAATACGAGGATCTACCATGGCTTCGGCAATAAGAGGATCTCTCCCAGTGGATTGTGCGGTAGAACGCATCATGGCTCGCATATAAGATTGATATTTTTCTGCTTGAATTTTTCCCTGCTGGTCTACTACGGTGGCAGCTCCGATAGAAGATGCGGGATTCATATAAATACGGTCGCAAGCAATAGAAATAAGAGCTCCAGCGGAGGCTGCATTGGTGTTGATATATACGTACACTGGAAGGCTTTCATTAAGTAAAAGAGTGCGAATTTCATCTGCACTGTTTAGGGTTCCCCCAAAGGTATTTAATTCCAATAATAGGATATCCGCATGTAGTTTATGGGCTTCTTTCAATGCGTTTTTCGTGATTCTTGTGGAGGCGGGGCCTATTTCTTCCTCTATGCTATAACGATACAAAATGGGGATAGAAGTTTTGTGTTTTATATCTTCAGAAGGGGTGCTACTATTGGCACAGAGGGGCCAAACCCAAAGAAAAAGTAGAAATAACAAGGAGAGTTTGCTGGGGATAAATTGTTTTAAAAGTTTTAGAAAAGAGGATAAAATAGTAGGGTTGGCACTTACAATTTCTTTGCCGTGCAAATATTGGTTCCCTCCATTAAAATCGCACACTTTTCCCCCTGCTTGTTTTACTAAAAATTGTCCGGCAGCTACATCCCATGGACGAAGCCCGTATTCATAGAATAATTCGCAGCGTCCGCAGGCTACATAGGCTAAATCTAAGGCGGCGGAGCCTAAGCGTCTTACCCCAGCAGTATGTTGCATAGTGTATTCTAATAGCTTCATATAAGAAGATAGGCGTTCGTAATCGTAGTAGGGGAATCCTGTTGCTAAAAGGCTGTTTTCTAAGTCATTTTTGCCGCTTACGTGAATTTCTTTTCCATTAACAAAAGCGGGAATACCTTTGTGCGAATAAAATTTTTCGTTGGAGCTAATATGGTGAACCAAACCCAAAATAATTTCCCCTTCGGGCATGGAGGATGGGAGGTCTAATGATTTTGCTTGTTTGTCTTGTAGGGCAATACTAATGCAATAGAAAGGAATGCCATGTATAAAATTGGTGGTTCCATCTAAGGGATCTATAATCCAATGGTAACGGAGACCTTGTTTGATGGAGGTGCCTTCTTCGGTAATAAATCCGGCTTGAGGAAGTAGTTCAGAGAGGGATGCGACTAATTGGGCTTCAGATGTCTTATCTACGTAGGTAACATAGTCGTGTGCTCCTTTAAATTCCACGTCTTCCTGTGTTATCTTTAAAGATTGGGAGCGAATAAAATCGGCAGTTTTTTCGCTAATTTCTATTACTTTTTGAAGTAAAAAAGCTAAATTTAGTTCATCGTGATTGTCTGTATTCATGGGCTTTTTTTTAGGCTAAAAATTGTTAAAAGCTCGGCAAAGTTACGTTTTTTTTGTATATTTGCAGAAAAGCAGAGGCGTTATGATACAACGTTTTTTAACGTATATAGAAGCCGAAAAAAGGTATTCAAAACAAACGGTAAAAGCTTATCGGGCGGATATAGAACAATTCTTAGTTTATCTGCACTCGTCCTATTTTTTGTATAATATTTTGGAAGTAAATACCGAGATGATTCGTTCTTACGTGGTTTCCTTGGTAGAAAAGAAGATGTCGGAGCGGAGTATACATCGTAAAATATCCAGTTTAAAATCTTTCTATAAGTATTGTGTGAAGCAAGAAGAGGTGGTGGAAAATCCGGCTCTTCATATTCCTTTACCTAAAATTGCGAAACGGCTTCCTGTATTTGTGGAAGAAAGTCGAATGGAAAATATAGAAAAACGCAAGGTAGAGGAAGATAGTTTTATTGCTTATAGAAATTATTTAATTATCGAAATGTTTTATGGAACAGGAATGCGGCTCTCGGAGTTATTAGGTTTGAAAGATTCGTGTGTAGATGTGCTCACTCGGGAAGTGAAAGTGTTAGGGAAAAGAAATAAAGAACGCATCATACCTATGACGGAAGTGCTTTGCAAAGAAATAGAAAAATATAGAAAACTTAGAGAAAAGCAGCAGGAAACCGTGGGGGCTCTTCCGTTTTTTGTAAAGGAAAAAGGGCAGGCAATGTCGAAAAGTTCGGTGTATCGAATGGTGAAAAGTTGTTTGCATCACTATACCACTCTTAGTAAATGCAGCCCTCATGTACTACGGCATACTTTTGCTACTCATTTGTTGAACCAAGGTGCCGACTTAAATGCGGTAAAGGAGTTGTTGGGACATAGTAGTTTGGCTTCCACGGAGGTATATACTCATAATACGGTAGAAAAGTTAAAACAATCGTATAAAAAAGCACATCCGAGGGCTTAGCAAGGGAAAATACGGGGGGTGAAAAAATAGAGCAAGGGGCGAAAAAGAGGGTTTAGAGTAAAGGCATAGATGGAAGGGGACCTAAGTTGGTTCTCTTAAAATAAAATAAATTATAAACCGCTCGGAAGAGCATAAAAAAAGGAGATATTATGGAAGTGTCTGTAAATGCAGTGAAGTTTAAGGCGGATGATAAATTGGTTGATTTTATTAATAAAAAAGTAAGTAAAATTGAAACATTTTTGCCACAAGCTATTAAGGTGGAAGTAACTTTGAAAGTGGATAAGGAACATGATTTAGATAATAAAATTACCGAAATTAGGGTGGTGATTCCTGGAGATGATTTATTTGCTTCTAAACAATGCAATACTTTTGAGGAAGCGGTGGATGCTTGTGTGGATGCATTGAAAAAACAAATAGATAAAATTAAGGATAAATATAAAAAGTAATTGTGGATTTGTTTGAGAAGGATTTTTTTGCGGAGAAGGAGAACTTTTCCAATAAGGGGAAAGAGAATTTTTTTAATAAGGAGAAAGAGCTTTTTGGGAATGTTTCTGTAGGCGGGAAGGAAAGGGGTTGTAAGGGGGCGAAAGAGGAAAATTCCGCAGGAGGAAATGGGAAATTATCGGAAACGATTTGTGCGGTGGCTACTCCTTCTGGAAAAGGTGGAATTGCAGTAATACGCATTTCTGGTTCTTTAGCGGTGGATATAGTGGATCCTGTGGTGAAGATTTCTTTAAAAGGTAAGCCTTCTCATAGATTGTTTTTTACCGAGATTGGGGATTTGGATGGACTTATAGACGAAGGAGTGGTAAGCCTTTTTCTGAGTCCCCATTCTTATACGGGAGAGGATGTGGTGGAGATTTCTTGTCACGCCTCGGAGTATATACAGCAACGAATTTTGGCGGCTTTATTGCAACAGGGTGCGCGAATGGCGGATCCCGGGGAATTTACTATGCGCGCTTTTTTGAATGGACGTATAGATTTGTCGCAATCGGAGGCGGTGGCAGATTTAATTGCTTCTGAAAATAAGGCAACGCATCAAATTGCATTGCAACAATTACGGGGTGGCTTTTCTTCTGAAATAGCCTCTTTGCGTGCAAAATTAGTAGACTTTGCTTCTTTGGTTGAACTTGAATTGGATTTTGGGGAGGAGGATGTGGAATTTGCAGATAGAGGACAATTACGGGAGCTCCTAAAGGAAATTCGCCTAAAAACAGAGGAATTGAAAAATTCTTTTGCCTTAGGAAATGTCCTGAAAAATGGAGTGCCTATTGCTATTATTGGAAAGCCTAATGTGGGGAAGTCAACCCTACTAAATGTTTTATTGCACGAACAAAGGGCATTGGTGTCGGATATTCCAGGAACCACTCGGGATACCATAGAAGAAAACTGGGTTATAGATGGGGTGAAATATAAATTTATAGATACGGCCGGTTTGCGATATACACAGGATGAGGTGGAGATTGCAGGGATAGAAAGGGCTTATCAAAAAATGCAGGAAGCTCGTGTGTGGATTTATATTTTTGATATGGAAAAGGAGTCTTTGATACAGGCTAAAGCGGGGGTGGATAAATTGCTTGGGGGAGAGCAGGTATGGAAAGAACGGGTATTGGAGGCTAAGGAAAAGGAAGTGGATGAGGTTGGAAAGCTTAAGGCTGGCATGGTCGCAGGAAAAGGACAGATGGAGGGGAAAAAAGAGATAGAAAAGGAAAGGGCAAAAGGGATGAGGGAAAGGGGTGCTGGCTCTTTTTTAGATAAGATAAAAGTGTTATATGTTGGGAACAAGGTGGATAGCTTTGGGGGCGAAAAAGGCGGGGGAGAAAAGGACGAATCAGAGGATACGGTTTTTATTTCGGCTAAGTATGGCACTGGGATAGATCGCTTGGAACAAAAGTTGAAAAAATTAGCAAAAGTAGATATTGGGCCGGATCAAATTATTCTTACTAATGCGCGTCATTATGAAATTATGTGTTTGGTTTTAAAAGATATATCTTGTATTTCGAAAAGCTTAGATGCGGAAATTTCAGGAGATTTATTAGCTATGGATATACGGCAGGCATTAGATCATTTAGGACGAATTACAGGAGAAATTATCTCAGACGACATTCTTGGTAATATTTTCGGGCGGTTCTGCATCGGAAAGTAATTGGTAATTAGGGGCGATTAGCATACATTACTATTTATATCGATACTGTTATGTGACCTTAACCTTTGTTTAGGGCAGACGGCAGAACTTAACCATAAACGGAAATGATAAGTACCCGATGCAGAGCGTGTTTAAGTTTCCTGTTGGAGTGGCTCTGCTGGATTGCGTAAGCATAGGCGAGTTCTCGTTGACGGACAGTGTTACGCTAACCAAAGCGGATTTGTCTCCTGATCTTTGGAGCCCTATTCGTGAGCGATGGCCTGATGGTGTGAGATTGCCGTTGGTAAGTGTGATGACTTATATGGTTGCTCACAGTGATAATAGTGCGACCGATTTTCTGATTTACAAAATCGGAGGTGTGGCACGTATTCAAAAGATTATCAATCGCCTTGGTGCAAAGAAAATCAACATACGCAATACCGAAAAAGAGCTACAAAGCTCATGGCCGGTGCAGTTCGATAATTGGACTACACCCAAAGCGATGGTTGATTTTCTTCGATTGATGAATGATGGTAAATTGCTCGATAAGGCGAATACGGCCGTTTTGTGGGAGGTAATGGCAAGTGCCTCTACGGGTTCGGTCAATAGATTAGTTCCTAAAACTGTTACTTTTGCTCGTAAAACAGGATATTCGGGAGTGGGCAGCTAAGGTATTATCGCTGCACAAAACGATGTCGGAATAATTGAATTAGAGGACGGCAGACGAGTTGCATACGCTATTTTTCTGACCAACTCTACACTTGGCACAGATGCTGGATATGACATAATTGCCAAAATCGGCAAGGCTATTTGGAAGGCATATGAGTGTCTCTATTAACTATTAAGGCGAACAATATGAAACAATATATTGAAATCCCACGCCTCATTCTACGCTCTTGGAAAGAAGAGGATATCCCACATCTTGCCAGAATGAACAGTGATGATAGGGTCATGGTGTATTTTTTGGAACCGTTATCTTATGAAGAGACCATGACTATGTATAATCAGATACAGGAGAAGCTTTTGAAATATGGATTTGGAGCATACGCAGTAGAAGAGAAAGGAACTAATGCTTTTGTTGGCTTCGTTGGATTGCACAATGTTACCCTTGAAGTAGACTTTGCTCCGGCTGTTGAAATCTTATGGCGACTCTTGCCCGAATTTTGGGGCAAAGGGTATGCTACGGAAGCCGCCACAGCTTGTTTGAATTATGCAAAAGACGAATTAAAACTAAAAGAGATTATCTCTTTTACCTCATTGTCTAACAAACGATCAGAACACGTGATGCAGAAAATAGGTATGACAGTATAAAAGAGTTCAATCATCCACTAGTAGAACCCAATCACCCTCTATATAGGCATATATTGTATAAGGTGGATTTAGCAACTTTTGAAAAGTGATTGTGTGAGGGATGCTTTTATCGTCATATAGGGTTTTAGGCGTTTAAACGCACCGAGTTAGAAGAACAGAGGTATCCGTTTCCGATACCACCAATGAAGTTTAGTCAATGAAAATCGCACCCAATCGGGTATAATAGCAAGATGTATGAATGATTTAATACCCTAAAGGGTATAATATCAAGTAATTTTATTATATTTGCACCCAAAAGGGTATAATATGAATGCAATATCGTTATCAGAGTATGTCAAGCAGATGCGCAAGGAGCACAGCTTGACTCAAATAGAACTCTCCGAGAAATCGGGCGTTGGTTTGCGTTTTGTGCGTGAACTTGAACAAGGAAAGCAGACGTTGCGTCTTGACAAAGTAAATCAAGTGTTAAACCTCTTTGGGGCTGAGGTAGGCGTTGTTCCAATAACCAAACCTGAAAACCGATGAGACAAGCTAAAATATACAACCATAAACTTCTTGCAGGAGTTTTGACAGAAGATGAAAATGGCTATACTTTTCGCTATGATGTGGGCTATCTTCAATTAGATGAAGCCGAAGCGATTAGTCTCACCATACCTCTGTCTGAAAAACCGTACAACGAAAAAATTCTATTCCCATTTTTTGATGGATTAATCCCTGAAGGTTGGCTTTTGGATATTGCCGAGAAGAGTTGGAAAATCAATCGCCGTGACCGTATGTCGCTATTGTTGGCTTGTTGCAAAGATTGCATCGGCTCGGTTAGTGTAGTGCCAATCACAAACAAAGAGTCATTATGAACAGATGCCTATATTGTTATCAACAGCTTAATGAGGAAGAGGTGGATTTTCACCCACGCTGTGCAAAGAAGATTTTCGGAAGTGCAACTGCCCCGGTTCTACCTTACACCAGAGCTGATATTACTAAACTTGCAGAGCAGGTGATTCGTTCGCAAACCACACTTACGGGCGTGCAAGCAAAACTCTCACTCGACATATCATCTTCGGTAGGCGAACCGAAACGATTCACTATTGTTGGGTTATG